>DASQMI010000087.1:0-32906 GCA_035645555.1 Lysobacter sp. | reverse complement strand
GACGACACCTGGGCCGCGCTCAACCTCGCGCGCGCGCTCGGCGCCGACGGCCAGTTCGAGGCCGCGGCCAACACGCTGCGCGCGCTGGCTCAGCGCGACGACGGCGATCCACGCCTGTGGTTCGAGCTCGGCAAGTTCTCGATCCTGCAGGGCGACGCCCGCCGCGCGGTCGAGGACTACCTGCTGCGGGCGCTGGTGCTGTTCAAGCGCAGCCGCGACGTATACGGCGAGGCCGAGACGGTCAACGCGCTCGGCGTCGGCTACGGCCGGCTCGGCCAGACCGCCGATGCAGAGGAGCAATACCGCCGCGCGGTCGAGCTGCGCGGGAAGGTAGGCAACCGCCGCGGCGTCGCCACCAGCCTGCGCAACCTCGCCGGCGTGCTCGGCCTGCGCCGCCAGTTCGACGCCGCCGCCAGCCACCTGCAGCAGGCACGTGCGCTGTACGAGTCGCTCGGCGACCGCGCCGGGCTCGCCACCGTCGACAACGAGCTCGGCCTGCTCGCCGAAGAGCGCGGCGATTTCCCGGCGGCGCTGGACGCCTACCGCCGTGCGCTGCAGGCGCTGCAGCAGGTCGGCGACAGCCACGGCGTCGCCGAGACGCTCAACCACGTCGGCTTCGCGCATTACCAGCTCGGCGCCTACGACAACGCGCAGGCGTTCTGGCAGCAGGCGGCCGCCGCCTACGCCAAGCTCGGCGACCGCACCGGCGACGTGCGCACGGCGCAGAACCTCGCCCTGCTCGACATCGCGCGCGGGCGCTGGGATGAGGCGCGCCAGCGGCTGGAGCGCTCGCTGCAGACCGCCGCCCAGGCGCAGATGCTGGAAGAGCTGGCGGTGAGCCGGCGCAACCTCGCCGAACTCGACCTGTGGCAGGGCCGGCTGGCGGCGGCGCTGGAACAGGCCGACAAGGCGCGCACCCTGTTCGAGAGCCGCCAGGACCCACGCGGCGAGACCGACGCACGCCTGCTGCGCGTGCAGGTGCTGCTGGCCGCGCATGCCGACGCGCGGGCCGCACAGGAGCTCGACGCGCTGGCGCCGCTGATCGCCCAAGCGTCCTCCGAGCAGCAGGCGATCGCCGCGGCGCTGCGCACTACCCTGCACCAGCGCGCCGGCCGCACCGACGACGCCGCCCGCGCGCTCGCCAGCGCGCGCCGGCTGGCCGACGGCGCGGGCGTGCCGCAGCTGCAGACGCAGATCGCGCTGCTCGCCGGCGACCCGGAAGCCGGCACGCAGACCGCCGAGCTCGGCCACGTCGGGCTGCGCCTGCTGTGGCTTGAGCAGGCGATCCAGCGCGCGCTCGCCGACGACCCCGCCGCGGCCGTGCGTCACTATCGCGAGGCGACCGGCCTGTTGCGCGGCAAGACCTACCTGCGCGCGTTCCGCCTGCATGGGCTCGGTGCGCGCGCGTTCGCCGCGCGCGGCGACGAGGCGGGCGCGACGATGGCGCGGCGCGACGCTGTTGCGGCACTCGGCGTGCTGCGGGCGGCGATCCCGCCCTCGCTGCTCGCCGGCTTCGATGCCAGCGCCGAGGTCCGCATGCTGCAGGGCGAGCGTTTGGCCGCCGGAGCGGCGCGATGATCGGCGGCGAGGACCCCGCGGCGCTGCGCGAGCAGTACCAGCGGCTGCTCGCCCGCATCGAGGCCAACGAAGCCGAGTTCCGCCGGCTCGGCCGCGCGGTGTGGCGGGTGCAGGAGGACGAGCGCCGCCGGCTCGCGCGCGACCTGCACGACGGCATCGGCCAGAACCTCACCGCGCTCAAGCACCGGCTGGCCCTGCTCGGCAGCGAGTTGCCGCCCGGCAGCGACGCGCTGCGCGCCAAGCTGGAATCGGCGATCGCGCTGTGCAGCACGACCTTGGAGGACACCCGCAAGCTCTCGCGCCTGCTGCGTCCGCCGATGCTCGACGACCTCGGGCTCGAGCCGTCGCTGCGCTGGCTGGCGCGCAGCCTGGGCGAAGGCGGCGGGCCGGCGATCGACGTCGAGCTGGACCGCGTGCCGGAGCTGCACGGCGAACTGCAGACGCTGCTGTTCCGGGTGGCCCAAGAGGCGCTCAGCAACGCCATCCGCCACGCGCATGCCCGCCAGATCACCCTGCGTCTGCGCCAGGAAGGCGGCGACGCGGTGCTGGAAGTGGCCGACGACGGCCGTGGCTGCGACCCGGAACGGGCCCTGCGCAGCGGCGGCAGCGGCCTGGGCAGCATGCGCGAGCGCGCGCGCCTGTACGGCGGGCGCTTCGAGCTGCGCTCGGCCCCGGGGGCCGGCACCCGCATCCGCATCCGGGTACCGCTTGACGCCGCGTGATCGCGCGCGCACTTTGCGCGCATGAGGCCCATCCGTGTCCTGATCGCCGACGACCACACGCTGGTGCGTGAAAGCCTCGTGGGCGTGCTGGAAGCCGCCGGCGACATCGAGGTGGTCGCCCAGGCGGGCGATGGCATCGAGACCCTCGAGAAGGCGGAGACCAGCCACCCCGACGTGATCGTGGTCGACCTGTCGATGCCGCGGCTCAACGGCATCGAGGTGGTGCGCCGCCTGCAGGAGCGCATCCCGCAGGCGCGCGTGCTGGTGCTGACCATGCACCAGGAGGAGGAGTACGTGCTGCGCGTGGTGCGCGCGGGCGCTTCGGGCTATCTCGTGAAGGACAGCCCGACCTCCGAGCTGGTCACCGCGGTGCGCAGCCTGCACGCCGGCAACGCGTATTTCGGGCCGCAGGCCGCGCGCACCCTGGCCGAGCAGCTGCAGCACCCCGAGCGCGACAGCGCTGATCCGTACGGCACCCTCACCGCGCGCGAGCGCGAGGTGTTCCATCTGATCGCCGATGGACTCACCACCAAGGAGATCGCGCGCAAGCTCGACATCAGCGTGAAGACCGCGGAGAACCACCGCGCGCGCGTGCTCGACAAGCTGCACATGCGCAACACCGCCGAGCTGGTGCGTTACGCGGTGCGGCGTGGACTGGTGTCCTGACGCCCGCCGGTCAGCCGCGCGCCCACGGCCACCAGCCCCGCCCAGTGCGGGCGTAGCGGTCGGCGGCGCGTTCGAACGGGTTGCGCACGCTGATCCCGCCGCACAGCAGGTACAGCGGCAGGAACAGCGGCCCCAGCGCCATGTACTGGTAGACGTGCGCGCGCTCGTGGTCGGAGAGCCGCACCGGCGCCTCGGCACCACGGCCGGCGCGGTGGGCGTAGGTGCGTACCGTCACGTCGAGGTCCTGGCCGGTGTGCAGGATCACGTTGCCGAACGTGATCGCCCCGCCCGGCCCGAACGGAAACCGGTGGAACACCAGCGCGAGGTCGTGTGCGCGCCAGCGCGGACGCGCGCCCAGCGGCAACGTGGCGAGCCCGGCCAGCAAGCCCAGCAGTGTGTTCGGCGACGCCCACAGCGCGCCCAGCAGCGCCAGCGCGGCGCGTGCGGCGCGGTTCAGTAGCCTTCTTCGGGCATCAGCAGCCACAGGATCAGATACAGCAGGACGGCGGGAAACACCATCGACACCACCGTCACCAGCACGAACGCCAGTCGCAGCAGGGCGGGATTCCAGCCCATCCGCCACGCGATGCCGCCCAGGACGCCGGCGATCATGCGGTCGTGAAGGGAACGCGTGAACGGGCGGTGCGGATGGGTCTGGGTGGCCATGGGGGTGCCTCGGCTGAGGTCGCAGAGGCACTCTAACGGCTCAGGGTGAAGGCGAAGTCGCGCGCCGCAGCGCCTGCAGCTGCCGCCCCAACCACTGCGCCGAGGGCTCCTCGGCGCGCCCGCCGCAGCGCACCGTGTAGGGCTTGCCGCTCATGCTGCTGCGGGTGGCGGCGCGTTCGATGAACTGCTCGGCGCTGGCCACCAGCTCGCGGCGACGCAGGTAGTCGTACTTGCGACGCAGATGCTCCTGCGCGGCCTTCGCGTCGTGCCAGTCGCCGTTGCGCTGGAAGCGGCAACCGGAGCTTCCGAGCGCGTCGATCAGCCGCCCAATCTCGCGCTCCGCCTGCGGCGGCGGAGCGGCCGCCGCCATGCCGGCCAGCAACGCCAGCGCAAGCGCGGCCCACCGCATCATGCGCGCCGCGCCAGCCAGTCGTGGATGGCGCTCGGCACCTCGCGCTGCGCGCGACCGGAGACGTAGATGCCGATGTGGCCGCCCTTGAACGACAGCTCTGTGTAGTCGTCCGTACCTGCCAGCCCGCGCAGCGCGCGCGACGCGTCCGGCGGTACCAGATGGTCCTGCTCGGCGTAGATGTTGAGCACCGGCATGTCGACGTTGCGCAGGTCCACCGTGCGCTCGCCGATGCGGACGCCGCCGTTGACGAAGCCGTTGGCCTGGTAGAACTGCTTGATGAACTGGCGGAACGCCTCGCCGGTCTGGTCCGGCGAATCGAAAATCCATTTCTCCATGCGGAGGAAGTCCTCCATCGCCTTGGCGTCGTCGAGCAGATCGACCATGCCCACGTACTTCTGCACGAACAGCCGCCACGGCTTCAGCGTGAGGTAGCACCAGTTCATCAGGTCGGCCGGCACGTTGCCGAGCGTGTCGACGAACAGGTCGACGTCGAGCTCGCGCGTCCAGTGCGACAGCATGTTGTCCGGCGTGTGGAAATCCACCGGCGTGACCATCGTGATGAGGTTGCGCACCTTGTGCGGGTTCAACGCCGCGTAGCACAGCGAGAACGTGCCGCCCTGGCAGATGCCGAGCAGGTTGATCGCGTCCAGCCGGTGCGCTTGGCGCACGTGGTCGATCGCACCGCCGAGGAAGCGCTGGATGTAGTCCTCGAGCTCGAGGTAGCGGTCGCTGCGGTCCGCGTAGCCCCAGTCGAGGATGTAGACGTCCTCGCCGCGCTCCAGCATGCCGCGCACCAGCGACTTGTCGCTCTGCAGGTCGACCATGTACGGCCGATTGACCAGCGCGTAACAGATCAGCAGCGGGATCTTCGCCGTCGGCGCGCGCTCGCCGCGGTAGCGGTACAGCACCACCTTGCCGTCGCGCCAGACTTCCTCCTTGCGGGTGGCGCCGTAATCGACCGCGCCGATCCGGCGCAGGGTGTCCGCGCTGGCGGCGAGCTTGCCCTGCACGCGTGCGGTTTCCTGGCCCAACGTTTCAGGGGTGATCTCGATCGGCGTGCCCATCAGCCTGCCCTCTTCTTCTTGCCGCCCTTCGCAGGCGCGGCTGGCGCGGCGCGCTTGGGCCGCGGCGTGTCGGATGCGGTGCTCGCGCGGCGCGGCTTGGCCTGCGTACGCTCGGCCGCCGCCGGCGCTGCCTGGTCGGGCAGCGTGTCGCGCAGACGGCGCAGCTCGCGTTCCAGCTGGGTGATCTTGCGGTGCGCGGCATCCATCTCGGTGCGCGTCGGCATGCCGAACTGGCTGCACAGCTGTTCCACCTCGCGCTGCACGCCGGCGCGCAATCGCATCTGTGCGTTGACGAAGCGGCCGTAGGCGTCGCGGAAACGGGGCGACAGCGCGACCTCGGCGTAGGCCTCCTCGGCGGCGTCGATCCACAGATCGAACAGCGCACGCGCGCTGGTCACCGGCTGCGCGCCCTCGCCGCGTTCGGCGAGCTTGCGCTCGAAGCGCCCGAACGCGTCCTGGGTCGCCTCCGCCAGCAGCGCCTGGTAGGCGCCGCTCTGTTCGACGTAATCGAGATGGGCCTGCGCGAGCTTCTGCCAGCGCTCCTGGTGCTCGCGGGCGAAGCCGAACGCCGGCAGCCCGAGCCAGCTGCGCGCCTCGCGCTGCCAGGCATCCATCGGCAGGCCCTGCAGGAACGGGCGCACCTGCTCGTACCAGGCGTCGAAGCCCTGCTGGCCGGGCCCCTGCATGCCACGCAGCAGCTCGGCGAACACGTTGCCGCCGCCGGCGCCGGACAGCATCCGCCGCCACGTCTCGGCGACCTCGCGCGCGTCCGGCGCGCGTCCGGCGAACTGCGCCGCGAGCTGCTGCATCTGGCCGTACCAGCCGCGCGCCTGCGCGCCGAGCGTCTGCATGGCCTCCTCGCCCATCCGCTCCCAGGCGGCCTGCGGCGTGCGCGCCGCCGACTCGGCGCCCTGCGCCCCCGCTGCCGCCGCGCCTTGGCGCATGGCGTCGGTCCAGAAGTCCCAGTACTGCCGCGCCAGTGCCTCGAAATCGCTGCCCGCCGTCGCTGCCATCGCCGCCTCCATGGAATCGCCGGCGATCATAACAACCGCCCGCGCGCGTTCCCGTTATGTCGCGCTCAGGGCTTCGGAATGCGCAGGGTCTTGCTGATCATCAGCGAACCGGACAGCGCGAACATCAGCACCAGCGGATGCAGCTGCCACGGCCCGAGCTCCACCACGCCCAGCCACAGGCGCTCGCCGAGCGCACCCTGCATCGCCGCCACCGCCAGCACCACCACCAGCGCGAGGCTGGTCGGAATCGGCGTGCCCTCGAAGTGGGTCACCTTGCCGGCAGCGCCGGACAGCTGCTCGGCGGTGACGTTGTAGCGCGCCAGGCGGCTGACGCCGCAGCCGACGAAATAGCTGAGCACCGCCCAGTCCCAGCCGCCCTGCATGCCGCAGGCATAGGCCAGCGCCGCGGGCGCGACGCCGAAGGAGATCACGTCGGCCAGCGAATCCAGCTCGCGGCCGAGCGTGGAGGCGCGCTGGCGCCAGCGCGCGATGCGGCCGTCGAGCGCGTCGAACACGAACGCGAGCGGGATCAGCGCCATGCCGACCAGCAGGTCGCGCACCACGCCCTCCTGCAGGAAGCGCATCGCGGCGAAGATCGCGCCGGTACCGCAGAACGCGTTGGCGAGGGTGAACCAGTCCGCGAGGTGGAAGTCGCGGATCATCGAGAAATGGCGTGGCACGGCCGGCCCCCGTTGGCTTGTTCGCCCGGCAGCCTGCCAAACCGGCCGTGAAGCGGGCAAGCGCGGCGTGTCCGATTGCGCGACCATGGGCGCTATGCCGCCGGCCGTGCGCAAGATCATCCACGTCGACATGGACGCGTTCTACGCGTCGGTGGAACAGCGCGACGACCCGTCGCTGCGCGGCCGCCCGGTGGTGGTGGCCTGGCGCGGCGCACGCTCGGTGGTGTGCGCGGCGAGCTACGAGGCGCGCGCTTTCGGGGTGCGGTCGGCGATGCCGGCGGTGCGCGCCGAGAAGCTGTGCCCGGACGCGGTGTTCGTGCCGCCGGACTTCGCCCGTTACAAGGCGGTCTCGCGCCAGGTGCGCGAGATCTTCGCGCGCCACACTGACCTGATCGAACCGCTCTCGCTCGACGAGGCCTACCTCGACGTGACCGCATCGAAGTCCGACCTGCCGACCGCCACGGCGATCGCGCAGGCGATCCGCGGCGCGATCCGCGAGGAACTGCAGCTGACCGCGTCGGCCGGCGTGGCGCCGAACAAGTTCGTCGCCAAGATCGCGTCCGACTGGCGCAAACCGGATGGGCTGTTCGTGGTGCGCCCGCACCAGGTCGAGGCGTTCCTCGCGCCGCTGCCGGTGGCGCGCCTGCCGGGCGTCGGCAAGGTGATGGACGGCAAGCTGCGCGAACTGGGCGCAGCCACGGTGGCCGACCTGCGTGCGCTGCCGCCGGCGCTGCTGGAGGAACGCTTCGGTCGCTGGGGTCGCCGCCTGCACGAGCTCGCGCACGGCATCGACGAGCACCCGGTGCAGCCGGAGCGCCCGACCGTGCAGATCTCCTCCGAGGACACGTTCGAAACCGACCTGCGACTGGACGAACTGGAACCGCACATCCGCCGCATGGCCGAGAAGACCTGGGCCGCCTACCTGCGCGAGCGCGAGCGGCATCCCGGGCGGATCGCACGCACCGTGGTGCTGAAGCTCAAGACCGCCGACTTCCGCATTCTCACCCGCAGCCTGACCCCGCCGCTGCCGCCGACGTCGCTGGACACGCTGTGTGTCATCGCGCTGGAGCTTCGCGCGCGGGTCGCACTGCCGTCGCGCACGCGCTACCGGCTGGTCGGCGTGGGGCTGTCCGGGTTCACCGATGCGGCGTATTCGCCGGTCGCGCAGGAGGACCTGTTCGGCGCCGCGGCTCTGGCGCCAACGTAGGAGCGGCTTCAGCCGCGACCACAAGTTCGACGGCTTGATCGCGGCTGAAGCCGCTCCTACAGCCGCCCCAACAGCCGCTCCTACAGCCGCTCCTGCAGCGCCAGCGGCTCGGGGCAAGTCACGTCGGCAGCACGCGTTCGATCAGCGCGTCGAACGGCGCATCGACCGGGAGGGTGCCCATCGCCAGCCCGTGCTCGCCCTGCAACCGGCTGCGGCAGAACGCCTCGGCGGCCGGACCGCCCGCGCGCAGCAACAGCGCCGCCTGCAGCGCCAACGCGGTGCGTTCGACGACGGCGCGCGCGCGCGCCTCGTCGATGGCGCCGCCCTGCAGCATCGCCGACAGCGCACGGGCCTCGGCATCCAGCGCCGGGTGCAGGCCGGCGGCGGCCTGCAGTTCGGCGGCGATCGCCGCGCCCGTCGCTGGCTCCTTCGCCAACGCGCGCAGCACGTCCAGGCACTGGATATTGCCGCTGCCTTCCCAGATCGAGTTGAGCGGCGCCTGCCGGTACAGGCGCGCCAGCATCGATTCCTCGACATAGCCCGCGCCGCCCAGGCATTCCTGCGCCTCGTTGACGAACGCCGGCGCACGGCGGCACAGCCAGTACTTGCCGATCGCGGTGGCGATGCGCGCGAACGCCGCTTCGTGCGGATCGTCCGGGGCACGGTCGACGGCACCGGCCACGCGCAGCATCAGCGCGGTCGCCGCTTCCGATTCGAGCGCGAGGTCGGCCAGCACGTTGCGCATCAGCGCATGCTCGACGAGCCGCTTGCCGAACGCCGCGCGGTGGCGCGCGTGATGAAGCGCCTGCGCCAGCGCCATGCGCATCTCGGCCGCCGCGCCGGCCATGCAATCCAGCCGCGTCAGCATCACCATCGCGATGATGGTGGGCACGCCGCGGCCCTCCTCGCCCACGCGATGCGCCCACGCCGCGTCGAACTCCACTTCCGAGGACGCGTTCGACCAGTCGCCGAGCTTGTCCTTCAGCCGCATCAGCCGGAACGCGTTGCGCGTGCCGTCCGGCCGCCAACGCGGTAGGAGGAAACAGGTCAGCCCGCCCGGCGCCTGCGCCAGCACCAGGAAGCCGTCGGACATCGGCGCGGAGAAGAACCACTTGTGGCCGGTCAGCACGTACTCGCCAGCCACCTGCAGCGGCACAGCACGCGTGGTGTTGGCGCGCACGTCGCTGCCGCCCTGCTTCTCGGTCATGCCCATGCCGACGGTGACGCCCGCCTTCCGCGCGGCCGGCACGTCGCGCAGGTCGTACTCGCAGGCGATCGCCTTGTCGGCCCATTCGCGCAAGGCGGACTCCTGCCGCAACACCGGCACCGCCGCGTGCGTCATCGTCAGCGGACAGCTGGTGCCGGGCTCGACCTGGTGGTGCAGATAGCTCAGCGCCGCACGCGCCACGTGCGCTCCCGGCGCCGCCTCGGTCCAGGACAGCCCGGCAACGCCATGCGCGATCGCGGCGCGCATGATGGCGTGGTAGTTCGGGTGGAACTCGACCACGTCGATGCGGTGACCGAAGCGGTCGTGGGTGCGCAGCCGCGGACGGTCGCGGTGCGCGTCCCAGCCGAGCGCGTACACCTCGCTGCCCGCGACCCGCGCGTAGGCGTGCAGCCGCGCATCGAAACCCGCCGCGCCCTCGCGCGCGATGCCCTCGCGCAACGCCGCATCGTCCGCCCACAGGTCGCGCGGCGCGAACTCCGGCGGCTGGTTGGCGACCTCGTGGGTGTCGGATGCCATGGCGCCACGCTCCCGGGATTTCGAGCCTAGCGCACGGCCACACCGCTGCGCGCCAAAACAAAAGGCCCCGCCGGGGCGGGGCCTTGGAAATCGGAGACCGGACCTCAGCCTGCGATGGTGACGCCCGTGGCCTGGGCGCCTTTCGGGCCTTGGGTGACCTCGTAGCTCACCCGCTGGCCTTCCTTCAGGGTGCGGAAGCCCTTGGAGTTGATCGCGCTGTAGTGCACGAACACATCGGCGCTTCCGTCTTCCGGCGCGATGAACCCGAATCCTTTCGCGTCGTTGAACCACTTCACGGTGCCGTACTGCATATCCCTCGTGACCTCATGCTGTGTGTGTCGCGCCGGCGTGGCCGCCCGGACGCGGGCCGAGTATGCGCACGCCGCCCGGCGGCGCACAACGCGGCCGCTGCGGTTGTCGGACGAACGGTCGAGCCGGTGTGCCGGCGGTCACGCGTCCAGCAGCGCGTGCAGCAGCGCCGGCAGCTGCGCGGTCGCCGCGGCGACGTTGTCGAGCACGTCCTGCAGGGTGATCACCTCGTCGGGATCGGGCCCGGCGCCGGCGGCCCAGTTCGCGACGATCGCCAGGCAGGCATAGGCGAAGCCGAACTCGCGCGCGAGCGCGGCCTCCGGCATGCCGGTCATGCCCACCAGGTCGCAGCCGTCGCGGCGCAGGCGCGCGATCTCGGCGCGCGTCTCCAGACGCGGCCCCTGGGTGGCGCCGTAGCAGCCACCGTCCACCACCGCCACGCCGGCGCACGCGGCCGCGTCCAGCAGCGTGTGCCGCAGCGTGCGGTCGTACGGCTCGCCCATGTCAACGTGCAGCGGCTCGCCGCCGGCTTCGTCCCAGATCGTCGAGACGCGGCCCCAGGTGTAATCGATGATCTGGTCTGGACACGCCAGCACGCGCGGGCCGAAGCGCTCGGTGATGCCGCCGACGGTGTTCAGCGCCAGCACGCGGGTAGCCCCGAGCGCCTGCAGCGCGGCGAGGTTGGCGCGGTAGTTGATGCGGTGCGGCGGCAGCGAATGGCCCTCGCCGTGCCTGGCGAGGAACGCCACCCGCCGGCCGTGCAGGCGGCCCAGCCGGACCGGCCCGGACGGCGCGCCGAAGCGCGTCTCCGGTTCGTGGGTCTGCACGTCCTCCAGCGCGGCCAGCCGATACAGCCCGGTGCCGCCGATCACCGCCAGCTCGATCGCCTCGGCCACGGTCACTCCTTCAGCGCGTAAATCGCCGGCAGGTTGCGACCCTGCTCGTGGAAGTCCATGCCGTAGCCGAACACGTAGCGGTCCGGCACCTGGACGCCCGCGTAGTCGGCGGCCACGCCCGGCACGCAGCGGTTGTGGCGCTTCACCGCGAGCGCGGCGATGCGCACCTCGGCCGCCCCCTGTTCGCGGCACCACCGGGTGATGGCATGCAGCGTGTGGCCCTCGTCGACGATGTCGTCGGCGAGCAGCACGCGTCGCCCGCGCAGCGGCGTGGCCGGGCGGTGTTTCCACACCAGCGCGCCGCCGAGCGTGGCGCCGCGGTAGCGGGTGGCATGCAGGTAGTCGAATTCAAGGTCGAAGCCGCGCGCGCCGAGTTCCATCGCCAGCCGCGACGCGAACGGCATCCCGCCGTGCATCACGGTCAGCAGCAGCGGACGGCTGCCGGCGAAATCGTTGTGGATGCGAGCGGCCATGCGCACGATCGCCTGTTCGAGCGCGTCGCGGTCGTGGATCAGCTCGCTGTTGGCGAGCGCCCAGGCGAGATCGGTCTGCATCACGCCATCCCCTCGAGACGGCCGCGCGTCTGCGCGTACCGGTCGTCGGCGAGCAGCGCGTCCCAGCCCATCGGGCCGCGGCCGATCAGCCCGGCCATCGCCATCGTGTTGAGGCGGCGGTCGCGCACCGCCTCCAGCGACTCCTCGACCAGTTCCGGATGGCACACCAGCACCACATCGCAGCCGGCATCGAGGTGGGCGTCGATCCGCGCTTTCACGCCGCCCGCCGAGAACGCCGCGGCCATGCCGATGTCGTCGCTGAACACCACGCCACGGAAGCCCATCTCGCCGCGCAGGATCTCCTCGATCCAGCGCCGCGAATAGCCGGCCGGCTCGGGATCGACCGCCGGGTAGACCACGTGCGCCATCATCACCGCGTCGGCTTTGGCCTCGATGCCGGCCGCGAACGGCACCAGGTCGTGCGCGCGGATCTCCTCCAGCGGGCGCGGATCGACCGCGGTGTCGTAATGGGTGTCCTCGCGGACCGAGCCGTGCCCCGGGAAATGCTTCAGGGTCGCCGCCATGCCGGCGCCGTGCATGCCGCGGACGTAGGCGCGGGTGAACTCGGCGACCACCTGCGGATCGGCGTCGAACGCGCGGTCGCCGATGGCGAGGTTGCCGCGACCCAGGTCGACCACCGGTGCGAAGCTCAGGTCCACGCCGGTGGCGCGGACCTCGCTCGCCATCAGCCAGGCGTGCTCTTCGGCCAGCCTGATCGCCGCCTCGCGGTCCTCGCGGTAGCGGCGGCCGAACGGTTCCAGCGGCGGCAGCGCGCTGTAGCCATCGCGGAAGCGCTGCACGCGCCCGCCCTCCTGGTCGACGCAGATCAGCTGCGGGCGCGGCGCGGCCTCGCGGATCGCCGCGCACAGCTCGCCCGCCTGCTGGCGGGAGGCGAAGTTGCGCGCGAACAGGATCACGCCGCCGCATGCCGGGTGCTGCAGCCAGTCGCGCTCGCGCGCGTCGAGTTCGGTGCCGGCGATGCCGATCACGAGCATGGGTGAAGGACTCCGTGGACGAAGGCGCCGATTGTGGCGCAGATGCGGTCGGCGTAGCAGCTCAGGCGCCCGCGCGCTCGGCCTCGCTCCAGTCGCGGTACGGGCGCTCGGCCAGCGCCAGGTTGTAGTAGCGCTGCAGATGGGTGACCTCGGCGCCCAGCCAGTCCGGTCGCGCGAACGGTGCGTCCGCCGCCGGCAGCTCGATTTCCGCGACCAGCAGCCCGGCGTTGTCGCCTAGGAACTCGTCGACCTCCCACAGGAAGCCGCCGTGGCGGACCAGGTGGCGCCGCTTCTCCACTCGGCCGCCGACGCACAGCGTCAGCAGCGCCTGCGCGTCTTCCAGCGGGATCGGGTAGTCGAACTCCTGCCGGGTATGCCCGAGCTCGCGCGACTTGAGGTTGAGGTAGCCCTGCTCGCCGGCGATGCGCACCCGCACCGAGACGTTCATCGCTCCGCGTTCGAGCGCGGCGAGGTCGTTGAGGTAGCCCTGCGCCATCGGCACCACCGCGTGCGCGGCGGTGCGCCAGCCATCGCCCGCGACCAGGAACTTGCGTTCGATCTCGATGCCCATGTCAGCGCGGCTCGAACACGGCGATCGACTCCACGTGCGCGGTGTGCGGGAACATGTCCATCACCCCGGCCGCGCGCAGGCGCCAGCCCTTTTCGTTGACCAGATAGCCGGCATCGCGGGCGAGCGACGCCGGATGGCAGCTGACGTAGACGATGCGGCGGAACTGCTTGAGCGGCAGCTGCGCGAGCACGACGTCGGCACCGGAGCGCGGCGGATCGAGCAGCAGCTTGTCGAAGCCCTCGCGCATCCACGGCTCGCCGCGCAGGTCCTGCGCGAGGTCGGCGGCATGGAACTGGGCGTTGGCAATGCCGTTGTGCGCGGCGTTCTCGCGCGCGCGCTGCACCAGCCCGGCATCGCCCTCCACCCCGACCACCTCGCGGGCATGGCGTGCCAGCGGCAACGTGAAGTTGCCGAGCCCGGCGAACAGGTCGAGCACGCGCTCCTCCGCCTGCGGCTCCAGCAGGTCGAGCGCGCGCTGGATCATGCGCGCATTGAGCCCCGCGTTGACCTGGATGAAGTCCAGCGGCCGGAACCTCAGCTCGATGCCCCACTGCGGCAGCGCAAACGCGAGCTTCGGGTTGTCCGGCCACAGCGCATGCACGCTGTCGACCCCGCCCGGTTGCAGGAACACCGCGACGCCGTGCGCCTGCGCGAACGCCACCAGCGCGGCGCGGTCGGCGTCGGGCAGCGGGACCAGATGGCGGAACGTCAGCGCGACGGTGTCGTCGCCGGCGATGAACTCCACCTGCGGAATCTCACGGCGGGTCTCCAAGCCGTCGATCAGCGTCGACAGCGTTGGGATTAGCGCGCCCACCCGCGGAATCACCGTGTGGCACTCGCCGAGGTCGGCGACGAAGCGCGGATCAGCCTCGCGGAAGCCGACCAGCGTCTTGTCCTTCTTCTCGACCCGGCGCACCGAGAACCGGCCCTTGCGGCGGTAGCCCCAGGCGGCGTCGGTGAGCGGCTCCAGCACGGTGGCCGGCGTCACGTGGCCGATGCGCTCGAGGTTCTCCAGCAGCACGCGCTGCTTGGCGAGGATCTGCCGTTCCTCGGCGTAATGCTGCAGCGCGCAGCCACCGCAGGTGCCGAAATGCGCGCAGCGCGGTGCCACGCGTTCCGGCGCGGCCTGCAACACTTCCACCGTGCGTGCCTCGTCGAAGCTGCGGTGACGCCCTGTCTGCACCGCCAGCACGCGCTCGCCCGGCAGCGCGCCGGCGACGAACACGGTCTTGCCGGAGTCGCGGCGGGCGACGCCGCGTCCGTCGTGGGTCAGGTCGGTGATCGCAAGTTCGAACGGCGTGGTGTCGAGGCGGGGCACGGGCGGGCGGAACTCGGGAGGCGGGATGAACGGAGCGCGGAAAAGCAGGAGCCCGCGCGGGCGGCGCGGGCTCCATGCCGACGGGAAATTTTACGGCGCGGGACGCCGGAAGCGCCCCGCCCCGCTCATTTCTGCTTCCAGGCGCCGCCGGCGTCCTGGTACCACCAGCCCGCGCGGGCGCTGGCGATCCACTGGCGGGCAAATACGTCGCGCACCTGCCCTTCCCACTCGGGATGGCCATTGGCCACGGCGACCTCGCGGTAGAGCGCCTTGCGATCGCGGTTCTCCTCGGCCACCGCCTGGTTGACCGCGACGCGGTCCTTGAGCTCGAGCTTGGCGGCATCGCGCACCACGACGGTGCCGTCGCGGGCGAAGCCCAGCGCGCCGGCGTCGAACGCCGCGCGCAGCTCGCTGTCGAAACGCGCCTCCATCCGTGCTTGGATCGCCTGGATGGCCGGGGTGCGGATGTTGAAGTCCGGCGTCTGCGCATGCGCGCTGCCGATGCCGATCAGCGCCAGCCAGTCGAACTCCACCGGCCGCAGCGACGCGTTCGGGCCGCCGGACTTCTTCTCCTGCGGCGCCGGCTGGGTCGTGCCGTCCTCGCTGATCACCTTCTCGACGAACTCGCGCGCGGCTTCGCGCGCCTCGGCGGCGGGGAAGTAGACGTTGATCGTGACGCAGGCGGTCAGCAGCGCCGCCATCACGGGTACAGCCAGCCATCGTTGCATGGAGGTTCTCCGAAGTTATTCGACCACCGGCGACACATCGCCCTGCCCGGCCGCCGCCAGCCGTTCCACCAGCGTCGGCCAATCGACGCGGCGGTTGAAGCCGATCACGGTCAGGCGCGGCACGCCCGCGCCTTCGACGATGATAAAGCCGGTTCCGGCTGAACCGAGCCCGTCCATCTCGCAGACCTCGTCCACCAGCCGGCACGCCAGCCCGATGCGACGGTAGCCGAAATCGTCGAACAGGCGGATCAGCTGGCCCTGCAGCGTGGTCACCAGCGACGCGTCGCCGACGCTGGAGATGCTCTGCACCGCGCGCTGGCTGATGCGTTGCGGGACGCCGCGCACGCGCCGGGTCTGCAGCCTCGCGTCGAACGCGACCGGCGTCCAGTCGACCAGACGCAGGCCGCCGATGCGGCCGTCGAGCCGGCCGGTGATGCTGCCGAAATCGAACACGCCAGTCAGCGCGTGCAGGTCGAGCCCGTCGAGCTCGATGTCGGCCGACAGCGTCGGCGCGGTGCCGAACGGCCGCTCCATCGCCAGCGACGCGACCCGCACCTGGCCGTCGAACACCGACATCGACAGGCCGCCATCGAATTCGAGCCGGTCGTTGGCGTAGCGCGCCTGCGGAATGCGTCCGCTCAGCTCGCCGCCGAACGCCGGCCAGCCGAGCGCCTGTGCCAACCGCTGCACCTCGAGTCCGGCCAGCGACAGCCCGAAGCGCACATCGAGCCCCTGGCCGTCGCGCGGCGGACGCAGCTCGAACGCATCGAAGCCGATCCGACCGCCGAGGATCGCCATCTCCACCGGCTCGCGCAGGCGCAGCACGCCGTCGCCGGAGGCGAGCGGCAGCCGCGTGGGACCGAACTCGAGTCCGTACAGGCGCCCGCCGCGCCAGGCCACCGCGCTGGGCGCCGCACCGCGAGTGGAATACGCGATCTCGCCGTCGAGACCGTCGAAGCCGAAGCGCCCGCGCGGATCATCGATCCGCACGTCGTGCAGGCGCGCGTTGGCCGCGACGAGCGCGCCGGCGTCGACATCGAGCCGCAGATCGAACGCGCCCTGCGTCTTCAGTTCGCCGAGGCCTGCCACGCCGAGCCAGCCGGACAGGTAGCCGGCCTGCAACGCGGCGAGGTCCGTACTGCGCGCCTGCAGGCTGAGCGCGCGCAACCCGCCGTCGGCGCCGAAGCCGGCCGCGCCCGAGGCGCGCAGCGCATCGCCTTCGCTCCACTCGAAGCGCGGCACGCGCCATGCCCCGCTATCGCTCCGGGCTTCCAGCGACAGCGCCACCGGCCGCTGCGGCGCGACGTAGGCGTTGCCGAACAGCAGCTCGCCGCGTTCCAGCGTGCCCTGCACCCGCACCTCGTCGCGCGCACCGAAGCGCAGGTCGAGTTCCAGTCGTGCGGTCAGGTTCTGCCCCGCGACCAGCCCGTCGGGGGTGTCGAACGCGGCATCGCGCAGCGTCAGCGGACCGCGCACGCGCAGCGGCGCCGCAGTGGGCGCGGCGATCTGCAGACGCGCGTCGAGGCGGCCCGCGCCCAGGCGGCCCTCCGGCCACGCCTGCGCGGTCAGCGCCTGCGCCCAGGCCAGCGGCACCGCAGTCAGGTCGATCCGGGTCAGGTCGGGCGTGCGCGCGTCGCGCCGCAGCGCGATGCGGGTGTCGCCGCGGCGCACTTCGGCCCGCGTGGCGCGGTCGTCGAATGCGAGCACCAGCCGCGCGCTTCCGTGCGCGCTGCGCAGCGGCCCGTCGCAGTGCCAGCCGGCGCGTTCGCGGGTGAGCGTGCATTGCCAGTCGAGCGCGCGCAGCGCGTAGCCGAGATCGGGCGCGTCCAGGTGCGCGGCGCGCAGCCGCAGCGCACCCTGTTGCGCCTGTGCCGGCCACGTGAGCGTCACCTGTACGTCGCGCAACATCGCCGCCGCGGTGGTGACGCGCTCGATGCGCGCGCCCAGCGTGCGCGCATGCGCCGGCGCCACCAGGGCCAGCCCCAGCGCCGCAAGCGCAAGCCATCGACGTACGATTACCGGCGACATCGCCCCAGCATACCGAGAGCCTGCCGGCATGACGTCAGCCCACCCCCGCCTGCTGCTGGTCGAGGACGATCCCGTGAGTGCTGCGTTCATGCAGGACGCGCTCGCCGCCCTCCCGGCTGCGGTGGTGCCGGTCGCATCCGCGGCTGGCGCGTGCACCGCGCTCGATGACGGGACGTTCGCGCTGTGGCTGATCGACGCGCACCTGCCCGACGGCGATGGCGCCACCCTGCTCGCGCGGCTACGTGCGCTGCAGCCCGGCGTGCCGGCGCTGGCGCACACCGCCGCGCGGGAGAAGGCGCTGCTGGATGCGCTGATCGCGGCCGGCTTCGCCGAAGTGCTGATCAAGCCGCTGTCGGCGGCGGAGCTGCAGGGCGCAGTGCGGCGTTACTTGCCGGCACTCGCCGCGCCGACGGAGGCGACGCGGATGGACGGCAAGCTGCCGGTGCTCGACGATGCGAAAGCCCAGCGCGCGCTCGGTTCCGCGCAGCACGTGTCGGCGCTGCGCGCGCTGTTCCGTGCCGAACTGCCGGCCGCACGCGCGGCGGTCGACGATGCCGCCCGCAACGGCGATGGCGACGCGCTGCGCGCGGTGCTACACCGCCTGCGCGCCAGCTGCGGTTTCGTCGGCGCGGCGCGGTTGGAAGCGGCGGTCGAACGGCTTCACGCCGCCCCGCGCGATGCGATCGCGCTGCGCGACTTCCACGATGCCGCCGCCGACACCGAGGCCGCGTTCGCCGCGGGATCGGATCGCGGCTGAAGCCGCTCCTACGGCGGCTTCAGCGCTCGTCGCGCGGCGCGATCGTGCGGGCGAGCTCGCCCAGCATGGTCCACGATTTCAGCCCGCGCGGCCCGAGGTAATGCGCCAGCAGCGGGCGCAGCGCGAGGCGCAGACTGACGAGATCCTCGCCTTCCGGCTGCGTGTCGGCGGCGAGCGCCAGCAGCGCGCGTCCGGTCGCCGCCTGGCTGCGTTCGTCCTGCCCACGGTCGCTGAGCAGGCGGCGCGGTCCGTGCTCCGGATCGAGCCGGTAACGCGCGGCCGGGTCGATCGCGCGGCCGTCGGCATCGCTGCTCCAGTCGAGGCCCACGCCGATCGCCTCCAGCAGATCGCGCTCGAACCGGCGCAGCGTCCACGCCAGCGGCTCGTCGCTGCCCAGGCGCGCGCGTGCGCGCGCATACGCCGCGAACAATTCCGGCACCGGATCGTGGCGCGGCGCCAGCCGCAGGGTCAGCTCGTTGAGGTAGAACGCCGCCAGCATGGCCTCGCCGGCCAGGCGCGGTGCGGCATCCAGCGCCTCGGCGGCGCTCAGCGTGGCGAGCTCGCCGCGCTGCACGGCATCGAAGCGGATGTGCTGCAGCGGCTGCAGTGCCGCGCGTAGCGCATGCCGCTTCACGCCCTGCACACCGCGTGCGACCAGGCCGATCCGGCCGTGCTCGAAGCTCAGCACCTCGACCAGCAGGCTGGTCTCGCGCCACGGGCGGGTATGCAGCACGAATGCGGGCTGGCCGAGATAGCGCACGGCGGTCGCGCGTCAGTCGGTGTAGCCGAACGCGCGCAGCGCCGCTTCGTCGTCGCTCCAGCCCTCGCGCACACGAACCCATGTTTCCAGGAACACCTTGCGGCCGAACAGCTGCTCCATCTGCACGCGCGCCTTGCTGCCGATCTCGCGCAGGCGCTCGCCGCCCTTGCCGATCACGATCGCCTTCTGGCCGTCGCGTTCGACCCAGATCACCGCGGCGATGCGCGCGAGCCGGCCCTCTTCCTCGAAACGCTCGATCTCCACCGTGGTCGCGTACGGCAGTTCGTCGCCGAGCTGGCGCATCAGCTGCTCGCGCACCAGTTCGGCAGCGAGGAAGCGCTGGCTCTTGTCGGTGATCTCGTCCTCGGGGTACAGCGCGTCCTGCACCGGAAGCAACGCGAGCACGTCGCGCACCAGCGGCTCGAGCCCCTTGCGCTTGAGCGCCGACACCGGATGCACGGAGGCGAAGTCGCGGCCGTTCGCCACCTCGGCGAGGTACGGCAACAGCGCCGCCTTGTCCTTGATCCGGTCGACCTGGTTGACCACCAGCAGCACCGGCAACCCCGCCTGCCTGAGCGTGTCGTAGGCGAGCGTGTCGGCGTCGTCCCAACGGCCGGCCTGCACCACCAGCATCGCCGCGTCCACGCCCTCCAGCGCACCGCGCGCGGCGCGGTTCATCCAGCGATGCATGGCGGTCGCGGTGGCCCGGCCGAAGTCGCGGTGGATGCCGGGGGTATCGACCAGCACCAGCTGCCCCTCCGGGAAGCTCGCGATGCCGAGCAGACGGTGGCGGGTGGTCTGCGGCCGCGGCGAGACGATGCTGATCTTGGCGCCGACCAGGGCGTTGATCAGCGTCGACTTGCCGACGTTGGGGCGGCCGATCACGGCGACGTGGCCGGCCCGGAAGGACGAGGGTTCATTCATGCGCGGATTGTCCGGGCCCCGGCGTGGCAGGGCAATGACGCGCTACGGGGCCTGACCGCCCTGTTCCTCGCGCAGGCGCGCCAGCGCCGCCTCCGCGGCGATCTGCTCGGCTGCGCGACGTGAGCTGCCCTCGCCTTCGGTCGCAAGCTCCGGCTGTGCCAGCGTGCAGGCGACCCGGAACGTCTTCGCGTGCTCCTCGCCGCTCTCGCTCAGCAGCGTGTACGCCGGCAGCGGCCAGCCGCGCGCCTGCAACCATTCCTGCAGTCGGGTCTTGGCGTCCTTGCCGACCTTGTGCGGCGGCGGCAACGCTTCCAGCGCCGCCGCGAACCACGGCAGCACCACGTCGCGGCAGGCGTCGAAGCCGGCATCGAGGTAGATCGCGCCGATCACGGCCTCGAGCGCATCAGCCAGGATCGAGTCGCGGCGATGGCCGCCGGACTTCATCTCGCCGGGTCCGAGGGTGAGGCGCTCGCCGAGCGCCAGCGCGCGCGCGATCGCCGCCAGCGACGATTCGCGCACCAGTTCGGCGCGGGCGCGGGTGAGCGCGCCTTCGTCGGCCTGCGGCCAGCGCCGGTACAGCGCTTCGCCGACGATCAGGTTGACCAGCGCGTCGCCGAGGAACTCCAGCCGCTCGTTGTGCGGGGTACCGGCACTGCGATGCGTCAGCGCCTGCGCGAGCAGCGCAGGCGTCGCGAAACGATGGCCGAGCCGGTCAGTCCCCACCGCCCCGCTTCAGTTCCTTGGTGTACTGGAAGTGGCCGACCACATCGAGGTTGGCGATCAGCGGTCGGCGCACCTCGTAGTCGACGGTGAGCACGAAGCCGGCCTCCTTGCGCACGATCGACACGTTCTCCGGCTTGACGTTGTCGGCGTAGCTGACGTCCAGACGACGGAAGAACAGATTCTCGATCTTGGTCGCATCGAGCGAGCTCGGATCAGCTTCGTGCGCGATGCCCTCGGCCGCGTCCTTCACCGCGAAATACTCGATGTACATGGGCACCACCTTCATGCCCAGGTAGGCGAACACGCCCAACACGGCCAGGACCATGAGAAACCCGAGCAGGGTCATGCCGCTCTGCGAACGCTTCATCTGGATTGCTCCCCGTTTTCGAATGAGACCGTCCCCAAGGCCGCGCACGGGCGGCCCGTCCAGCTTACGGGATGCGGGTACCGATGCGGGAGGTGTCGAACGCCCCGGAACAGAACCAGCCTTCACAGTTCAGCCAAATCAGGAACGCGCGGCCGCGGATGTTCTGCTCGGGCAGGAAGCCCCAGGCGCGGCTGTCCTCGCTGCGGTCACGGTTGTCGCCCATCACGAAATAGTGGCCGGCCGGCACCTCCCAGGCGCTCTCGCCGAAATAGGCGATGTCCGGCGTTTCCAGCACGCGGTGCGAATGCCCGGGCAATTTCTCGATCAGCTCGCTCGCGCCCGTCATCTCGGCGCCCTTGCCCGTCCCGGTATAGCTGCCGACCTGGTCGTATTCGACCGGCTGGCCGTTGACCAGCAGCTGGTTGTCGACGAACTCGATGCGGTCGCCCGGCAGACCGACCACGCGCTTGATCCAGTCCTGCTCGGGATGCTGCGGCGGGCGGAACACCACCACGTCGCCGCGTGCGGGCGCGCCGATCTCGACGAACTTGGTGTTGGTCACCGGCAACCGCAGGCCGTAGGTGAACTTGTTGACCAGGATGAAATCGCCGGTGAGCAGCGTCGGCATCATCGAGTTCGATGGAATCCGGAACGGCTCGGCGACGAAGCTGCGCAGGATCAGCACCACCGCCAGCACCGGGAAGAACGCCTTCGAATAATCGATGATCGCCGGCTCCTTGCCGTCGCTGTCGATGCGATCGGCCTGGGCCGCGCGGCGCTTGGCAAAAACCAGCTTGTCGAGCAGCCAGACCACACCGGTGAACAGGGTGAGGCTGACCAGGGCGATTTCGAACCAGCGCATGCGTGGGTGTCCGGAGATTCGGGATTAGGGAATGGCGAGTCGAACGGACGGAGATTAGGCATTCCGGAGAGGCCGGTCGAGTCCGGCAGGCGGCAACCCCGCCCGCAACCGATTCCGAATCCCCAAGCCGCCGAATCGGGGCGCGTTACTTGTTGTCCACCGACAGCACCGCCAGGAAGGCTTCCTGGGGGATCTCCACGCGGCCGACCTGCTTCATGCGCTTCTTGCCTTCCTTCTGCTTCTCCAGCAGCTTCTTCTTGCGCGTCACGTCGCCGCCGTAGCACTTGGCGAGCACGTTCTTGCGCAGCGCCTTGACCGTGCTACGGGCGATGATCTGCGAGCCGATCGCCGCCTGGATCGCGACGTCGAACATCTGCCGCGGGATCAGGTCCTTCATCTTCTCGCACAGTTCGCGGCCGCGCCGGTCGGCATGGCTGCGATGGCAGATGATCGACAGCGCATCGACCTTGTCGCCGTTGATCAGCGTGTCGACCCGCACGAACGGCCCCGGCTGGAAGCGCAGGAAGTGGTAGTCGAGCGACGCGTAGCCGCGGCTGACCGACTTCAGGCGGTCGAAGAAGTCCAGCACCACTTCCGCCATCGGCAGCTCGTAGCTGATCTGCACCTGGCTGCCCATGTAGGTGATGCCGATCTGCGAGCCGCGCTTCTCCTCGCACAGCTTGATGATGTTGCCGATGTAATCCTCGGGGGTAAGGATGTTGGCGCGGATGATCGGCTCGCAAATCTCCTCGATCTGATTCACCGGCGGCAGCTTGGCCGGGTTGTCGAGCTTCATCACGCTGCCGTCGGTCTTCTGCACCTCATAGACCACGGTCGGCGCGGTGGTGATGAGGTTGAGGTCGTACTCGCGCTCCAGACGCTCCTGCACGATCTCCATGTGCAGCATGCCAAGGAAGCCGCAGCGGAACCCGAACCCCATCGCCTCGGAGCTCTCCGGCTCGAAGCGCAGCGCGGCGTCGTTGAGGCGCAGCTTCTCCAGCGCCTCGCGCAGCGCCGGGTAGTCCTCGGCGTCGACCGGGAACAGCCCGGCGAACACGCGCGGCTGCATCTCCTGGAAACCCGGCAACGGCTTCGGCGCGGGATCGTTGGCGTGGGTGAGCGTGTCGCCGACCGGCGCGCCGTGGACGTCCTTGATCGACGCGGTCACCCAGCCCACCTCGCCCGCGCCGAGCTTGTCGAGCACCTTGCGCTTGGGCGTGAACACGCCGACCTGGTCGACCTGGTGGGTGCGGCCGGTCGACATCACCAGCAGCTTGTCGCCGGGCTTGATCTCGCCCTGCATCACGCGCACCAGCGACACCACGCCGAGGTAGTTGTCGAACCAGGAGTCGATGATCAGCGCCTGCAGCTTGTCGGTGTCGCGCGGCTTCGGCGGCGGGATGCGATGCACGATCGCCTCCAGCACCTCGACCACATTGAGGCCGGTCTTGGCGCTGATTGCCACCGCGTCGGTCGCGTCGATACCGATCACCGCCTCGATTTCGCTCTTGGCGCGTTCGATGTCGGCGGTCGGCAGATCGATCTTGTTGAGCACCGGCACCACCTCGAGGCCCTGCTCGACGGCGGTGTAGCAGTTGGCGACCGACTGCGCCTCCACGCCCTGCGCGGCGTCGACGACCAGCAGCGCGCCTTCGCACGCGGCCAGCGAGCGGCTGACCTCGTAGCTGAAGTCGACGTGGCCGGGCGTGTCGATGAAGTTGAGCTGGTAGACCTGCCCGTCGCGCGCCTTGTACGGCAGCGATACCGACTGCGCCTTGATGGTGATGCCGCGCTCGCGCTCGATCGGGTTGGAGTCGAGCACCTGGGCTTCCATCTCGCGCTCTTCCAGCCCGCCGCAGATCTGGATGATGCGGTCGGCCAGCGTCGACTTGCCGTGGTCGACGTGGGCGATGATCGAAAAATTGCGGATGTGCTGCATGCGGGCGCGCGCGCCGCCTTACGGGATCAGGGGAACGCGGGATTATCGCACACGCGGCTGCGCCCGCCGTCCGGCGGGCGCAGCCGAACCGGGCTCAATCCTCGCCGCTGGCGCGGACCGCCACGTAGCGGGTGACGTCGCCGCTGCGCACCAGCAACATCACCATCTCGCCGGGGCGTGCGCCGGCCAGTTCGCGGTCGAGCTCGGCTGCGCTACCGACCGGCCGGCGGCCGACCGCCAGCACGATGTCGCCCGGCCGCAGGCCGGCTTCGGCCGCGGCCTCGCCCACCCGCACCAGCCGGACGCCCTCATCCGGGTTCAGCCCGAGCTGGCGGCGTTGCGCGGCGTTGAGATCCTGCGCCACCAGGCCGAGCGGGTTGCGGCCGGCGGGCGCGCCTGGCTCGGCCCCGTCCGGCGAACCGCGACCGTCGGCGGTCGGCACCGCGGTGGTCTCCTCCGCGGCGTCGAGCACCACGTTGAGCTCGCGCTCGCGGCCGTCGCGCAGTACCGTCACCGCCACCCGCGTGCCCGGACGCTGCGCGCCGATCAGCGGCGGCAGGTCGCTGGATGCGTTGACCAGGCGGCCGTTGACCGCGCGGATCACGTCGCCGCGCTGGATGCCGGCCTTCTCCGCCGCGCTGCCGGGCGACACGCCCGACACCAGCGCGCCGCGGGTATCCGGCAGGTCGAGCGCCTGCGCCATCTCCGAGCTGATGCCCTGCACGTTGACGCCGAGCAGGCCGCGGCTGACCTTGCCGGTGGCGCGCAGCTGCTCGGCCGCGTTCATCGCAAGATCGATCGGGATCGCAAAGCTCACGCCCATGTAGCCGCCGGAGTTGGAGAAGATCTGCGAGTTGATACCGATCACCTCGCCGCTGGTGTTGAGCAGCGGACCGCCCGAGTTGCCGCGGTTGATCGCCACGTCGGTCTGGATGAACGGCACGTACTGCTGGCCGGAGTACGGATTGGCGCGGCCGGTGGCGCTGACGATGCCGGCGGTGACGGAATGGTCGAGCCCGAACGGCGAACCGATCGCGATCACCCACTGCCCCGGCTTGACCAGACCGGCGTTGCCGGCGCGCAGGAACGGCAGCCCCTTGCCTTCGACCTTGAGCAGCGCGACATCGTACTGTTCGTCGCCGCCGATCAGCTTGGCCTTCAGTTCGCGGCGGTCGGACAGCAGCACGGTGATTTCGTCAGCGCCGGCCACCACGTGATGGTTGGTCAGCACGTAGCCGTCGTCGGAAATCAGGAAGCCGGTGCCCAGCGAGACGCCGCCGCGCGCGTCCGGTCCGGGTACGTTCGGGAACGGCAGCTCCTCGCCGAAGAAGCGGCGGAAGATCTCCGGGATCTGCTGGTCGTACGGCGTGGCGCCGCGCGCGCGGCGCGGCGCGATCTCGGCGCGGATGTTGACCACCGCCGGCCCGACGCGCTCCACCAGCCGGGTGAAGTCGGGCAGGCCCTGTACCAGCGGCGGTGCCGGCGTCGCCGACGGCGGTGGTGCGATCGGCGTCGTGGGTGCCTGCGCGGTGCACGCGGCCGGCAACGCCAGCACGAGCGCGCCGGCGAGGACCAGCGAACGGGAGGGTCGGTTCATCGGAATCGGCCTCATCGGAACTTACGGAAAGGAAGTCGGGGCAGGCGCGCACGCTTCAAGCGCGCGGCCGCTCGCGGTTCATGCGCGGTCAGCGACGCGATGCCGGCGCCGTCGGTTCCTCCGGCAGGCGCGGCTCGAACGGGTAGTACGGCGACGGTTCGTTGAAGCGCGCGTTCATCGCACCGCCCGGCGCCAGCGCGGGCAGCGCGGAGCGCGGCCACGGCCGCGCGGCCGGCTCCACCGGCGGTGCGTTGAACGGGTTGTCGCTCGCCGCTTCGCGCGTCGCGTCGGCGAGCATCGCCGGCTCGCGCCGCGCGGGCGCCGCACGTCGCTGCGGCGGGCGCCCTGCCGCCGGACGCGATCCGCTTCGCGACGGAGCCTGCGCGGCGAGCGCGCGCTCGGGCGACACCGCCGCCGGTGCGGCAGACGGTGCGGCAGACGGTGCGGACGCGGCCGGCGTGGTGGCAGGCGCCGACGTGCGCGGCGCGGTCGCCAGCGGCGCGGCGACATCGGCGCGCGGCGTCGACCGCTCGAGCCCAAACCAGGCGACGAGCGCCAGCGACGCCGCCAGCGCGCCGCCACCGGCCCAATGCCAGACCCGGCGCCGCGGCCTCGTCGCGCCATCGGCGGACAGCCGCGCGGCGACGCGGTCAGCGAAGCCGTCGGGTGCGATCGCCACCGAATTGCCGCGCAGCACGTCGCCTATCAGCTGCCAACGCGCCGCGGTGTTTCGCCACCCGGCATCATGGCCGAGCCGGCGCAGCGCGAAGCGCGACGCATCGCCGTGCAGCTCGCCATCGACCAGCGCACTCAGGGTTTCGTGGTCGCCCGTCTCGGGCGTCGAAGGGCGGAAGGGGCTCGTGGACATCAGAACGCGCGCTCCCGTGATTCGTGGTCCAGCAACGGCCGGAGCTGCTGGTCGATCGCCTCGCGCGCACGAAAGATCCGCGAACGCACGGTGCCGATCGGGCAGCCCATCCTCTGCGCGATCTCCTCGTAGCTCAGGCCGTCCACCTCGCGCAGGGTGATGGCGACCCGCAATTCCTCCGGCAACCCTTCGACCGCGCGCATCACGGTTCGTTCGATTTCCTCGCGCAGCAGTTCATGTTCCGGCGTGGCGGTCTCGCGCAGGCGCTCGCCGGCGTCGAACTGCTCGGCTTCCGTGGCGTCCACGTCCTCGTTCGGCGGACGGCGCTGGTGGGCGACCAGGTGGTTCTTGGCGGTGTTCACGGCGATCCGGTGCAGCCAGGTCGAGAACTGGGCGTCGCCACGGAAGCTGCCGAGCGCCCGGTAGGCGCGCAGAAAGGTGTCCTGCGCCACGTCCTGGCATTCGCTCCAGTCGGCGATGTAGCGCCCGACGACGGCCAGCACGCGATGCTGGTGCCGCCGCACCAGGGCATCGAACGCCGCGCTGTCGCCCTGCTGGACACGCCTGACCAGCTCCTGGTCGAACTCCGCTTCCGGGGACACGTCCCGTTGTATGGGTTGGTCGTCGGCCATGCCGTGCCGGCACTCCAGTCAGCGCGGCCCATGGCCGGGCAATGGGACAGCGCGTGCGGGGAAAAGTTCACCGGCCGCCGCCGGACGGCACGCGCCATTTGACGCCGGCGAAACAAGGTCGGGATGATAACGGCAGATCCCATACGTGAACGGATGGTGCCGCGATGACAGCAGGCATGGACGGTCTCCGCTTCCAGCACTGGACCACAGAGCTGCGCGAAGACGGTGTGCTGGTCCTGTCGTTCGACCGCTTCGGCGCCGCGGTGAACACGTTCGCGCAGGACGTGCTGATCGAGCTGGACGCGCTGCTGGAGCGGGTGGCGATCGATCCGCCGCGCGGCCTGGTCCTGCGCTCGGCCAAGCCTTCCGGCTTCATCGCCGGCGCGGACATCCGCGAGTTCCAGCACTTCGACGCGCAGGGCACGGTGGCCGACGCCATCCGCCGCGGCCAGCAGGTGTTCCAGCGCCTGGCCGAGCTGCCCTGCCCGACGGTCGCGGCGATCCACGGCTTCTGCATGGGCGGCGGCACCGAGATCGCGCTCGCCTGCCGCTACCGGGTGGCCAGCAGCGACCCATCCACCCGCATCGGCCTGCCCGAGGTGAAGCTCGGCATCTATCCGGGCTGGGGCGGCAGCGTGCGCCTGCCACGGCTGGTCGGCGCGCCGGCGGCGTTCGACCTGATGCTGACCGGCCGCAGCCTGTCCGGGAAAGCGGCGCGCGCGATCGGCCTGGTCGACAAGGTGGTGGACGCGCCGTTCCTGCTCGACGCCGCGGTGGAGATCGCCCGGCGCGGCGCCGAACGCCCGCTGCGGCAGCGCCTGCTCGGCTGGGCGACCAACACCTGGCCGGCACGCCAGATCCTCGCGCCGATGCTGGTCAAGCAGGTGGCGCGCAAGGCGCGCAAGGAACATTACCCTGCACCGTACTCGCTGATCGAGACATGGCGCCGTAGCGGCGGCGGCATCCAGGCGCGGCTCGCGGCCGAGCGCAAGTCGGTCGTCAAGCTGGCCTCGACGCCGACCGCGCGCAACCTGATCCGGGTGTTCTTCCTGCAGGAACGGCTGAAGAGCCAGGGCGGCAAGGAGCACGGTATCGGCCACGTGCACGTCGTCGGCGCCGGTGTGATGGGCGGCGACATCGCCGCGTGGTCGGCCTACAAGGGCTTCGGCGTCACCCTCAACGACCGCGAGCAGCGCTTCATCGACGGCGCGCTCGAACGCGCGAAGCCGCTGTTCGAAAAGAAGGTCAAGGACGAAACCAGGCGCGCCGAAGTCGCCGCACGACTCAAGGGCGATCCCACCGGCGAAGGAGCCGCGCAGGCGGATCTGGTGATCGAGGCGATCATCGAAAACCCCGAGGCCAAGCGGGCGCTGTACGCGAACGTCGAGCCGCAGCTCAAACCCGACGCGCTGCTGACCACCAACACCTCGTCGATCCCGCTGACCGAGCTGCGCCCCGGGCTGCGTCGCCCGGCGCAGTTCGCCGGCCTGCATTACTTCAACCCGGTGGCGATGATGCCGCTGGTGGAGATCATCCGGCACGACGGAATGGCGCCGGAAACCGAGCGCCGGCTCGCGGCGTTCTGCCGCGCGATCGACAAGCTGCCGGTGCCGGTCGCGGGCACGCCGGGCTTCCTGGTCAATCGCGTGCTGTTCCCGTACATGCTGGAAGCGGCGACCGCGCTGGCCGACGGCATCCCGGGCCCGGCGATCGACAAGGCCGCGCTCGCGTTCGGCATGCCGATGGGCCCGATCGAGCTGCTCGACACGGTGGGTCTGGATGTCGCCGCCGGGGTGGGCGCGGAACTCGCGCCGTTCCTCGGGCTGCAGATTCCGGCCGCGCTGTCCGCGCCGCCGGAGCCTGGCAAGCGCGGCAAGAAGGACGGCCAGGGCCTGTACCGCTGGGAGAACGGCAAGCCGGTGAAGCCGGCGCTGCCGCAGGACTACCGCGCGCCGGACGACCTGCAGGACCGTTTGATCCTGCCGATGCTCAACGAGTGCGTCGC
Organism: Lysobacter sp.; assembly: GCA_035645555.1. Lineage (GTDB taxonomy): Bacteria > Pseudomonadota > Gammaproteobacteria > Xanthomonadales > Xanthomonadaceae > Lysobacter_F. The sequence continues at coordinate 4,321 of DASQMI010000087.1, read as the reverse complement.
GTGCCTGCACGATGGCGTGGTCGCCGACGACGAACTGCTCGATGCCGGCGTGATCTTCGGCACCGGCTTCGCGCCGTTCCGCGGCGGTCCGATCCAGTACATCCGCGAGACCGGGGTCGAAGCGGTGCGCGCGCGGCTGGAGGCGTTGCAGGCAAAGTATGGCGCGCGTTTCGCTCCACGCCCGGGCTGGGACCATCCGGCGCTGCGCGCCGGCTGAGCGTCGGGCGGGCGACGCGCTTACATCGTGTGCGTCGGCCGCTCGCTGCTCAGCATGCCGGCCAGCAGGGTCTCGATCTTGCCCTTCACCGCGTCGCCCTCGGCGCTGTCGGCGAACTGCACGCCGATGCCGGCCGGCCGGTTGCCTTGCGCACCGACCGGCGTGACCCACACCACCTTGCCGGCGACCGGCAGGCGTTCGGGCGAATCCGGCAGTGTCACCAGCATGAACACTTCATCGCCCAGGAAGTAGCGCTTCGGCGTGGGCACGAACAACCCGCCGTTGCGCAGGAACGGCATGTAGGCGTGATAGAGCTGCGCCTTGTCCTTGATGGCGACCGACAGGATGCCCTGCCGTCCGGCGCCCGTTCCCATTGCAGTCATCGCGTACTCCCGGTGCTCGCCCGGCGCGGCTCCCCGTCGCCCCAGGCCATCAACAGTTCGGCCACCGCCAAGTCTGCGCGCACGGTCGTGCGCAACAGGTCACGCGTGCGGTTGGCGCGGTCGAACCATGCCGCCAGCCTGCGCACCTCGACGGCATCGGTCAAGTCGCGCGCGCGGTCGAGCGCGAGATCGGCCGCGTGGCGAAGGCGCAGCTCGGCGTGCTCGTCGGCGACCCAGCGCTGCGCGGTGGCGAGCGCGGCCGCCTCCGCACGCGCGAGCTGGTCGAGATCGCGCGCGACCTCGCGGCGCAGCGCAAGCCCCTCGCCCTGCAGCCAGGCGTGCGCCAATCCCGGGTGGCCACGCGCGGCCTCGAGCGCCTCGAGCGCATCGCGCTCGCGATGGCCTTGCGCGAGCAGCCAGTCGAGCGCTTCCTGCCTGGGCGGCAGGCGGAACTCGAGGCGCTGGCAGCGGCTGCGGATCGTGGCCGGCAATCGCGCCGGATGCGCGCTGACCAGCCACAGGTAGCGCCCGGGCACCGGCTCCTCCAGCGTCTTCAGCAGGGCGTTGCAGGCCGCCGCGTTCATCGCATCGGCCGGATCGACGATTGCCACCTGCGCCCCGCCGTACTGCGGCGTCAGCGCGAGCTTCTCCGACAGCGCGCGGATCTGCTCGATCACCAGTTCGGTGCGCAGACGGGTGCCTTCGCGGTTGAGCTCGAAACCGATGCCGTGCAGATCGGGATGCGCGCCGTTGGCGGTCAGATGGCAACTGCGGCAGCCGCCGCAGGGTTCGCCGTCGGCACCGCGCGCCGTGCACAGCAGCCGCTGCGCCAGCCGTTCGGCGACCGCGCGCTTGCCGAGCTGCGCGGGACCGGCGAACAGCAGCGCATGGCCGAGCCGCGCGCCGTCGATCGCGGCGGCGGCCTGCGCGTAGATGCGCTGCTGCCAAGGCGCGAACGGGCTCACCGCAGCGTCTCCAGGTAGCGCTGCAATGCCGCGACCGCGGCGCCGGCCACCTGCGCCGGGGCCGGGGTCGCGTCGATCACGCGCATACGGTCGGGCTCGGCCGTCGCGCGCGCGCGGAATGCCTCACGCACGCGCTCGAAGAACGCGTCCTGCTCGCGCTCGATGCGGTCCGGATACAGATCGCGCCCGCGGGTGCGCTCGCGGCCGTGCGCGACCGGCAGGTCGAGCAGCAACGTGAGTCCCGGGCGGATGCCGACCACGCGGTGCTCGAGTTCGGCGATCAGCGCCGCATCCAGGCCGCGTCCGCCGCCCTGGTAGGCGTAGCTGGAATCGGTGAAGCGGTCGCTCAGCACGAACGCGCCGCGCGCCAGCGCCGGCAGGATCGTCAGGCGCACGTGCTGCGCGCGCGCGGCGAACATCAACAGCAGCTCCGTCTGCGCCGACGGCGGCTCGTGGTCGCCGGCGAGCAGCAAAGCGCGGATCTGCTCGGCGAGCGGCGTGCCGCCGGGCTCGCGCGTGCTCACCACTTCGTGGCCGGCGGCCTGCAGGCACTCGCGCAGTGCGGCCAGTACGGTGGTCTTGCCGGCGCCTTCGCCGCCTTCGAGGGTGATCAGGCGCGGCTCGGTGCGCAGATTCATCGCGATGCGCTCTCCGCGCGTCGCGCGGCACGGTACTGCTGCAGGTAGGCGCGCACGTTGGCGTTGTGTTCCTCCAGCGTGCGCGCGAAACGATGGCGCCCGCTGCCATCCCCGACGGCCACGAAGAACAGATCCTCGCCGGGTGCGGGCCGCGCGGCGGCCATCAACGCGTCCTCGCTCGGCATCGCGATCGGCGTCGGCGGCAGCCCGGCGCGGGTGTAGGTGTTGTACGGGGTGTCGGTTTCCAGATGCACGCGCCGCAGGTTGCCGTCGTAGGCGGTGCCGAGGCCGTAGATGACCGTGGGATCGGTCTGCAGCTTCATGCCGATCTTCAGGCGGCGCGCGAACAGTCCCGCGATTCGCGGGCGTTCCTCCGCCACGCCGGTTTCCTTCTCGACGATCGAGGCCAGCGCCAGCAGCTCGTCCGGCGACTTCAGCACGCTGTCGGGCGCGCGCTGCGCCCATGCACGCTCCAATGCCTGCTCCATCGCCGCGTGCGCGCGCCGGAGCACGTCGAGGTCGCTGTCGCGGCTGGCGTAGTGGTAGGTCTCCGGCAGGAAGCGGCCCTCCGGATGCTGGCCCGGCTTGCCGAGCGCCTTCATCAGCGCGGCATCGTCGAGCGCCGCGATCGTCTGCTTCAGCGGCTTTGCGCGCGCGAGCGCGGCGCGCAAGTCGCGGATGTTCCAGCCCGGCACGATGGTGAAGCGGTAGCTGACCACGCGGCCGTCGCGCATTGCGGTCAGCAGCGCCTCCGGCGTGGTCTGCGCGGTGAGCTCGTATTCGCCGACCTGCAGGCGCCCGGCGGCACCGAGCCGCTGCGCCAGCAGCCGCCACTCGAGGTCGTGCCCCTGCTGGACGCCGGCCGCGCGCAGCTTGCGCAGCACCGCCGGGAGCGAATCGCCCGGCTCGACCGTGATCCGCGTGCCCGCCTCCACCGTGGCGAGCGGAGCGCCGACGAACGCGGCATAGTGACGGTAGCCCCAGCCGGCCACGGCGACGGCCAGCACCAGCAGCAGGATCAGGGTGCCGCCGAAGCGGCGCTTGCGGCTGCGAGCCACGACACCTCCGTCAGTACGCGAACGCGGGATGCGCCTCGCCCAGGCGGCGCCGCAACGCGTCCACCGCAGGATGCGGCGACCAGCGGCGACGGCCGAGCCGCGCGACGGGCAGGATACCCCGCGCCGCGTTGCAGACGAACAGCGCGTGGACCGCCGGCCTCGGCGCGCGCGCCGCCCGGCCAGTACGGCGCGACAGCGGCGCGGGCGCGCTCGCCGGGCAGGTGCCGCGGAGACTGCCGCGCGTCGGACTAGCCGTCGACCCCGAGCGCGCGCAGCAGGCCGCGCGCCTTGGCCCGCGTCTCGTCGAGTTCGCGCTCGGGCACCGAATCGATGACGATGCCCGCGCCGGTGCGGAAGCGCAGCGTGTCGCCTTGGAGCTCGGCGGTGCGGATCAGGATGTTGAGGTCCAGGTCGCCATCGCGGTTCAACCAGCCCATCGCGCCGGTGTAGACGCCGCGGCCGACGCCTTCCAGCTCGGCGATGATCTGCATGCAGCGCACCTTCGGGCAGCCGGTGATGGTGCCGCCCGGGAACACCGCGCGGATGACCTCGCCGGGCGTGGCGTCCGCACGCAGGCGCCCGCGCACGTTGCTCACGATGTGGTGCACGTGCGCGTAGCTTTCCACCGTCATCAGCTCGTCGACCTCGACGCTGCCCGGCACGCACACGCGGCCGAGGTCGTTGCGCTCCAGATCGATCAACATGACGTGCTCGGCGCGTTCCTTCGGATGCCCGACCAGCTCGCGCACCCGCGCGGCATCGTCGTCGCCCGGCAGACGCGGCCGCGTGCCGGCGATCGGCCGGGTTTCCACCCGCTCGCCGCGCACGGCGACCAGCCGCTCCGGCGAAGAACTCACCACCGCCCAGCCCGGCTGCGCGAACAGGCCGGCGAACGGCGCCGGGTTGTGCCGGCGCAGCTGCGCGAACAGCGCCGCCGGCGCGGGCGCTTCGGCGAAGCGCGCGCGCCAGCCGCGCGAGAGATTGGCCTGGAACACGTCGCCGGCGGCGAGGTAGTCGAGCACGCGCGCGACACCGTCGGTGAAGCGTTCCGGCGCATCCT
>DASQMI010000086.1:0-188537 GCA_035645555.1 Lysobacter sp. | reverse complement strand
TTCTCGGCGCGCAGCGTGTCGCGGCGGTGCACCAGGTACACCTTGCGCGCGATGTTGGACAGGTACAGCGCCTCCTCGACCGCGGTGTTGCCGCCGCCGATCACCGCGACGTCCTGGTCCTTGTAGAAGAAGCCGTCGCAGGTGGCGCAGGCGGACACGCCGCGGCCCTTGAACAGCTCTTCCGACGGCAGCCCGAGGTACTTGGCGGTGGCGCCGGTGGCGATGATCAGCGCGTCGCAGGTGTATTCGCCGTTGTCGCCGCGCAGGCGGAACGGGCGCTGCGACAGGTCGGCGCTGTGGATATGGTCGAACACGATTTCCGTATCGAAGCGTTCCGCGTGTGCCTGCATTCGCGCCATCAGGTCCGGGCCCATCAGGCCGTGCGCGTCGCCGGGCCAGTTGTCCACTTCGGTAGTGGTCATCAGCTGGCCGCCCATCTGCAGCCCGGTCACGACCAGCGGCTTGAGATTGGCGCGTGCGGCGTAGACCGCGGCGGTCCAACCGGCGGGGCCGGAGCCGAGGATCAGGACGCGGGAGTGCTTGGTGGGGGTCATGTATATAATCCGCTGGCGTTGATACGGCGGCGTGCGGGCCGGTCGAGCGCCGGCGGACACGTCCGGATAGCTTGGCGGTCACACCGCGACAAGACAAGGCGCGCGGAGCCGACGTATCGTTGCAGCCCCCTCAACGACGTCATCAACACGACAATCCGGCCTAGCACGCGCCGCGCATGCGGCGTTTTTTCTGGGCCGCCGGAGACACCAATGCGTATCGGTATTCCCAAGGAAACCAAGACCCTCGAAGGTCGCGTGGCGTTGGTGCCCGCGGCTGCGGGCGATCTGGTCAACCGCGGCCATGAAGTGTGGATCGAGCAGGGCGCTGGCCTGAAGAGCGGCTTCAAGGACGCCGACTATTCGCGCTTGGGCGTCAAGATCGCGCCGGACGCGGCCGCGCTGTACGAGAAGGGCGAGCTGATCGTCAAGGTCAAGGAGCCGATCGAAGGCGACCTGCAGCACCTGCGTCGCGACCACCTGCTGTTCTGCTACCTGCACCTGGCGCCGCTGCCGGAGTTGACCCGCCGCCTGCTCGACATCGGCCTGACCGGCGTCGCGTTCGAGACGGTCGAGCTGGACGACGGCTCGCTGCCGCTGCTGGCGCCGATGTCGATCATCGCCGGCAAGATCGGCGTGCAGGTCGGCACGCACCTACTGCACCAGCCGATGGGCGGCAAGGGCAAGCTGCTCGGTGGCCTGCCGTCGACCGAGCGCGGCAAGGTGGTGGTGTTCGGCGCGGGCGCGGCAGGCGGCAACGCCGCGGCGCTGGCGGCCGCGGGCGGCGCCAACGTGGTGGTGTTCGAGAAGCGCCAGGACCGCATGGACGCGATGATGCGCCTGGGCAACAACGTCACCGCGCTGTACCCGTACGACGAAGTGGTCGCGCGCGAGGTCGCCTCCGCGGACTTGGTCATCGGCGCGGTGCTGGTCACCGGCGCGGTGGCCCCGCACGTGCTCACCCGCGAGATGCTGCGCGGCATGGAGGACGGCAGCGTGGTGGTCGACATCTCGATCGACCAGGGCGGCTGCTTCGAAACCTCGCGGCCGACCACCTGGAAGGAGCCGACCTACGTCGAGGAAGGCGTCACCCACTTCGCGGTGACCAACATGCCGGGCGCGGTGCCGCAGACCAGCTCGCAGGCGATCTGCGCGGCGATCCTGCCGTGGGTCACCAAGCTCGCGTCCGGCAACTGGCGCGACAGCCAGCCGCTGCTGCGCGGCATCAACGTCGAGGGCGGCCGCCTGGTGCACCCGGCGTTGCAGGGCATGAAGCTGTAAGCATCGCCTCCAGCGGGGCCGGCCCGTGCCGGCCCCGGTTCCCGTTTTCCTGTATCTTCAACGGCTAACGGAACCAATCTGAGGCAGATCCTCACCGTGGCGCAGGCCTCCGTCGCCAGCCGGAAAAAGCTCCGGGCCGAGAAATCCCCGCCGTCGCCGCGCCGGCAGCGTCTGCTGCGCGACATCGCGCTCATCCTGATCGCGCCGGTCCTACTGTACCTGCTGGTCTGCCTGGCGACCTATTCGCCGGCCGATCCGGGCTGGTCGCGCCAGGGCAGCATCGCCGCGCCGCTGCACAACCTCGGCGGCCAGGTCGGCGCGGTGGTGGCCGATGTGCTGATCTATCTGTGCGGCTACGTCGCGTTCCTGCTGCCGCTGATCCTGGGCTACGTGGCCTGGCTGGCGCTGTTCGGCAGCGAGCGCGACGAGACCGACCGCGAGTTCGGTCCGGCCCTGCGGTTGGTGGGCATCGTCGGCTTCCTGGTGTCGGCCACCGGCCTGCTGCAGCTGCGGGTCGGTAGCGTGATCGATTTCCCGGCCGGTGCCGGCGGCATTTTGGGCTCGCTGGTCGGCACGTCGCTCGACCGCGGCTTCGGCGTGGTCGGCGGCAACCTGTTCCTGCTCGCGCTGCTGCTGGTGTCGGTGACGCTGGCGACCGGCCTGTCGTGGCTGGCGGTGATGGACCGCCTCGGTGCGTGGACGCTGGCGCTCGGCCCGCTGCTGCAGAAGCTGTTCCGCCGCGGCACCCAGCAGGCCACCCAGTGGCAGCAGGCGCGCGCGCTGCGCGAGGAACGCGAGGAGGTCCGCAAGGTCGATTCCGAACTGCGCGCCAAGCGCGCGCCGGTCAAGATCGAGCCGCCGCCCGCGCCGGTGGTGGAGAAGAGCGAGCGCGCCAAACGCGAGCAGCAGATTCCGCTGTTCCACGTCGGCGATGCCAGCGGCCTGCCGCCGCTGTCGCTGCTCGACGATCCGAAGCCGCAGCCGAAGGGTTACGACGAGCAGACGCTGGAGACGCTGTCGCGGCAGATCGAGTTCAAGCTGCGCGACTTCCGTATCGAGGCGCAGGTGGTCGGCGCCTATCCGGGCCCCGTCATCACCCGCTTCGAGCTCGAGCCCGCCCCGGGCGTGAAGGTCAGCCAGATCAGCTCGCTCGATAAGGACATCGCGCGCGGGCTGTCGGTGAAGTCGGTGCGGGTGGTCGACGTAATCCCGGGCAAATCGGTGATCGGTCTGGAGATCCCGAACGTCAGCCGCGAGATGATCTATCTCTCCGAGCTGCTGCGCTCGAAGGAATACGACAAGTCGCCAAGCCCGCTGACGCTGGCGCTCGGCAAGGACATCGCCGGCCGGCCGACCGTGGCCGACCTCGCACGCATGCCGCACCTGCTGGTCGCCGGCACCACCGGTTCGGGCAAGTCGGTCGCGGTCAACGCAATGGTGCTGAGCCTGCTGTACAAGGCCTCGCCCAAGGACGTGCGGATGCTGATGATCGACCCGAAGATGCTGGAACTCAGCGTCTATCAGGGCATCCCGCATCTGCTGGCGCCGGTGGTCACCGACATGAAGGAGGCCGCCAATGGCCTGCGCTGGTGCGTGGCGGAGATGGAGCGCCGCTACAAGCTGATGAGCGCGGTCGGCGTGCGCAACCTCGCCGGCTTCAACAAGAAAGTGAAGGACGCGATCGACGCCGGCCAGCCGCTGATGGACCCGCTGTTCAAGCCGAACGCGGAGCTGGGCGAGGCGCCGCGGCCTCTTGAGACGCTGCCGTACATCGTCGTGTTCATCGACGAATTCGCCGACATGATGATGATCGTCGGCAAGAAGGTCGAGGAGCTGATCGCCCGTCTCGCGCAAAAGGCGCGCGCGGCCGGCATCCATCTGATCCTCGCCACGCAGCGGCCGTCGGTAGACGTGATCACCGGCCTGATCAAGGCCAACATCCCGACCCGCATCGCGTTCCAGGTGTCGAGCAAGATCGATTCCCGCACGATCCTCGACCAGTCCGGCGCGGAGACGCTGCTCGGCCACGGCGACATGCTGTACCTGCCGCCCGGTACGGCCATGCCCGAGCGCGTGCATGGCGCGTTCGTCGCCGACGAGGAGGTCCACCGCGTGGTCGATTTCCTGAAGCAGGGCGGCGCGCCGGACTACATCGACGGCGTGCTTGAGGAAGTGCAGACGCTCGGCGACGGCGTGGTGGTCGGGCCGACGGGGCTGCCGGAATCCGGCGGCGGTGGCGGTGACGAGTCCGATCCGCTCTACGACGAGGCGGTAAAGATCGTCACCGAGTCGCGGCGCGCGTCGATCTCCGGCGTGCAGCGGCGGCTGAAGATCGGCTACAACCGCGCCGCGCGCCTGATCGAGGCGATGGAGGCGGCCGGCATCGTCAGCCCGCCCGAGCACAACGGCGACCGCACGGTGCTGGCGCCACCGCCGCCCAAGGTCTGAACACGCGTTCACGCGGTCCTCGCGTATCCGCACCCTATTCAGTTTCCCCGCGGCAGACTCGCCGCACCTCGCCCCGACGGACGCCCCGATGAACCGGATGCTCAAGCTTGGTCTGACCGCCGTTTTCGCCTGCGCCGCGCTGCCCGCCTGGGCCGGGGCGCGTGCCGACCTGACGACGTTCACCCAGGGGCTGAAGGGGCTAGAAGGCCGCTTCAGCCAGCAGGTCTTCGACGCGCGCGGCAAGGTGAAGGAGACTGCGAGCGGCACCGTGGCGCTGTCGGCGCCGCGCCTGTTCCGCTGGGAGTACGCCAGGCCGTACCCGCAGCTGATCCTCGCCGACGGCAGGAAGGTGTGGAACTACGAGCCGGACCTCGAGCAGGTCACCGTGCGTGCGCAGGGGCCGGAAGAGCAGAACCACCCGCTGTCGGCGCTGATCGATCCCGGCCGGCTGGAGCGCCAGTTCGTGGTCGAGGAGGCCGGTGCGCGCGATGGTATCGAGTGGCTGCAGCTGCAGCCGAAGCAGGGCGAGGACGCCGGCTTCCGCAGCGCGCGGCTGGGTTTCGCCGGCGGCCAGCTCGCCACGCTTGAGATCATCGACGGTGCCGGCCAGCGCACGGTAATCCGTTTCGACGGCTGGAAGCGCAATCCCGCGTTCGCCGCCGGACGCTTCCGCTTCACGCCGCCGAAGGGCGTGGACGTCATCGGCGAAGGCTGAGCTCCACTCGCGCAGGGAGCGGCGAACGGCGGGCACGGCCCGCCGTTCGCGTTTCCGAGTGCCAGCAGGCGGCTGAAACCTTCAGCAGGCAGACAGCCGGCTCACGGTGCGTCGACCGCGGCATTTCCACAGTGCTCCTGTATTCGGCAGGAGCGGTGGCAGTGCGGCAGTCGTCGTCGGTGGTGTGGCTGGGGCTTGCGTTGTGGATGGGTGCCGGTGCGGTGACGCCGCCGGCGACGCCGGCGGTGGCCGTGGAGCAGGCGCTCGATCGCGCCGCGCTCGAGCGCCAATTGGAAGCGGCGATCGCGGGCGAGTTCCGGCCGCGCGCGCTCGCGGTCGACGTAGAGCGGCTCGAGATCGCGCCGCTCAGCCTGCGCGACCGGCGCCTGCGCGGCGGCGGCCGTCTGCGCTTCGACGACGCCGGGCCGTGGCTGGATTTCGGCTTCGATGCCGGCTACGACATCGGCATCGCGCAGTTGACCGAGCTGCGGCTCTCGCTCGCGGCCCGGGAAGGCGCGGACGAGGCGCCGCCGCAGCTGCGTGCCGCGCTCCGCGAGACCATGCAGCGGGCACTGGCGGCCGAGTTCGCCGGGCAGCCGGTCGCGTTCGAGCTCGACGCGCTTGCGGTGCAGGGCGTGGATGCGCGCCACCACCGCATCGACGCCCGCGGCCACGCCGACTTCGCCGCCGAAGGCCGCGCGCCGCTGCAGATTTCGGCGGTGTGGGATGCGCCCGGCGCGCGCTGGCGCCACCTGACCTATCGGCTCGGCGAGACGCCGGCGGCGCCGCGCTAGCGCTCCCGACCGCCACGGCGCTCTTGCTAAGGTGGCAGGCCCGTCCGTTCGACCGCGCCCGTGGCCCGCCGCAGCACGCCCGACCTCACGCCCGATCTGCTGAGTCCCGACCGCGAGACGCTGCGGCCGCTGGCCGAGCGGATGCGCCCGCGCACGCTCGACGAGATGGTGGGCCAGCGCCGTTTGCTGGCGCCGGGCTCGGCGCTGCGGCGGGCGATCGAGAGCGGCCACGTGCACTCGATGGTGCTGTGGGGGCCGCCCGGTTGCGGCAAGACCACGCTCGCGCTGCTGCTCGCGCGCTACGCGGATGCCGAGTTCCATGCGATCTCGGCGGTGCTGTCCGGTCTGCCGGACGTGCGCCAGGTGCTCGCCGAAGCCGAGCGCCGCTTCGCGATCGGCCGCCGCACCGTGCTGTTCGTCGACGAGGTGCACCGGTTCAACAAGGCGCAGCAGGATGCGTTCCTGCCGCACATCGAGCGCGGCACGATCCTGTTCGTCGGCGCCACTACCGAGAACCCGTCGTTCGAGCTCAACTCGGCGTTGCTGTCGCGCTGCCGCGTGCACGTGATGGAGGGGGTGTCGATCGACGACATCGCGCAGGCGCTGCAGCGCGCGCTCGAGGATGCCGAACGCGGGCTCGGCGGGCGCGGGCTGCGCGTCGATGAGCGCGCGCTGCGCGAGATCGCCGGCGCCGCCGATGGCGACGTGCGCCGCGCGCTGACGCTGCTGGAGATCGCCGCCGAGTTGGCGGAGGGCGAGGGCGGCGAGGTCACCGAGGCCACGCTCGCGCAAGTGCTGGCCGACCGCACGCGCCGCTTCGACAAGGGCGGCGAGCAGTTCTACGACCAGATCTCGGCGCTGCACAAATCCGTGCGCAGCTCCAATCCCGACGGCGCGCTGTACTGGCTGGCGCGGATGCTCGACGGCGGTTGCGACCCGATCTACCTCGCGCGCCGCCTCACCCGCATGGCGGTCGAGGACATCGGGCTCGCCGACCCGCGCGCGCTCGCCATGGCGATCGACGCCTGGGACACCTACGAGCGCCTCGGCAGCCCGGAAGGCGAGCTCGCGCTGGCGCAGGTGGCGATCTACCTCGCGAGCACCGCGAAATCGAACGCCGCCTACGTCGCGTTCGGCGAGGCGCGCCGCGACGTGCGCGAGCACGGCACCCAGGAGGTGCCGCTGCACCTGCGCAACGCGCCGACCAGACTGATGAAGCAGCTGGGCTACGGCCGCGGCTACCAGTACGACCACGAGCTGGACGGCGGCATCGCGCTCGACCAGACCGCGTTTCCGGACGCGATGGGAGAGCGCGTGTACTACCGGCCGTTCGAACGCGGGCTGGAGGCAAAGCTCAAGGAGAAGCTCGACCGTCTGCGCGCGGCGCGTGCGCAGGCCCGCAGCGGCGACGCGGCGTCGGACGGGGCGTCAGACGGAGCGGACGTGTCGTGAGAGCCGAGAGCCGGCCGTGCGAGCGCGCTCAGCAGGCTTCGGCGAGCTCCTCCGCCATCGCCCGCCAGCGCGGCAGACGGTCGAGCATCGATACCGACGCCAGGTAGTCCTCGTCCACCGGTTCGTTGGCGGCGAGCGCGCGCGCCACGTGCACCGCGCCGCTGACCCAGAACCCGCGCGTGCGGCTGCGCTGCGGCTGGTGGTGGTGGGCGACGCCTTCGACGATCGCCATCGGCAATCCCCACAGGCCGAGCAGATACGCGCCGGTCGCGGCGTAGTGCGGCTCGGCGCCACCGGCGCGCGTGGACGGCAACAGGCGGCCGACCTCGGACAGCAGCGACGCGGTCGCCGCCAGTTCCGCGCAGCTGCCACCGAGCAGGCGCGACGCCAGTTGCGCGGCGACGCGTGCGCGTCGGCGGATCGGATCGCGTTCGGCGTCCTCGTTGCTGGCGAGCGACAGCACCTCGTTGGCCATCACCAGCCGACGCAGCGTCGGCGTGCCGAGGCGCAGCACCGCGCAGCGCAGGTCGGTGACCGCCCGTCCGCCGCAGAAGCACGCCGAGTTGCACAGCCTGAGCACCTTGGCCGCGAGCACCGGATCCTTGGCGATCAAGCGTGCGATCTGCGCCGGTGCGCTGCCGGGGTCGTCGAGTGCGCACAGCAGTTCCGGGTTGGATTTGGCGCGCGCGGTCAGCGGCTCCACCTGGCCTGCGACGCTGTGCAGCGCGGCATCGCCGAACAGCTCGCGCAACTGCACCAGGCTTTCGACCGCGTCGATCAGCTGGTCGCCCTGCAGCGGGCGATCGAGCAGGCGATGCGCGCTCTCCAGCGTGCCGAGCGGCACGACGTGCTCATGGACATCGAGCAGCAGCAGGCGGGTGACCTGCGGATGCGAGCCGCGCAGCGCTTCGAACAGCGCCGGGCCGCTGCCGTCCTGCAGGCCGGCGACGACGACGTCCGCGCCGTCGTTGGCGACCGTAGCGATCGCGGCGTGCGGGTCGGGTACGGGGCGGACGCGCCAGCTTGCGTCGTAATCGGCCAGTTCGGCCGCCAGTGGGGCGAGGGTCTGGGAACTGTGACCAACCACGACGATGCGCACACAACCTCCGGGTCATACGGCTTCTGGAGGAGGTAGCGCGCGCGGCGGCGGATTCTTGAGCGCGCAACGTCGGAACTGCGACCGTGCGCCCACTGTCGAGCCTTGGCGTTGCTCAGTTCGTGGCGCGAGGCGTATTGCGCGGCAGCGGCAGCCACGCGAGCACCACGCAACCGGCACCGGGCGTCGACACGATCTCGCACTGGCCGCCGACCAGCACCGCGCGCTCGCTGAGGTTGAGCACGCCGAGGCTGTCGCCGTCGCGCGAGCGCCGGCGCACCGCGTTGACGTCGAAGCCGCGGCCGTCGTCGCCGACGCGCAGGATCAGCTCGTCCGGGCTGACGTGCAGCTCCACCTGCACGTGGCGCGCGCCGGCGTGGCGGATCACGTTGGTCAGCGCTTCCTGGATGATCCGGTACGTGGTGATCTCCAATGCCGGCGGGAGGCGCTGGGTCAGGCCCTCGATGGTCAGCTGGTATTCGATCCGCCGCGTCGCCAGCATGCGTTCGAGCATCCAGCGCAGCGCCGCCTCGAGGCCGCCCTCGTCGAGCAGCGGCGGACGCAGCTCCAGCGACAGCTGGCGCAGCTGGCGCAACGCGTGGCGCAGGTCGCGCAACACCTCCTGCTGCAGCTGCACGGCTTCCGGACCCTGCGCGGCGGCGCCGAGCTCGAGGTTCATCACGCACGCGGTCAGCACCTGGCCGATCTCGTCGTGCAATTCGCGCGAGATGCGCAGGCGTTCCTCCTCCTGCGCGCGCACCACGCGCGCCGACAGCGCCTGCAGCTGGCCGTTGAGGCGCTCGAGCTCGTCGCGCTGATGCACCAGCACGTCCTTGTGGCTGGCCGACAGCTCCTCCAGTTCCACCTGGCGCTGGATGTCGACCATCACGTAGAGGATGCGGCGGCTGCTGCCGTCGTCGTGGTACTGGCCGCGTCCGAGCAGCCAGCGCACCGCGCCGTCCGGATGCACCACCCGGAAGCGCATCTCGACCACCGTGCGCTCGGCGACGATGCGCTCGATGGCATCGGTGAGCGCGGGGCGGTCGTCGTCGTGGATCAGCTGCAGGAACGAGTCGAGCGCGATCTCGACCTCTTCCGGCTCCAGCCCGACCAGCGAGGCGCCTTCGCGCGACAGGCTGACCCGGCCGCTGCGGATGTCGATGGCGACGTCGCCCACGCCCGCCGCCTGCAGCGCCAGGCTGCGTCGTACTTCCGCATCACGTGGTGGCATCTCGTGCCGAGCGACGGTCACTGCGCAATCCACCCGATCAGGTCAGCCGAGTCCGGCGCGGGAGACTGTACGGCGCCGTGTTGGGTTGCAAGTGTGAACCAGTTTGGGACGCGCGTGAACGGCTCGGCCGCTCACAGCACGCGGACGCCGTGTGGCGTCCGTGTGCACAGGAAGAGGAGGGCACGCGCCGCGTGCGACAGCGTCAGGCGGTCTGCGCGTCGTCGTCGCGCGCATCGCGCAGCCGGGCGCGCAGCCGGACCATCGCCTGGCCGTGGATCTGGCAGACGCGCGATTCGGTGACGCCGAGCACCGCGCCGATCTCGCGCAGGTTGAGTTCCTGCTCGTAGTACAGCGACAGCACCAGCTGCTCGCGCTCCGGCAGGCCGGCGATCGCCTCGGTCAGCTCGCCCTGGAACTGCTCGCGCGCGAGCTGGCGTTCCGGCGTCGGATGCGCGTCGGCGATGCGCGCCTCGCCTTCGTCTTCGATGTGCGCGTCGAGGCTGAGCAGGTGGCCGCGCGCGGCGCCTTCCATCAGCCGGTGGTACTCGTCGAGCGGCATGTCGAGCGCCGCAGCCACTTCGTTCGCGGTCGCGGCGCGGCCGGCGTTCTGCTCGATCCGGCGGGTCGCCTCGGCCGCCTCGCGCACGCGGCGGTGCACCGAGCGCGGCACCCAGTCGCCACGGCGGATCTCGTCGATCATCGACCCGCGGATGCGGATCGAGGCGTAGGTCTCGAACGCCGCCCCCTGGCTGGCGTCGTAATGCCGTGCCGCTTCGATCAGCCCGATCATGCCGGCCTGCACGAGGTCCTCGACGTCCACGCTGGCCGGCAGGCGCGCGGCGAGGTGGTGGGCGATGCGGCGCACCAGTTCGGCATGGCGCACCACCACGTCCGCGTCGGCGGCGCGGTGGTAGGTGGTCGCGCGGCGACGCGGTGCCGGACGGGCGCGCAGCGCCGGCGCGTCGGCGTCGGCATCGGCATCGGCGTCGAACGAGGAGTGCGGGCGGTGCGCCTCACCCGGAGCGATGTCGAAGTCGAGCGGCGGGAGGCACGCGACGTGCGTGTCGGCGGTTTCCATCACGAGAGTGCGCGAATCGCTCACGATCCACCTCCTGAACGCAGGGCATCCAGTAACGGCAAGACATCGGGGATGTAGGTCAGCTTGCTGACGAACGCGTCGGCGCCGGCACGCGCGGCATGCTCGCGGTGCTCGACGTCGTCGAAGTGGCTGGCGATCGCCACGAACGGCGGGTCGTCCTGCGCCTTGATCAGGCGGCAGGCTTCCAGGCCGCCCATTTCCGGCATCGCCAGATCCATCACCACGGCGCGGGGGCGGAGCGCTTCCGACTTGGCCACGGCCTCGCGGCCGTTGTAGGCCTCGCCCACGATGTCGACCCATTCCGTCCGCCGCAGATGGCGGACGGCGGCCTTGATGAAGCCCTCGTGGTCGTCGACGAGCAGCACGGTCACCTTGCTCATCCCCGGTCCCCCTGGATCCGGGACGACGCGGTGCTGGCCTGCCGGGCGGCGCGCACGAGCGCCCCGGCCGGGCTGGACCCGGTGCGGCGGCTCGAACGACCCGGACGGTCTGCGCTCATCTCTCCCACTCCCCACGCTGTGAAAGGAGTGTGAATCGCGCGTGGAGATCGCGTAATCGGGGCGTTTCCTACGCGTCAACGCGCCCGCCCTACGGGGTGTAGGGGTTTCCCCCTACAGGGTGGTGCCGTCGTCGGGCTGCAGTTCGCGGGCGTGGCGGATCGCCAGCCGCAGCAGCTCGCCGGCGCGTCGGCAGCCGAGGGTTTCCATCATTCGGGTGCGGTGGGTCTCCACCGTCTTGACGCTGATCCCGAGCGCCGCGGCGATCTCCTTGGTCGACTCGCCGCGGCCGATCCGCACCAGGATCTCGCGTTGGCGCGGCGACAGCGCCTCCAGCCCGTCGGGGCGCTGGGTGCGCATCAGCGAGTGGACCATGCGGCCGGAGACTTCCGGGCTGAGGAACGTCTGGCCGGCGATCGCCGCGCGCAGCGCGAGCTCGAGCTCGGCCACGGCGCCGTCCTTGACCACGAAGCCGCGCGCCCCCCGGTCCAGCGCCTCGCGCACGTGGGCGAGGTCGGCATGCATGGACATGATCACCACCGCCACCGTCGGCAACAGCTCGCGCAGGCGGGCCGTGGTCTCCAGCCCGTTGCCTTCGGGCATCGACAGATCCAGCAGGGCGATGTCCGGACGATGCGCCAACGCCAGGTCCAGCGTCTCCCGACCGCTGCGCGCCTCGGCCACCACTTCGATGTCGGCGAAGGATTCGAGCAGCCGGCGGATGCCTGCGCGCACGAGCGTGTGGTCGTCAGCGAGAAGGACGCGCACTGGAAATCCGAAGCCAGGTTCACGCAAGCCTATCCGTAGACGTACGGCGCGGCCAAGGGGGGCGGCGTCCGCCGGGCAGGGGCACGCGCGCGGGCGTGCCTGAGCGGTTAAAGTTCGCGGCTGCGCCGCCGTTATCTGGCGCAGGTACCCGGGCGGCCCGACCGACGTGGTGGGCGGCTTCCGCAATCGAACTGGACGAGCCACTCCATGGCCCACAAGACCGACGACGTCGGCCCGATCGCAGCGCCATCCCCCGAGCCTCCGGTCGATGCGGACGTAACGCTGGCGGGCGGGGCCCGGCTCGGCGTGCTCGAACGCAGCGGTCTGGCACACGATGCGTTGGAGCTGGCGTTGCTGCGGCAGGAGCTGGCGCACAACCCATCGATGGACCGCGTCCGCATCGAAGCGCTGCGGCATGCCCTGCAGGCCGGGGACTATCGCGTGAATGCGGCGGAGATCGCCGCGCGCCTGCTGCAGCTCGAACGCGAATTCGGCTCGTGAGCGCCCGCGTGCCGCCCGCATGCTGCAGCGCGGAGCGGCGGTAGGATGCCGCGCCTCGACCGTATCGCTCCGATGGCCGTCCAGACCGAACGCCGCACTTCCGAACAGGCCCGGCTCGGCCGCGATCTGTTCGCGCTCGCCCAGCGCCTCGACGATGCGCTCGTGGTGCTGCAGCCGCCGGCGCCGACCTACGCCAACCCGGCCGCGCAGCGCCTGCTCGAACGGCTGGAAGGCCCGGCCACCGACGAGCGCTGCGGCGAGCGCCTGCTCGCGCTGATGCCGTTCCGGCTCGGCGACGGCGAGCACGTCAACCGACACGCCACCGTGCACCTGACCACCGCCGCCGGCGAGCGCTGCATCCTGCAGGTCACCGAGGTGCCGCTGGGCGACGGCGTGCCCGGGGCGCGGCAGTCGCGATGCCTGCTGCTGCGCGACGTCACCGTGATGCAGCAGCGCGAGGAGGAACTGCAACGGCGCCATGCCGAGCTGCAGCAGGCTTACCTGCGGCTCGCCGGCGCACAGGAACAGCTGCTGCAGTCGGAAAAGATGGCCTCGATCGGCCAGCTCGCCGCCGGCGTCGCGCACGAGATCAACAACCCGATCGGCTACGTCAATTCGAACCTGGCCACGCTGCAGGACTACCTGCGCAACCTGCTGACCCTGCTGCACGCCTACGAACGGGTGGTGCCGCCGGGCAGTGCCATCGAGGCCGCCACCGAGATCGCCGAGCTGCGCGAGCGCTTCGATCTCGACTTCATGCTGCGCGACCTCCCCGAACTGGTCGCCGAGTCGCGCGAGGGCATCGAGCGCGTCACCAAGATCGTGCAGGACCTCAAGGACTTCTCGCGCGCCGGCCGCGGCGAATCGTGGGTGATGGCCGACCTGCACAAGGGTCTGGACAGCACGCTCAACATCGTCTGGAACGAGCTGAAGTACAAGGTGCGGCTGGAGAAGAGCTACGGCGAGCTGCCGGCGGTGGAATGCCTGCCTTCGGAACTCAACCAGGTGTTCATGAACATCCTGGTCAATGCCGGCCAGGCGATTCCCGAACGCGGCCACATCACCATCGCCACCGGCCATGACGGCGGGGAGGTGTGGGTGTCCATCCGCGACGACGGCGAGGGCATTCCGGAAGCGGTGCTGCCGCGCATCTTCGATCCGTTCTTCACCACCAAGCCGGTCGGCCGCGGCAGCGGCCTGGGGCTGTCGATCTCCTACGGCATCGTCGCCAAGCACCACGGCCGCATCGAAGTGGACAGCGCGGCCGGGCGGGGCACCACGTTCCGCGTCGTGCTGCCGGTGCGGCAGCCGCGCAACGAGGCGGAAGCCGCGGCCTGAAAGCGAATCCCGCGCCGATTCAGCCGCCCGCGGCTACGCTGGCGGTCCGTTCTCCTGAGGAAGCCGCCATGGCGACCGGTTGGGCCGGCGACGGCGCCGTCCACGAGCAGATCGATGCCACCGTGCAGGATGCGGTGCAGCGCGCGCGCAGCCGGCTGCCGCGCGGTCCCGGCGCGCGCGACTGCGACGAATGCGGCACGTGGATCCCGGAAGCGCGCCGCAAGGCGATGCCCGGCGCGCGGCTGTGCGTCGCCTGCCAGGACGCGCAGGATCGGGAGGAGGGCGCGTTCAGCGGCTACAACCGGCGCGGCAGCAAGGACAGCCAGTTGCGTTGAGCCGCTCGCCGGCGCGCGCGATTGGGTCTACGCTGCGCGGCTTCACGCAGACCGGCAGCGGCCCGATGCAGGCGATCGTCGACTTCATTCTCGAACTGGACAAGCTCAAGGCGGTCACCCGCAAGGTGAAGCCGCTCGGGCAGGAGCGTTACGAGAACGCCGCCGAACACAGTTGGCAGATCTCGCTGCTGGCGATGTCGCTGGCGCCGTACGCGCCGGAACCGGTGGACATGCCGCGCGTGGTCGCGATGCTGCTGGTGCACGACATCGGCGAGATCGACACCGGCGACACGCTGGTGTTCGTGGAGGATGGCTGGGAAGCGCGCAAGGCCGCCGAACAAGCCGCGGTCGCGCGCATCTTCGGGCTGTTGCCGCCCGCGCAGGGCGAGCGCCTGCTGGCGTTGTGGCGCGAGTTCGACGAAGCGGCGACGCCGGAGGCGCGCTTCGCCCACGCGATCGACCGCGCGATGCCGGTGCTGCTGAATCTCGCCAACGCGGGCCAAAGCTGGCGCGAGAACGCGGTCGGCTACGAGCGCGTGGTGAGCCGCATCGCGCCGCCGATCCAGGCGGGTTGTCCGGCGTTGTGGACCTATCTCGAAGGCCGCCTGCAGGAGGCGCGCGAGCGCGGTTGGTTCGGCGCGTGAGGCGCGATCCGCTTCAGCTGTTCATCGAGAACGCAGCGCGCGCTGAACGAGTGGCGATAAATGCCGAGTGGGTCGCACACGCCGCATAGCGTTGATGCAGAATACCCTCGGCCCTGGGGCCGGCCCGTCGATGTAGGCAAGACGCTGCGCGATCTCGCGCACGCGTCCGCGCGCGGCGACGGACGCTCACCGGGCATGCGGTCGAAACGACCCGCGCCGCTGCGACCGACAGCGGCCGATGTCACTCCTTCCGCCGAAAGCGCCGCGCAGCACGCTGCGCGTTTTCTTCTTCCTGCCAGGATGTTCCCGGTGCCCCGCCTCGAACTCGTTCTCGTCCTCGTCGTCGCCCTCGTGGTCGGCGCGCTTGCCTTCCAGGCCACCGGCAGCTTCCAGCCGCTGCCGCTGCTGATCGGCGCGATCGCCGCCGGCGCCTACCGCTCCTGGAAGGCGCTGCGCGCCAGTCGTTGACGCACGGCGCCGGACCTAGGCGTCAGGCGCGTCCAGCAACGCTTCCAGCCGATCCAGCAAGGGCTGCTGGGCCGGCAGGATGCGGCGTCGCGCCTCCGGCAGCGTGAACCACGCCACGCGATCGATTTCCGGAAACGACGCGCGCCGCCCGCTGCGCGGCGGCCATTCGAGTTCGAAATGGTTGGAGCGCAGCGCTGCGGGATCGAACTCACCTTTGGCGGCGAACGCCTCGACCTGCTTGCCGCCGCGCTGGCGGACGGTGCCGAGCGGTTGCAGCGCCGCTGTCAGCGCGAGCCCGGTTTCCTCGGCGAACTCGCGACGTGCCGCGCTGTCCGGACTCTCGCCGGCGGCGACTTCGCCCTTCGGCAGCGTCCACGCACCGGCGTCGCGGCCGCGCCAGAACGGCCCGCCCGGATGCGCGAGCAGGACCTGCACGCCATCGGTGCCGCGTCGATAGAGCAGGATCCCGGCGCTACGCATGGTCGTGGCGAATCCAGTCAGCCGGAAGCAATGTCGAGCTTCACGTCGCACACCGGTCATCGACGCCCACTCGCTGGAAGGGAATTGTGGCATCGCGGTTCATCGCGCTGAACGTCGGCCGTGCCGAAGCACGGCCGCGGGCGCCGACACGCTCGGATCCGGCGCAGGCACGGCGCCGCTTCGCGCCTTCACACCGCGAGGGCCCGGCGGCGTCGGTGGGGTACGTGAAGACGCCGTGCAGGACGCGAACGGCTGGCGCAGCGGCGCGCCACGCGGGTAGGATGCGCGAGTCAGGTTCCGTAAGGGGAAGCGGAATGGCCGGTTTGCAGGACGTCCAGCACGACCATGGCCAAGTGGACGCGACCCAGGGGGTAGAAGTGGTCGAGGCGATTTCGCACGCAATTCCGGAGACGCGGCAGGTGCCGGCCTGGTCGTTGGTGCTGCGCCTGCTGTTCGCACTCGCGCTGATCGCGCTCGGGATCAGCTTCCTGTAACCCCGGCGCGGCTTTCAGTCGCGCTCGTCGTCCTCGTGCGGGCCGCGCTGTCGCGCGCCCTGTTCGCCCGATGTCGGACGTCCGGCCTGGTCCTGGGTCGGCGCCCGCGCGCCGCTGCCGGCAAGGTCGCGGCGCTGCTGATCGGTGACGTTGGCCAAGCCCTGGCCGAGATTCTTACCCTTGTCGTGCTGTCCGGTGTCGTTGCGGCTCATCGGCGTCGGCTCGTGTGGCGTGCGCGCAGTCTGCGAACGCGCGCTGTCGATGCGCCGTGAGCCGGAGCCATTCACGTCTCGGCATGTGACGGCGCGCTAGCCTCGGGACAGCTCCCGCCCGCGAGGTGCGTCATGATCCGCCGTTCGCTTGTGCGTCTGTGGCTGCTGGTGCTGGCCGCGGTGCTGCTGGTGGGGTGCACGACCGGGCCGCGCGTGCGTACCGATTTCGACCCCGAAGCGGATTTCGCCCGCTACCGCACCTGGAATTTCTACCAGCCGCTCGCGATGGAGCAGGCCGGCTACACCAGCTACCTCACCGAGCAGATCCGCAGCAGCATCCGCCGCGAGATGGACGCGCGCGGCTACGTCTACAGCGAGCAGTCGCCCGACCTGCGGATCAATTTCCAAGGCGTGATCCGCGAGCGCACCGACGTCTACAGCGTCCCGCGCATGGATCTGCACTACTTCTACAGCTATCGCCACCGCGCTTATTTCGGCATGCCGTTCTGGTATGACCACACCGAGGTGAACCGCTACACCGAAGGCACGCTGACGGTGGATCTGGTCGATGCGCAGCGCAACCGCATGGTGTGGACGGGGGCGGCGATCGGCCGGGTGGTGCAGCGTGCGCCGCAGCAGCGCGCGGCCGAAGCCGACCGCGCGATCGCGGCGATCTTCGCCAAATATCCGTATCGCGCGGGCTCGGGCGCCCCGGCGGCACGCTGAGCCCGGGGCGCCGCACCGGCGTGCGGCTCCACTAAGATGATCCACGGCACGGCGGCCGCGTGGCCGCCGCTTTTTCGTGGAGAGGGCATGCGCGATCTGTCTTCCGCCCGTATCGGGGTGGTCGGTCTGGGCTACGTCGGTCTGCCGCTGGCGGTGGAGTTCGGAAAACGCTTTGCCACCGTCGGTTATGACGTCGACGGGGAGCGTGTGCGCGAGCTGCGCGAAGGCCGCGACCGCAACGGCGAGACCGGGGCGGAGGAGATCGCCGCCGCCGGCCGGCTGCGCTTCGAGGACACGCTGGAGGCGCTGCGCGACTGCAACGTCTACGTGGTGACCGTGCCGACGCCGGTCGATGCGCACAAGCGCCCGGACTTCACCCCACTGCTCACCGCCAGCCGCGCGCTCGGCGCACAGCTCGCGCCCGGCGACATCGTGGTGTACGAATCGACGGTGTACCCGGGGGCGACCGAGGAGATCTGCGTGCCGGAGCTCGAGCGCGCCTCCGGGCTCGTGTTCAACCGCGACTTCTTCGTCGGCTACAGCCCCGAGCGGATCAATCCCGGCGACCGCAGGCGGCGGCTGCCGGACATCGTCAAGGTGACCTCCGGCTCGACGCCGGAGACCGCCGACTTCGTTGATGCGCTGTACCGCGCGATCGTGCCGGCCGGCACCCACAAGGCGTCCAGCCTGCGTGTGGCGGAAGCGGCCAAGGTGATCGAGAACACGCAGCGCGACGTCAACATCGCGCTGGTCAACGAATTCGCCCTGATCTTCCAGCGTCTCGGCATCGACACCAGCGAGGTGCTGGAGGCGGCCGGGACGAAATGGAACTTCCTGCCGTTCCGGCCAGGGCTGGTCGGCGGGCACTGCATCGGCGTGGATCCTTACTACCTGATCCAGAAGGCGCAGTCGGCCGGTTACTACCCGGACATCCTGCTGGCGTGCCGCCGGATCAACGATGCGATGGGCGAGCACGTCGCCGCCGAGGTGATCAAGCTGATGATCCAGCGCGGCATGACCGTGGCCGGCGCGCGCGTGCTGATCCTCGGCGTCGCGTTCAAGGAGAACTGCGCGGACCTGCGCAACACGCGGGTGATCGAGCTGGCGCGTCGCTTCCGCGAATACCGCGCCGAGGTCGATCTGTACGACCCGTGGGTGGATGCCGAGCAGGCACGCGCCGAATACGGTGAAACGGTGATGACGCAGCCGCCGCCGGCCGGCCGCTACGATGCGGTCGTGCTGGCGGTCGCGCACGATCAGTTCCGCGCGCTCGGCGGCGAGGGCGCACGCGGGTTCGGCAAGCCGGGCGCGCTGCTGTACGACATCAAGAGCGTCTACCCGCGCGAGACGGTGGACGCACGCCTGTAGCGGAGGACTCCGATGCGCTACGCCGCGTACGTGCTCAGCCTGGTGCTGCTGGCCGCGGCGATCGCAGGAGCCGCGCTCAGCCCGGACAAGCTCTGGCTGGTGGCGCTGGCGCTGCTGCCGGCCGCGGTCGGCACGGTCGACCTGCTGCAACGGCGCAGCACGCTGCGCCGCAACTACCCGCTGCTGGCGCATTTCCGCTACGGACTGGAATCGATCGGCCCGGAGATGCGGCAGTACTTCATCGAGGCGGACACCGCCGAGGTGCCGTTCTCGCGCCAGCAGCGCGCGCTGGTCTACCAGCGCGCGAAGTCGGTCAACGACGTGCGTCCGTTCGGCACCCAGCAGGACGTCTACGGTGCCGACTACGAATGGATCAACCATTCGCTGGCACCGACCGAGCTGCGATCGCACGACTTCCGCATCGTGGTCGGCGAAACCGCTGCGCAGCCGTATTCGGCGAGCGTGTTCAACATCTCGGCGATGAGCTTCGGCGCGCTGTCGCCGAATGCGATCCGCGCGCTCAATGCCGGAGCCAGGCGCGGCGGCTTCTACCACGACACCGGCGAGGGCTCGATCTCGCCGTACCACCGCGAGTCCGGCGGCGATCTGGTGTGGGAGATCGGCTCCGGCTATTTCGGTTGCCGCGACGCGCAGGGCGGATTCAGCGAGGAGCGCTTCGTCGCCAACGCCTGCGAGCGGCAGGTCAGGATGATCGAAGTGAAGCTGTCGCAGGGCGCCAAGCCGGGGCACGGCGGCGTGTTGCCGGCGGCTAAGGTGAGCGCGGAGATCGCCGCCAGCCGCGGCGTGCCGATGGGCGTGGACTGCGTGTCGCCAGCGCGGCATCCGGCGTTCGACACGCCGCGCGGGCTGCTGGAGTTCGTCGCCCGGTTGCGCGCGCTGTCCGGCGGCAAGCCGACCGGATTCAAGCTGGCGATCGGCCATCCGTGGGAATGGTTCGGTATCGCCAAGGCGATGCACGAGACCGGCGTGCTGCCGGACTTCATCGTGGTGGACGGCGCCGAGGGCGGCACCGGCGCTGCACCGGCGGAGTTCATCGACCACGTCGGGCTGCCGATGCAGGAAGCCCTGATGCTGGTGCACAACACGCTGGTCGGCCTAGGCCTGCGTGAGCGCATCCGCGTCGGCGCCGCCGGCCGCATCACCAGCGCGTTCGACATCGCGCGCACGCTGGCGCTCGGCGCCGACTGGTGCAACGCCGGCCGCGGGTTCATGTTCGCGCTCGGCTGCATCCAGGCGCTGAGCTGCCACACCGACCGTTGCCCCACCGGCGTGGCGACGCAGAACCCGCGCCGCTGGCGTGGGCTGGACGTGCCGGACAAGGCCACCCGCGTCTACCACTTCCACCAGAACACGCTCAAGGCGCTGCGCGACCTGATCTGCGCCGCCGGGCTGGAGCACCCGCAGCAGATCGGGCCAGAGCACATCCTGCGCCGGGTGTCGCCGACCGAGGTGCGCTCGCTGGGTGCGCTGTATCGCTTCCTGCAGCCGGGCGAGCTGCTGGCGCACATCCCCGACCATGCGGTGTTCCAGGCGTACTGGGCGACCGCGCGCAGCGACAGCTTCGCGCCGCCGCCATCGGTGCGCGCGCTGCGCACGAGCAAGGCGATCTGAGCCATGCGCCCGTAGAATGGCGCGATGGCCCGACCGACTTCCGCCACCGTTCACATCGATGCGCTTCGCCACAACCTCGGCCAGGTGCGCCTGCGCGCGGCGAACAGCCGGGTGATGGCGGTGGTGAAGGCCGACGGCTACGGCCACGGCCTGGAGCGGGTGGCGCGCGCGCTGGCCGGCGCCGACGCGTTCGGCGTGGCCGCGCTCGCCGACGCCGAGCGTCTGCGCGCGGTGGGCCTGTCGCAGCCGATCGTGCTGCTGTCCGGCTTCGACGAGCCCGACGACCTGCCGCGGCTGCGCCAGCTCGGCGTGCAGACCGTGGTGCACCACGCCTCGCAGCTGGCGATGCTGGAACAGGCCGGCGCGGGCGAGCCGATCCACTGCTGGCTGAAGGTCGACACCGGCATGCACCGCCTGGGCTTTCCGCCCGAGCAGGTGCGCGAGGTGCATGCGCGCCTGCGCGCGCTGGCGGCGGTCGGCGACATCGTGCTGATGAGCCATTTCGCCAGTTCCGACGAGTTCGCCGACAGCCCGTCGCAGGGACGGCAGACCCGCGCGCAGCTGCGCGTGTTCGCCGAGGCGACCGCCGGCCTGCCGGGCGCGCGTTCGCTGGCCAACTCCGCCGCGGTGCTCGGCTGGTCGGACGCGCACGCCGACTGGGTGCGGCCCGGCGGCGCGCTGTACGGCCTGTCGGTGGTGGCCGGCACCACGGGTGCCGACTTCGGCCTGCGCCCGGCGATGACGCTGTCGACGCGGCTGATCGCGATCAACCGCGTGCGCGCGGGCGAATGCATCGGCTATTCGGCGACGTGGCGCTGCCCGGAGGACATGCCGGTGGGCGTGGCTGCGATCGGCTACGGCGACGGCTATCCGCGCCACGCGCCCGTCGGCACGCCGGTGCTGGTGCGCGGACGGCGCGTGCCGGTGATCGGCCGCGTCTCGATGGATCTGATGACGCTGGACCTGCGCGGCGTGCCCGAGGCGCAGGTGGGCGATGCGGTGACCCTGTGGGGACCGGAGCTTCCGGCGGAAACCATCGCCGAAGCCGCCGGCACCATCGGCTACGAGCTCACCTGTTCGATCACCCGGCGCGTGCGTTTCGTCGAGCAATGAGCGCGCGCCGGCCGGCGGGAGTGGCCTGATGGCGCTCGCCCTGGTCTGGTTGCGCGACGACCTGCGACTGGACGACCAGCCGGCGCTGCGAGCTGCGTTCCGCCAGGGCTATGCGCCGCTGCCGGCCTACGTGCACGCGCCGGAGGAGGCGGGCGACTGGGCGCCGGGCGCGGCGTCGCAGGCCTGGCGCGCACGTTCGCTGGCGGCGCTCGATGCCGAGCTGCGCACGCGCGGTTCGCGGCTCATCGTGCTGCGCGGTCCATCGTTGGATGCGCTGGTGGCGCTGGCCGCGGCCACCGGCGCGGAGGCCGCGTTCTGGTGCCGCGGCTACGACACCCCGGCCGAGGCGCACGATGCCGCGGTGGCGCGCGCGTTGCGCGCGCGGGGCCTGCGCGTGGAGGTCTTCAACGGCAGCCAGCTGGTCGAGCCGTGGGACATCGCCACCCGTCACGGCGACCCGTACCGCGTGTTCACCCCGTTCTGGAGCAACGCGCGCGATGCGCTCCGCCTGCCGTCGGCGTGGCGCGCGCCCGCATGCTGGCCGGCGCCGCCTGCGCATGTGGACGGCATCGGCCTCGAGGCGCTCGGTCAGCCGCGCGCGGGGTGGGATGGCAGTGCTGCCCACTGGACGCCGGGCGAGGGCGGCGCGCACGCGGCGCTGCGGCGTTTCATCGAACGCGCGCTCGATGGCTACACCGAAGGGCGCGACCGCCCCGCACAGCCGGGCACCTCGCGACTGTCGCCGCACCTGCACTTCGGCGAGATCGCGCCGTGGCGTGTGGTGGCCGAGGTCCAGGCGGCGCACACGCCGGCCAACGCCGGCCACGTCGACGCGTTCCTGCGCCAGCTGTTCTGGCGGGAATTCGCCTGCCACGTGCTGCATCACTTCCCGCATAGCGTCGAGCGCAATCTCGATCCGCGCTTCGATGCATTCCCGTGGGCGGCCGCCGATGAATCCGCGCTGGCCGCCTGGCGTGCGGGCCGCACCGGCGTGCCGATCGTGGACGCGGGGATGCGCGAGCTGCAGCACACCGGATGGATGCACAACCGCGTGCGGATGATCGTCGCGAGCTACCTGACCAAGCACATGCGCATGCACTGGCGCGAAGGTGCGCGCTGGTTCCTCGAGACGCTGGTCGACGCGGATACCGCCAACAACACGTTGGGCTGGCAGTGGGTGGCCGGTACCGGCGCCGATGCGGCGCCGTACTTCCGGATCTTCAATCCGGTGACCCAGGCGTGCACGTTCGATCCTGATGGCGCGTACATCGCGCGCTGGCTACCGGAGCTGGCGGCGCTGCCGGTGCCCCTGCGGTTCGCGCCCTGGCAGGACCCGGTGCGCCTGCGCCATGTGGCGCCGGACTATCCATCGCGTCCGCTGGTCGATCTCGCCGCCGGCCGTGCGGCGGCGCTGGCCGCGTTCCATTCCACCGTCGGCGCTCGACGCTGAGCACGACGTGGTCTCCACACAGATCGACCGGCGCTGAACGGGCGCGTGCCGAGCCCGATCGTCGCCGAACGAAGCCGGCGTAACTCGCGGTGCGTTCAGTCGGGTGGCTGGACACTCAGGCCTCCCCCCGCTGGAGCTCGAAACATGAAGACCCCTCTCCAGATTGCCACCGCGGCGTTCCTCGGCACCGCGCTGCTTGCCGGCTGCGCCAGCACCGGTGGCGGCTACTACGGACAGGCCGGCTATGGCGCGCCGCCTCCCGATCAGCAACAGGGTGACGGGCGCATGGGCCGCACCGGCAAGGGCGCGCTGATCGGTGCCGCGATCGGCGCCGCGGCCGGCCTGCTCAGCGGCGACAGCGCGGTCGAACGTCGCCAGCGTGCCCTGGTGGGCGCCGGCGTCGGCGGCCTTGCGGGCGCGGCGATCGGCAACTACCAGGACCGCCAGGAGCGCGCGCTGCGCGAGCGCATGCAGGGCACCGGCGTCGGCGTGGTGCGGCAGGGCGACAACATCACGCTCAACATGCCGGACAACATCACGTTCGACTTCGACAGTGCGGCGCTGAAGCCGCAGTTCCACCCGGTGCTGGACAACGTCGCCAACACGCTCGCCGAGTACAACCAGACCGTGGTGGAGGTGGCTGGACACACCGACGCCGTCGGCACCGACGCCTACAACCAGCAGCTGTCGGAGCGCCGGGCGCAGGCGGTGGCCAACTACCTGATGAGCCGCGGCCTGATGCGCGACCGCTTCATCATCGTCGGTGCGGGCGAGAGCCGGCCGATCGCCAGCAACGACAACGACAGCGGGCGCGCGCAGAACCGCCGCGTCGAGATCACCCTGGTGCCGCTGCGCGCCGGATGACCGCCGTCCGCCGGGACGGGCCGTGCGCGGCCCGTCCCGTTGCGGCAGCGGTCAATCGCGTTCCTGCTTGTCGCGTCCGACCCAGCGTTCCAGCCGGTTGAGCAGCGTCAGTACCAGCAACGTCATCACCGTGGCCGACAGCGCCAGCGCGTAGTAGCGCAAGCCGCAGGCCACGCCGATCACCGCGACCATCAGTAGCGAGGCGGCGGTAGTGATGCCGGCGACCGACGCCGCGCCCCGGCGGCCGAAGATGGTGCCGGCGCCGATGAACGACACGCCGGCGATCACCGCCTCGACCAGACGCAACGGGTCGACCTGCACGTGCAGGCCGTGCGGCGCGGTCTCGCGCGACAGCACCAGCTGTCCGATGCCGAGCAGCAATGAGGCCGCGCCGGCGACCAGCATGTGGGTGCGGAAGCCGGCGGGACGCTGTTTCAGTTCGCGTTCGTAGCCGATCACACCGCCCAGCAGCATCGCGATCGCCGCCGCGCCCAGCGCTTCGAGTTGCGGTTGCCATTCCATCGCGACGAACCTGCCGCAGCGGCCGTGAATCCGCCGTTGTGCGCCGTCGCATCGCGTGCAGGCGCGCGTTCGTATGCTCGGGGCATGGCCGCGTCCGATCTCGTCGTGCTGCGCCCGGAAGGGCTGTACTGCCCGCCCGGCGATTTCCACATCGACCCGTGGCGTCCGGTGCCGCGCGCGGTCATCACGCACGGCCACGGCGACCACGCGCGCTCCGGCATGGGCGAATACCACCTGGCCGCGCCGGGGCTGCCGATCCTGCGCTGGCGGCTTGGCGAGCAGCGCTACGTCGCCCACGCCTACGGCGAACCGTTCGAGCTCGGGCGAGCACGCGTCAGCCTGCACCCGGCCGGTCATGTGCTGGGCTCCGCGCAGGTGCGCATCGAGGCGGACGGCGAAGTCTGGGTGGTCTCGGGCGACTACAAACGCCAGCCCGATCCGACCTGCGCGCCGTTCGAGGTGGTGCCGTGCGACACCTTCGTGACCGAGGCGACGTTCGCGCTGCCGGTGTACCGCTGGCCGCGCACGTCCGATGTCGCGCGCGAGATCGTGGAGTGGCGCGAGCATTGCGCAGCGCGCGGCGAGGCCGCAGTGCTGTTCTGCTATGCGTTGGGCAAGGCGCAACGGGTGCTGGCCGAGCTGTGCGCATGGACAGATCGCCCGGCGCTGCTGCACGGCGCGATCGCCACCGGCGTGCAGGTCTACCGTGAGGCCGGCGTCCGCATGCTGGCGACGCAGGCGGTGAACGAATCGACGAAGGGCGCGGACTTTGCCGGCGAACTGGTGCTGGCCCCGCCGTCGGCGGCCGGCAGTCCGTGGATGCGGCGGTTCCGTCGTGCGCAGCTCGGGTTCGCGTCCGGCTGGATGCGGCTTCGCGGCAATCGGCGGCGGCGCAACTACGACCGGGGCTTCGTGATCTCCGACCACGCCGACTGGCCCGACCTGATGCGCACGATCCGCGAGACGCGGGCGCGCCGGATCATCGCCACCCACGGCAACACCGACGCCATCCTGCGCGCGCTCAACGAGCAGGGCCTCGCCGCCGAGGCGTTCAGCACCGTCTACGGGGAGGAGAACTGATGGCGTCCGCGGCGTGCGCGGGAGCGGCGCGATGAAGCGGTTCGCCGCGCTCTACCGCGAGCTCGACCGCAGCACCGCGACGCTGGACAAGCGCGCCGCGCTGATCGGCTATTTCCGCGATGCGCCGCCGGAGGACGCCGCGTGGGGCCTGTGGCTGCTGTCCGGCGGCAAGCTCGCGCGCATCGCCAACACCACCGAGCTGCGCGAGTGGATCGTCGAGGAAAGCGGAACGCCCGGCTGGCTCGTCGACGAGTGCCATGCGCACGTGGGCGATCTCGCCGAGACCTTGACCCTGCTGCTCGACGATCCCGCGCAGCCGTGCGAGGAGGTCCCGCTGCACGTATGGATCGAGCAGCGCCTGCTGCCGGTGGCCGGTGGCGATCCGCTCGCGCGTCGCGCGGCGGTGGTGCAGGGCTGGCGCTGCCTGTGCGCGGACGAGCGGCTGGCGTTCAACAAGCTGCTGACCGGCGCGTTGCGCGTCGGTGTCTCGCAACGGCTCGTGCAGCAGGCGCTGGCCGAACTCTCCGGAGTGGACATCGCCCGGATTGCCCAGCGCATGCTCGGCGCGTGGGTGCCGACGCCGGCATTCCTTGCCGATCTGCTGTCGCACGAGGAACTCGCGGGTGATCGCCAGCAGCCGTATCCGTTCTTCCTGGCCTCGCCGCTGGAATGCGAGCCGGACAGCCTGGGCGCGATCGACGACTGGCTGCTGGAGTGGAAGTGGGACGGCATCCGCCTGCAGCTGATCCGGCGACGCGGCGAACTCGCGTTGTGGTCGCGCGGCGAGGAACGGCTCGACGGCCGCTTCCCGGAGATCGAGACGATCGCGGCGCGGCTGCCGGTGGATTGCGTGCTCGACGGCGAGCTGCTGGCCTGGCGCGAAGGCGACGACCAGCCGCTGGCGTTCACCGCGCTGCAGACGCGCATCCAGCGCCGCAAGCCCGGTGCCAAGACGCTCGCCGATGCGCCGGTGCGGATGCTGGCGTTCGATCTGCTGGAGCTGGAGGGACAGGACCTGCGCGGCTGGCCGCTCGCGCAGCGTCGCGCGGAGCTGGAACGCGTGCTGGCGGCGCTGGCGCATCCGCGCGTGGTGCCGTCGCCGCAGGTGCACGCGGCGAGCTGGGACGAGGCGGCCGCGTTGCGCGAACAGGCGCGCGAGCGGTGCGTGGAGGGTCTGATGCTCAAGCGCCGCGAATCGCCGTATCAGGTCGGGCGCCGGCGCGGCGACTGGTGGAAGTGGAAGATCGACCCGCTCACCATCGACGCGGTGCTGGTGTACGCGCAATCCGGCCACGGCCGCCGCAGCACCTTGTTCACCGACTACACGTTCGCGCTGTGGGACGGCGATGCGCTGGTGCCGGTGGCGAAGGCGTACTCGGGGCTCGACGACCAGGAGATCCTCGCGCTCGACCGCTGGATCCGCGCGCACACGCTGGAGCGCTTCGGTCCGGTGCGCGCGGTCGAGCCGGTGCACGTGTTCGAGCTCGGCTTCGAGGCGGTCAACCGCTCGACCCGGCACAAATCCGGCATCGCGGTGCGCTTCCCGCGCATCCTGTGCTGGCGGCACGACAAGACCCCGCGCGATGCCGACCGCCTCGACACGCTGCGGGCGCTGGCGCGATGAGCCCGCGCGTGCACGCGGTCGGTGCGTCGGATGCATTGGGGCATGCGCGGCGTACGCTGGAGCGCTGGTTCGCGGCGCGCGGCTGGGCGCCGATGGCGTTCCAGCGCGAGGTGTGGGCGCATTACCTGGCCGGACGTGGTGGGCTGCTGCATACACCGACCGGCAGCGGCAAGACGCTCGCCGCGCTCGGCGGGCCGCTGATCGAGGCGCTGGCGGAAGCACCGGTCGCGGTGCCGCCGGCGCGCCGCCGCACGCGCGAACGCCGCGCGTTGCGGCTGCTGTGGGTGACGCCGCTGCGCGCGCTCGCCAGCGACAGCCTGCGCTCGTTGCGCGAGCCGGTCGAGGGCCTGGGCCTCGACTGGACCATCGGCATGCGCACCGGCGATGCCAGCGCGCGCGACAAGCGGATGGCGCGCGCCGGCCAGCTCGACGCGCTGGTAACCACCCCGGAGTCGCTCGCGCTGCTGCTGTCGTATGCCGACGTGCCGGCGCAGCTGGCGGGGCTGCGCGCGGTGGTGGTCGACGAGTGGCACGAGCTGCTCGACAACAAGCGCGGCGTGCTGCTGCAGCTGTGCCTCGCGCGGCTGCGCGCGCTCGCGCCCGGCGTGCGCGTGTGGGGCCTGTCGGCCACGCTCGGCAATCTGCAGGAAGCGCGCGACGTGCTGCTGCCGCACGCGCCGGACGCACCCGTCGTCGCCGGGGTCAAGCCGCGCACGCTGCGCCTGCAGACGCTGTTGCCGGACGCCGGCGAGCGTTTCCCGTGGGCCGGCCATCTCGGCCTGTCGCAGCTGCCGCGGGTCATCGAGCGCGTGTTCGCCGCGCGCACCAGCCTGCTGTTCACCAACACCCGCTCGCAGGCGGAACTGTGGCACCAGGCGCTGGCCGCGGTGTGGCCGGAGGACGCAGGCACGCTGGCGCTGCATCACGGCTCGCTCGATCCGGTGCTGCGCGCGCAGGTGGAAGCCGGCCTGCGCGACGGACGCCTGCGCTGCGTGGTGGCGACCTCCAGCCTCGATCTCGGCGTGGACTTCCCGGCGGTCGACCGGGTATTCCAGATCGGCAGTCCGAAAGGCGCCTCGCGCCTGCTGCAGCGCGCCGGCCGCGGCCGGCACCGTCCCGGCGAGGCGGGCGAGGTGGTGTGCGTGCCATCGCACGTGCTGGAGGTGATCGAGTACGCCGCTGCGCGCGAGGTGATCGGCGAGGGCCGCATCGAGGCGCGGCGGCCGCCGGTGCTCGCGCTCGACGTGCTGGCGCAGCACTGCGTCACGCTCGCGCTGGGCGGCGGCTTCGACGCCGACGCCCTGTATGCGGAAGCGCGTGGCACGCATGCGTTCGCCACGCTCGACCGAGCCACCTGCCAGGGGGTGCTCGACTTCGTGGTGCAGGGCGGGCGCGCGCTCGAGCACTACCCGGATTACCGCCGCGTGGTACGCGATGACGACGGTCGCTACGTCGTGCACGACCGGCAGGTGGCGTTCCGCCACCGGCTGTCGATCGGCACCATCACCAGCGATGCGGCGGTGGCGATCCGCTTCCTGCGCGGCGGCACGCTCGGCTCGGTGGAGGAAAGTTTCGTGGCGCGCCTGCGGCCGGGCGACCGCTTCCAGTTCGCCGGACGCACGCTGGAACTGGTGCGGCTGGAGGCGATGACCGCGTACGTGCGGCTGGCGCGCGGCGCCGGTGGCCAGGTGCCGAAGTGGCAAGGCGGACGCATGCCGCTGTCGTCGGAGCTGGCCCATGCGGTCGAGCGCGTGCTGCACGAGCGGCCCGACGTGCCCGAGCTGCGCGCGGTGGCCGGTCTGCTCGACCTGCAGGCGCGGCTGTCGGCGCTGCCGGCACCGGGGGTGCTGCTCGCGGAGGTGGTGCGCACGCGCGAGGGGCAGCACGTGTTCGTGTACCCCTATGCCGGACGGCAGATCCACGAGGGGCTGGCGGCGCTGCTGGCGTTGCGCTGGGCGCGCAGGCAGACCAACACCTTCAGCTACGCCGCCAACGATTACGGGCTGGTGCTGTCGCCCGCGGTGGAGGTCGCCGTCGATGCGGAGGGCCTGCGCGCCTTGCTCGATCCCGCCGGATTGCTGGACGACCTGCGCGCCAGCCTCAACGTCGGCGAGCTGGCGCGCCGCCAGTT
This sequence comes from Lysobacter sp., assembly GCA_035645555.1. Classification (GTDB taxonomy): domain Bacteria; phylum Pseudomonadota; class Gammaproteobacteria; order Xanthomonadales; family Xanthomonadaceae; genus Lysobacter_F. The sequence goes on along the minus strand of DASQMI010000086.1, from coordinate 159,623 downwards.
CCGCGAGATCGCGCGCGTCGCGGGCCTGCTGCCGCCGTCGCTGCCGGGCAAGGCGCCGCGTTCGTTGCGCCAGCTGCAGGCCTCGGCCGGGCTGATCTACGACGTGCTGCGCCGGCACGACCCGGACCACCTGCTGCTCGCGCTCGCCGAGCGCGAGGTGTTCGCGCAGCAGCTGGAGGTGAGCCGTCTGCAGGCGACGCTGGAGGAGTGCGCGCGGCGCAGGTTGCGGCTGCTGCGGCCGCGCAGCCTGACGCCGCTGTCGTTCCCGCTGTGGGCCGAGAGCCTGCGGCGCGGCGAGCTGAGCACCGAGGACTGGCGCACCCGCGTGCAGCGCGCGGCGGCGCAGCTGGAGAAGCGCCATGGCGGCTAGCGTGGCGCTCGACCTCGCCGGCGAGCCGATGGTGCTGTTCGCCGAGCGCGCGCTGTTCTGGCCGCGCCGCGCGCGGCTGCTGATCGCCGACCTGCACCTCGGCAAGACCGATGCGTTCCGGCGCGCCGGCATCGGCCTGCCGCGCGGCGGCACCGCGCACGACCTCGCACGCCTGACCGCGCTGGTGGAGGCGACCGGCGCGCGCGAGCTGTGGATCCTGGGCGACGTGCTGCACGGCGCGGTCCGCGGCGAGGACTGGCAGCAGAGCTGGCACGACTGGCGCGCGCGCCATCCGCAGCTTGCGCTCGCCGCGCTGGCGGGAAATCACGACCGCGCGCTCGCCGGCGCCGGACTGGGCCTGGCGCTGCTGGGCGAGGCGGTGGACGATCCACCGTTCGCGTTCCGGCACGAACCGACACCGCATCCGCGCCTGCACGTCGTGTGCGGCCACGTCCATCCGGTGCTGGCGCTGCCAGGATCGACCCGGCGCTGGCCGGTGTTCTGGCTGCGCGCCGGGATGATCGTACTGCCGGCGTTCGCGGCGTTCACCGGCGGCTGGGCGATCGCGCTCAACGCCGGGGAGCGCGCCGCGCTGTGCGGACCGGATGCGATCGCGCTGCTGCCGGGCTAGCGGCGTTACTGCGCGCAGCGCACCGGCTTCGGCGGCTCGGCGCGTTCAACGCTCACCAGCCGCGCCGAATCGGTTTCGTCGCTGTTCGGCGCGCCAAAGCGGTAACCGGTGACGGTCACGCTCGCCTGACCTTCCAGACCGCACCCGTCGGCCGGCGGCTTGAGTTCGAAACCGAGCGTGCGCGCGACCGCCTCCGAATCCTCGAAGCAGAACCAGACCATCCGGCCGGTGGCGCCGTCGCGCTGCGGCAGGGTTTTGGCCGACGCCGCATCGGGGTGGAAACACACCCGCGGGCCGATCATGTCCAGGCTCATCTCGTCGGTGAGATACGAGTACCGGCCCTGCACGCGGTTCTGTGCCGCGGCATCGGCAGCGGCCGGTGTCGTGGCGGGCGGGGTCGTCGCCGTCGCCGGTGACGGGGAGGGCAGCGCCGGGGGAGGGTCGGACGTCGCGGGCGCCGGCGTGGTGCGGTCGGCGGCGGGCGTCATCGCAGGCTCGGCGGAGCGCTCCGCGCAGCCGGCGAGCATGCCCAGGGCGAGCGTAAGGATCGGAACGAAACGGACGTTCGGCATCGCAGTCCTCATCGGTCACGGGAACGGTCGAGTCGCCCGCAGCCTAGGCGGTGGCGCTTGCCGGGGCCGTGAACGCGATCCGCCGCTAGAGGGCGCGCAAACGCAGACAGGCCGGGCATTGCCCGGCCTGTCCGTCGTGTCTGGTGGGCGGTGTAGGGTTCGAACCTACGACCCCTGCCGTGTGAAAGCAGTGCTCTACCGCTGAGCTAACCGCCCGATGCGAGGCGCGCAGTGTACGGATCGGGCGCCTGCGAGGCAAGCCGTCGCACGCGATCGCTCAGAACTGCTTGCACTGCAGGAAACGCACCGGCGCCCCACTCCCGGCCGGCATCTGCAGCTGCAGCCGGGTGGTGCGCAACGCCGGGTAGCGTTCGACGATCGGGCAGAGGTAATCGCGCGTGGCGAACGCGCCGTCGCCGACGTAGACCACCAGCGTCGAGTCCGACGCCCACATCGCGCGATCGATGCCGCCGAGCTCGGCGACGGCCTTCGGCAGCTGCGCGCGCTCGTAGCTCTCCAGCGCCGGATCGAACGGTGGCGGCTGCAGCGCCGGCTCCGGCGCGGGTGCCGGGGCGGCAGTGGCGGCGGGCGGCGGCGCCGGAGTGGTCGACGCCAGGGCGGGGCTGTCGTCGCCGCAGGCGGTCAGCAGCAGCGACAGGGCGAGCGCGGTGCAGGAAAGGACGGAGGACGGGCGCATGGGGGAGTGGGGGGAAAAGCGGCAAGGTTCGATGGGCCGCTGGCGCGACCGTAAATGTGACGCGATTCCGCAGGCCTGCGGTTGAAGCGCGTCTGAACGGGAACCGCCCGACGATCCGTGCCGACGCGGTGGACGCCCGCGGACGCGGGCGTGCCGGTGGTCAGTGCAGGTCGCGGTCGAGGCGCAGCACCGGATAGAGGTTGAGGCGGTCGTCCCAGGCCGGATGGCGGCGGTAGAAGAACTCCAGCCGCGCCTTCGGATTGGCCGCGAACGCCGCGTCCTCGCGGAGGCGTCGTTCGAACTCCGCGCGCAGCGCGGCATCGCGCGCCAGCATCTCGCGCGCGACCTCCTCGGCCACGTAGTCCTCCATGTACTCCTTGCGCTCGAAGTGGTTGTTGAACCAGCCCCACGCCGCCAGCGCGTCGGGGGCCTGCGGTTCGAGCAACGCCATCACCAGCCGCGCCTTGGGCTGCGCGATCGGCACGAACAGCGCGCCGGCGCCGACGTCGACCGTCTCCGGTGCCCAGCGGCCTTCGACGGTCAGCCGCTGGCGGCCCTCCGACGACTGCGCGCCGAACTGCGCGCTGTCGGCGCGGAACGCCTGCGCCTGCACGCCGCGCAGGGCACCGTCGAGGCGGCGATGCTCGATGCCGTGCTGCGCTAGCTTGGCCGCCACCGCCGCGGCATGCGGCGCCGGCACCAGGTAACCCGCGCGCGGGGCCTCGACCAGCCGCGACGGACGCACGTCGTCGCGCAGCGGGATGCGCCATACCTGCGGCTTGCTCTCGTCGTAGCGCGTCATCAGCGCGCCGGAGACGTCCGAGGGTGTGCGCGTGTAGGCGTAGCCGCGGAACTCGATCGTGCGGCTCGTGTCGCTCGCACGGTAATCGATGGGCACCGGCGTGCCGGCGAGCGCGGCGGCGCGTGCGTCGGCTTCGCGCGCCGCCTGCGCCCAGCGCGCGCCATCGCGCGCGACCTGCTCGACCACGCTGATCACCGTGTTGCGGGTGACGCGCACGCGGGTCGGATAGTCCTTCCACGAATGCGCCTCGACCAGCATCGCCAGCCGGTTGCGCAGAGTGAAATAGCCGATCGAGAAGCGCGGTGGCGATACGCCGTCCTCGATGCCCGAGCTCGGATCGTCTTCGACCACGAACGAAGGGTAGAACGGCAGCGGCAGCGAACCCTGCCGGCGCAGGTCGGCCATCGTGCGCTCGCGCAGCGCGCGGCCGATCGGCCGCAGCGCGTCGTCGCCGCTGTGGCCCGGCTCGACCTGGATCGAGACGTCGTGCTGGAACTTGGCGCCGTTGGTGACGTGCAGGTCCACCGTGACCAGCGGATCCCAGGCGTTCACCAGCGCCAGCATCGCCTGCATTTCCGGCGAGTCGGCCTTGGCGTAGTCGCGGTTGAGGTTGTAGTTCTGCGCGGTGGTGCGCCAGCCCATCTCCTCCGGACCGCGCTGGTTCGGGCGGTTCCAGGCCTTGAAACGCTCGTGCCCGTCGACGTTGAACACCGGCACGAACAGCAGTACCTGGCGCTCGAGCGCGCCCTTGGCGGCGCGGCCGTCGAGCATCTGCCGCAGGGCCAGGAAGCCGGCGTCCTTGCCGTCCACCTCGCCGGCATGGATGCCGCCCTGCACGAGCGTCACCGGCAGGCCGCGTTCGCGCGCCGCCTGCGGGGTGAACGCGCCGGTGCGGGTGGCGACCAGCAGCTTCATCGGCCGGCCTTCCGGCGTGGTGCCGAACGTCTCGCAGCGCACCGCATCGGGGTAACGGCGGGCGAACGCGTCGCACAGCGCGATCACTTCGTCGTAGCGGCCGGTGCGCGCGTAGCCGCTGCGCTCGGCGAGGGTGGTGAGGCCATCGTCGGCCGAGGCCGACATCCAGGAGGAGCAACCGAGCAGGACGGCGAGGCAGAGCGCGCGACGCATCGCGAAGCACCATCGGCGGAAGGGGTTGCCGATGGTAGCCGGACCCGGCACCGCCGCACGCGTGCCGGGCGCCATGCAGCGTTCCAGCCGCACGGCGTGCGAACATCGGCGCTTTCGCGGGGAGCGCCTCGATGTACGTCCTCTACTACGCGCCCGGTGCGGCCAGCCTGCTGCCGCACTGGCTGCTGATCGAACTCGGCCAGCCGCACGAGCTGCGCGCGGTCGACATCAAGGCCGGCGAGCAGAAGCGGCCCGAATACCTCGCGCTCAACCCGAACGGGGTGCTGCCGACGCTGCTGATCGACGGTGAGCCGCATTACGAGGCCGCCGCGCTGGCGATGACGCTCGCCGACCGCCACCCGCAGGCGGGGCTGGCGCCCGCACACGATGATCCGCGGCGCGGCGCGTACCACCAGTGGATGTTCCACCTGGCCAACATGGTGCAGCCGCTGTTCCGGATCTGGTGGTACCCGCACGAGGTCGCCGGCGAGGCGAACGCGGCGCTGGCGCGCGAACACGTGGCCCCCCGCATCGAGGCGGCGTGGGACCGGCTGGATGCGCATCTCGCCCAGCGCGGCCCGTACCTGCTCGGCGAAGGTCCGAGCGCGGCCGACTTCTACCTGACCATGCTGCTGCGCTGGTCGCGCAACATGCCGCGCCCCGGCGACCGCTGGCCGCATCTCGGCGAACTGGCGCGCCGGATGAAGGCGCGACCCTCGTTCGCCGAGCTGTACCGGCGCGAGGGCCTGACCGAGTGGGCCTGAGCGGGCCGGGCGCACGACCTCCGGCATTCATCCGAACGCCGCCGCTGGGGTAGGCTTGCGCCTTTCCCATGCCGACCTCCGAGCGATGACCGACAGCGCGCAGTCCGGCCGCATGCCGCGGCAGATCCCGTACATCATCGGCAACGAGGCGTGCGAGCGCTTCAGCTTCTACGGGATGCGCAACATCCTGGTGCAGTTCCTGGCCAGCAGCGCGATCCTGGCCTACCTGCCCGAAGCCGACCGCGAGGGCATGGCGAAGGAGGTGTTCCACAGCTTCGTCATCGGTGTGTACTTCTTCCCGCTGCTCGGCGGCTGGCTGTCGGACCGCTTCTTCGGCAAGTACAACACCATCCTCTGGTTCTCGCTGATCTACTGCGCCGGCCATGCGTGCCTGGCGCTGTTCGAGAACAACCTCACCGGCTTCTACACCGGCCTGTTCCTGATCGCACTCGGCTCCGGCGGCATCAAACCGCTTGTGGTGTCCTTCGTCGGCGACCAGTTCGACCAGAGCAACAAGCAGAAGGCCAAGGTCGTCTTCGACGCGTTCTACTGGACGATCAACTTCGGCAGCTTCTTCGCCTCGCTGCTGATGCCGCTGTTCCTGCGCTCGTATGGGCCGGCCGTGGCGTTCGGCATCCCCGGTGCGCTGATGTTCCTGGCGACGCTGATCTTCTGGCTGGGTCGCGGCAAGTACGTGCGGGTGCCGCCGACGCGCGGCAACGACCCCGACACGTTCGGCAACGTCGCGCGCACCGCGCTGACCACGCGCCTGCCCGGGCAGGGCCGGCCGGGCTGGTGGGTGGCGCTGGCCGGCGCCGTCGCGTGCGCCGCCATCCTCGCTGCGTGGACGCTGCAGGCCGTCATCCGTCTGCTCGGCGGCGAGGCGCCGTGGTGGCCGGAGGCGTTCGATTTCGTCAAGAGCGCTTGCATCGCGCTGCTGGTGCTGATCGTGCTGGGCGGCATCGGCATCTGGATGCAGCTGGAGCGTGCGCGCGGCCGCCACGCGGACGCCGCGGTCGACAGCGCGCGCGCGGTGCTGCGCATCCTGATCGTGTTCGGGCTGGTTACGCCGTTCTGGTCGCTGTTCGACCAGAAGGCCTCGACCTGGGTGCTGCAGGGCAATGCGATGCGGGTGCCGCACGAGGCGTGGTGGTGGCCGAGCATGCTGGTGAAGGAGCCGGCGCAGATGCAGGCGCTCAACCCGCTGCTGGTAATGCTGATCATCCCGTTCAACAACATCGTGCTTTACCCGGCGTTCCGGCGCATGGGCTTCGAGGTCACCGCGCTGCAGCGGATGGGCTGGGGCATCGCGTTCTCCGGGCTGGCGTGGATCGTCGCCGGCCTGATCCAGCTGCACATCGACAGCGGCGCCTCGACCTCGCTGGCGTGGCAGGCGCTGCCGTACCTGCTGCTGACGTTCGGCGAGGTGCTGGTCTCGGCCACCGCGCTCGAGTTCGCCTACAGCCAGGCCACCCTGGCGATGAAGGGCGTGATCATGGCGCTGTGGTACCTGTCGGTGACGTTCGGCAACCTGTGGGTGCTGCTGACCAACGCCGCGGTGCGCAACGAGGCGGTGACCGCGCAGATCGCCGCCACCGGGCTCAGCGAGAACGCGTTCCTGATGTTCTTCTTCGCCGCGTTCGCGCTGGTCGTGGCCGGCGTGTTCGCGCTGTACGCCCGCAGCTACCCGGTGCAGGACAACTACCGGAGCGCCTGAGCCATGCTGACGCTCGCGCTGGTCGCGGTGACGGTGGCGGTGTCGTGGCTGGCGTTCGAGCGGCCGCGGCTGCTCGACCGCCTGCTGCTGTGGTCGCCGGCGGTGGCGCGGCAGCGGCAGTACGACCGGCTGCTGACGCACGGCTTCGTACACGCCGACTGGCCGCACCTGCTGTTCAACATGATCACGCTTTACTTCTTCGGCACGCCGATCGAGCGCGTGCTGTCCGGCTTGATCGGGCCGGTCGGCTTCCTGCTGTTCTACCTGTCGGCGGTGGTGGTGGCGATCCTGCCCAGCTACCTGCGCCACCGCCGCGATCCGCACTACCGCAGCCTCGGTGCCTCGGGCGCAGTGTCCGCGGTGCTGTTCGCCTTCATCCTGTTGCAGCCGTGGACGCTGATCTTCGTGTTCTTCCTGCCGGTGCCGGCGATCGTGTACGCGGTGGCGTACGTCGGCTACTCGTTCTACATGGACCGGCGCGGCGGCGACAACATCAACCACAGCGCCCATCTCGCCGGCGCCGTCTACGGCGTGCTCTTCATGCTGATCATGGAGCCGCGCCTGTTCGGGGCGTTCGTGCAGGAGCTGCTCTCCCCGCGGTTCTGAGCCGCAGCGCTCACCTGGCCTAGATATCGCCGGTGGTATCGAGGCAGGCGTCGCGGCGGTCGCCGCGATGCGATGCGCCCCAAGCGCCGCATCCAGTCCCGAGGGAGAACCAGTCCATGGCCACCACGCGTGCGCGCAAGACCGCCGGTCGCGCCGGCAAGACCGCCGCCAAGTCGGCAAGCAAGTCCGCCAGCAAGACGGCCCGCAAGCGCACCGGCGCCGCTTCCGGCAGCGCCGGCCGCGGCCGCTCGGCCGCCGCCAGCAAGAAGACCACCACCGCCACCTCGGCGCGCACCGGCGGTACGGCCGCGCGCAAGGCGAGCAAGAAGACCGCCGGCAGCACCGCGAAAAAGGCCGGCGGCAGCCGCGCTACCGCGGCCAAGAAGACCGGCGCGGCGCGCAAGGGCGGTGCGATGAAGACGGCCGGCCGCGGCGCCGCGAGCAAGCAGGCGACCACCCGCAAGGCCGCCACCCGGAAGACCGCGACCAAGTCGGCGGCCACCCGCAAGACGGCCAGCCGGAGCACCGCGGCCAAGAAGGCGATGCCGGCCCGCACCGAGGCGCAGAAGACCGCCGACCGCAACGGCGCAATGCGCCGCCTGCGCGCCCGCAAGACCCTGGGTACCGGCGCGGCGAGCGGCACCGGCGCGCGCGCCAATGGCGGCGGCCGCGAGGACACCTGGAGCGCCGGGCAGGAGCACTCGCGCGCCGGCACGCGGACCGCGGCCAAGGGCGCCGCCGGCCGGGCCGGTCGCGGCAGCAGCCGCGCCAGCGGCCCGTCGGCTTCGCTTGAGCGCAACAGCGGCGCGCGCACGGCCAAGGGCGGTTCGCGCGCGGCCGCCGAAGCGGCCAGCACCCGCGGCGTCGGCCGCACGCCGCGACGCGGCACCGGCCAGCGCGGCAACAACGCCAGCGCGAGCTACGATGCCAGCCGCGACACCTCGCGCAAGTCGCTGCAGGGTCACCACGAAACCGACCAGATGGAACTCGCCTCGCGTCATCCGGCGGCGGGTCAGGCGCTGGCCGGGCAGGGGGACGACGAGGACGAGGGCGACGACAGCGAGGAAGAACGAGGACACCCGCGTCCGGATTCCGTCGTGTACCTGGCCGGCGACTACAGCCGACGCGTGCACTGACCCGGGCGCGGGCCCGCACCGCCTTCCCGAGACCTGACGCGATGACGCCATCGATCAGTCACGACCCTGCCCATCCGCGCTTCGTCACCGAGGTGGACGGCCAGCAGGCCGTCCTCGAGTACCGCATGCGCGGCGACACCATGGAACTCACCCACACCGGGGTGCCGGCGCCGATCGGTGGCCGTGGCATCGCCGGTGCGTTGGTGCGTGCGGCGTTCGAACACGCGCGGGCGCATGGCCTGCGCGTGCGGCCGTTGTGTTCCTACGCCGCGGCGTGGGCCGAACGCCACGACGACGTCCGCGACCTGCTCGCGTGAGCGGGCGCGGCAGGGGACACGTTCGCCGCGCCAGTCCACGCCTCATCCATCGCCGATAATTACGCGACGAGCAATCAAGGATCGAAACCGCATGCTTCGTCTGTTCGCCCTGGCCGTGCTCGCGCTGGGCCTGGCCGCCTGCAAGCGCGACAAGGCCGACCCCGCGCCGCCGCCCGCCGCTCCCGCGACCGCGGCACCCGCGCCCGTGGCACCGCCGGTTGAGCTCAAGGACGTGGTGGAGTCCACGCCCGACTACATCATCGGCATCAGCTATCCGCCATCGGCCGGCCGCTATCCGGCGCTGGCCGCGGAAATGAAGCGCTTCGCCGACGCCGCGCGCGCCGACCTGCTGGAAGCGGTCAAGCAGCGCCAGGGCGCGCCGGGCACGCCGCCGTACGACCTCAGCCTGAGCTTCGCCGAGATTTACGCCGCGCCGGATCTCGTCGCCTATGGCGCCGACGGCAGCATCTACACCGGCGGCGCGCACGGTGCGCCGCTGATCGCCCGGTTCGTGTGGCTGCCGAAGGAGAACCGGCTGCTGCGCAGTGCGGACCTGATCGCTGGTCCGCAGGGCTGGCAGGCGATCTCCGATTACGTGCGCGAGCAGCTGAGCACGGCGATCTCCCAGCGCGTGGATGCCGACGCGCTCGGCGCCGCCGAGCGCGAGGAGGTGCTGCGCAACGCGCTGCGCATGATCGAGGACGGAACCGAACCGAGCGCCGAGGATTTCGCCTTGTTCGAACCGATGCCGACAGCGGATGGAAAGCTCGGCGGTCTGCGCTTCGTGTTCCCGCCTTACCAGGTCGGGCCGTATTCCGACGGCACGCAGACGGTGGAGGTGCCGGCGCTGGTGCTGCATCCGCATCTGGCACCGCGCTACCGCGCGCTGTTCGTCGCGCCGTAGCCGGCCCTTCACGGAGCGCCGGGACAATGCGGGCGAGCCGTCCGCGAGTCCCGCATGGCCGTCCGCAAGCCGCGCAAACCACCCCCGCCCGAACCGGGTTTCGTCGCCCCGGACACGCCGCCGGCGAAGGTGCCGGAAGGCGCCGCGCCGGCGCCGGTGGACGACAGCCTGGCTGCGCTGGCCGCCGCCGCCCGCGGCTGCCGGCGCTGCCCGCTGTGGAGGCCGGCCACGCAGACGGTGTTCGGCGAGGGGCCGGCCGATGCGCGTGTGCTCGTCGTGGGCGAGCAGCCCGGCGACCAGGAGGACCTGAGCGGCCGGCCGTTCGTCGGCCCCGCGGGCAAGCTGTTCGACCGCGCGCTGGCCGAGCTCGGCATCGACCGCGCCGCGTTGTACGTGACCAACGCCGTCAAGCACTTCAAGTTCGAGCGCCGCGGCAAGGTGCGCCTGCACCGCAGCCCGGAACCGTCCGAGCAGGCGGCATGCCGGGTCTGGCTGCAGGGGGAGTTGGCACGGGTGCGGCCGCAGGCGGTCGTGTGCCTCGGCGCGATTGCCGCGCGCAACGTGTTCGGCAGCAAGTTCCGGCTGATGGCGCAGCGCGGCGTGTGGCAGACGCTGCCGGACGGCACCGTCGCGTTTGCCACCGTGCACCCGTCGTGGGTGCTGCGCCAGCGCGGCGACGCAGAGCGCCACGAGGCGTACGCGAACTTCGTCGAGGACCTGTCGCTGCTGCGCGACCTGTTCGGCGCCTGAGTCAGTCCAGCCGCGCCAGCGCGTCCTCGAGCGTCGCGCCGCATTCGGCATGCAGCTTCAGCGAGGCGAGCGCGTCGGCGCGGGTGACGCCGCGGGTGAGGATGGCAAGCGGCAACCCCGCCGCATGCGCTGCACGGGCGAAGCGGAACCCGGAATAGACCATCAGCGAGGAGCCGACCACCAGCATCGCGTCGCTCGCGTCGAGCGCCGCCTGTGCCGCGGCCACGCGTGCGCGCGGCACGTTCTCGCCGAAGAACACCACGTCCGGCTTCAGCAGGCCGCCGCAGCGGCTGCAGTTCGGGGCGCGGAAGCGGGCGAAGTCGACGCCGTCGAGGTCGGCGTCGCCATCGGGCGCGCGCCTGGCATGGAGGCCCTGCCAGTCCGGATTGTCCGCGGCCAGCCGCGCCTGCACCGCATCGCGCGGCTCGCGCCCGCTGCAGTCCAGGCACGCCACCTCGTCCAGCCGCCCGTGCAGGTCGATCGCCTGCACGCTGCCGGCGCGCTGGTGCAGGCGGTCGACGTTCTGGGTGAGCAGCAGCGACAGCCGGCCACGGCGCTCCAGTTCCGCCAGCGCATGGTGCGCCGCGTTCGGCCGCGCCGCGGCGAAGCCGGGCCAGCCGACGAAGCTGCGCGCCCAGTAGCGCGCCCGCGCCAGCGGATCGCCGACGAACGCCTGGTAGGTGATCGGTGGCCGCCGCTTCCAGCCGCCGTCGGCGTCGCGGTAGTCGGGAATGCCGGACCCGGTGCTGCAGCCGGCGCCGGTCAGCACGAACACCCGACGGTATCGCGCCAGCCAGTCGGCGAGGACGGCAGCATCGTCGTGGGCGGAGCGGGGCAGTGCGTGCATGGGGCGATGCTAGCGCGGCCCACGCCCGGCCGATCACGCGGCGCCGACCGCGCGCGCCGATGATCGCTGCGACGGCAGCGGAGGGCGCATGGCGCGCAGGTCGGGACGGGTCCGCATCGGCATTTCCGGATGGCGCTACGCCGGCTGGCGCGGGGTGTTCTATCCGCCCGGCCTGATCCAGAACGACGAGCTGGCCTACGCGGCCTCGCGGTTCGACAGCATCGAGCTCAACGGCAGTTTCTATTCGCTGCAGACGCCCACGAGCTACCAGCGTTGGCACGACGCCACGCCGGAGGACTTCGTGTTCGCGGTCAAGGCGCCGCGCTTCATCACCCACATCCTGCGCCTGCGCGATGCCGAGCAGGCGCTGGCGAACTTCTTCGCATCGGGCGTGTTGCGGCTGCGCGCCAAGTTGGGGCCGATCCTGTGGCAGCTGCCGCCGAGCCTGCGCTTCGACAGGGAGCGGCTCCGTACGTTCCTCGCGCTGTTGCCGCGCGACACCGCGCAGGCCCTGCGGCTGGCGCGCCGACGCGACGTCGCGCGCATGCGCGGCCGCAGCGCGCTCGCGATCGACGCGTCGAGGCCGCTACGGCATGCGCTCGAAGTCCGCCACCCCAGCTTCTGCAGCGCCGAGGCCGCGGCACTGCTGCGCGAGGCGGGGATCGCGTTGGTAGTGGCCGACACGGCCGGGCGCTGGCCGCTGATCGAGCAGCTGACGACCGATTTCATATACCTGCGCCTGCACGGCGACGAGGTGCTCTACACCAGCGGCTACACCGGCGAGGCGCTGGCGCGCTGGGCGGAACGCATCCGCGCATGGCGCGAGGGCAGCGAGCCGGCCGACGCCGCGCGCCTCGACGCAGTGGCGCCAGCGCGGCGGCCGCGCGACGTGTACTGCTACTTCGACAACGACGCCAAGGTACGCGCGCCGTTCGATGCGCTGGCGCTGGCGGGCATGCTCGGCGTGGGCCCGCGCGCGGATCGCTGACCCGCAAAAGCGAACCGCCCGGAGGTCCGGGCGGTTCGGGCACTGCGGGCTTACTTGCTGCCGGCGGGCTTGCCCGGCTCGGTGACCGGCGGTGCATCGTCGGCCGGCGTCGGCGTCAGGCCGCGGCGCTCCAGCAGCGGCTCGATGCGCGGCTCGTGCCCGGCGAAGTCGCGGAACAGGTCCAGCGCGTCCTTGCTGCCGCCGCGCGACAGCAGCGTGGTGCGGAAGTGATCGCCGTTCTCGCGCTTGAGCCCGCCGTTCTTCTTGAACCACTCCACGCTGTTGGCGTCGAGCACCTCGGACCAGATGTAGGCGTAGTAGCCGGCCGAGTAGCCGCCCATGATGTGGCTGAAGTACGGCAGCTTGTAGCGCGGCGGCACCGCGGCGAAGTCGAGACCGTCGGCGGCGAGCGCCTTGGCCTCGAACGCCATGACCTGGGCGGCGACCGGAACCTGGTCCGGCGGCAGCTGGTGCAGGCGCTGGTCGAGCATCGCGGCGGCCAGGTACTCGGTGGTGGTGAAGCCCTGGTTGAACTTCTGCGCGGCACGCACCTTGTCGAGCAGCTCCTTCGGCATCGGCTCGCCGGTCTTGTGGTGTTTGGCGTAGTTGGCCAGCACCTCCGGCCAGTCGGCCCACATCTCGTGCACCTGCGACGGGTACTCGACGAAGTCGCGCGGCACGCTGGTGCCGGAGAAGTACGGGTACTTCACGTCCGAGAACATGCCGTGCAGTGCATGGCCGAACTCGTGGAACATGGTGGTGACCTCGTCCCAGGTCATCAGCGTCGGCTGGCCTTCCGGCGGCTTCGGGATGTTGAGGTGGTTGGCCACCACCGGCTTGGTGCCGAGCAGGCCGGCCTGCGGCACGTACGCGTTCATCCACGCGCCGCCGCGCTTGGACGGGCGCGCGTACATGTCGGCAATGAAGATCGCGAGCTGCTTGCCGTCGCGGTCGAACACGTCGTAGACGGTGGTGTCCGGGTGGTACTTCGGCAGGTCGTCGCGGCGCTTGAAGCTCAGGCCGTAGAGCTTGTTGGCCATGAAGAACACGCCGTTTTCGAGCACGTTGGTCATCTCGAAGTACGGCTTGAGCTGCGACTCGTCGAAGTTGTACTTCGCCTGGCGCACCTTCTCCGAGTAGTACGCCCAGTCCCACGGCTCCAGCTTGAACGTGGGCTGGCCCTTGGCCTTCTGCTCCTTGTCGATCATCGCCTGCAACTCGGCGGCCTCGCGCCGGGCATTGGCGACCGCGGCGGGGGCGAGCTTGCCGAGCATCGCGTTGACCGCGTCCTGCGTCTTGGCGGTTTCATCGGCCAGCACGTAGGCGGCGTGGGTCGGGTAACCGAGCATGCGCGCGCGTTCGGCGCGCAGCTTCACCACCTCGGCGATGATGCCGGTGGTGTCGTTCGCGTTGCCGCGGCTGCCGCGCGCGACCGACGCCTTGAAGATGCGCTCGCGCAGCGCGCGGTTGTGCAGCTCCGACAGCGGCGGCTGGCCGGTGGTGTTGAGCAGGGTGACGACGTACTTGCCCTCCAGGCCACGGTCCTTGGCGGCCTTGGCGGCGGCGGCGATGCGCTCTTCCGGCAGGCCGTCGAGCTCGGCGCGGCTGTCGACCACCACCGCCGAATCGTTGACCTCGGCAAGCACCTTGCGGCTGAATTCGGCGCCGAGCTGGGCCAGGCGCGCGTTGATTTCCTTCAGTCGCGCCTTGTCCTTTTCGGACAGGTTGGCGCCGGCGCGCACGAAGTCGGTGTAGTAGCGCTCGATCAGGCGCACCGACTCGGCGTCGAGACCGAGCTTGTCGCGCTGGTCATGCAACGCCTTGATGCGCGCGAACAGCTTCGGGTTGAGGTTGATCGCGTCCTGGTGCGCGGCGAAGCGGGGCGCGAAATCAGTCTGCAGCTTTTCCCGCGTCGGGTTGGTGTCGGTGCTGACCAGATTGAAGAAGACGATGGCGGAGCGGTTCAGCAGCTGGCCCGACTTCTCCATCGCGACGATGGTGTTCTCGAACGTCGGCTTGTCGCGGTTGTTGGCGATCGCCTCGATTTCCTTCAGGTGCTCGGCCATTCCGCGCTCGAACGCCGGCGCGAAGTGCTCGTCCTTGATCTTGTCGAACGCGGGGTACTGCAGTGACAGCGAACTCGGGGCGAACAGCGGATTCTCGGCGGACACGGCGGTAGCGGACTGGGTGGACTGGGCGAGAGCGGGAACGGCCAGCGCGGAGAGCGCGGCCGCCAGCGCCAGCGCGAGCGGCTTCTTCATCAGACGGCACCTCTGGACAGGAGGCCGCAGCCTACCGGAAGCCCTGCCGTCGGACGCATGACGAAAGGCATAGGCGGCCGCACCCGGCGTGAGCGCCGGGTGAAACGCGCGTGGCCGCGCGCCCGTGCCGGCAGCGGCGGACGTCGCGCGCCGTGGCGCGCGGACGGGTTACCCTGCCTGCCGTTCGCCGCGATGCCGGCCCAGTCGGTCGGCGACGCGTCCCGCCTCCTTTCCCCTCGGGAGTAAGACCCATGAAGCGCGCAATCGGGATGTGCCTCGCCCTCGTGCTGGCGGCGCCGGCCTGGTCGGCCGAGACGGTGCGGTATGTGGCACTGGTCGACGGCGGCAAGAAGGCCGGTCACCAGATCGTGGTCCACGACGAGGGCGTGACCCGCGTCGATTTCATCTTCAAGGACAACGGCCGCGGGCCGGAGCTGAAGGAGGAGTACACGCTCGGTGCCGACGGCACGTTCCGCACGTACACGGTCAAGGGCACCTCGACGTTCGGGGCGCCGGTGGACGAGAACTTCGTGCGTGACGGCAATGCCGCGCGCTGGAAGTCGACCTCGGACGCCGGCGAATCGACGGTGTCCGGTACGGCGCTCTATTCGCCGCTGGGCGGCTCGCCGCAGGTGTCGTCGGTGGCATTGGCGGCGCTCGCGCGTCGCGCCGACGGCAAGCTGCCGCTGATCCCGAGCGGCACGCTGACCGCGCGCAAGGTCGACGAGGCGGTGGTCACCAACGGCCGCGACAAGCGCACCGTCCAGCTGATGGCGATCACCGGTGTCGGCTTCGCGCCTTCGTTCGCGTGGGCCACGACCGGCGAGCACCCGCGGCTGTTCGCCTTCATCTTTCCCGGATGGATGCAGCTGATCGAGGAGGGCTGGCAGGCGAACGCGGCCGCGCTCGAGGCGCGCCAGAAGGACGCCGAAGGCAAGGTGCTGCGCGAAATGCAGGCGCGCCTGGCCACGTCGCTGAAGGGCTCCACGCTGATCCGCAACGCACGCGTCTTCGACAGCGCGAACGCGCGGCTCGGTGAGGCGAGCGACGTGCTCGTGCGCGACGGGCGCATCGTCTCGGTCGCCCCGACAGGCTCGAAGCCGCAGGCCGACCGCGTGATCGACGCCAACGGCCGGGTGCTGCTGCCGGGCCTGTTCGACATGCACGGTCACGTCGGGCGCTGGGACGGCGGGCTCAACATCGCCGCCGGCGTGACCACCGTGCGCGATCTCGGCAACGACAATGCGACGCTGCAGCAGATCATCGCGGAGGAGAAGGCCGGCACGCTGCTGTCGCCGCGCATCGTGGCCGCCGGCTTCCTCGAGGGCGAGAGCCCGATGTCGGCACGCAACGGCTTCGTGGTCAGCACGCTCGACCAGGCGAAGAAGGCGGTCGACTGGTACGCCGACAACGGCTACATGCAGGTCAAGATCTACAACTCGTTCCCGAAGGACATCCTGCGCGACACCGTCGCCTACGCCCACGCCAAGGGCCTGCGGGTCAGCGGGCACGTGCCGGTATGGCTGCGCGCGCAGGACGTGGTCGACGCCGGCTTCGACGAGATCCAGCACATCAACCAGGTGCTGCTGAACTTCCTGGTGAAGCCCGACACCGACACGCGCACGCTGGAGCGCTTCTACCTGCCGGCGAAAGGCATCGCCGACCTCGACTTCGATTCGAGGGAGGTCCGCGACTTCATCGCCTCGCTGAAGGCGAAGGACGTGACGATCGATCCGACGCTCGCCACGTTCGACTTCATCCGGCAGCGCCCCGGCGAGCTGTCGAAGGCGTACGCGGCAGTGGCCGAGCACCTGCCGCCCGACGTGCAGCGCGGGCTGAAGGTGGCCGAGTTCGACATCCCCGACGACGCGACCGCGACGCGCTACAACCGCTCCTACGAGAAGATGGTCGAATTCGTCGGGCGCATGTACAAGGCCGGCATCACGATCGTGCCGGGTACCGACGGCGTCGCCGGCTTCACCCTGCAACGCGAGCTCGAGCTGTTCGTCCAGGCCGGCATGACCCCGGCGCAGGCGCTGCAGGCGGCGACCTGGACGTCGGCGCGTATCGCGCGCGCCGAAGACCGCGGCGTGATCGCGCCGGGCAAGCGCGCCGACCTCATCCTGGTCGACGGCGACCCGACGCGCGACATCGGCGACATCCGCAAGGTCGCGCTGGTCATCAAGGGCGACGTCGCCTACCGGCCCGCGGACGTGCACGAGGCGCTCGGCATCAAGCCGTTCGCGTCGCCCGTCGCGCTGCCACCGCCGGCGCATTGAGCGCATCGCGACCCGGGGCTACGCGCCCCGGGTCGCCTCCATTCGCGCGGGTACGGGCCCGGTGTCGCCGTCTGCGGGATGCAACGGGCCGTGAACGGCCGCACCCGGCAATGTGATCTTGGTCACTTTCGAATTAGAATCGCGTCCCCCACAGTATCGCGACGGGCGTCTCGTCTCGCCGCCGCACCGTTTACGGATGACCAATCTCTCCCAGTTCAGTGCGGTTGACATCGACGGGCGCGCGCGGCCGCTGTCCGAGTTCGACGGGCAGGTCCTGCTCATCGTCAACGTCGCTTCGCAGTGCGGCTTCACGCCGCAGTACCGTGGTTTGGAGGCGCTGTGGCGCCGCTATCGGGATCGCGGCTTCGCGGTGCTCGGGTTCCCGTGCGACCAGTTCGGCCATCAGGAGCCGGGCGACGCCGAGGAAATTAAGCGGTTCTGCTCGCTCGAGTACGACGTCAGCTTCCCGATGTTCGCCAAGATCGAGGTGAACGGACCGAACGCGCATCCGCTCTGGGCGTGGTTGAAGCAGCAGAAGAGCGGCCTGCTCGGCATCGACGCGATCAAGTGGAACTTCACCAAGTTTCTGGTCGGCCGCGATGGACGCGTACTCGCCCGCTACGCGCCGAACGACGCTCCGGAGTCGATCGCGTCGGACATCGAAGCGGCGCTGGCATGAACGCGGTCAAGGACATTCTCCTGCCGGCTGCGATGCCGGCACCGGCGCAACTGCTCCGCCATCCCGTGCGCGACGGGCTGAAGGTCGTCCTGCAAGGCGGCGACGGCCGCTTCGAGACCATCCGCGAGTGCTGGCACGCGCTGGCCGACGAGGTGCGCGCGCGGCGGCCGCGTACGCTGCTGATCGTCGATCGTCTCGCCGGTGGCCAGCTGACCGCGGAGCAGCAGCAATCGCTCATTACCAGCCTGGTCGGCCGTGGCTTCGAGGGCGTGCGGATGGCCTACGTGGTCCGGCCGCAGACCGAATTCGCGTTCGCCGAATCCGCCGAGCTGCACGCGCGCGTGCTCGGCTACGAGATCCGCGTGTTCGACACCGAGGCCGCCGCCGAGCGTTGGCTGCGCCACGGCGAGCACTGACGCTCAGCGGCGTCCGGCTTCGATCGCCTGCAGCACCGCGGTGCTGGCGGGTGCCCACACGCGCCAGCTGTGCCCGCCGTCGCGCTCAAACACCTGCGCCGCCGGCAGCGCGGGCTTCAGCAGTTCGATCCCCTCGCGCAGGCGGTCGCGCCGCCCATAGGCCAACCAGACGTGCGGGGTGCCGCCCGGGGCGTGCGCCCATTCGTGCACCTGCCGCCACAGCTCGCGCGAGAAGTTATCGCGGTCGATGCGTGGCGGGCGTGGGCCCGGCCGCCAGTTGCGGACGCCGCCGGTAGCCGCGATCTCGCGTTGTACCGCCTCGTCGCCCAGATACGGCGCCAGCAGCACCAGGCCGTCCACTTCGCCGGGAAAGTGACGTTCGTACATGATCGCGCCCATCCCGCCCATCGACGCGCCGAGCAGCCAGGTCTCGCGATAGCCGCGCGACCGCAGCGGTTGCAGCACCTCGGCGCGCAGGCGGGCGGCGGCGCGTCCTTCGAGGTAGTACGGCAGCGACAGCCCGGTCAGCACCACGTCGGCATCCGGCCAGGCGCGCTGGATCGCCTCGGCGATGCGCGCGCGCTGCAGCGCGGCGACGTCGTCGCCGCGCCCCGGCAGCACCACCACCAGGCGCGTCGCCGGTTGCGCGGCGGGCACGTGCCGGGCTGGGATCGGGTGCGACGGGTCGCCGTTCGACGCGCAGGCGGCGAGCGCGAGCGCCAGCAGTAGGGCGAGGACGCGCAGCACGCACATCGACTCCGGGAGGCGGCCGAAGCCGCGGACGCCCGATCCTAGCGCCGCGGTGCGAGGGCGGCGTCTACTTCTCGACGAACGCGCGCTCGAACACGTACTCGCCCGGCACGCCGATGCGCGGCGCCGCGGTGAAGCCGCGGCCGTCGAGCAGGGCGCGGAAGTCGGCCAGCATCTGCGGGCTGCCGCAGATCATCGCGCGGTCGTGCGCCGGATCGAGCGGCTCGATGCCGAGCTGCTCCATCATCCGCCCGCTGGCCATCAACTCGGTCAGCCGGCCGCGGTGGTCGCGGCCGGCGAACTCGAACGCCTCGCGGGTGACGGCCGGGAAGTAGCGCAGCTTCGCGGCGATCTGCTCGCCGAGGAACTCGTGGCGCGGCAGCTCGTTGAGGATGTAGTCGCGGTAGGCGAGGTCCTTGGCTTCGCGCACGCCGTGGCAGAGGATCACGCGCTCGAAGCGTTCGTAGGTCTCGGGGTCCTTGATCACCGCGAGGAATGGCGCGAGCCCGGTGCCGGTGCCCAGCAGGTACAGGTTGCGGCCCGGATGCAGGTCGTGGATCAGCAGGGTGCCGGTCGGCTTGCGGCCGATCAGCACCGTGTCGCCCGGCTTGACGTGGCGCAGCTGCGAGGTCAGCGGGCCGTTCGGCACCTTGATGCTGAAGAACTCGAGCTGCTCCTCCCAGTTCGCGCTGGCGATCGAGTACGCGCGCAGCAGCGGGCGGCCGTCGATCTGCAGGCCGATCATCACGAACTGGCCGTTGTCGAAACGGAAGCCGTCGTCGCGGGTGGTGGTGAAGCTGAAGTAGTCGTCCGTCCAATGGCGGACATCCAGCACGGTCTCGGTGCCGAAGGCTGCGGACATGGGGGTGGGGGCCAGACGAAAGCGTGAATTTTACGCTGCACCCGACTGCGTATGCTGGGCCGATGGCGGCACCCGGCACGCTCTGGACGATCGGCCACTCCACCCGGACCTGGGAGGCGTTCGTCGAGCTGCTGCGCGAGGCGCGGATCGAGGCGCTGGCGGACGTACGCCGCTTCGCCGGCTCGCGCCGGCACCCGCAGTTCGCCGGCACGGCGATGGCGCGCGCGCTGCCGGAAGCCGAGATCGAGTACGTGCCGATGCCGGAGCTCGGCGGCCGGCGGCCGGCCCGGGCGGATTCCCCGCACACCGCCTGGCGCAACGCCAGTTTCCGAGGCTATGCCGACTACATGGACACGCCCGCCTACCGGGCCGCCCGCGTCCGCCTGGCGGGGCTGGCCGTTGCGCGCCGTACCGCGGTGATGTGCGCCGAGGCGATGTGGTGGCAATGTCACCGCGGGCTGATCGCGGACGATTTCAAGGCCGCCGGCTGGACCGTGCTGCACCTGATGGCGCCGGGTCGCAGCGAAGCGCATCCGTATACGGGAGCGGCCACGCTGGTCGAGGGCCGGCTCAGCTACGCGCCGCCGCCGGACGTGCAGCCGCCGCTGCTGTGAGCGTCAGCGCAGCTCGGGCAGCCGCGAGGAGTGCGAGGCGACCATCCGCCAGACGCCATCGCGCAGCACCCACACCCGGGTGAAGCGGAAGCGGCCGCTCCACGGCTGGCCGTTGCTGACCCCGGACTGCACGCTGGTGCCGGTGACCACCGCGGTGTCGCCGTAGCGGCGCAGGCGCACGTCCTCGTTGAGGATCTGCTGGTTGCTGCGGCTGCGGGTGCGCAGTTCGCCGAGGTAGTCGGCCTTGTCCTGCACGCGCCCGTCGGAATGGGTGAGCAGCCAGTCGTCGGCGAGCAGGCGGTCCAGCCCTTCGACGTCGGGTTTCAGGCGCAGTGTGTTCCAGCAGGCGTCGATCGCCAGCAGCTCGGCGTCGGAGGTGGCGAGCGCTGCGCCGGGCAGGGCGAGCAGCAGGGCCAGCAGCAGGGCGAACGGTCGGATCATGGCGGCGGCTCGCGAGGCCCGCGCGGGCGCGCGGTCGGGGGCGCGCAGTATCGCCGATGACGTGCCGCTCAGCGCGCCGCGCGGCGCGGCGGCGTGAGCCGCAGCAGCTCGCCTTCGTCCTCGTCGGTCAGCACGTACACGCTGCCATCGGGGCCGACGCGCACGTCGCGGATGCGCGCGTCGAGCTCGCCGAGCAGGCGCTCCTCGTGGACGATCCGGTCACCGTCGAGCTGCAGCCGGATCAGCGTGCGGCCGGCGAGCGCGCCGAGGAACAGGCTGTCGTTCCAGGCCAGCTCCGGGTGGCCCACGAGGAACGCCATGCCCGACAGCGCCGGCGACTTTTCCCAGACGTGGTGCGGCGGCTCCATCCCCGGCGCTTCCTGGCCGACCGCTTCGGGAATCCGCAGCCCCGAGTAGTTGATGCCGTGGGTGACGATCGGCCAGCCGTAGTTGCGGCCCGCCTGCGGCAGGTTGATCTCGTCGCCGCCGCGCGGGCCGTGCTCGGCTTCCCACAGCCGGCCGGTGCGCGGGTCCAGCGCGAGCGACTGCGCGTTGCGGTGGCCGTACGACCAGATCTCCGGGCGCACGCCGCGGCGGCCGACGAACGGGTTGTCGCGTGGCACGCTGCCGTCGAGGTTCAGGCGCACCAGCTTGCCCTGCAGCATGTCGAGCTTCTGCGCGGTCGCGCGCTCGTTGCGCTCGCCCTGGCTGATGAACACGTGGCCTTTGCCGTCGAACACGATGCGCGAGCCGAAGTGGTAGCCGCCTTCGAGCTTGGGCTCCTGGCGGTAGACCACCGTCAGGTCGGTGAGTGCATCCCGACCGAGCACGGCGGTGGCGACCGCGGTGCCGGCGGTGTCGTCCGGGCCGGGTTCGGCGTAGCTCAGCCAGATGCGGCGCGTGGTCGCGAAGTCCGGCGCCAGCACCACGTCGAGCAGGCCGCCCTGGCCTTCGGCGTAGACGGCCGGCACGCCTTTCAGTGGCGCCGACAGCGTGCCGTCGGCGCCCACGCGGCGCAGCCGGCCCGGGCGTTCGGTGACGAGGAAGCTGCCGTCCGGCAGCAGTGCGACCGCCCACGGATGCTCCAGGCCGCGAGCCAGCGTCTCCACCCGCACCGGCCCGGCCTCGCTCGTCACCGTGCGCGCCGGGGGCGTGGTCGCCGGCGCCGCGGCATCGGCCGGTGCGGTCGCGGCCTGCGGCCGCGCGTCGCAGGCATTCAATACGAGCAGCAGGGCACAGGCGAGCGCGGCGGAGGCGGATGGACGCATGGCGGACGGGCGTGGAGGCCGGAGGCCGCGAGGTTAACGCAGCGACCGCCGGCGGACGGTGACCGGCCCCCAGCGCGCCGTACCGTCGCGCCGGCGATCACTGCACGGACACGGTCTGCCCCGGCTGCACGCGCTCGGCGCCGCGCACGATCAGGCGATCGCCGGGCCGCACGGCGTCGCCGCGCACCTCGACCAGACCGCCGACCGTGTCGCCGGCCTGCACGTCGATCCTCTCCGCGGTGCGATCGGCACCCACGCGCAGCACGTAATCGCCCTCGCGCCGTAGCACGATCGCATCGCGCGGCACCGCCACCACCTCGCGCTGCGCCCCGCGCGGCAGGCCGACGTCGACCGCGCTGCCGATCGGCCAGTCGTCGACGCCCGCCTCCGGCGGCAGCGCGATGCGCAGCTCGAGCTGGCGCGAGGTCGGATCGCCGACCGGCACCAGCGCGCTGACCCGGTAAGTTGCGTCCAGCTGCGGCGCCATCGGACCGCTGGCGCGCAGCGGCACCGGCGTGCCTACGCGCAGGTGGCGGGCGAGGTCGACCGGCGCCCGCACCTGCACTTCGCGGGCGCGCAGGTTGACGACCCGCGCCACCGCCTCGCCGGCATTGAGGAACTCGCCGGGCTGCGCGTCGCGCGAGACCACCACGCCGTCGAACGGCGCGCGGACCACCATCCGCTGCTGCTGGTGGCGCACCTGCGCCAGGGTCGCCTGCGCGCGCGCGAGGTCCTGCGCCAGCACCGCGCGCTCGGCACGCAGCTGGTCGAGCTGCGAACGCGCGACGCTCTGCTGTGCAGCCAGCGCCGCGTAGCGCTGCTCCTGCGAGGTGGCGAGCTCGAGCTGGGCGCGGATGCGCGCGAGCTGCGCCTCGGCTTCCTGCGCGCGCAGGCGCACCGCGCTGTCGTCGAGGACCGCCAGCGCATCGCCGGCGCGGACGCGCTCGCCGACGTCGGCCACGCGCACCACGCGTCCGCCGTACTCGCTGGCGACGTGGGCATCCTCGCGGCTGATCACGCTGCCGGGCGACCACTGGCGTGGCGCGAACGGCACGCGCGCGGCGGGTGCGACCGAAACCACCGGCGCCGGCGGCGCGGGCGGGGTGGGGGCGGCGCCAGCCTCGCCGTTGAGCAGGGCGTTGCCGGCGGCGGCGAGCAGCACGCTGGCGCCGAGCGCGAGCACCAAGGGATGGCGACGCAGGAGCATGCGGGGAGAGGTCATGGGGCACCTTCGAGGGCATCGGCGGGGGAGACGGCGGGGGCGTGCGTGGCGCGCGTACTGCGCAGCGAGGCGGCGAAGCGCAGCAGCGCCGGGACGAGCACCACGGTGAACAGCAGGCTCAGCGCGACGCCGCCGACGGTGACGGCCGCGAGGCCGCGGTAGATCACCGCGCCGGGGCCAGGATTGATCGCCATCGGCAGCGCACCGACCACGCCGGTCAGCGCGGCGATCATGATCGGCCGCATGCGCTGGTCGAGCGCCTGGCGGATCGCGTCGTCGAGTGCGAGGCCTTCGGCCTGGCCAGCGCGCGCCTGCGCGATCAGCAGGATGGCGTTGTTGATCACCATGCCGAGCAGCATCACGAAGCCGATCATCGACAGCAGATCGAGCGTCTGGCCGGCGGCGAGGTCGAGCGCGCGCAGGCCGAGCACGCCGCCGAACAGCGCCATCGGCAGCGTCGCCATCACGAACGCGCTGTCCTTGAGCGAACGGAACATCGCCGCCATCAGCATGAACAGCACCAGCAGCGCCATGGCGAAGTTGCCGCCCATGCTGCGCACCACGCCGGACAGCCGGTCGGCGCTGCCGGCGACGCGCACCGTGGCATCCGACGGCAGCGCCTGGCGCAGCGCCGGCACCACGTCGCGCTCGACGATCTCGAGCGCTTCCTCCAGCGACAGGTCGGCGGGCGGATCGATGGTGAGCGTTACCGTGCGCCGGCGGTCGACGCGGCGCAGCTGGTTCGGCGCCAGCACGGTGTCCACCGAGGCAAGCGCGCCGAGGCTGACCATGCCGGCCAGCGGAGTGGCGAGCGGCGCGGCGCTCACCTGCTCGATCGCATCGCCGCGATCGCTGCGCAGGATGATCGGCAGGCGGCGGTCGCCGTCGAAGTATTCGCCGAGCCACTGGCCGTCGCCGAGCGTGCGCACCACGGTGGCGAGGTCCGGCCGGCGCCAGCCGGCTTCGGCGAGGCGACGGTCGTCCGGCGTCACCCGCAGCTCCGGTGTCGCGCCGTCGCTCTGCGGCCAGGTCTGCACGTTGGCGCCGGGGAAGCGTTCGGTGAGCAGCTCGCGGCCGCGCTGCGAGGCGCGATTGAGCGCATCGCCGTCGGCGTGCTGCAGATGCACCGCGATCGCGCGCGCTGAGCCGCCGAAGCCGCCGAACAGCTCGCCTTCGGCCGCGAACGCGCGGGTGTCGGGCAGGCCGACGATGATCTCCTCGCGCATGATCCGCTCGAGCTCGCCGATCCGCTCGGGTTCGATCACGCGCGCGCCGATCGTGCCGCCGCCCGGCCAGAGGTTGATGTACCAGTTGCTCAGCTGCGGCTGCTTCTCGCCACGGAAGTAGGGCGCCATGCGCTCGAGCAGGATCGGCGCGAACTCGCGGTCGACCGTGGCCGGGCTCATGCCGGGCGGGAAATTGAAGAACGCGTCGACAGCGGCGCGCTTCACCGGCGGCAGGTAATCGATGCGCGGTAGCAGCAGCACCGCGAGCAGCGCCGGCAGCGCGACGAGCGCGCCGATCCAGGCCAGCTGCCGCCGGCGGCCGGCGGTGACGCGCATCGCCCATTCGCTCAGGCGCGGCCAACCGCCGCTGCCGGCGACCGCACCGCCCGGACGCAGCCAGCGGCCGGCGCCGACCGGCAGCACCGTCACCGCCACCAGCAGCGACACCGCGACCGCGATCGAGATCGTGAGCGCCAGGTCGGCGAACAGCTGGCCCTCGACGTCCTTCATGAACGCGACCGGCAGGAACACCGCGATGGTGGTCAGCGTCGAGGCCAACAGCGCGCCCGACACCTGGCGGGTACCTTCGAATGCCGCACGGTGCGCCGGCATGCCGCCCTCGCGCAGCCGCAGCACGTTCTCGGCCACCACCACCGCCGCGTCCATCACCATACCGACCGCGAACGCGAGCCCGGCGAGCGAGATCACATTGAGGCTGCGGCCGCCGAGCTTGAGCACGATGAACGTGGCCAGCAGCGAGATCGGGATGGCGCAGGCGATCAGCGCGGTGGCGCGCACGTCGCGCAAGAACCACCACAGGCAGCCGATCGCCAGCAGCACGCCGACGGTGAGGCTGCCGGACAGCAGCCCGATCGCGCGGTTGATGAACACCGAGGCGTCGAAGCTCTGCTGGATGTCGAGCCCCTGGCCGCGCAGTTCGCTCTCGCGCAGCTCCTCCACCGTACGCTTGACGTTCTCCAGCGTCTCCAGCACGTTCGCGCCGTTCTCGCGCAGCACGCGCAGGCCGATCGCCGGGTTGCCGTTCTGGTAGGCGAAAAAGCGCTGCTCCGGGCGTCGCACCTCGATGGTCGCGACGTCGCCCAGCCGCACCGGACGCCCATCGCGCCAGGCCAGGATCAGATCGCCGAGCGCCTGCGGGTCGTAGCGGCCGGCGAAGCGCAGCAGGTACTCGCGGCGGCCGTTCTCCAGCGTGCCGCCGGATGCGTCGGTCGCGCGCGCGGCCTGCGCGGCAACCTCGGGAATCTGGACGCCGAGCGCGGCGGCGCGATCCACGTGCATGGTGATCGCGACTTCCTCGTTGCCTCCGCCGGTGATCTCGACGCCGGCAACGCCGTCGACCGCCTCGATCTTCGGCACCACGCGGTCCTCGATGAACCGGCGGTAGTCGAGGATGTTGCCGCGGGTGCCCGGCAGCTTCTGCACGAAGAAGAACGTCAGCGACGCGTTGGCGACGTCGCTGCCGGACTGCACCACCGGGCGGTCGGCGTCGCGCGGCAGCGGCGGCAGCCGGTTCATCCGCGCCAACACCTCCACCAGCGCGGCATCCATGTCGGTGCCGACCGCGAAGGTCAGGTTGACGTTGCCGAAGCCCGCGCCGATGTCGGAGCTGATCTCCTCGACGCCCGGCATGCCCTGCATGACCGATTCGATCGGCTCGACGATCTCCGATTCCAGTTCCTGTGGCGAGGCCGAGCGCCAGCCGGTCCGGATCGAGAGTTGCGGGCGGTCGATGTCGGGGAACAGCTGCAGCGGCAGGTCGACCAGCGACAGCAGGCCGAACAGCGCGATCAGCGCCACCGACACCGCCACCGCGGCCGGATTGCGAAGTGCGGATTCGATGAGCTTCATGGGGGGCGCACCCGGTGATCGGTGCGCCTACGGTGTGCCGATCCTGTCCGCCCGCTCTGGCCTGAAAGTCACGTCGCGCGCCGAACCGTGGGAACGCTGCGACGAACCGCGCTCAGGCGAGCAGCAGCTGCAGCTTGTCGCGGTAGGTGCGCGAGAGCTTGAGTTCCTGGCCGCAGTCCAGGCGCAGGAAGCTCTCGCCGTTGGTGTGCGGCCGCAGCTCGACGACGCGGCGGATGTTGACGATGGTCGAGCGGTGGATGCGCGCGAACCGCCGTGGATCGAGCTGCCGCTCGAGCTCGGCCATCGTCGCACGCAGCACCAGCGTCTCGCCGTCGGTGTGCAGGCACATGTAATCGCCGGCGGCGTCGATCCAGCGCAGCGAGTCCAGGTCCAACCGCACGATGCGGCCGCCGTCGCGAACGATCAGCCGGTTGTCGCGCTTCAGCTGGTTCAGGCAATCCGGCGCCAGCGCCTCGTCGAGTGCCAGCGGGCGCCCGCCCAGTTCGCCCAGCAGTCGCAGCAGCTGCTCGCAATGCGCGCCCGACGCGCGCAGGTGCAGGGTGGCGCGCACGCGGTCGAGCGCCTGCCGCAGGCGGGCGTCATCCACCGGCTTGAGCAGGTAGTCCACCGCCGAGGCCTCGAACGCGCGCAGCGCGAAATGGTCGTAGGCGGTGACGAACACCACCAGCGGCATCGCCGAGGCGGGGATCTCGCGCAGCGTCGCGAAGCCGTCGGCGCCCGGCATCTGCACGTCGAGGAACATCAGGTCCGGTTGGGTGCGGTGCACCGCGGCGATCGCCGCGGCGCCGTCGCCGCATTGCCCGACGATCTCGATGTCCGGCACGTCGGCCAGGCGCAGTTCCAGCCCGCGCCGCGCCAGCGGCTCGTCGTCGACGATCAGCGCGCGGATCTTGGCAGGAGTGGTAGCGCTGTCACCGTGCGGTCGGGCAGGGGATGCGGAAGGGGCCATGGGCGTGACCTCAGCTCAGTGCCTCGCCGGTCTCGAACGGCAGGCGCAGCGTGACCTCCAGGCCGCGGGTGCGGTTGCGCACGTCGAAGCCGCCGGCCTCGCCGTACAGCACCTGCAGCCGCTCGCGGGTGTTGCGCAGGCCGACGCCGGTGCCCGGCGGCAGCTGGCCGCCTTCCAGCGCCCAGCAGCCGGGGCCGTCGTCGATCACCTTGAGTACCAGCTGCTCGCCGTCGCGCATCGCCTCGATGCGCAGCAGGCCGCCGGCCACTTCGCGCGCCACCGCGTACTTGATCGCGTTCTCGATCAGCGGCTGCATGAGCAGGCTGGGCACGCGCGCGTGCCAGCAGCCGGGTTGCACCGCGGTCTCCACCCGCAGACGGTCGCCAAAGCGGATCTTTTCGATCTCGAGATACAGGTTCAGCGCGTCCAGTTCCTGACGCAGGCTGACCCGCTGCATCGGGTCGTTGTCCAGCGAGTGGCGCAGGAACGCGCTGAGGCTCAGCACCATGCGGTTGGCGGTGCCGTTGTCGCGGTCGAGGATCAGCGTCGAGATCGCGTTCAGGGTGTTGAACAGGAAATGCGGATTCAGCTGGTAACGCAGCATCTTCAGCTGCGCCTGGTGGGCCATCGTGCGCGCCGACAATGCGCGGCGCATCTCCGACTGCAGCTCGCGGTAGTACTTGATGCCCAGGTACAGCCCGACCCAGGCGGTGACCACGTAGATGTTGCTCAGCGCGTACGCCACGTAGGCGGCGCGCGAGCTCGGCGCGCAGCTCGGGCAGAACTCCACCAGTACCCGGCGCAGCGCGAAATCCATTCCGGCCGAGCTCAGCACGATCGGCACCACCATCACCGCGAACATCCGCACCGGCGACAGCGTGCTGGCCGCGCGCAGCAGGTAGCGCAACCCGAGCGTGAGGATGGCGCCGGTCGCCGCGCCGGTCAGCGGCACCACCCAGTAGCCCGACGGCTTGTCGTGCGCCATCCCGGACAGCACGCCGAGCGCGAAATAGCCCGACCAGCCGGCCAGATGCAGCAGCCAGAACGTGCGCTCGCGGCTGAGCACGAGCTGGGAGATGGACGCGGCGACGGCCATGGGCGGAACGGCAGCGAGGGACAAGGCCGATCCTAGCCCGGTTCGGCCCGTCCGACGCACGGTTCGTCGCACGTCCGGCACGGCCCATCGTGCCGACCCGCGGCCGGCCGGACCGCCCCCGGCGCTACAATTCGCGCCTTCCCCATGCCCGCCCTCCGACCGTGACCGTCATCAAGCAGGACGACTTCATCCAGTCGATCGCCGACGCGCTGCAGTACATCAGCTACTACCATCCGGTCGACTACATCAAGAATCTCTCCGCCGCCTACGAGCGCGAGCAGTCGCCGGCCGCGAAGGACGCGATGGCGCAGATCCTGATCAACTCGCGCATGTGCGCCGAGGGCCATCGCCCGATCTGCCAGGACACCGGCATCGTCACCGTGTTCCTGCGGATCGGCATGAACGTGCGCTGGGATGCGACGCTTTCGGTCGAGGACATGGTCAACGAGGGCGTGCGCCGCGCCTACAACCACCCGGACAACAAGCTGCGCGCTTCGGTGCTGGCCGATCCGGCAGGCAAGCGGCTCAACACCCGCGACAACACGCCGGCGGTAATCAACATGACTGTGGTGCCGGGCGACACGGTCGACGTGATCGTGGCGGCCAAGGGCGGTGGCTCCGAGGCCAAGAGCAAGTTCGTGATGCTCAACCCGTCCGACTCGATCGTCGACTGGGTGCTGAAGACCGTGCCGACCATGGGCGCCGGCTGGTGCCCGCCGGGCATGCTCGGCATCGGCATCGGCGGCACCGCCGAGAAGGCGATGCTGCTGGCCAAGGAAGCGCTCATGGAGCCGATCGACATCCAGGAGCTGATCGCGCGCGGGCCGTCCAGCCGCATCGAGGAGCTGCGCCTGGAGCTGTACGAGAAGGTCAACGCGCTCGGCATCGGCGCGCAGGGCCTCGGCGGCCTGACCACCGTGCTCGACATCAAGATCAAGGATTACCCGACCCATGCGGCGAACCTGCCGGTGGCGATGATCCCGAACTGCGCGGCCACCCGGCACGCGCATTTCGTGCTCGACGGCAGCGGCCCGGTGATGCTCGAGCCACCGTCGCTGGACGATTGGCCGCAGCTCACCTACGACGCGTCCAAGGGCCGCCGTGTGGACCTCGACACGGTGACGCGCGAGGAGGTGGCGAGCTGGAAGCCGGGCGAGGTGCTGCTGCTCAACGGCAAGCTGCTCACCGGGCGCGACGCCGCGCACAAGCGCATGGTCGACATGCTCAACCGCGGCGAGCCGCTGCCGGTCGATTTTAGCGGCCGCTTCATCTATTACGTCGGCCCGGTCGATCCGGTCCGCGACGAGGTGGTCGGTCCGGCCGGGCCGACCACGGCCACGCGCATGGACAAGTTCACCGAGCAGGTGCTGGCGCAGACCGGCCTGCTCGGCATGGTCGGCAAGGCCGAGCGCGGCCCGGCGGCGATCGAGGCGATCCGCAAGCACCGCTCGGTGTACCTGATGGCGGTCGGCGGCGCGGCCTACCTCGTCTCGAAGGCGATCAAGGCCGCGCGCGTGGTCGCGTTCGAGGATCTCGGCATGGAGGCGATCTACGAATTCGAGGTGCGCGACATGCCGGTGACGGTCGCCGTGGACTCGACCGGCGAGTCGGTCCACAAGACCGGTCCGCGCGAATGGCAGGCGCGGATCGGCAAGATCCCGGTGGTCGTCGAGCCGGCCTGACGCCGGCTCAGCCGTGGCGACGCTGCGCCGCCTCGAACGCGGCCAGCTGCTCCGGCGTCGCCTCCCTCTGGTGCTGCGCCTTCCACTCGGCGAACGGCATGCCGTAGACGGTTTCGCGCGACTCGTCGCGGGTCATGGTGATGCCGCGCTGCTCGGCAGCCTCGCGGTACCAGTCGGCGAGGCAATTGCGGCAGAAGCCGGCGAGGATCATCAGGTCGATGTTCTGCACGTCCGGCCGCGCCTGCATCAGGTGATCGCGCAGGCGGCGGAACACGGCGGCTTCGATGGCGGTGGTGTCGTGGTCGGTCATGGCTGATAGCTTCCTGGATGTCTCGGTGGTGTGGCCGATGACCGGCACATGCAAGGCGTTCCGCCCTTCGGGCGGGCTACTTTCTTTGTCTTGCCAAAGAAAGTAGCCAAAGAAAGGCGCTTTCCCCGACACGACAATCCGGCGATCGGGAACGGCTCGGGGATTTTCGTACGCGACATCCCTGTCGCGTCCGAAAACGGCCGGCATCCCTGCCGGCCGCCCTCCGGGTCTCCAATTGCCACCGGCTGGCGCGGCGACGTTCGAGGCAACGGCGCGCCGTCCGCATCGGCGATAATGACGCCACCGCTCCCTCGACCCCCCGCATGACCGCCCGCATCCTCGACGGCAAACGCATCGCCGACGACCTGCTCGATTCGCTCAAGGCGCAGGTCGATGCGCGCGTGGCCGCCGGCAAGTCGCGGCCCGGCCTTGCCGTGGTGCTGGTGGGCAACGATCCGGCCTCGACCGTGTACGTGCGCAACAAGCGCCGTGCGGCGGCCAAGGTCGGCATCCGTGCGATCGACTACGACCTGCCGGCGTCGACCTCGGATGCCGACCTGCTGGCGTTGGTCGACCGGCTCAACGCCGATCCCGAGGTGCACGGCATCCTCGTGCAGCTGCCGCTGCCGGACCGCCGCGACGCGACCGCGCTGATCCACCGCATCGACCCGCGCAAGGACGTCGACGGCTTCCATCCGCAGAACGTTGGCCATCTCGCGCTGCGCCAGTTCGGCCTGCGGCCGTGCACGCCACGCGGCATCACCACGCTGCTGGCCTACACCGACCGCCCGGTGCGCGGCGCCAGCGCGACCGTGGTCGGGGTGTCCAACCACGTCGGCCGGCCGATGGCGCTGGAACTGCTGATTGCCGGCTGCACGGTCACCAGCTGCCACAAGTTCACCCCGCCCGAGGTGCTGGAAGCCGCCGTGCGCGGTGCGGACATCCTGGTGGTCGCGGTGGGGCGGCCGCGGCTGATCCCCGGCGAATGGGTCAAGCCCGGGGCGGTGGTGATCGACGTCGGCATCAACCGGCTCGACGACGGCCGGCTGGTGGGCGATGTCGGCTTCGAGGCGGCCGCCGAGCGCGCCAGCTGGATCACGCCGGTGCCGGGCGGAGTGGGGCCGATGACGGTCGCAACCCTGATGCAGAACACGCTGGAGGCAGCGCAGGCGCTCGATCCCTGAGCGCGTGAGATGAACGGCGCGCCTCATGCGCGCCGGATCGAAGCTGTCCGCCTGCCGCGGCCCGACGGCGGGGCAGTGCGCAGGCTATAATGGCGCGCTTCATCCTTCCGGGCCCGCCCATGCTCCGCATCCAGGTTGAAGCGCTCACCTACGACGACGTTTCCCTCGTCCCCGCGCACTCGACCGTCCTGCCCAAGGACGTCTCGCTCGCGACGCGCCTGACCCGCGACTTGCGCATCAACCTGCCGATCGTGTCCGCCGCAATGGACACGGTGACCGAAGCGCGGCTGGCGATCGCCATGGCCCAGTTGGGCGGCATCGGAATCGTGCACAAGAACCTGTCCGTCGAGCAGCAGGCGGCGCAGGTGGCGCAGGTCAAGAAGTTCGAGGCCGGGGTGATCAAGGAGCCGTTCACCGTCGGCCCGGACACCACGATCGGCGAAGTGCTGCGGCTGACGCGCGCACGCAACATCTCCGGCGTGCCGGTGGTCGATGAGCGCGGCCAGCTGGTCGGCATCGTCACCAGCCGCGACATGCGCTTCGAGACCAAGCTCGACGATCCGGTCCGCCACATCATGACCAAGAAGGACCGGCTGGTGACCGTGCGCGAGGGCGCCTCCGACGACGAGGTGCTGCAGCTGCTGCACAAGCACCGCATCGAGAAGGTGCTGGTGGTCAACGACGACTTCCAGCTGCGCGGTCTGGTCACCGTCAAGGACATCCAGAAGAAGCAGGACAACCCGAACGCCGCCTACGACTCCAGCGAGCGGCTGCTGGTCGGCGCGGCGGTCGGTGTCGGCGGCGATACCGAGCAGCGCGTGGAAGCGCTGATCGCGGCCGGCGTGGACGTGATCGTGGTCGACACCGCGCACGGCCATTCGCAGGGCGTGCTGGACCGCGTGCGCTGGGTCAAGACGCGCTTCCCGCGGGTGCAGGTGATCGGCGGCAACATCGTCACCGGCGAGGCCGCGCTCGCGCTGGAAGACGCCGGCGCCGACGCGGTGAAGGTGGGCGTGGGCCCCGGCTCGATCTGCACCACCCGCATTGTCGCCGGCGTGGGCGTGCCGCAGGTCACCGCGGTGTCGATGGTGGCCGAGGCGCTGCAGGACCGCATCCCGCTGATCGCCGACGGCGGCATCCGCTATTCCGGCGACATCGGCAAGGCGATCGCCGCGGGCGCGTCCAGCGTGATGATCGGCGGCCTGTTCGCCGGCACCGAGGAGGCGCCGGGCGAGGTCGAGCTGTTCCAGGGCCGCAGCTACAAGAGCTATCGCGGCATGGGCAGCCTCGGGGCGATGGAGAAGGGCAGCAAGGACCGTTACTTCCAGGACGCCAGCGACGCGGACAAGCTGGTGCCGGAAGGCATCGAAGGCCGCGTGCCGTACCGCGGCCCGTTGCGCAACGTGGTGCATCAGCTCGCCGGCGGCCTGCGCGCCACGATGGGCTACGTCGGCTGCGCGACGATCGAGGAAATGCGCACGAAGCCGATGTTCGTGCGCATCACCAACGCGGGCGCGCGCGAGAGCCACGTGCACGACGTGCAGATCACCAAGGAACCGCCGAACTACCGGATGGGCTAAAGGCTCGGGATTCGAGACTGAGGATTTGGGATTCGCAAGCCCGCCTCGTATCCGCTGCAGTCGCTCTCGCTCTACCAATCCCGACTCACCAATTCCGAATCCCAGCTCTCCCATGACCGACATCCACGGCGACAAGATCCTCATCCTCGATTTCGGCGCGCAGTACACGCAGCTGATCGCGCGCCGCATCCGCGAGATCGGGGTCTACTGCGAGATCTGGGCGTGGGACCATGATCCGGCCGACATCGCCGCGTTCGCGCCGAAGGGCATCATCCTCTCCGGTGGCCCGGAATCGACCACGCAGCCGGGCGCGCCGCGCGCGCCGGACATCGTGTTCCAAAGCGGCGTGCCGGTGCTCGGTATCTGCTACGGCATGCAGACGATGGCCGTGCAGCTGGGCGGTGCCACCGAAGCGGGCGACCAGCGCGAGTTCGGCCACGCGGAGGTGCAGCTCGTCGCTGCCGACCGCCTGTTCGAGGGTCTGAAGGACCAGCCGGGCTCGCCGCCGCGGCTCAACGTCTGGATGAGCCACGGCGACCACGTCGCGCAGGAGCCGCCCGGCTTCGTGGTCACCGCCCGCACCGACCGCATTCCGATCGCCGCGTTCGCCAACGACGAGCGCCGCTGGTACGGCGTGCAGTTCCATCCCGAAGTCACCCACACCCGCAGCGGCCAGGCGATGCTGCGCCGCTTCGTGGTCGACATCTGCGGCTGCCAGACCCTGTGGACGCCGGCCAACATCATCGACGACCAGATCGAGCGCGTGCGCGCGCAGGTCGGCTCCGATGAAGTCGTGCTCGGCCTGTCCGGCGGCGTGGATTCCTCCGTGGTCGCCGCGCTGCTGCATCGCGCGATCGGCGAGCAGCTCACTTGCGTGTTCGTCGACACCGGCCTGCTGCGCTGGCAGGAAGGCGACCAGGTCATGGCGATGTTCGCCGAGCACATGGGCGTGAAGGTGGTGCGCGTGGACGCGGCCGACCGGTTCTTCCATGCGCTACAGGGCATCACCGACCCCGAAGCCAAGCGCAAGGTGATCGGCAACCTGTTCGTGGAGATCTTCGACGAGCAGGCGCACAAGCTGACCAACGCGAGGTGGCTGGCGCAGGGCACCATCTATCCGGACGTGATCGAGTCGGCCGGCAGCAAGACCGGCAAGGCGCACGTCATCAAGAGTCACCACAACGTGGGCGGCCTGCCGGAGAAGATGAAGCTCGGCCTGGTCGAGCCGCTTCGGGAGCTGTTCAAGGACGAGGTGCGCCGGCTCGGCGTCGAGCTGGGGCTGCCGCCGGCGATGGTCTACCGCCATCCGTTCCCGGGCCCGGGGCTCGGCGTGCGCATCCTCGGCGAGGTCAAGCGCGAGTACGCCGAGCTGCTGGCCAGGGCCGACCACATCTTCATCGAGGAGCTGCGCCGTGCCGACCTGTACGACAAGGTCAGCCAGGCGTTCGCGGTGTTCCTGCCGGTCAAGTCGGTCGGCGTGGTTGGCGACGCGCGCGCCTACGAGTGGGTCATCGCGCTGCGTGCGGTCGAGACGGTCGACTTCATGACTGCGCACTGGGCGCACCTGCCGTACGACTTCCTCGATCTCGTCTCGCGCCGCATCATCAACGAGCTGCGCGGCGTGTCGCGCGTGGTCTACGACATCAGCGGCAAGCCGCCGGCGACGATCGAGTGGGAGTGATGGTCGTGCGTTCCATCACGCTGTAGCGACGGTCCGACTGCTGTATTTGCGCCGCTTTCAGTCGGCGCGGCTTGCCCCGGCCAGCTCCGGGTGCAGATGGCCACCAGCGGTACCCGGGCGGGCACGGATGACGCGCCGCCCGCCTGCCACGCCGGGTGCGAGCGGGCATGGCGCAGTTCGAAAGCGCAAGGAGATGGCGCATGGCAAACGGCATTCGGTACGTGGTCGAAGAGACGGCCCGCTCGGCCATCGACTTCGCCTATCACAAGGCACACAGGTTCCGCGCCCTGCGGATCCTGCGGGGCCTGGAGCAGAAGCTCGGCAAGACACCTGCCGTCGAGGTGCGGCGCTGCGACGAATACGCCGCCGACGTCCTTGGTGATCGCATGTTCGCGCCGTGGCTGTACGTCTACACCGCAGTGAGCGGCCGCTTCAAGGAGGGGTGGATCCCCGACAACTTCTACGGCTCGGCAGTAGTGCCGGCGCTCAAGGGGTGGTACGGCAAGGTATCGAGCCTGAAGCCGCTCAACCAGGCGGTCTTCCACAGTGACAGTTTCCCCGACCTTGGGAGCTACGTGAACGGCTTGTTTTTGGACCGGTCCTACCGGCCGGTGTCGCCTGCGCGGGTTCGCGATCTGCTGTTCGCCGGAACCGACAGGATCGTCTTCAAGGTAGACAACTCGTTACAGGGGCGCGGGGTCTTCTTCTTCACCCGCGAAACGTTCAAGCCGGAGGCGATCCAGAAGCTCGGTAACGGGTTGTTCCAGAGCTTCATCCGTCAGCACGCGACGTTCGATCGCTATGCCAGCCACGCGGTCGCTACGTTGCGCATTACCACGGTCGTCGATCCTCAAGGTCGCATTTCGCCGCGCACGAGCTACCTGCGCTTCGGCACCGGCAGCGATACGCACGTGCGTTCGCAGAGCCATGTGCGCGTGCCGATCGACGTCGCCAGCGGTCAGTTCTCGAAACACGGGTACCTGACCAGCTGGCTCACCACAGAGGCGCACCCCGACAGCAATGTCCCGTTCGAAGGCGAGGTCGTGCCGTCGTTCCAAGACTGCCTCTCGACCGTCGTCCAGCTGCACGAGAAGGTGCCGTATGCACGGTGCGTCGGGTGGGACGTGACGGTCGACGAGGGCGGGCGGCCGTGGGTGATGGAGTGGAACGCGCAGCATAACGACATCAAGTTCAGCGAGGCGACCCAGGGTCCGTGCTTCAGTGACCTGGGCTGGGAGAAGCTCAGGCCGCAACACGTGCCACGCTTCTGACCGAGGCCCTACAATGGAGCGGAACAGGACAGCCGCTCCATGGATCCCGCAACTGCCGACATCCACTGGATGCGCCACGCGCTGGCGCTGGCCGAGCGCGCCGAGCGCGAGGACGACGAGATCCCGGTCGGCGCGGTGCTGGTTGACTCCACCGGCCAGCTTGTCGCCGAGGGCTGGAACCGCAACATCACCGAGCGCGACCCCAGTGCGCACGCCGAAATCGTCGCGCTGCGCGAGGCCGGGCGCCGGCTCGGCAACCACCGGCTGCTGGGTTGCACGCTGTACGTCACTTTGGAGCCGTGCGCGATGTGCGCGATGGCGATGATCCACGCGCGCATCGCGCGGGTGGTGTTCGGCGCGTTCGATCCCAAGACCGGCGCGGCCGGCAGCGTGTTCGAACTGCTCGGCGATCCGCGCCACAACCATCGCGTGCAGATCATCGGCGGGGTGCTGGCCGAGGAGGCCGGACGCCAGCTCACCAACTACTTTCGCCGCAAGCGCGGCAAGCCGCTAGTCTGAGCGCGCGTCGGCGGCTTCCTCGCGCCGACGCAGCCGGGCCAGCGCATGGCGGTGGTCCATCTCTTCGTTGATCGCGCGCACGGCGAGCACCGACTCGCGGGCGAGGAACACACTTGCCGAGAACAGGGCGAGCACGCCGAGTGCCGCGGAGGCGGTGGGCATGACGGTGAAGCGGTAGCCGAACACCGCGTCGGCGGCGACCGCCAGGCTGGTGGCCACGAAGAAGCTGATCGCCAGATACAGCAGCTGGCTTCCGCGCAGCACCAGCACGCTGCGGCGGCGCTGGACTGCGATCCGGCTCTCCAGCACCTGGCGGTATTCCGAATCGCTGGTCTCTTCCAGCTCCTTGAGCACCGCGCGCAATCGGTCGATCACGCGGGCCAGCCGGTTGTTGGCCGACATCAGCAGCGACGCCGTCGCGGTCAGGAAGAACGCGGGCGCGAGCATCGCGGTGAGGATGGCGTAGTGCGCGTCGACGGCGGTCTGGGGCATGGCGCGGCGCTCCGTGTGCTCCGCTATCATGCCGCCACTTCCACCGCCTCGCGAGCCATGAGCGACGACACGAGCCTGCGCCTGATCTGGATCGACCTGGAGATGACCGGGCTCGACACCGGCCGCGACTCGATCCTCGAGATCGCCACGGTGGTCACCGATGCCCAGCTCAATGTGCTCGCCGAAGGGCCCGAGTTCGCGATCGCCACGCCGCTGGCGCGGCTGGAAGCGATGGACGAGTGGAACCGCCACCAGCATCGCAAGTCCGGCCTGTGGCAGCGTGCGCTGGAGCAGGGGGTGTCGCTGGAGCAGGCGGAATCGCGCACGCTGGAATTCCTGGCGAAATGGGTGCCGGAGCGCGCCTCGCCGATGTGCGGCAACTCGATCTGCCAGGACCGTCGCTTCCTGCATCGCGAAATGCCGCGGCTGGAGCGCTATTTCCACTACCGCAACCTGGACGTCAGCACGATCAAGGAGCTTGCGCGCCGGTGGGCGCCGGACGTGCTGGCCGGCATGCGCAAGGAATCGACCCACACCGCGCTGTCCGACATCCGCGATTCGATCGCGGAGCTGCGTCACTACCGCGCGGCCATGGGGCGGCTAGGCGGGTTCGCCTAACGCACCACCGGCGGATTCGCAAGTGGGCCGCCGTCACCATCGCCATCGTCGGCCGTACTGGCCAGCAGTCGCGCGATCGGTTGCCCATCGGCATCGTGGTGGTACACGTGCAGGTCGCGCTGCGGGTAGGGGATGTGCAGGCCGTTGTCGATCAGCCGGGTGCGCACCGCCTCCACCAGATCGCTGCGCACGTCGATGAACTCCGCGGTCGGCACCCACGCGCGTAATTCGAGCGTCACGCTGCTCTCGGCGAGCGCGGTCACCAGCACCTTCGCCTCAGGCTCTGCTAGCACGCGCGGATGCTCGCGGGCGATTGCCAGCAGCAGTTCGCGGGCGCGCCGCAGGTCGTCGTCGTAGCCAACGCCGACGGTGACGTCGGCGCGGCGGATCGCGTTCGCGGTGAAGTTGGTGATCGGCGAAGCGGTGATCATGCTGTTCGGCAGAATCACCGCGCGGTTGTCAGCCATGCGCAGATGGGTCTGGAATACACGCACGTGTTCGACCGTGCCCTCGACGCCGGCGGCCTGCACGTAGTCGCCGGCACGGAACGGCCGCAGCACGATCAGCATCACGCCCGAGGCGATATTGGAGAGCGAATCCTTCAGCGCCAGGCCGA
Organism: Lysobacter sp.; assembly: GCA_035645555.1. Classification (GTDB taxonomy): domain Bacteria; phylum Pseudomonadota; class Gammaproteobacteria; order Xanthomonadales; family Xanthomonadaceae; genus Lysobacter_F. The sequence goes on along the minus strand of DASQMI010000086.1, from coordinate 121,488 downwards.
CCGCGAGGCCGGCCGCGCCGAGCACCGCCAGCACCGAGGTGGTCGGCACGCCGGCCGCGGATAGCGCGGCGACGAACACCACGATCAGCAGCGCGGGATGGGCGAGATTGCGCAGGAAACCGCGCAGGGTGGGCTCGACGTTGGCGCGCGTCAGCGTAGCGTCGAACGCCCGCAGCAGCCGTCGGCTCAGCCACAGGCCGACGACCAGGATCAGGAGCGCGCCGAGCAGATCGAGCGCGCGGCTCTCCAGATAGTTCAGCACGTTGGACGCCCGCAGCGGTGCGAGCAGACCGCGGACGTCCATCACATGCTCAACCCTGCGCCGCCTTCGACTTTGCCAGCCTCAGCCAGGTGTCGACCACGGTGTCGGGGTTGAGCGACACCGACTCGATGCCCTGCTGCATCAGCCACTCGGCCAGATCCGGGTGGTCGCTCGGGCCCTGGCCGCAGATGCCGACGTACTTGCCCTTGGCGCGCGCGGCCTGGATGGCCATCGACAGCATCTTCTTGACCGCCGGATCGCGCTCATCGAACAGCTGCGCGACGATGCCCGAATCGCGATCCAGGCCGAGGGTGAGCTGGGTCAGGTCGTTCGAGCCGATCGAGAAGCCGTCGAAAATGTCGAGGAACTCGTCGGCCAGCAGCGCGTTCGACGGCACCTCGCACATCATGATGATCTTCAGGCCTTCCTTGCCCTGCTCGAGGCCGTTGCTGCGCAGCACCTCGACCACGCGGCGACCCTCGCCGAGCGTGCGTACGAACGGAATCATGACCCAGCAGTTGCTCAGGCCCATCGTCTCGCGCACCTTGCGGACCGCGCGGCATTCCAGCGCGAACGCTTCCGCAAAGCTCGGATCGACGTAGCGGCTCGCGCCGCGGAAGCCGATCATCGGGTTTTCCTCGTGCGGCTCGTAGCGCGCACCACCGATCAGGTTCGCGTACTCGTTCGACTTGAAGTCCGACAGCCGCACGATGACCGGGTGCGGCGCGAACGCGGCGGTGATGGTTGCGATCCCTTCGGCCAGGCGGTCGACGTAGAAGTCGACCGGGCTGCCGTAGCCGGCGATGCGCTCGTCGATCTTCTTCTTGGTCGCCGCGTCCTGGCGGTCGTACTCCAGCAGCGCCTTCGGGTGCACGCCGATGTGGCTGGCGATGATCATCTCCAGTCGCGCGAGGCCAACGCCCGCGTGCGGCAGCATCGCGAAGTCGAACGCGCGCTCCGGATTGGCGACGTTCATCATCACCTTCAACGGCGCCGGCGGCATGTTCTCGAGGTCCGTGACGATGCGCTCGAAGGGCAGGGCGCCGTCGTAGATGAAGCCGGTGTCGCCCTCGGCGCAGCTGACCGTGACCTCGCGGCCGTCCTCGATCGTCTCCAGCGCATTGCCGGTGCCCACCACCGCCGGCACGCCAAGCTCGCGCGCGATGATCGCGGCGTGGCAGGTGCGGCCGCCGCGGTTGGTGACGATGGCAGCCGAGCGCTTCATCACCGGTTCCCAGTCGGGATCGGTCATGTCGGCGACCAGCACGTCGCCGGGCTGCACCTTGTGCATGTCGTCCAGCGAGCGCACCACGCGCGCGACGCCGGTGCCGATCTTCTGGCCGATCGCGCGGCCCTCGCAGATCACCGTGCCGCGCTGGTTGAGCTGGTAGCGCTCGATCTGGGTGGCGTGCGCGCGCGACTTCACCGTTTCCGGGCGCGCCTGCACGATGAACAGCTTGCCGGTGACGCCGTCCTTCGCCCATTCGATGTCCATCGGGCGGCCGTAGTGCTTCTCGATGGTCAGCGCCTGGCGCGCCAGCTCGTGGACATCCTCGTCGGTGATCGAGAACCGGTTGCGCAGCTCGGCCGGCGTGTCCTCGTTGCGCACGCGCTCACCGGGCTTGTCCGAGTACACCATGCGGATCTGCTTGGCACCGAGCGAGCGGCGCAGGATCGCGTGGCGGCCCTGGGCGAGGGTGGGCTTGTAGACGTAGAACTCGTCGGGATTCACCGCGCCCTGCACGACGTTCTCGCCGAGGCCGTAGCTTGCGGTGATGAACACCACGTCGCGGAAACCGGATTCGGTGTCGAGCGTGAACAGCACGCCGGACGCGCCCACGTCGGAACGCACCATCAGCTGCACGCCGGCCGAAAGGAACACGTCCTCGTGCTTGAAGCCGTGGTGCACGCGGTAGGCGATCGCACGGTCGTTGTAGAGGCTCGCGAAGACTTCCTTCACCTTGCGGACGACGTCGTCCTCGCCGGTGACGTTGAGAAAGGTTTCCTGCTGGCCGGCGAACGAGGCGTCCGGCAGGTCCTCGGCGGTCGCCGAGGAGCGCACCGCAACAGCGACGTCACCGCCGCCGTTCTCGGCGCACAGCTGGCGGTAGGCATTGCGGATGTCGGCGTCCAGGTCCGGCTGCAGCGGCGCGTCGATCACCCAGCCGCGGATCTCCTTGCCGGCGGCGGTGAGCGCCTGCACGTCCTCGACGTCGAGCGCGGCGAGGCGGTCGAAAATCCGCTGGTGCAGGTCGTTGTGGGCGATGAACGCCTTGAACGCTTCGGCGGTGGTCGCGAAGCCGCCCGGTACCGACACCCCGAGCCCGGCCAGGTGCCCGATCATCTCGCCCAGCGAGGCATTCTTGCCGCCGACGCGGGCCAGGTCGTCCAGGCGCAGCGCATGCAGCCAGAGGATGTTGTCGTTCAAGGGCGTTTCTCCGGAAACGGCGAGGTGGGCGGGGCGACGGCGGCCGATCACGTTATGATCGCCCGGCCCGTTGGGTTGGTACAAGCTTGATTCCACGGGGCTTTCTCGTGTTGAGAGGAAAGTGGCAATGGCAGGCACGCGGCCGGTGTTCTACATCTCCGACGGCACCGGCATCACCGCCGAAACCATCGGTCACAGTCTGTTGACGCAGTTCACCGAGACGCATTTCGCCAGCGAGCGGATTCCGTTCGTCGACTCCGTCGAGCGTGCGCGCGAGGTCAACGACGTCATCCGCGCCGCCGCCGAACGCCACGGCACCCGCGCCATCGTCGTCAGCTCCTGCGTCGACGCCGAAGTCAGCGCCGCGCTGACCGAGAGCGGGGCGCTGATGCTCGACGTGTTCGCGCCGTTCATCGAACCGCTGGAGCGCGAACTCGGCGAGGCGCGCAAGCGCTGGATCGGCCGTGCGCATGGCATGGTCGATTTCGAGTCCTACCATCGTCGTATCAACGCCATCAATTTCGCGTTGAGCCACGACGACGGGGCCAGCACCGATTATTCGGAAGCCGACTTGATTCTGGTGGCGGTGTCGCGCGCCGGGAAAACGCCCACCTGCCTGTATCTCGCGCTGCATTACGGCATCTGCGCGGCGAATTACCCGCTGACCGAGGAGGATCTGGAGCACGACCGGCTGCCGCCGCGGCTGCGCCCGCATCGCGCCAAGTTGTTCGGGCTGACCATCGACCCGGTGCGGCTGCAGCAGATCCGCCAGGAACGCCGTCCCAACTCGCGTTACGCGCAGCTGGAAACCTGCCGGCGCGAGGTGGCGGCCGCCGAGAAGATGTTCCGCGCCGAGGGCGTCCCCACCCTCAGCACCACCCACACCTCGATCGAGGAAATCGCCAGCAAGGTGTTGAACACGCTCAACATCCACCGCGAGATGTTCTGAGCGTAACGGCCTGCCAACATCAGGATGAACGGCTGACCGCGGCGCGGTCGCGCAAATCCGGCGCGGCGGGTAGCATCGGTCCATGTCCTCGCTGGCCACCCGGTCGTTCCGCGTTCCCCGTCTCAGCCGCTTCAGCTGGCTGATGGGGCTGTATGCCGAGAACCACGCGCGGCTGGTGCGCCTGTTCGATCCGGCGCGGCTGGCCGCGGGCAGCTACGTGTCCTCGGTCGGCGACGGGCTGGATCTGCGCATCGAGGTGATCGAGCAGCATGCGTACACCACCGAGCTGCGCCTGACCTACGACCTGCGCGACCCGGTCACCGGCGAGCCCGATCCGTCGGCGTTCGTGCGGCTGTATCGTGACGCGCGGCAGGCGGAGGCGACGCATTGCTACGTCGGCCGGCGCTGGCAGGACGTGATCGGGCTGTATCCGCCACCGGCGGCGCTGCTCGGACACCGCCTGCGGATGAACACGTTCCTGGGCAAGTGGCTCGAATACCTGGCCGACCGCGGCCACGGCGTGGCGACCCTGCGCGCGGCCCCCGCGATGATCGAACGCGAGGAGTGTTGACGCGTCCGTCATGCCATCGCTAAGATGGCGATCTTTCCAGCACGTGGGGCCATAGCTCAGCTGGGAGAGCGCTACAATGGCATTGTAGAGGTCGCCGGTTCGATCCCGGCTGGCTCCACCAAATTTCCAGCGCCGCGGTTCGCCGAGGCGACAAAGGCCGAAAACCTGTCCCCATCGTCTAGAGGCCTAGGACACAACCCTTTCACGGTTGCGACCGGGGTTCGAATCCCCGTGGGGACGCCACTCTAACCCCCGATTCGGGGGCCGCGACGCGGTAGTGCAGCGTCGCGGAAAGCGTTCGAGGATCCAGCTCGACGCGCTCGATCAGTTTGATCACCGACGCCCGCAGCTCGCTGCGGGCGTTTTGCTTTGCTTCCTCGGCCAAGTCGGCCAGCACGCGCTGCACGGCGCCGACGGTGATGGCGTCGACGTTGCGGGCCTGTGTCGCCTCGCGCTCGAGCGCCTGTAGCTGCGCCTGCTTCTCGCGCCGTTCCAGCTCGAGCTCGTCCACACGCCGCAGAGCCGGCGACGGATCCTCGAGGCCGGCTGCCAGATCCAGCGTGCGCGCAATGCGTGTGCCGAGCGCGGCGACGTCGGCACGAAGGCGCCGAAGCTGGCTGCCGTCGACCTCGCGCGCGAGTGCGGCGCGAGTGCCTTCCACCAGCGCGTGGGCAAAGTCAGGGGAGGCGAGATCCGCGAGCACCTGCTCAAGGACCGGACCTTCGATCGCCGCGCGCGCGATCGAGCGCTGGCCAGCATGGCCTTGGTCCCACCGGTAGCGATCGCGCTCGGCCCACCACTTCGTGCCATCCGGGGCGTACAGCAGCCCGCCAAGAAGGGCCTCCGAAACGCGATCGCGCGTCGCGGCCGCGCGCGCTTGGCGTCCCGCGGCCTTGGCCTCGAGGCGGCGCAGCAGCTGCTCGGCCTCGTCGTCGGTGATCAGCGCCTCGTGCGTGTCCCGCTGGATCTCCCATTCCGACCGCGGCCGGCGCTTCGCGCCGCCGCGATAGCGCCCGCCGTCTCGCTCCGCATGCACGCCCCAGACGGTGTGGCCGGCGTAGGTGAGGGCGTTCCACTCCATCCCGATCAGCGAGCTGTCCGCCACGCTGGCCAGCCCCGCTGCGCTCGCGGCGCGCACGCGCGGCACGCCGGCCGCGCGATCGCGCAGGTACCGGGCGACCGCTTCGGCGCATGCAGGGTCGGGCTCGAGGACGCTCTTGGTGACGGGCTGGCCATCGCGCACCGCGCCGGTCGCTCGCTGCACCAGGCGGTAGCCGGTCGGCGCCCTCCCGCCGGCACGGAAGCCTTGGCGCACGTTCTCGCGCATGCCGGCCAGGCCCTTCTGCCGAGACGTCAGGCTGTGCCACTCGTCCATCGCCTGCAGGATGGACTTCAGCAGCATTTCCGTGACCGGGTCGGACTCCGGCAGCGACTTGTACACGACACGCACGCCGTGCCGCTTGCACTCGACTTCCTCGAAGACGATCGCGATGTGCCGGCGTCGCGCAATGCGGCTGGTGTCGAGCACCAGCAGGGTGTCCCACCGGCGGTTCGGGTCCCGGATCGCCTTCAGCAGCGCCTGAAAGCCGGGCCGATCCTCGTCCTTGCCGGACTCGACCGCGTCGGCGAACTCCTCAACGATCGACAGCTGCCGGCTCTTGGCCAGCTGCTGCAGCTCCCTCCGTTGCGCGTCGATCGACACGTCGTGCCGGTCCTTGCTCGAGCGCAGGTAGAGAGCAGCGGGAGTCGTCATGCGGGGGCTTCAGGCGCGAGACCACGAGGGGGCCGAGCACGGCCGCGACCAGGCGCGGGTCCGGCCGGTTGATTGCCCGAAGTTTAACGATACTGCCCCGTCTCATGGCTCCGGCGACATCCATTCCGCACGGGTGCGCCACTGCCGGCGCATCTCCTCGATTACTTCCTCGGCGGCAGCGGCGCCGCGCTTCTCGGCGATGCGCTTACGCAGTCCGCACACCATCTCCGCGGTGGTGTAACCCTCGCGGAGGTAGTGGCGGGCTTCGCAGACGCGCCGCCACTCCTCGCTCCAGGTGTCCCGCTGCGCGCTCACCGGCGCGCGCCTCCCTGCCTCCGCAGGGTCAGGCTGCGCGCACGGCGCGTGCGCGTCGCCACGGAGGCGTAGCGGCGGATCCAGAGCCGAAACGCACGCGCCTGGCACCAACGTGTGCGATCGCCGCCGCTCGAGTAGCACACGCGGCCGCCTGCGACGCTCACCACGCGCCGCGAGGGCGTCCGCGTGGCGGCGGCACGGGTCACCCAAACCTGGCCGGCAACGATGCGCTCACGCATAGACGGCGGCCTCGACGCGACGCAGCTCGCCGACGTTGGCCTCGACCAGCGCGCGCGCCATCGGCGGACACACGCTGTTGCCGCACATCCGCACCTGGGCGTCCTTGGGCAGCCTGCGGCCGTCGACGCCGCGGTCGATGACGTAGTTCTCGGGGAAACCCTGCGCGCGGAACAGCTCGCGCGGGGTCAGCATCCGCAGGCCGATGTCGGCGATCGCGTAGTCGGTGCCTTCGACCGTGACCAGCCCCATGCGATCGCGCGTCGGCACTGTGTGCATCGGCTCGTCGCAGCCGGCGTGCTGGCCGCCCGCGCTGTAGAACTTCACGAGGAAGGCGCGCACCTCGGCGTGGTGCAAGCCCTGCGCGCTGACGGTGTGCAGCGGGGCTTCCGCCTGGCTGCCGATGTTGTCGCCACGCAGCTTCACCAGCGACGTCGCCACGAGCTGCTGCTGGCAGCCCTTCGCGGTGATCGTGGACAGCGGCGCGTCCACCGCGCGGCCGCCGCCCTCGTAGTTGCCGGCGTTTGCCTGCTCCATGTGGACGGCCACCACCGCCAGCGGCGGGTTGCCACCGGGGCGCTCGCTCTCGCCGTTGGCGGTCACCGTGGGGAACGGCGCATCGGCGGCGCTGCCGGCGTTGTCGGCCCGGTACTTCGTGAGGAACGTGGACACGACGGCCTGATTGCCGGTGGCGGTCACCGTCTTCGCCGGCTGCTCGACCGAGTGCGCGCCGTCGGACCAGCGCCGGCTCCCGTTCTGCCCCACCTCGGCGTGCGCGACGTCGACCAGCGTGGGCGCGGCCAGGTAGGTGTGGTTGCCGGTCAGGAGCGTCGGCATCGGTGCCGCAACGTCCGCCGGCGTGTTGCCGTGGATGTTCCGCACGATGAACGGCCGCGGGTTGTTGAGCACGAAGCGGTCCACGCCCTTCGCGATGCGGCGCAGCGTGGCCTCGGCCAGCGGCCGCTTCACGCCGAGTGCGCGCGCCTCCTCCTTCGGCAGGAAGATCGACGGGCACGGCAGCGAGAAGTCGATGCACTCCGCGGCGCTGCGCCACGGCAGCAGCTTGCCGCTGCGCACCTCGGCGCTGTCCGGCTTGCCGTGAGTCGGCTTCGGCCAGCGAATCGGCAGGTCGTCGCAGCGGGCGATCAGGAAGAACCGTTTGCGAATGGTCGGCGCGCCGTAGTCGCACGCGCGCAGCTCGCGCCACTCTACCTTGTAGCCGAGGCGCCGGAGCTCACGGACCCAGCGGTTGAACGTCCGACCCTTCCGCCGCGGGCATGGCATGCCGTCCGGGCCGAGCGGCCCCCACGTCACGAACTCCTCGACGTTCTCCAGCATGATGACGCGCGGGCGCACCAGCATCGCCCACTTCACCACCACCCACGCCAGCGAGCGGATCTTCTTCGACCGCGGCTTGCCGCCCTTGGCCTTGGAGAAGTGCTTGCAGTCCGGCGACGCCCACAGCAGGCCGACCTGGCGGCCGCGCGTGGCCTGCAGCGGGTTCACCTCGAACACGTCGCAGCGCATGTGCTCCGTGTGGGGGTGGTTCGCCGCGTGCATCGCGATCGCGTCCGCATCGTGGTTGACGGCGATGTCGACGGGGCGGCCGAACGCCTGCTCGATGCCGAGCGACGCGCCGCCGCCGCCGGCGAACAGGTCGACGATCAGCTCGGGGCCGAAGGCGAACTGCATCTGCGGCTCACGCATGGCGCGCCTCCGACTGCCACTGCTCGTACGCCTCCTGCACCCGGTGGAATGCTGCGGCGTCGCCGCCCCGGTCCGGGTGGTGCAGGGAGCGCAGGCGTCGGTACGCGGCTTCGACGTTTGTCGCGTGCGCGTTGCGGGGCACGCCGAGCACCTCCCACCACGGTTCCGCGCTGGACGGACCGGGCAGGGCCGCGAAGCCGGCGAAGGCGCGCGTCAGGATCTCGGCGCCGCCGTGGCGCTCGATCGCGCGCATGGCCTCGAGGGTCGCCGCGATCGCGGCGAGGTTGTCGGCCACCCGCCGGTAGCGGTCGATCGCCATGCAGCGGGTCTCGCCGCCGTCGCGCCAGTAGACCGCCACGCCGGGATCCTGCGGCTCGGGCTGGTTGCTGCGCGGCCACCCGTCCAGCCGCAGCGTGAGGTTGGTGCTCACGACCAGGTCGTCGTCGCGGACGCGCATCACGCGCAGCTGCTCGCGGACGCGCGCCACGGCGTCCGCGACGGTCAGCTCGCCCTTGCCCGTGTATCCGCCCGCTGCCGCTCGCCGCTTCCCGAAGCGACCGGAGTCGCGCTGGTAGCTCGGCGTGCGCTTCCAGCCGGTAGGCCACTGCAGGGGGAAGGCTTGGATCGGCTCACGCATGGTGGCCTCCCAGACGCTCGCGACGCACCGCCTGCGCGCGGCGGCGGATCGCGCGCGGCACCTGGCCGACAGCCAAGCCCGCGTGACGCGGACGATGCGGGCGCGTGCCCCACAGGCGCGCCACCAGCAGCCCAGCGGCAAATGGGGCCACCGAAATCAGCAGGAGGGGCAGCAGCTCACCCATGGCGCACCTCGGCGGCGACGCGGGCCAGCGCCGCGGCGGCGCTCATCGAGGAGGGGCGGGGCAGCAAGTCGGCCACCCGCGTGGGCAGGTCCAGCGCGTCCATGTACTCGGCGAGCTCGATGCCGAGCCGCTCTTCCTGCAGGCCCCAGTCGGGGTCGCGACTGCGCCAGCTGTTCCCCTCCCGCGTCCACATGCGCGTCACGGTCTGCGCCCGGCCCAGCACGAGGCGCGCCGTTTGCGTGATGCGATCGCGCAGCACGGTGATCACCACCGTCGCCATCGGCTCGATGTCGGCGAGCGCGCCGGCAACCGGATCAGGGCCGCGTAGCGCCTCGATGCGGCGCCCGGTGGCGGCGGCGAAGGTCGCAGCCTCGTCCGCGCGCCGCAGCGCTGCTTCGACGAGGTGCTCGCGCTCGGTCTCGTTGGTGATGTGCGGGTCCGCGCGGTGCGCGCGCGCCAGGGCGCGGTACACCGCTTCGTCGGCGACATGGCGGGAGCGCGTGGCCTCCAGCCACGCGACGCTGGCCAGCAGGAAGGCGCGGGAATCGGGCGTGGTAGCCTGCGCCGCGGCCCCGGTGCCCGGAGCCTCGGGGGTTTGCGCCGTCGCGGGCGTTTCGTTCTGCGGTTGCATGGTGCTCTCTCTCCTTCGGGGTGATGGGCCTCGGGAGGGGGTGGCCGCCCCCTCCGCCGGGGCCGCCTGTTACCGCTCGATCCGGAACACCCAGCACTTCTTGCTGGCGTTGGTGATCCGGCTGTTGACCGTCTTGATGTCCACGAAGCGGCGCACGCGCGAGGTGCGCAGGTGCCGCTTCATCTCTGTCATGTCGCAGGGCAGGCGCAGCCCGCGGCGCGCAAGCCGCTCCTCGAACTCGACCAGGCTCACCGCGATCAGCTCCGGATCGCGCGAGTGGTTGATCGACTCCTCCGTGGTCTTGCTGTCGACGTGCTCGAACAGCTCCCAGAACGCCTGCACGTACGGGTGGTCGGCATTGATTGCGCGCTGGCGCTCGATCGCCATCTCGACCAGCAGCTCCTTCGTCTGCCGGTGCTGTTCGTCGGTCAGCCTCACCACGCTGCGGAGCGCATCGACCAGCGCCTGCATCTGCGCGTGGTTCTTCGCGATGCGGACCGACTTGATCTCCGGGTTGGCCAGCAGCGCATCGGTGTAACCGGGCACGCGCTCGAACACGGCCTCCAGCACCTTGTTCTCGCGCGTGGTGGCGGCAAGCACGAAGCCGCTCACGGCTTCGACCGGCATGCGTTCAAGCTGCTCGGCCAGCGCCTTGGTCTCGGGGGTGTGCGCAGCCTTGTCGAAGGACAGGTGCACCAGGCGCTGCAAGATGGCGTCGCTGCTGGTCACCTCGGCGTTCTGCGCTATCACGATCGTGCCGCGAAACGGCGGCTCGCGCGTCTCGTTGCCGCCGTTCTTGACGCCGGTGGCGCGCACCGAGCGGCCGTTGTAGGCGGTTTTCAGCTCGTTCCAGTCGAACGCCCGTTGCTTGGCGCCCTCAGTGTCGCGGTCGCCCTCGATCAGTACGACCGGCAGGCCTGACACCTGGGCGAAGTTGCGCGCCCGCGCCGCGGCCGTGGACTTGCTGGGGTCGAAGCCTTCGTAGTCCCGACGGCCGACCAGCTTCCACAGGAACTCGACCAGCGTGGACTTGCCGGAGCCGGCCTCGCCGATGATCTCGAGGAAGGGGTACGACTTCTGCCGCTCGCGGATCTGCTCGGCGAACAGCGAGCCGAACCAGAACGCCAGCGCCACAACGCCCTTCGGCCCGAAGCACGCCCAGAGCATGTTGAGCCAGTCCGAGCGGTACTCGTCGCGGGCAAGGTTGATGGCCAAGCCCACGCTCTGGTTGAGCGACTTCACCGAGAGCTTGCCGAACTCGAAGTAGTCCTCGTCGTTCAGCGTGTAGATCTGGCCGCCCCGCACCGCCACGTCGCCGAACACCCAGCATCCGTGCTCGCGGCTGTAGCCGATGAAGTCGACCGTCTCGACGGTTTTGATGGCATCCAGCGTCTCGCGGAAGATGCGATCGAGTTGCTGCGTGGTGCCGGTGAACACGGCGCCCGGCGCGATCGCCAGCAGGCGCTTCTTGAACTCCGACGCGCTGGCCAGCTGTGCCGCGGTGAAGGTGTTCTTGATCGGCTTCCGCGTGTGGGGGAAGTCGATCCGGTAGTAATACCAGGACTCGTCGGTCAGCGCGTTGGCCTGGTAGTACAGCGGGTGCGGGTAGCAGTTGGCGATCTCCACCACGCCGCCTGACTCGCGGAGCGCGCGCTCGCGCATCTCCTTCTCGGTCAGCCCTTCGTCGCTGTTCTCCAGCGCCTGCCGCGCCTTGTCGTAGCGCTCCAGATCCAGCTTGAACCAGTACAGCTTGCTGGCGAAGCCGAACGCGAACTCCTTGCGCTCGGTGCGCTGGTACATCAACAGCGCCTTCTCGGTGGCCGACTCGGCGATCAGCAGCGCGCCGTGGTACCGGTACTCCTCGAGGTGCTTCTCGGTCAGCCACCCGCGCTGGTGCGCGACGTTCCAGTCCACCTTGGCGCCGCCACGCTGCGGAATCTGCGCGGCCGTGCAGTCCCAGCCTTCGGAGCGCGCGCGCTCGACCCAGCGCCGGGTGAACTCGCGTCCTGCGGCGTCGCCGTCGAGCGCCCACACCAGCATCGGGCGCGGGCGCTCCGCCTGTCGGCATTCCTCGGCGAGGCGTGCCAGGGCTTCGGCCGGGTAGTTGTTGGACGAGAGCAGGGCACGCGAGGCCGTGCCGTTCAGCTCGAGGGCGACTGTGTCGAAGATGCCCTCGGTCAGCCACAGCTCGGCGGCGCCGGCCGGGCTGTCCGGCATCTGCCACCAGCGCCCCTGATACGACTTCCCCGGCGCGAACCGCGCCTTCTTCTTGCCGAACCTCTCGGGGCGGTCGATCAGCCGCTCCCACCACGCACCGCCTTCGATCGGGAAGCGGACCGTCGCGCTGCTGATGCTCAGCTCCGGGTCGCGGTACCACTCCTGCGAGTAGAGGCCGCGCAGGCGGGTCAGGTCGAAGCCGCGGGCGTACTCGAGGTAGGCGTCGGCGGCCGCGTGCGGATTCTGTTCGCCGGCGACGAAGCGCTCGCTCCAGTTGTCGAACAGATCGCGGTAGACCTCGCGCACGTGCAGCTCGGCCCCGCAGCGGTTCAGGCGACCGCAGCGCGCCACCCACGGCCGCTCGGCGTGCACGTAGAGCTCTTTCTTCCCGCACTCCGGACAGCGCCCCTCGCGCAGCCACTCGCCGCGTTCCTTGAATGCGAAGTCGCGCACGAGGCGGGCGCGGATTTCTTGCTGCAGATCGGGTCGCATGGGTGGGCGGAACTCGGGCAAAAGCGAACCTGTGCCCGGTCAACGCGGCCGGGCGGGAGGTCGGTAGGCAGGGGCGGAGAGGCGGTTAGCCGGCGGGTACAGGCGTCGGCGGGCGGCTGCGCAAGCGCACCAGCTGCAGCAGCTCGCTCACCGTGACCATCGCGACGGCATCCGTGTCGAGGTCGCGGACGATGACCATGCGCGCATTGCTGCGGTCGACGTCCACGATCGCGGCAACGCCGCGCGTCTGTTGTTCGGCGCGCACTTCCATCGCGGCAAGGCGTGCGGCGCGCTCCGGCATGCCGAAGGTCTCCACGAGGTAGGCGGAGCAGCGATCGATCAGGCGGTCGCTGTCGTGATCCAGGTGCTCGGCCTCGTGGCGCGCGTAGAAGCGCTGGGCAGCCACCAGGACCTGTTCGTCATGCCGGTTCATTGGTCTCTTCCTCCAAGTCGAGGCGAAGCTGCTGCAGCAGCAGGCGCTGCCGCACGTGACGGGAAAGGGGGAGATTGATTTCGGGGTCCGGTATCGCCGACGGCGACAGCGTGCGGATGGCCTCGAGGCCGCATACGAAGACGTGCCCGCAGTGGACGTTGAGGCACGTGTAGGTGACTTCTCGGTAGAGCGGCGACATCGCCGTACTGGTCCGGGCTCGAGCGGGGTGCTTGCAGTGCGGGCAGTGCATCCCTGGCGCTTTACTCATGGCGCTGCGCTCCGCGGACGATGCCCTGCTTGAGACCGAGCAACACCGCGGCGCGATGTGCTTCTCCCCTGCGGCCCTTCTTCTGGCCGCTAAGCACCTGGTAGACGATCCCCGGCTGCTTGAAGCCGTGTTTCCGGGCGAAGTCCGCAACCGTCATCCCCAGACGATCGAATTCAGCACGGACCTGCTCAGGGGTACGGACGGACTTGGGGTGCTTCGTGCCCATAGGTCGTGCAAAACTGTGCAGAACTGGAAACCATCATTGAGCAGAAAACTGCTCATGTCAATAGGTTGGGGTGCGACGAAATGCACGATGCACAGGGATTGGCCTTGCGCCTCAGGGAGGAGCGCGATCGGATCGGCCTCAACCAGGCCGACTTTGCCGCGCTCGGGGGAGTAAGCCGCCGCACGCAGGCTGCATACGAGGCGGCATCAACGGCGCCTGACGTGGCCTATCTCTCAGCGATCGCGGCCCACGGCGCCGACGTCGTCTACATCCTCACTGGGCGACCCGCAGCAACGGTGTCCTCCGAAGAATCTGAACTGCTCAGACGGTATCGCGGCGCGTCGCCGGAGATCCGCGCGGCGGCGCTGGCTGTGCTCGGTACGGCGACCGCGGCTACGCAGCCGACCGGCGGCGTCACGGTGAACGGGGGCGCGGGGCAGGTGGTCTCGGGTCCGCTGACGGTGGGGGAGCAGTCCTTCACCGTGGGCGGCCGAAAAAAGGGGAAGCGCAGTTAGGGCACACGGTCAACGTCGGCCAATACGTTGCCGGGGGCATATCGGCGCGCAGGGTGAACATCAGCATTCGCTGTCCCGCGCACTGCAGTTCCGCCGCGCAGGAAGCGTCAACCGCGTGGCTACGCCACGCTTCGTCACGACAGGGGAGTCTCCATGAACGCAGCAACCGAAACCGTCACGACCACACCGCGCAGCGCACCCGTAAAAGCCACATGGGTGTGTCTCATCCTCGCGTGGGTACTGTTCCTGATCCCGTTGCCCGGCGCGGGCGTCTTCGTCGGATGGCCGCTCAACCTGGTCGCCTTCATTCTGGCGATCGTCGTCATGGCGCGCGGCTTCACCCGCAAGGGGCTGATCCCGCTCATTGCGTCGCTGGTCGTGTCGCCGATCGTGTACTTCATCGGCTGGGGCATCCTCGGCGCGGCCGCACTCAGCGGTGATGCGTACCAGGACTACAAGGCGCGCGCGGAAGCCCGGGACAACTCCGCCGCGGCCGTCGAACAGGCCGCACCGGCCGATGCGATCAAGGTGACCGCGGCGGAGCTCTTCGCCTCATACGAGGCGAACGAAGTGGCGGCCGACTCGCAGTACAAGGGGAAGACGCTGGAGATCACCGGCAAAGTGGCTGGCATCGACTCGGGAATGGGCGATGAGCCGGTCGTGCAGCTCGAGAGCTCGAACATGTTCCAGCATGTGCAGGCGCGTGGTCTGAGCAAGGATGTCGCCGCATCGCTGGCCAAGGGCAGCAAGATCACCCTGGTGTGTGAAGGCGCGGGCGAGGTGATTGGCTCGCCAATGCTCGACGACTGCCGAGTGCGCTAACGCAAGGCGCTGACCGCATGGCAGCGGCAGTACTTCGCCGCTGCCATTTTTTGGACGACCGCTACTGCTAGCGGAGGCACGGATGGCGATACCACCGTTCAGTGACCACGGGCTTTTGCCTGCCGGTGTGTGGGATTGCAAACTGGAAGAAGCTGGCTCGGCTCTCTGCTGGAATCAACATCGCCAGCACCTGTGGAAGAATTTTGAGAGGTTCCTTGCCGAGAAGATCAACGGCCAGCTGCCGAAGGGCACGCCGCTGTGGATCGATGGGAGTTTTGTTCGCCGGAAGGAATTCCCTGACGACATCGATGTTGTTATCGACCTTACGTCGTTGGTTGACGATCTCGCTGCGATACGAAAAGCGCTTGAGATACGCATAGCCCATGAGGCAATCAAGAAGAGCTACCGTGTTGATGCATGGGCTCGACACCCAGTCATACCAAACGATCTGGCAGCGTACTTTCAGTACGCTGGCGCGAAGTGTGCGGCTGAGCTGAGCATCAATAACCCGAAGCACCCGAAGGGCATCTTGAGGGTCACCTTATGAGCTGGGCCGAGCATGCAGATCAGACGCTAACGGCGGTGTTGGAGAACATGGTTGCCGAAGGCCTGTTAGCGAAGAGCGTAGGCATGAACCTAACGCCGCGACAGGTGGTTGACGCCAGTAGGGGGTTTTTGCTGGACGTGATCAGGACGGCCATGCCGCTTGCCAGGATCATGGATGCTTCTGACCTGGTTCTTCGCGCCGACGGGCCAGCGGTAGAAGAAGCGGCGATGAAACTCTCAGCCGTGAACTGGCTGACTGGAACAGCAGAACGAGCCATTCGAGGTTTGTCGCGAGCCTTATTTGACCTCGCATCGAGAGACGCGCATGCCTTTTCAAGGGCTCTCGACCTGCGCCTTACGGGGTTTGCTCCCGGGAGTCTGTATGCTGGCTTTGCAGTCGTCAGGCCACCATCCGATCTGCTTGACGAGGATGACGAGCCCGCGATTGCGACGGTCAAGGATACGTTGCACTCCCTCCCCGAAATTCCTCGGTTGATCGAAGGCGACGCGATCAGTCCTGCCATTAGAGACGTGCTTCCTGACCCCGCGAAGCGTGACGCGGCCGTCGACACGCTGTTCCGATTGGCCCCAACCGGCCGGAGAGGGATTGATTCGATCGACATCTCGACGCCTGGTGGGCGAAGCGCCGCGCTTTCGCCTCAAGAGCGAGTCACGTTGAAGCACGTCCTGGATCGACCACAGCTCCACCAGAGGAAGGTCGGGGCGTTCAGTGGCGAGCTACGTGAGATTGATCTCGACATGAGGCGATTTCATTTGAGGAACGTTGCCAATGTCGGAAGTATTCGTTGCGTGATCGAAGCACTTGACCGTCGTCAGGCCAAGCATGCGCTCGGTGAATTCGTGAGGGTAGAGGGCGAATATGAAACCGATCGAGAGGGACGGCCACGTTTGATGGTCGTTCGAGCCCTGCGAGTGTTGGAGCGTGCTCATCAGGGCGAATTGCCCACGTAACCACGCCCACTGCGGGCTAGGGTCTACCGGCGTCGGTCTCGAGTTCCAGCTGGGTAGTGAAGCCACCCGAGCCGGTGATGCTGTGGGTCGCCTTGGCGATCAGCCATCGGGTGGCGTCGATCTCAGGCTTGAAGCCGGTCAGGCGCAGGCGCTGCTCCGGATATAGATCCGCGCGGCCAAGGGCGAGGGTGTACGACATCGTCGCCGCCCCGCGCTGGATGCGCTTCCACTCCGCCTCGGCATGCTCGCGGGCCTCGGCCTCGCTGCTGAACGTGTCGCGTAGGCGCTTCGCGTTCCCGCTTTCGCCGACCAGCACCGACTTGCGCTCCGCGCCGGCCTTGTGGTGCCAGTACGCGCGGACGCCGCTGTAGGTCTCGCGGTCGGCCAGCAGGTAGCGGTGCTGGTCGCCGTCCCTGCGGAAGATCGAAACCGTCGGAAGAGGGTCACCGGCGGCGGTCTGGCCAGCGCCGATAGGGAGGAACAGCAGGCTGCCGTTCTTCACGGTCGCCACCGCGTCGTACCGCTTCGCGAGTCGGCTGAGCAGGTGGGCGTCGCTCTCGCCGGCCTGGTCGAGGTGCTGAATCGAGACGCCGGCCAGCGCTGGCGCGATGCGCGCCTGCAAGCCGTGCTCGCCTGCAAGGTTGCGCACCACTGCGCCGAGTGTCACGCCGTGCCAGCTGCGCTCGCGCCGGCGGCGGATGGCTTGGGTAAGGTCAGCGCTGCGGGCGCGCACGGTGATCACATCGGGCGAGCCGCTGTGCTCCACCTCGTCGACGCGGAACCGCCCTTTGTCGATCATGCCGGCGTCCGCCCAGCCGATGGCGACGGTCAGCTCAACGCCGCGGCGCGGCAGCCCCATACGGCCGTCGTGATCGTGGATACGCAGGTCGAGCTGGTCCGCCTCGCCGCCGCGGCTCTCGGTGAGCGTCAGGTCGATCAGGCGAGGGCGGATCCGCTCGGTCAGGTCCTGGCCGCCTAGTACTACCCGCCACGCTGGAATGGCGTAGGGCTCGCTCATGCGTTCGACCGCGGGCCGCCATCGCGGCCCTGCGCGGCCTCGTCGTCTACACGAAGCAGTCGCAGCTGGAACTCGATCCGGCGCGCCGCACCGTCGGGAAAGAACAGCGTGCGGGTTTCGTTGAGCCCGGTGATCACGAAGGAGCCGTGCACGAGTCCGGTGCCGTCAACCAGCGCCAGCGGGCGGCCCTCGTCCGCCAACTCACGCAGGGTATCCAGGGACGCCGGCGTGCCGGTGAGCTCCGGGGCGACCAGGCCCGAGAGCTCGATGGTTTCCTCGCCAGGGCCGAGAAACTGGTGAGCTGCGCGCGCGCCGACGCGCTCGGTGCTGGCGTGGCGCCATGCGACGGAGCGTTGAAGCTGCTGGTAGGCGAGTTCGGGCAGCGAGAACACGAAGGTGCCGAGCGCCATCATCATCGCGGTATGCCTCAGTCGCCGTAGTCGCCGAGCCGGGAGCGCTTCTGGGCGGCACGCTCGCGCTCGAGCAGCTCCAGCTGCCGGCGCACCTCGCGCGCCACGGCCTGCACGTCCATCCCCGGCGCTGCATGAATGTGGATGGCCTCGATGTGGATCCCCGCGCCGCCGGCGAAACCCGCGGCGGGCGCCACCGCGACGGGCGGGCGGTTGTCGACCGCCACAGCGGGCGTCGCGGCCGCCGCCAGCGCAAGACCGGCGCCGGCGTGCTGCAAGCGGGTGCCGAACGCGTTGATGCGGTCCAGCGGCGCGCTCTGGCCGCGTGCGATGCCTCCGGCGAAGCCCTGCATGGTGTAGACGCCGAGTTGCGCGAAGACACGCGACGGGCTGTGGATGCCCAGCAGCCGCTTCAGCGCGCCGATGGCGCCGTTGCCGATCGACGCCAGCGCGTCCTTCACCGCGCCGAGCCGGGTGCGGATGCCTTGCACCAGGCCGTCGATCATCGCGATGCCGGCCTGCAGCAGCTTCGCCGGCCAGCCGCCGAGGATGCCGTTGATCGCCTGCCACATCTGCTGCAGCCCGGCGCGAAGCCGCGCGCCGTCGCCGGTGAAGATGCCGGCCAGCGCATCCCACGCGCCGGCCACGTACTGCTTGATGCCCGCCCAGAGCTGCGCGAAGTACTCCTTGATGCGCCCCCAGTTGCTCACAATCACGCCTAGCGGCGTCCATGCGAGCATGCCTTTCACCACATCCCAGGCGATGCTGGCTTTCGCCTTGATGGTCTCCCACAGGCCGAGGAACCAGGTCTTGATCGGCCCCCAGTTGCGGTAGATGAGGTAGGCCGCGCCGGCGAGTGCTGTGATGCCGAGGATGATCCAGCCGATCGGCGTGGTGAAGAGGGCCACGCTGAGCAGACGGATCACGCCGATCACCTTAGGCACCACGCCGCCGGCCAGCCAGCCGAGCACCTTCCCGACGCTCGTGAACAAGGGCAGCGCCTTCACCAGCACCAGCTGAAGGCCCGCGAATGGCATCAGCACGGTGCCGATGGCGACGGCAATCGCGCCCAGGCCGATCAGCAGCGCGACGCACGCCGCCGCGACCTTGAACAGCACCGCGGCGAGCTGCGGGTTCTCCTTGACCCACGTCTGGAAGCCCGCGGTGACCTCACCGAGCCACTGCACGAGCGCCTTGAGCTCCGGTTCGATCGTCTCGCCGACACTCGCCAGCACGTTGGTGGCCGTGCCGGTGGCCGCTTCCCAGAGATTCTTGAGCGTGCCGAGCTGCGAGTTGACACGCTGCTGCAGGCTGGCCTGCGCGGCCATCTTGCGCTGCACCTCCTCATAGCCGGCCTTGCCCTTGTCGATCAGCAGCGAGACGACCTGCAGCGTCTCGGCATCGTCGCCGAACAGCTTCTTGATAACGGCGAGGCGATCTTGCGTGTTCAACCCCTTGAGCTTCTGCAGCTGGGCGAACATCTGGTTTAGGCCACCGAACTCGCCCTTCCCATCGGTGAAGTCGAGCCGGATGCCGGTCGGCTTGAGCAGGCTGTTCGCCTTGCCGACCTTCTCGGCATCCATCGCGTACTGGAACACCTTGCGGTACGCATTGCCGGCCTGTTCGCCGGCCATGCCCGCCTGGTCTGCCATTACCAGCAGCGGGGCGAGCGCGTTCGTCGCGGCGAGACCCCGCATCCGCAAGGTGCCGAGCGCGGGCGATAGCTTGCTGAAACCCTGCAGCATGTTGTCGTGATCGACGCCCAGGTAGAACGTGCGCTGGATGACGTCGGCCAGCCCCATCATCTCGGCTTCGGTGGAGCGCGTGGCGTCCTGCAGCTTGGCGGCAAACTGCGCGGCTTCGGTGTACGGAAGGCGCAGCTGCGCGCCGAGGTAGGCGGTGGCCTCTCCGAGCCCCCCCAGAATCACCTGCGACGACATGCCCTGCCGCCGCAGCATGGTGAACATCTCGTAGAAGTCGGCCGTGGTGCCGGGCAGCCGGTTGCCTAGGCGTTGCGCCAGGGCGTCGATCCGGGCGTAGTCCGCATGGATCTGGCCGTTCGAGTGCATCATGGCTGCGCGCAGCTGCGCCGCGGCTTCCTCCTGTGCCGCGAAGGCGGCGACAGGCGCCATCACGCCGCGGGCAGCGACGCCGCCTGCGGCCATCGCCCCGGCGCCGTGCGCGGCCATCGTCATGCCGGCGCCATGCATCTTGCGCATGCGCTGCTGGGCGCGGCCGAGCGCCTCGAGGCGGCGCTTCTGCTCGCCGATCTGGCGGTTGGCCTGCTCGATCTCGGTGCGCAGGCGCTGTTCGTGCTCTCGGAAGCGGCTGGTGGCGATCCCGGCCGCGGTGAGATCCGCGCGGACCGCTTTGAGGGCCCGCAGGTTGCCCATGTGCGCCTGGCGCAGCCGCTCGGCCTCCGCGCGCGCCCGCTCGTAGGCTCGCGCCGCCGCGCGGCTGGGCGCTTCTGCAGCGCCGAGCTGCTCGGCCATCTGTCGCACGCGCTGTTGAGCAGCCCGCAGCGCGATCGACGACGTCTTCGTCTCCTGCGTGAGGCGGCGAAAGCCGTCCATGCGCGCCTGCATAGCGTCCAGCGACTTGAGCTGCTCGCGAGCGGCGCGCAGCGCCTTGGCGGCGCCGCTGCTGCCGCCCATGACCTTGCGCAGCGGGCCGGTGGCGCGGTCGATCGCGCTGAGGATGACCTGCAGGCGGAGATTGCCGGAGCCCGCCATGTCAGGCGGCCTCCGGCGTCAGTTCGGCGACGCCTTGCAGTTGGGGAGGAGGTGGCGCAGCGCCGCCGCGATCAGCCGGTGCAAGAGCATCAGCGCGCCGATGGCGCACAGGCCGAGCAGGGTCGCGATCAGAAGGACGAGGAAGGTCACGCATCCACGTTACCACGTCAGTCGGCTCCGCTGCGTTCGCGGGCGCGCTCGCGCCACTCCATCAGTTCCTCTAGGGGCATCACGTCCATCGTCGCGGGTGTCCAGTGGAACACCGCGGCGACGTCGGCCATGGCGTCCTCTACGTGCCGGGGTACAGGGCGGCCCGATCCGCCTTCGTCAAGAAAAAACCAGCGAGCTCCCCCCCGAGCTGCAGCAGATCCGGCAGCTCCATGGTCTGGACGTCGTGCGTGGTGAGCGTCGGGACCGTGATGCGTGGAAGTACGGTCTGCAGCGCGCCGACGTCCATCCGAAGCAGGTCCGCCAAGGCGACGCCGCGCAGCTCGCCGGCGAGCGGCTTGCGCAGGATGACCTGCTCGATCTTCTGCTCGCCACGCACGATCGGCGTATCGAGGGTGACGGTGGCCTGGGCGCGGATGGGGGCCGCCGGGGCGGCTTCGTTCTTAGACATCGGGGCTCTCTCTCAGAGGAAGGGGGTGCGGCCCAGCGCTGGCCGGGCCCGGGGTGGTCAGGCGCCGATCGCGCGGCGCTGCTCAGCGAGGCGGTCCACGCCGCCGACGATCTCGACCATGTTCACCAAGTCGATCTCGATCTCGACGACGCCGTTGACGACGAGCTTGTAGTAGCTGCAGGCCGTCTTGACCGCGAACTCGGTGTCCTCGCCGGCCTTCGCGTTGCCGGGGTCGATCTCGCTGTGGCGGCCGCGCACAACGATCTCGACCGCGTCCACGGCGCCCGTGTCGTCGCGCTGGTACGCGCCGGCGAAGCGCAGCTGCACGGCGTCGTGGCGGGTGACGCCGTACTGGCGCAGCACGCCGCGCATGAGGCCGCCGCACTTCCACTCCAGCTCGATCTTCTCCTGGCCGAAGTCGATCGGCACCGGGCCAGACATGCCGCCGCCGCGGTAGTCCTCCATCGTGCGGCTGAGGGTCGGCAGCTTCACTTCGCCGACCTGGCCGAGGTAGCTGTCGCCGTCGTTGAACAGGTTGAAGTTCTTCAGCTTGCGGGGCAGGGACATGGACGTCTCCGGAAGTCAGGCAGGCAGTCGGCGCCGCGGTCAGCCGGTGACGCGGCTGGCGAAGTCGGCGAGGTAGCGGTCGGTGATCCGTTGCCGCAGCGTCAGATCCTCGAGCGGCGGCACCGGGGTGTAGTCGTAGTCGATGTACAGCTTTCCACTGGCCAGCGACTGCGAGGTGTTCTGCGTTTCGTCGTACCAGGCGCGCGCCTCGATCACGTAGCCGCCGGCCTTCAGCTCGCGGAACTTCGCGTTGATCGACTCGATGATGTCGCGCACCAGCGAGGGATGCATCGGCTTGTCGACCGCCCAGAGCAGCGAGTCGGCGATGCTGTCGGCGAGCACCTGGGCCGTTCGAACGGAGCTCTCGAACGCGAAGAGCGGATCATCGCTGCAGGTGCGGCTGCCCCAGAAGCGGAAACCGTTGGCGTTCACCAGCGTGGTGACGTCGCCGGCGTTGAGGTAGCCGGCATCGGTGCTCGGATCCTGCAGATCCCAGTGCACGTCGCGCGAGATGCCCGTAACGCCCGAAACTGGGACGTTGGACAGCGTCTTGTGCCAGCCCTGCTCCTGGTCGATCCGCGCTCGCAAGCCGACCGCGCGTGCGGTCGCTGGCGCGGCCTGGGCGCTGTTGGTGGTGGTGTTCCACGAAAGGAAGTCGGGCCAGATGATCATCAGCTCGCGATCGCCGAAGTCCTCGCGGTAGCTGACCGCATCCTCTTTCGTCGCTGCGCCGGCCGCGCTCACGTAGGCCATGCCGCGCAGCTTCTTGGCGACCACTGCCAGCGCCGTGGCGACCGCCTGCGTGTCCAAGCCGGGGCAGGCAAGGATCCGCGGCCGGACACCCAGCTGCGCCTGCGCGGCCAGCAGCGCCTGCATCCCGGTGTACGTGCCGCCCGTGGTGGCGCCGATCACGTTCGTGGTGGTCGCCGCCTCATCGGCCCCGGTTTCGACGCGCACGACGACGGTGATCGGATCCGCCTGGTCGGCGATGGCGCGCAACGTCGCGGCCAGCGTGCCGTTCGTGCCCGCCTTGGCGAGCGCACCGCGCAGATCGGTCAGCAGCACCGGCTTGTTCAGCGGGAACGCGGTGGCGTCCGCATCGCTCGCCGTGCAGACGACGCCCACCACTGCGGTGGACACCATGCGGATGTGGCGGGCGCCGTTGTTGATCTCGACGACGCGAACGCCGTGGTGGTAGCTGGAGGTCATGAGGCTCTCCTGGGGCTTCAGTGGGCGCGTAGGCGCAGGGGCAGGGTGAGGCGGGTGTAGGCGTTGGCCGGCGCGACATCGGTGCGGCGCCCCTCGATCTCGACCGTGAATGCGCCAGGCGCGTCGCCGGCGGTGATCCCGACGCGCGTCAATCGGATCCGCGGCTCCCAGCGCATCAGCGCGGTGGCGGTGGCGCCGTACAGCTTCGTGCGCGTGGCGCCGTTGAAGGGCTGGTCGATCAGCTCAGGCAGGAGCGAGCCGTAGTCGCGGCGCATGACGCGGCTGCCGAGCGGCGTGGTGAGGATGTCGGCGATCGACTGCCGCAGGTGTTCCTCCCCGTCGAGCGCGCGGCCGGTGCGAGCATCCATCCCCCTCATGCCGGCGGCCCCGAGAGGGCGCCGCCCGACATGACGCCGCTGTGCTTGTGGGTCTTCAGGCTCTTGCCGCCGCCGATCACGTCCACCTCGGCCTCGGCTCGGCCTGTAATGGAGACGTCGCCGTCCACCTGCGTGTTGCCGTTGATCTGGGTGTCGCCGTTGATGGTCACCGGGCCGTTGATGGTGACGCCGCCATCGGCGGTGATCTCCGCGGTCCCGCCGCCCGGAAGCGTGGCCTTCAGCGCGTGCGCGGCGTGGTCGTACTCGATCTGCGCGCCGTCTGGGAAGCGCACCAGGTGCAAGGTGTTCGACGAAGCAGGCGCTGGGAAGGCGTCGGAGTACACGCCGCGCAGCGCGACGGCGCCGTGCGTATCGCCGCCCGGCGAAAGCAGCATGATCTGCTCGCCGACGCTTGGTGCCGACCACTCGATCGAGTCGCCCGCGCGGGGAACGAACCAGGGCAGCCAGTCTGTCGTGATCTCGCCAGTCTGGACACGGCAGCGGGCTGCAGCGTGATCCACCTCGCAAACAGTGCCGAGGCGGATCACGTTGCTCTGCTGGCGCTGAAGTTCGGCGAGCGAGTCCATGTCCGCGATGGTGTCGGCGTTGGTGCCACGACGCATCGCGCTCGGCATGTGGCGGCCCGGTTTACAGCGGGCCGCGCATGACGTTTAGGCGGGTTGGAAGATCGGTATGTACAAGTCGCGCGGAGTAATCCGCCACGCGTCCACCCTGACCAGCGGCGATCCGCCGCGCGCAAACGCCCACGCGACGAGCTCGCTGCAGAACCAGGCGTCGGTGTCCTGCCAGCGCCTACGCGCGCCGATGCCTAGCACTCCACGCCAGTCGTACGGCTTGCCGACCTGCGAACGCGCCGCCGCAAGCACGGCGCGTGGTGACCGCGCCGGCACCGCGATGACTTCGTACTCGCTCGCTTCGGCGAGCAGGTCCGCGAGCGGCCTCACCCTCACGCCCTGGCCTGCGGCTGCCTCCACGATCTCGTCACCGTCGATCAGGGCGACGTGCGACCACTCGGACCACAGGAATGTCCGCAGCAGAATGCTTCCCGGCGCGTGCCTGCGCGTAAAGACGACGTCGACGGCCGGCATGGCTAGGCGTCAGGGTGGTACTGGTGATCCGGGATGGGGCCGTCGAGGATCTCCGCTGGGCGCTCCGGGTGGTCGAGCAGGCCCGGGATCGTGGCCAGCGCGTGCACGCCTGCACGCGTCGTCGGGTCGTCGAGATCAACATACGGGCCATCGGACAGCATGCGGTTGAGCCGCTGCAGCTTGGCTGCGATCAGCATGTCCGTGTCGGTTGCGTCGGGGCGCATGGCCCGCAGGATGAACAGCTCGGAGCGATCGTTCTCTTCATCGGAGAGGCGCTCGCGGAATCGACGCGTGGTCACCCATCGCCTCCGAACGGATTGCGGCGGCGTTACCGGCTCGGGCGGCACGAACGTGTCATCGACGAGGGTCCAGCCCAGCCCCGGTGCCGGGTCGTGGTCGGTGACATCGACCGCATGCGGAAAATCTTCGGGCTCACCGAGCACGATGTTCTCGATGGTGTCGCCGGCAAGGAGTGCGAGAGTGCGAGCCATTACAGGCCCTCCACGAATTCGAGGACAAGGAATCCAGGGCCGCCGGCCTGGCCAGCCTGCCCAGAATTTGATGAGCCAGCGCCGCCGTAGCCGTATCCGTTGCCGTTGGCGCCGAATGGCGAGGGCGTCCCCTCGGTGTTTGCGGATGACGCCTGACCGGCCGGGTTCTGTTGCGTCTGGAAGCCGGCCATGCCGCATCCGAGGGAACGAATGGCGGTGGCGCCCCTGGCAGCGTTCGCCGCAGCGCGCTCCACGTCGATGACGAAGACGTTCGCGCTCGAGGTGACGTTGCTCGCCACGAGCACGTTCTTCCCGTACATCATGGGCACACCGCCGTTACCGCTTCCCGATCCGCTGTTGCCGCCCTGGCCACCCCCAAGCCGCAGGATCTCGATGGCGTTCATGGAAACCGCCGTGTGTCCACCTGTGGCGCCCGCGGTCGAATCGCGGACGCCGGCCGCACCGCCTGCACCGATCACGGCTGCGAGCGTGGTGATGCCCGGTGGAATGACCAGCGGATGCTCCCAGGCGACCGCGCCGGAGGCTCCGGGTCCGCCAGCGCCGCCACCGCCCGCGCCACATCCGGTGACCCTGACGATGCCCTTGCCGCCTTGTGCCCAGGACGGAATTGGCACGGAAGGGTTTGAGGCAGTCAGCGTGACGACCTGGCGGCGCTGCGTGCCGCTCAAGAGGGTTGCGATGTCGCTAGCAAAGCGGCCCATCACGCGCTCTCCTCGAATCCGTGCACGCGGGCCGAAACGCCAGACGCGCTTGCACGTACTGTGATCGTCTCGCCGGCTGCGAGCGCGATCTGCGTCCTCTCCAGGACGCCGCTCGGCGGAATCTTGGCGTCGTACTCGAGGAAGTCGGCATTGTCCGGGGCCGCGCCAGCGGCACCGCTTCGCACCGCTACCCGCACGGTGACATCCGCCGCACCACGGTTGACCAGGCACACGGAGGCCGTTGCCACGTTGCCGGCGGGAACGGTGTAGAGGTCGGTGTTTGTGTTGGCGGCCAGGTCGGCCTTGCCCAAGCGTCCGGATGGCATCGGGGGTTCTCAGCGGTTGCGGAAGAAGCGGTAGGGCCTGTCGGCCTTGAATGCAGCGGAGATGGCGCTGTCGACGTAGCTCTCGGATGCCAGGCCACTGGTCGCTGCGGCGATGGCGCCGTCTACGTAGCCGCGAGATGCCAGGCCATCGGTGGCCTCAGCGATCGCGTCGTCGACGTAGTCCCGAGAGGCGAGCACGACCGACGGGTCGATCGCCAAGCTGATTGCGCTGGCCGACGCCACCTCGAACACCAGCTTGATGATCAGTTCCTTGCCGGACCCTTCCGACAGCTGCGGCTTGTAGCTCTCAGGAAAGTTGCCGTACACGAGCAGGTCGCCGTCGGCGTCAAAAAGGCCGACCTCGCGGATGGTCCATCCCCCGACGTTGGGCGCAATGACGCGCTGCGCCGTTAGGTAGCTCGGATTGACGGGGTCCTGCGTCAGCGACCCAACGGGGCCGCGATTGACCTCGCGCACGAGAGCTGCGCGGTTCTCGACGGGTGTCACCGGCGCGCCCCCACCGTCGCCAAGCGCCATCTCGGTGATGTTGACGGTGGTGCCTTCGGCGATCGCGGTGGCGAGCTTCTGCTCGCCGATAGTGGTAAGGACGCTGTAGTAGCTCATGGGTGCACCAATGGAAGGAGGGTCACGATCTCGTGCGCGACCACCGCGCAGGCGACGCGAACTGAGGTGGGCGCACTCAACTCGCTAAGTGCATACGGGAGCACCTCGACGGTTTCGGCTGCCACCGTCGCGCCGTGGAAGCGAAAAGTGTTCGGCAGCCTCGCGATGAGGCTTACTCGGCTCAGATGGCTCCGCGCATTCTTGGTTTCGAGCGCGATTCGTTCCAGCTCGTCATACAGTTCGGCGCTGATGCCGCGAGCATCGAGCCGTGCCTCTATCGCGAAGGTGTAGGGCGGCGCCGGCGGCGACTCTTGAAACCACTCCACGACGTCTGTGGCCCAGCCCAGCGCGGCGAGCGCCCGCTTGACGGCGCCGGCCGTGCCCTTGTGCCGGTGGACTAGAAAGCTGGCTCGGATCGCATCGCGCTTGGCTTGCTCGGGCCAAGCGGCGTCCCACACATCGACGGAGAGGGCATCGGCAAGCCACGGGAGTAGGGCGACAGGGCACGTGTCCGCGTTCCACAGCTTGTGCAATGGCACGGGCACGCTGGCGATCGCCTCTGCCATGACGCGCTCAAGCGCCCGCTCGGCGGGCGTAGCGTTCGGCGGCAGCAGGCTATTCATCGACGCCACCTGCGACGATCGTGATCCCAGTGCACCAGGCCGCCTGCGTTCGATCGATCGTCAGATCCTCGCTTGGCGAGGCAAGCTGCACGCGCTGGACGCCTTCGGCATGCAGTGCGGAGTAGATGCCGGATAGCGGGACATCACGCCCGAGACGATGCGACTCCGCCACGTACCGCTCGAGGCGACGACGCGCCTCGGTCAGCACAAGGGCGGCGTCAGGCCCAGAGTAGGTGTAGACCGTTGCGTGCACGCTGTAGGGCACGATCTGCGCGCCTTGCACCGTGACGTTGTCGGTCAGCGGCCGCACGCTATCGTCGCGCAGTTGCGCCGCGACGGCGTCGATGAGTGCTTGGTTCGCGGTGCCGTCGCCCTGTCGGGCAAGGAGCGTGACGACCACCTGGCCAGGAGATGGGCTGGTGGCGCTTGCATCGAGCACGTCCGGGTGCGCGCTGAGTGCGTGGTAGACGTACGCGCTCTCGGGCCCTGCGACGCTATAGCCCTCCGGTGCGAGCTGGATCCGCCTCCGCAGTTCCGCGTCGCCCTCCATCGTCGGAGGCACGCCGCGCACAGGGTCACCGGGATCCAGTTGGCGACGGGTGACGCCAAGCAGAGCGCCGAGGTGATCGAGCTCGGAACCGCGCGCATAGGCGAGCAGCACGGCGCGCGCCTTGTCGTTCACCCGTTGCAGGATGTGCAGGACGTAGAGCGCGCAGACCTGCAGCAGCTTGTATGCCGGATCTGCTTCCGTCAAAGCCGTAAACTGCGGCTCATACTCCCGCAGCTTGGACAGCATGCCGGCGAAGATCGTCTCGTAGTCGAGTTCTTCGACCACGTCCGGTGCGGGCAGGCGCGACAAGTCGACGGCAGTGAGTTTGGACATGGCAGCCGACGCGAAGGGCTGCGTCAGGCTGTCCGCCGCGGTCACGTGCGGCAACGACGGCGCCTTGTCCCCCCGAGTTCTACAGCGTGCGGCAGCTGCGCCTGCGGCGCTGCCGCGACAGGCTCAGCGCCCCGCCGGCGCCCCCGGTTCCGTTCGCCCCGCTGACGTTCGTGCACAGACCGCTCTTTCCTTGGCCTGGCAACAAGCGCCGCCTGGCCAAGCACATCCTTCCTCTGCTGACCGCCCCGCACCGCACCTACGTGGAGCCGTTCGCCGGCAGCGCCGCGATCCTCTTCATGCGCGACCCTGCGCCGATCGAGGTCATCAACGACATCAACGGCGAGCTCGTGCGCCTGTACCGGTGCGTGCAGCACCACCTCGAGGAGCTGGTGAGGCAGTTCCGGTGGGCGCTCGTAAGCCGCGAGATGTTCCGGTGGGCACAGCTGCAGCACGTGGACACGCTCACCGACATCCAGCGCGCGGCGCGCTTCTTCTATTTGCAGAAGCTGGCATTCGGTGGAAAGGTGGCGAGCCAGACGTTTGGCGTCTCGCCGGGATCCGCGCCTCGCATCAACCTGTTGCGCATCGAGGAGGATCTCAGCCAGGCGCACCTGCGCCTGGCACGCGTCACCATCGAGCACCTGCCGTGGCAGGAGTGCCTGCAGCGGTACGATCGGCCGGAGACGCTGTTCTTCCTCGATCCGCCGTACTGGCAGACGATGGGCTACGGCAACAGCTTCGGGATCGACCAGCACGAGGCGCTGGCCGCTGCGATGCGTTCGCTGCAGGGGCGCGCAATCCTGACGATCAACGATCACCCGGACATGCGCCGCGTGTACGCCGGCTTCAGCTGCGAGCTGCTGAGCATCACGTACACCGTCGGCGGCGGCTCCAGAGCCAAGCCTGCCGGCGAGCTGCTGATTCGCACGTGGTGATGCGGCAGGAGCGCATCGCCCCTGACCCCGAAGGGGTGTCGGGGCAGGTGGGTGAAGTCTTGTCGAGGACAGCCCGATTGCCGTTTGTTCCGCGCATAGGGCAGTTGCTGCCGCAGTGCGGGGCTAGCCGCGGGCCCGGAATGCCGCCGACTGCGTCTCGACGTGCCCTTGGTCATTCACCAAAGGAGCATACAACTCTGACTCGAGCATCTTCTGATAGAGGAGGTGTGTGATGCGATCGGATATATATCCGTTGCTGATTTCAGCGAAACACTCAGCGTTTGTTGATGGCCGCTCGTATAGCGCGCCCTCGTTGCTGAGATACAAAGCCGCCACGAAAACGCCGGTATCGACAGTCCTGAAGGCGTACTCGGTCATGAGCTCGCCATCAGTGGATCGAACGATCCTGGGCGAAGCCGAGAGTTTGTACTGGGCGCATTGAAAGACAGGCGTCAGGTTGGCCGCTGGATGGTAGGCCTTGAGCTGTGAATTGGCCTTGCTCTTGTTGAGGTTCTGGATAAACAAAAGCTGCTGCTCGAACGCGGCTTCCGTTTGCTCCCCCATCTGGCGCGCAAGCTGGACGACATCACCCGCAAAAGTCATCTCCTTCCTCTCCTCAGCGAAGTCCTTTGAAGCTGTATGGCCGCCCAGACAAGCCATGTGCTCGTTGTTGCCGACAACTTGTCGCGCTGCGGCTTCCACGGCGGCCAACGGTTGAGGCTAACCTCAACGACGTGACGCGTCCATTTGACTGGCGCTTCCCGGTCCGCCGCTAAACGGAGATGAATGTCACAAAACCTGCCGTACCTAGGCGCGCTCAGCAGAGGCAGGTGCGGTTGCTCAGGGCTCCGCTAGGTTTGCGAGGAGGAAGGACTGCACCAGCTCGACATCCTCGGCGGTAAAGCCCAGCAGGGCACGGGGCTCGTAGCGCACGCGAGGGCCATCGGGGCTCACGCGATCGACGAGGCCCTCCTGGTGCACGCGGGCGATGCGCGCCGTGCGCCCGACGAAGCCCACCCAGACCTCGCTCGCATTCCCGCCCGCCTTGAGGTGCTTGGCCTGACGCAGGCGCTGGAACATGGCCCGCCGAACACGGCCCGCCTTCTCACGCGCCCGCGGCTTGCGCGGCGCGTAGGCCGTGCCGTCTGGATTGCGCTGCTGAGAGATGCGCTGCTGCTGGGAGCGGCGCATCTCGGTGGCCAGGCGGCGCGCGAGAGCGTTGCGCTGGGCGGGCTGCAGGCGCGCCAGCAGGGGCGCGGCCCATTCCTCGAGGCGGTTCAGCTCGTCCACCGTGTCACCGCGGCGGCACGTGCCACTCGGCGATCAGCTCGTCGCGCAGGTAGACCTGCCAGTGCTCGGCGGTCAGCGCGGGCTCGATTACGGTTGGCTCGGAGTAGTGCTCAACGTCGAAGCCACCATCGGGCCGCGCGTGGACGCCGACGCGCTCGGTGAGCGGTAGCTTGATGTCGAGGTCGACCTTGCCGTGATCGAGGATGTCGGCTTCGAACGTGATCTGGCCACGCGCGGACGGATTCAGTAGCAGCTCGGGCTGGTGCTGCTGCAGCCAGACCAGCAGCGGTACCATCACGGCATCGGGGTGACCGGCGAACTCGGTCAGAATCAGGTTGAGCGTGTACTGGTACTCGAACGAGGCGGTGGCCCCGAAGTTTGCCACTAGGCTTCCGCGGTCGATGAACACCAGCAGCCGGTCCGGGTTGCGCTTCAGGTCGGGCAGCGCCTCGGTGAGGTGGGCGCGCAAGCTGTCCGGCTTGATCACGGCGCGCGCTCCTCTTGGAGGCCGCTCACGTAGTCCTGCAGCCCGATCACCTGCTCTCGGATTTCGTGGCAGGTTGCGTAGTTTCCGGCGACGGTGTCGGCGACGGCAGAGAGCGTAACGCCGGGGGCGGGCGCATCAAGATCTCCGGCGGGTTCACGGAGGGGCAGATTCGCGGCGGCTGCGTCATGCACCCGCACAAAGCCAGCAGGCACATCGCAGCGAGCGTCGGCGCGCGCAGTGACATAGATAGGGATCTCCTTGGTGATGGTGGCGCCGCGCTCGCGCACGACGCGCACACGGTCGACGTAGCGAGTGACCACGCGCTCGGACATGCGGGCCTCCTGAAGTTCTGAGCGCAGTCGCCGGGCGTCCGCTTGCGCGGTCGCGGCCGCTTCCTCGGCCGACCGCACCCGATGCGACTGCAAAGCCACGTAGCCGCCGACGGCGACGAGCAGCAGCAGCATGAGGAGGACGTCGCGCGACATCAGGCCACCCCCAGTGCCGCCTTGGCTCGCTTCGTGCGCTCGATGCGATCGGCGAGCCCATTTGGGACGCGAGTGGTCCGCACCGTGCCGCAGTTGATGCGGCGCGATACCGCCATCACCTCGTCGGCGTCCGCAAGCGCGTTGAGTCCGTTGTCGCGCCACCACGCCGCGGCGATCAACGCGCCCGTGTCGGCCTCGATCGCGAGCTGGGGCATGTCGAGCAACGGCAGGCCGAGTACCTCGCCCATGCGGGCGTAATTGTCGCGGCCGGTGATATGGATGGGGCAGCGCCCTCGGTAGCGCCAGCCGTCGCCGCTGCGCTCGTCGCCGTTGCCCATGCGGCGCGCGTAGACCCGGTTGGCGATGCGCTCGGGTTGGCGTGCGTACTCCCCGGCTGTGACTCGGCTGAAATAGCTCGGGAACACCTCGAGCAGCCGAGCCGCGCTGTAGGACAGGTTCTCCTCGACACGGGAGAGCCCCGCGCTCTCGTGCCCGATCTGGGCGAGGAAGTGCGCGGCGCGGCGTCCGGTGTTGATCCCGAAGCGCTGCATGGCCGCCTTGAGGTGCGGAGCCCAGCGGGCAGCGCGGCCGATCGGGCAGGCCACCGCCTGGGCGAGCTGGTGGTCAGTGAACACGGCGCTCCACCTCGCCCGGCAGCCGGCCGGCCGTGACGCCGCGATCCCCGACTACGATCCACCGCAGCCAAGGGCAGGGTGCTTGCATGGTCATCATCGCGGAGAGAGCGCAGCGCAGCAGCGTGCTGTAGGGATCCGCGCCCACCGCTGGCGTGACGAGGCAGACGCCGCTGCTGGCCACGATGGCGATGAGCAAAGCGACGCGCAGCAGGAAGCGGACGGCACCGCGCACCTCTGCGCGGTCCACGGCATACCAGCCGTCGCGGTGCGAGTCGCGCAGCGCGCGTCCTAGCGCGCCACGCAGGTCGACGCCTCGCACGTACGTGTCCTTGAGCATGGCCAGGCCAGTCAGCAATGCGACGAGCGCAGCCAGCCAGTTGAGCAGGGTGATCACGGGGAGCCTCCGATCGAGCGCCGCGCTCGCGCCGCGAGCGCGTCCCGGATGACCGGGATCAGGGTTTGGGCAAAGAACGCCAGCAGAAGCGCTGTGGCTGGCGCCACCTTTCGCAGGTAGGTGAGCCCGGGGATCTCGCCCAGCACCACCGCGAGCGCGGCGCTAACCGCCGTGTAGACGAAGGCGAGCGCGAACAGCCGCAGGCGGCTGCCGCCGGGCGGCTGGAAGAGCAGGCCGGCCGCGGTGCCGGCCAAGGCCATGAACAGGATCGCCGGCGCGATGCCCACCGCCTCGAACGGCCCGCCCCACGTCAGAAGGCCGGCGGCGGTCGATGCGACCGTAGTGCCGGCGAGCGTCTGGATCGTGGAGAGGCTGACGGACGCGTAGGGCATGGCTCAGTCCCAGAGCTGAAGCAGGGCGCGCTGTGCGGGCGCGGCGGAGGTGGGGTCGGGGAGGTCGACGGGTGTGCCGTGAGGTAACACCGGCCCGAGCTCGGCCAGGCCGGGGTTCGCCTCGAGCGCGGCCTCGACCACGCCGGCGGTTCGGCCGAGGTGACGCCAGCAGAGCGCGTCGAGCGTGTCGCCTTGCTGCGCGTACACCCGCATCAGATCAACTCCACGATCGTGTGCGGCTGGCCGAGGATCTCGCGCACCGCCCAGGTCGCGTTTCGGCGCTGCTCGCCGATCGCCGGATCCATATAGTCCGCGCGGCGTAGCCCGCTGTCGGTGCTGTCGAAATCGCGGTAGCGCTCGATGAGGTCCGCCTTGACCGTGCATTGCACGGCGCGCCGGTACAGCATCACCAGGCGGTTTTCGCCGTCGATCGTGCCGGCATCGGGCACGTCTGCCAGCTTCGTGACGCCGGTCGCCTGGTGGGCCGCCTTGAACGCCGCGAGGCGCCGGTTGATCGCGCTCATCGCGTAGCGCGCGGCGTCGCGCAGGCGCTCTTCGGTCACAGTGCCGTCGAGGCGGGCGACCGCGCGGAGCTGCGTCATCGACAGATTCGGGAACCAGCCGTCGTTGGCGATGGCATCCGTTTCGGACGTGGCCGCGGTCGGTGCGGTGGCGACGAAACCGCTCATCTGCTCCCCTGGTAGATGCGGCGGTGGGGGGAGGAACCTCGGTGGAGAGAGGCCCCTCGGTTCCGCCCCGCCGCCGCGGCGCCGGTGGCGACTCGGTCAGCCGGAGCCGGCCTCGGCCGGTGCACCGGAATCGCCCGGTGCGCCGGCGTTGGGCGCTGCGCTCACGGTTGTCTGGGTGTCCGCGCCGGACGACGCCGGCAGCGGGCTGTTCTTGATGCCGCGCTCGAGGCGCTCGAGCTCCTTCTTGACGCCGACGCGCTCGTGCAGCTGCAGGGCGCGGAGGAAGTGCGAGCGCGCGGAGTACGCGTGCGCGAAGGCTTCGCCCGCGAAGGGCGGCTCGCCGGCGGCCACCATGCACGCCAGACCGAGCGCCTTGTGGAGCTTGGCGCGTACCTCGTCGGGCATGTCGTGCTCGCGGGTGAGCTGCTCGGTGCGATCGAGCACCGCGGGGTCGAAGGGGGCACCGGCGGCCAGCGCGCCGAGCGCCTGGTCGGCGATCTCCTCGGCGACCAGCGTGGCCGCGTCGCGCTGGTACTGGTCGGGCAGCACCAGCTTGTGCCGGAGCGCGTACTCCGCCACGTCGAGCGCGGCGTGGAAGTGGCCCACGTCGATGCGCCAGACCATCACCGTCATCAGCACGGCATCCTGTCCGCCGCGGCCCGCCTCGAGCACGCCTTGCACCCACGGCTCGTACTCCGGGAGCAGCTGCCGCTTGATCTCGACCTTGCGCTCGATGGACTTCACCTCCTTCAGACGGCGCTTGTCCTCCGCGAGCTTGGCGAGCATCAGCTCGTAGGCGTTGGCGTCGATCGGTTCGCCCTCCGCCGCCGAGGCCGAAACCTTGGCGGCGGTGACGCGCTGGTAGTGGCGGCGTGCGAGGGTCATGGCTTACGGCTGGATCTGGATGTTCTCGATCAGGCAGCCGGCGCCGAAGTCCTCAACGACGTAGGCGTCGTTGGAGGACTCGTAGTTCTCGATGCGGTCGCGCTTCGGGTTGTCGATGATGGCGCGGCGGCGCGCACCCTCCTGCCAGTAGATCGACAGGTTGTCGAGGCGCGTGATCAGAATCGCGTCGTCGGGCACGAACGGCACCTGCAACGCCGGGCGCCCGCCGACGCGCTTCTGGCTGATGATCAGGTCGCCGGCGAGCTGCTCGCTCGGCGCCTGGTTCGAGTTGACCAGCGGGAAGTACTTGTCGTGCAGGAGGTTCGCGCCAAGGATCGCCACCAGCTGCGTGTCCTGCCGGTACCACGGGTCGATCAGGTTGGCCACGGCGTCCATGACCAGCGCGTCGAGGTTGGCGTAGTCGGCGCTGGCACCGCCCACCTTGATGACGCCGGCCGTCGCGCCGTCCGCCATCACCCGCTCGGGGGCCTGCTCGCGGTAGTGCTGCAGCCAGCCCTTGTTGACGTCCTGCAGCAGCGGGTTCGCGGTGCGATCGGACGTCGCGGCGCGGCTGGTGCCGTTGAAGCCGATCATGATCCGGTCGAGCGCCTGACGGCGCACGATCGCGTCGCGCACGCGGGTCTGGAAGTCGGGGAACTTCGCCCACGCGTCCAGTTTCGCGTACGGGATGTACGTGTCGCTGTTGGTCTGCGTGCAGTCGTACGAGGTGCCGTCCAGCTGCGTCGGATCGACCGGGCTGCGGTCCTGCGCGGCAGTGTTCGTGGTGCTGGCGATCGGGCTGCCGATGCCGAGGCCGAGCTTCTGGCCCTTCTGCTCGGTGACGCCGACGATGTTGATGCGCTTCAGGAACTCCGAGCTTTCCTGCATGCGCGTCTCGAGGCGCTGCTGCACGGTCGGCGCGACGGAGAACTTGACGGTGGCGTCCTGGACCTCGTTGATCTGGGCGATCTGGGCGAGCAGGGCGTTGTACAGCGTGCGGGTGGTGTTGCGCATTGCGTGCTCCGGGGAAGGCGGCGGGGGCGTTCGGTTCGTGCGGTCAGCAGTCCGTCGTGACGGCGGCACCGGATCCCGTCGCCGGCGGGCGCGGGGGGTCGTTGCGCGGCGTGTGATCGAGCTTGCCGGTCAGGTCGGCGATGGCCTTCTCGTGGTCGCCTTTCAGCGCGTCCAGACGCGCGGAGAGCGATGCCAGCTGCGCGGCGAACTCTTCATGCCGCGCCGTTACCCCTGTCGCCAGGTGCTCGATGGCCGCGCGCACGTCGGCGAACCGGGCGTCGTCGCCGCCCGAGCGCCGCGAGAACATCTCGCGCACGAGGGAAAGCAGGGACGGTTCCGGCGCCGGCTGCTCCTCCTCCAGTTCGATCGCGGCTTCCTCGGCGACCGTGAAGACGTTGCCCGGCGCCTGCTTGCGCGCGGCGAACGGGTTGGCCTCCGGGTGCTTGGCGGCGAAGGCGAGCACCTCGGTACCGAGGCTCGCGGGGCTGTCGGTGATGCCGAGGCCGACGAGATACGCCTGGCCCGAGCCAGCGAAGTCGGGGTTGACCTCGATGCTGGAGTAGATCTTCTGGCCGGCGGCGACCAGCTTGACCATCTCCTCCGTGGGCTCGATCTGGGCGAACAGCGCCAGGCGCTTCTCGCCGTCGATCTCGACCTCCTCGGTCTTGACCGCAACGACGTCGCCCATCGCGCGGAAGCCCCATTCCGGGTTCAGGCCGCGGATGTGCTCGATGAAGACGCGCGCGCCGTACTTCTGCGGGTTGTAGCTCTTGGCAATCTCGGTGAGCCAATTGCGCTCGATCTTGCGGCCATCGGTGGTGGCGCCTTCGACCGCTACGCGGAAGAACTTGGACTTGCGTTTCATCGATGCAGCCTTTGACGGTGCGGTGACGGTGT
This sequence comes from Lysobacter sp., assembly GCA_035645555.1. Classification (GTDB taxonomy): domain Bacteria; phylum Pseudomonadota; class Gammaproteobacteria; order Xanthomonadales; family Xanthomonadaceae; genus Lysobacter_F. Next base: position 85,510 of record DASQMI010000086.1, on the reverse strand, counting down.
CGGGGCGATGCTCGGCGTCGCTGCGCGAGTGCATCAACCCGGCCGCCCTGTAGAAGCCGATCGCACAGTGAGCGCGCCTCAGGCGCTTTGATCGTGCGGCCTAGGCTGCCGCCATGTTCCTGACGGCGCCTTCCCTCGATGAGCGACGAATCGCGCGCAGCCTCTACTGGCAGGGGTGGCGCGTGTCTGACATCGCCGAGCACCTGGGGCTGCCGCGCACGACGGTGGAAAGCTGGAAGCAGCGCGACCACTGGGACGATGCGCCGGCGATCGCGCGGGTGGAGTCCTCGCTCGAGGCGAGGTTGATCCAGCTGGTCGCCAAGGATCCGAAGAGCGGAAGCGACTACAAGGAAATCGACCTGCTCGGCCGGCAGATCGAACGTCTCGCGCGCGTTCGGCGCTACCAGCAGCCAGGCGGGAACGAAGGCGACCTTAACTCGAACATCGAGCGCCGCAATGCCGCGCCGAAACGCAAGCCCGTCCGAAACGCCATCGACGACGAGCAGCAGGAGCGGCTTATCGAACGCTTCGAGGATTCGCTGTTCGCATACCAGCGCGTGTGGCGCCGAAACGCGCTGACCGAGCGCATCCGCAACATCCTCAAGTCGCGCCAAATCGGCGCGACGTGGTACTTCGCGCGCGAGGCGCTCGTCGATGCTCTGGAGACGGGGCGAAACCAGATCTTCCTCAGCGCCAGCAAGGCGCAGGCCCACGTCTTCCGGCAGTACATCGTGCAGTTCGCGGCCGAAGAGGGCGTCGAGCTGACCGGCGACCCGATCGTGCTCCCGAACGCCGCGACGCTGTACTTCCTCGGGACGAATGCACGAACGGCGCAGAGCTACCACGGAAACCTGTATTTCGACGAGTACTTCTGGGTCTACAAATTCCAGGAGCTGCGCAAGGTCGCCAGCGGCATGGCGATCCACAAGAAGTGGCGCCAGACCTATTTCTCGACGCCGTCGAGCATCACCCACGACGCCTACCCGTTCTGGAGCGGCGAGCTGTACAACCGCGGTCGCCAGAAGGCGGACCGCATTTCGATCGACGTGAGCCACAGCGCGCTGGTCGGCGGTCGGCGTTGCGCGGACGGCCAGTGGCGGCAGATCGTGACGGTCGAGGACGCTGTGCGCGGCGGCTGCGACCTGTTCGATCTCGACCAGCTGCGGCTGGAGTACAGCGCGGACGAGTGGGCCAACCTGCTGATGTGCCAGTTCATCGACGACACCGCGTCGGTGTTCACGCTGGCCGAGCTGCAGCGGTGCATGGTCGACAGCTGGGAAGCGTGGGACGACTTCAAGCCGTTCGCGGGGCGGCCGTTCGGCAACCGCGAGGTGTGGCTCGGGTACGACCCGGCGATGTTCGGCGACAGCGCGGGCTGTGTCGTGGTCGCGCCGCCGGCGGTACCGGGAGGGAAATTCCGCCTACTGGAGAAGCACCAGTGGCGTGGCATGGACTTCGCCGGCCAGGCAGAGCAGATCCGTCGGATCACGCAGCGCTACCGCGTGACCTACATCGGCATCGACGACACCGGTGTCGGCGCAGGCGTGTACCAGCTGGTGCTGCAGTTCTTCCCCGGCGCGCGGCGCATCACGTACTCCGTCGAGGTGAAGAACCGCCTCGTGCTGAAGGCGAAAGACGTCATCGCCAGCGGCCGCCTCGAATTCGACGCCGGCTGGACCGATGTGGCGCAGGCGTTCCTCTCGATTCGCAAGACGATGACCGCGAGCGGCCGCCAGTCGACCTTTGAGGCGAACCGCAGCGAAGAAACCGGCCACGCCGATCTGGCGTGGGCAACCATGCACGCGCTCGACAACGAACCGCTGGAAGGAAGTGCCGGGCGCAACAGGACCGTAATGGAGATCTACTGATGAACCCGATTGACGCCGAAACCGAAACTGGCGCACGCAAGGCCGGCATCCAAGCCTTCAGCTTCGGCGATCCGGTGCCGGTGCTCGATCGCCGCGAGCTGCTCGACTACGTCGAATGCCTGGACAACGGCCGGTGGTTCGAGACGCCGATCTCCTTCGATGGTCTCGCGCGTGCCTTCCGCAGCAGCCCGCACCACAGCTCCGCGATCTTCGTGAAGCGAAACATCCTCGTGAGCACGTTCAAGCCGCACCGGTTGCTGTCGCGCGACCAGTTCGCCCGCTTCGCGCTCGACTACCTGGTTTTCGGCAACGCCTATCTGGAGCGGCGGAACGCGATCAGTGGCCGGCCGATGCGGCTGGTGTGCTCGCTCGCGAAGTACACGCGCCGCGGTGTCGAGCCGGGGCGCTATTTCTTCGTGCAGGGGTGGGGGAAGGAGCACGAGTTCCAGCCCGGCAGCGTGTTCCACCTGCTGGAGCCCGACATGCATCAGGAGATCTATGGTCTGCCGGAATACCTGAGCGCCCTGCAGGCCGCGCTGCTGAACGAGAGCTCGACGCTGTTCCGGCGCAAGTACTACATCAACGGCTCACACGCGGGCTACATCCTGTACATCAGCGATCCGTCGCAGAACGAGGAAGACATCAACGCGATCCGCGAGGCGCTGCGGGCATCGAAGGGGCCGGGGAATTTCCGCAACCTGTTCCTCTACAGCCCGCAGGGCAAAAAGGACGGCGTTCAGGTGATCCCGATCAGCGAGGTGGCCGCACGGGATGAGTTTCTCGGTATCAAGAACGCCACCCGCGACGACATTCTCGCGGCTCACCGCGTGCCGCCGGCTCTGCTCGGCATCGTGCCGACCAACACCGGTGGCTTCGGTGCGATCACGCCGACGGCCGCGGTGTTCGTGAAGAACGAACTCGAACCGCTCCAGCACCGCTTGCGCGAGGTCAACGACTGGATCGGCGAGGAGGTCGTGCGCTTTGAACCTTACGTGCTCCCCGGTGGGCCCGGCAGCACCGGGGATCAAAAATAAACGGGGAGGGCGTTGCCCTCCCCAATAGGTGCCGATGCCTGTTACGGAGGCGAGCAGCATGCCCCGCAGATGTCGTCGCAGCACTCAATGGCGCCACAGCAAGTCATCGTGCGTCCGCTGCCGTCCGAGCAAGGGGCGCTGCAGCAATTCTCCTTGCCGGGGCAGGGCAGCGATGGGCAGTTATCACTCAGCGTTGTGGGTTCATCAGCAGTAAGTGCGCCGCACTGTCGAAGGTTCTTGCTTTCGGCACCGGCGACGTACTTCTCCGTCGCGCGCACGTCGATCCGCAGGGAGCCAAGCGGCGACTCGAGAGTGGTAGAGCCCGCTTGTGACTCCGCGACCTTCATCGACGGCTCGGCCAGAATCACCCAGGCGCCGGCGATGCGCTCGACCACCACGGCGTTGAACTGCACCACCTTCGTGCCGTTAGCGAGCTTGCCAGCCGGCGACGCTGTCACCTGCACGCGCAAGCTCCCGTCTCCTGCTTTCTCCGTGAGGGTCACTCGTGCCGGCTTCCCGAACAGCACGGTCACCTTCGGGGTCGCTATGACCTTCCCGTCGCGAACAATGGCTAGCTCGACCTGATACGTGTTCGCCTGCTGCCGTGAGCTGGCGGCAGCCGCGGCCGGCTGTGTCGCCTGGATGCCCCCTACGAACACTAGCGCACAACCCAGCACCGCACTACGCGCGATCTCCTTGATGTGGTTCCACCGCATAACTCTCTCCTTGTTTGAGGCGACCTTCGCCTGACGCCCTCGGTCGGCGCACAACCGTGCGCGCGCCGAGTCTGTCATGGAACGAGCAGCGGCAGCTCGCACCCCCTTCACAGATGAAGCCGGCCGGCGGGTGGAACGCGTGGGCGCGCCGAACACTGGACGCGTCCGCGGATCTCACGCGGGGGCGGGGCCGGTCCGTCAGGTGGTCGGCGGCCGGGCGCGCGGTCATCCCCCCGCCACGCCTGCCCGCTTCATGTGTGGCTTCCGACTCAACCGCACGCAGGCGGCGCGAGCGCGCCGCGGCCGGCTTTGTGCAGGGATAGGACGGGGCGAACTGGCGACGCACTCAGACGCACCCTGCGGGGCTTCCGGCCGGTCCTTGGAGGGGGCTGACGACACCTTCCGCCACGCCCCCAAAAAGGTTGCCCATCGGAAAAAGGTAACCCCGGTAACCATCCCCCGGAATCGCTCGTAGGTGTTTGATTCCTAAGGGGATCGGAGGTTACCTTTCGACGGTAATCTGAGGTAACCCGAACGGTAACTATCCGCTAAGCCATTGATTCTTTGACGGACTGCGGCGCTTCGGGGTCACTGTCAGGAAAGGTAACTGGTTACCTCCAAGTTACCTCAATAATTACCTTCAACTCTTTCACTCAAGGCATTGATCTGAAAGATAAAAGCACCATGCGATGCGGGGTGGTTACCCAGATTACCTTTTTCCGATGGGCAAACTTCGGCGTCGTGGCTGTCGCCTGGGCGGGGCTGCACGGACGCGCGACGCCATCGCGCCGGGTGCGCGTGGCTGGGAGGGAAGAGGGGGCTCAGGCCGTGGCCGAGCGGTAGCGTCGCGGTCGAACGGTGATCCGGACGTGGTGGCGTAGGTAGAGCCGGGGGTTAGGCTCGGATCGCCGTGGGGACGCCATCTCAGGAACACGCAGGGGCTCCGGAAACGGGGCCCCTTCGTTTTTCCGTGATCATCTGCGCGGGGCTCGCGCGTGGTGGCGCGCCGGTTCGCGTCACATTGCCTCATTCCGTATAGCGCGCGGGTCGGGCTCGCGTTTTCGGATCAGCCTGCCAGCAGCCGATGCAGCGCTTCGTCACGCGAGTCGACTGCAAAGCCGCACGGCGGCCAGGGGCAGACGCTGTCACGGCCTGAATCGAGCTTGGCGCCCATGCTCGCCGAGTGGTTCCGTGCAGCCAAACAGTCGGTTCAGGCCGATCCAAGCGACAAGGCACTAGGTAATCGGATGCGAACGATGCCGCCAACGGTGGAGTACGCCATGCATCGCTTCCGTTCCTCTCTTCTTATCGTCGCGCCGCTATCCCTCCTTGTGCTACCCGGGTTCCTGCCCGGCGGAACGGCGCACGCGGTCACGCGCGTGGTGACGCATTGCAACGACAGTGGCGCGGGCAGTCTGCGGGCCGCCGTGGCAAGCGCGCTCAGTGGCGACGTCATCGACCTGCGCTCGCTTGGCTGTTCGCGCATCGTGCTCAACGGACAGATCACCGTGCCGCAGCGCGATCTGAGGCTTCTCGGCCGGGGCCGACTTGCTCTCACGGTGGATGGCAATCGTGCAGGGCGCGTATTCGCCCACAACGGCACGGGCACGCTTGCCATCGATCAGCTGTCGATCAGCAACGGGCTGTCCACGGTGGCGTTCCCGAATCCGGACGAGGGCGCCGGTGGCTGCATCCATTCGCCTGGCGGAACGGTCAGATTGTGGCGCTCGAGGGTGCACGCCTGCGAGGCCTACTCGGAGAATTACATGGAAGTCACGCTCTATGGCGGCGGGATTGCCGCAGCGCACGTGGTGCTCATCTCCAGCAGCGTGTTCAACAACAAGGCCGGCCTCTACGGGAACGGCGGTGGCATCTCCGCCGGTTCGGTAAGGCTGTACCACAGCCAGGTCTACGGCAACGCCGTGGAGTTCAAAGGCGGTGGGATCCTCGCGGACGAGGTGACGGCCAGCTATTCGACGATCCACGGCAACCGCGCCAATCGTGGTGGCGGCATCGCGGCCCAGCGGCTTACGCTCAACAAGTCGACGGTGTCCAACAACCGCGCGTTGTTGCGCAATTTCTACGCTGGGTACGAGGAGAACGAGGCCGGTGGCGTGCTGGTGGAGGGCAGCGGGCGCAGCGTGGTCGTCGACAGCACGGTCTCCGGCAACACGGCGTTCAATTACAGCGCCGGTGCATTTCATAACGGCTCGGTGGCCATCTACAACAGCACGATCACCGATAACCTCGAGAATTATCCGGAAGGTGACTCAGGCTACCACCCGCCGGAGTACTTCGGGCGCGGCGCGCTCTACGCACCGATGATGCGGCTGGAGGGGGCCATCGTCGCCGGAAACCGGCGTCTGCTCGGCGCGCCTGCGTATGACATCGCGCCCGGCAGCAACATCACCGGCAGCCACAACCTGATCGGCTACTCGCAGGTGCCGACGCCCGCGGACACGCTCGCCATTACCGATCCGCGCGTCAAGCCGCTGGCCGACAACGGCGGACCAACGAGGACGCATAGGCTGAAAGGCGACAGTCCGGCGCTCGATCGTGGCAACAACGTGCTTGAGCGCCAGTACGACCAGCGCGGCCCCGGCTTCCCCCGCGTGATGGGGGCGTTTCCGGATATGGGTTCATTCGAGCGTTGAACGTCGGGCGAAGGATGAGATGACGCCTTGCCGCGGATCCTCCGCTTGCGTGGTGGCGGAGGTAGAACCGGGGGGCATGGAGACGCCAAGGGAGCAGACATGCAGGGCTCCGGAAACGGGGCCCTGCGTGTTTTCGGGTTCCCGGCGTCGGTGCGTCAGCCGCAGCTACCGCCGCAGCAGCTGGCGGCCGTAGTGGCGTTGTCGCGCGTGAACGGCTGCAGCAGCACGTCGGCCTGGTCGCGGGCCTGCTCGGGCACGGTGATCGTCAGCGCGATGCGGTCGCCCATCTGGGCGAGGCGGAAGTCGAGGAACGCGCAGCACTCGCGCTCGCGCTCGATCATCGCTTCGACCTGCGCGCAGGCTTCCACGGCGTACTCCAACTCCAGCGTTGTGCCGAGCCGGCGCTCGCTGCGCAGATGGCGGGCGTTGAGCGCGGCGATTTCCTGCAGGCGGACCTGGAAGGCGTGGCCGTCCAGCGAGCAGGCGAGCGGCGTGATGGGATCGGCAGTGGTCATAGTGGAGCCTCGCACTGGAGAGTGGCTGCTAGGCTAGGCCTTCAAGTGGCTTGAAGTTCAAGAGCCCCGGGGTGCGGTGATGAGGATCAGCGAGCTGGCGAAGTTGAGCGGCACCAATGCGCCAACGATCCGCTACTACGAACAGATCGGCCTGCTGCCGCAGGCGCCGCGCCAGGGCGGCAGCCAGCGGGTCTACGAGCCGGCCGACGTGCGGCGGCTGACGTTCATCCGGCGCTGCCGCGAGCTGGGGTTTCCGCTCGAGCAGGTACGTGTATTGGCCGGTCTGCTGCAGGACCGCGACCGCTCCTGCCTGCACGCCCGCGAGTTGGCGCACGACCATCTGGCTGACGTGCGCGAGCGCCTGCGCCAACTGCGCGAGCTGGAGCGCCAGGTCGCCACGTTCGTGCGCGAATGCGACCGTGCCTGCGCGGGCGGTCCGGGCGCGGAGTGCGCCGTGCTCGACGAGCTGGCGCGGGGAGGCACGGGGCTGGAGGCCCTGCCGCGCGTGCGCCGTCGTACCCGCAAGGCGGGGGCGGCGTGATCCGCACCGCGCTCGTCTACGTCGCGGCGGCGCTCGCTGAAATCGCCGGCTGCTTCGGCATCTGGATGTGGCTCCGGCAGGGCGCCTCGGCGTGGTGGGTGCCGGCGTCGTTGCTTTCGCTGGTCACGTTCGCCTGGCTGCTCACGCTGGTCGACACCGCCGCGGCCGGGCGCGCATATGCGGCGTACGGCGGCGTGTACATCGCGGCATCGCTGGCGTGGCTGTGGCGGGTGGAGGGGGTGCGCCCGGATCGCTGGGACCTGCTCGGTGCCGCGCTCTGCCTGGTCGGCGCGTCGATCATCCTGTTCGCGCCGCGCGCGAGCGCCTGAGCGGCGCTCATTCCTCGCAGTGGCGCGGTGGTGAGTCCGCGGGCGTCGCGAGGTCGTCGAGGATCGGGCACTCCGGGCGCGCGTCGCCGTGGCAGCGCCGCGCCAGGTCCTCGAGCGTGCGCTGCATCGCCTGCATCTCGCGGATCTTCACCGCCAGGGCGTCCGCGTGTGCCTGCGCCAGCTTCTTGACCTCGGCGCTGGCGCGGCTGCGGTTGTCCCACAACCCAAGCAGCGTGGCGATCTGCTTGACCGGAAACCCAAGGCTGCGCGCGCGCTTGATGAAGCGGATACGGTGCAGATCGGTCTCGCCATAGATGCGGTAGCCGGCAAAGGTGCGGCCGGCCGCCGGCAGCAGGCCGATGCTCTCGTAGTGGCGGATCATCTTGGCGCTGACGCCGGTCAGTTGCGCCGCTTCGCCGATGTTGTGGAAGCCCTGCTGCCTGGCTTCCGACAGCTCGGGACGAGGGGAGGGACGGGCCATGGCGGTTCTCCCGGTCAGGAGGTGCGCGGCGACCAGCGCCGCAACAGCAGGGTGTTGGATAGCACGCTCACCGACGAGAACGCCATCGCCGCGCCGGCGATGACCGGATCGAGCATGCCGAACGCGGCGAGCGGGATGCCGACCACGTTGTAGCCGAACGCCCAGAACAGATTCTGGCGGATCTTGCGCGTGGTGCGGCGGGACAGCTCGAGCGCGGCCGCGACCAGGCGCACGTCCGGCCGCATCAGCGTGATGCCGGCGGCGTGCATGGCGACATCGGTGCCGCTGCCCATCGCGATGCCCACGCTCGCCGCGGCCAGCGCCGGCGCGTCGTTGATGCCGTCGCCGACCATCGCGACGTGCCCTTCGCGCCGCAACGACGCCACCACCTCGGCCTTGCGCTCCGGCATCACGTTGGCGCGCACCGCATCGATGCCGAGCTGGCGCGCGACCGCATTGGCGGCGCCGACGTTGTCGCCGGAGATCATCAGCGTGCGGATGCCGAGCGCATGCAGGCGGGCGATCGCCTCGGCCGCACCCTCGCGCGGCCGGTCGCGGAACGCCAGCAGGCCGAGCAGGCGACCGCCGGTGGCGGTGCGTTCGCCGAGCCACGACACGGTCGCGCCGGCGCCGCTGAGCGAGTCCGCCTGCGCCTGCAGCGCCTCCAGCGGAACGCCGGCTTCGCGCATCATCGCGCCGTTGCCGAGCAGCAGCTCGCGCCCGTCGACCGTGCCGCGCACACCGCGACCGGGCACGGCGCGTACGTCGCGGGCCGCGGCGCGCGGGCGGCTTCCGTGCGCGGAAACCACCGCCTTGGCGAGCGGGTGTTCGCTGTCCGCCTGCAAGGCGGCCGCCAGCGCCAGCATCGCGTCGTCGTCGCCCTCGGGTGCGATGTGTGCGGTCAGCGTCGGCCGGCCTTCGGTCAACGTGCCGGTTTTGTCGAAAGCGACGGTCCGCGCCTTGTGGGCAATCTCCAGCGCTTCCGCGTCCTTGATCAGGATGCCGGCGCGGGCGGCCACGCCGGTGCCGGCCATGATCGCAGTGGGGGTGGCCAGACCCAGCGCGCACGGGCAGGCGATCACCAGCACCGCGACCGCGTTCAGCAACGCCTGGCTCCAGTCGCCGCTGGCCGCGCCCCAGCCGATCAACGTCAGCGCAGCCAGCGCCACCACCACCGGCACGAACACCGCACTCACGCGGTCCACCGTCTGCTGGATCGGCGGCTTCTTCGCCTGCGCGTCCTCGACCAGGCGGATGATGCGGGCGAGCGCGCTTTCCGCGCCGACCGCCATGGTGCGCACCACCACCAGCCCTTCGCCGTTGACCGCGCCGCCGGTGACGCGGTCGCCCTCGGCCTTGGCGACCGGCAGCGACTCGCCGGTGATCAGCGATTCGTCGGCGTGCGTGCGGCCTTCGACGATGTCGCCGTCGACCGGGAAGCGTTCGCCCGGCTTGACCACGACCTCGTCGCCGACCGCCACCTCGGCGATCGGCACGTCGTGGGTGCCGCCGTCGCGGCGGACCCGTGCGGTGACCGGGCGCAGCGCCTGCAGCGCGCGGATCGCCGCGGTGGTCTGGCGCTTGGCGCGGCCTTCCAGCCACTTGCCCAGCAGAACGAGGGTGAGCACCACCGCCGAGGCCTCGAAATACAGCGGCAGCTCGCCGTGGTGTGCGGGCCCGCGCAGCAGGTGATACACGCTCAGCCCGTAACCGGCGCTGGTGCCGAGCGCGACCAGCAGGTCCATGTTGCCGGCACCGGCGCGCAGCGCGCGCCAGCCGGCGCGGTAGAAACGCGCGCCGATCCAGAACTGCACCGGCGTGGCGAGCGCGAACTGCACCCAGCCCGGCAGCATCCAGTGTTCGCCCCACAGCAGCCCGATCATCGGCAGCACCAGCGGCAGCGAAAGCGCGATCGCCGCCAGCAGGTGCAGCGTGTCCCTGCTCGGCAGACGGCGTTGCGTCTCCGCGTCCGCATGCGATGGCGTCTCGCCGGCCGGTAGCCGCGCGCCGTAGCCGGCGGCGGCGACCGCCGCCTGCAGCGTCGAGAGCGGCGGCTCGCCGAGCACCTCCACGCGGGCGCGCTCGGTGGCGAGGTTGACGGTCGCCGTGGCCACGCCGGGCACCTTGTGCAGTGCGCGCTCGACGCGCGCAACGCACGACGCGCAGGTCATGCCCTCGATCGCCAGTTCGACCGGTGTGAGCGCGGCGCCGTAGCCGGCCTTGCCTACCGCGTCGACCAGAGCGGCGGGCGCGACGGTGCCGTCGGTGACCACCTCGGCGGCCTCGGTCGCGAGGTTGACCGTAGCGCGCTGGACGCCCGGCACGGCCTGCAGGCTGCGCTCCACGCGCGCCACGCACGAGGCGCAGGTCATGCCGTCGATGCCGAAGCGGAACGCGGGAGCGGGGAAGGCGGGAAGGGAGGACAACGCGTTCATGGCGGGCTCGATGCCGGGGGTGGCGGGATCGTCCGGCTTGCCACGATGGGAAGGTCAACCCGGCGGCATACGCCTTGACCTTCCCATCGGGACAAGCCCGATCCTGCGCACCGCCGGTTAGCCGCCGGCTTCCCTCATTGGAGCGATGCGATGAAGTTGACTGTCGAAGGCATGACCTGTGGGCACTGCGTCCGCAGCATCACCACCGCGATCCAGGCGCTGGAACCGGGCGCGCGCGTCAGCGTCGACCTCGATGCCCGGAGCGTGGCCATCCAGGGCGTGCTCGGCGCCGACGCGGCGCGTGCGGCGATCGAGGCCGAGGGCTATACGGTCGTCGCGGTCGATGCCGACGCCGGCCTGGCCGAGGCGGCGCCGGCCAAGTCATGCTGCGGCACCTGCCACGCCTGAGGCCGCCGGAGCTTTCCCATGCAGGAACCGCCTCCGCATAGCGAGTCCCCGCGACTGCTGCGGGTGTGGACCACGGGGGTGCGCCCGGGACGCCTCGCCGACTACCTGGCGTTCGCGAATTCGCGCTCGCTGCCGATGTTCCGTTCGATGGCCGGTTGCGAGGCGGTGCACTTCATCCGCCTCGGCGACACCCGGCAGGCGGTCGCCACCGTGTGGGCCGACCAGGCCGCCATCCACGCCTGCGAGCGCTCGGCGCTCTACCAGCGCACGGTCGCCGATCTCATCGCCACCGGCGTGCTGGAAGGCGACACCGCGGTCGCGGTGGTGCCGCTGGCCGGCGCGCTGGCCGAGCTGTGGTCGGCACTCCTCGACACGCCGCGCCGGCTCGGCGGCTTCGACGACGCGGAGCCCCTCGTCCTCTGATCCGGTTACGGGGCGGCGGTGTAGGGTAGGCGTCTGCCGATCGTGGACGGAATGCCGATGAAGACGTTCTCCCTCAGCGCAGCGGGCGTGATGCTGGCGGTCCTGTCGACCGCCGCGTGCGCCCGCGCCCCGGATGCCGCCGCACCGTCGGCGGCCACGCCCGCAGCGCGCACGGCGACCAAGGCGGCCGGCCCGGCCGCGACCTCCGCGCAAGCGCCGCGGCGCGGACGGACGAGCGCATCGCTGCCGCCGGTCACGGTGCACAAGAGTCCGACCTGCGGCTGCTGCACGCTGTGGGTGGAGCACCTGCGCCGCGCCGGGTTCCAGGTGAGCGTGCACGAAACCGACGCGCTGGAGCCGATCAAGCAGCGCCTCGGCGTGCCGTACGGCAAGGGCTCCTGCCACACCGCCGAGGTGGCGGGCTACGTCGTCGAGGGGCACGTGCCGGCCGAGGACATCAAGCGCCTGCTGCGCGAGAAACCGAAGGCGCGCGGGCTGGTTTTGCCCGGGATGCCGCTCGGCTCGCCGGGCATGGAGGTGCCGGACGGCCGGCGCCAGACCTACACGGTCGAACTCGCGCGCCCCGACGGCAGCACGGTGCCGTTCGCCAAGCACTGAGCGCCCTGAACCGGTCGCCGGAACGTGCCGGCGGTGCTGCCCAAGCGCGCACGGTTCGGGTTAGAATTCTCCGCAGCCATTTCGGCTAAACCCGCGTCCAGACGCGGGTTTTTCTGTTAGTCTCGGACCGTCAGACGGCGGTCCGCTCACCTTTTCCGGAGAGACTGTCCATGGCGCTGGAGCGCACCCTGTCCATCATCAAGCCCGATGCGGTCGCCAAGAACGTGATCGGCGAGATTTACACCCGCTTCGAGAAGGCCGGCCTCAAGGTCGTGGCCGCGAAGATGAAGCATCTTTCGCGCCAGGAAGCCGAGGGCTTCTATGCCGTTCACCGCGAGCGCCCCTTCTTCAACGCGCTGGTGGAGTTCATGTGCAGCGGCCCGGTGATGATCCAGGTGCTGGAAGGCGACAACGCGATCGCGAAGAACCGCGAGCTGATGGGCGCCACCGATCCGAAGAAGGCCGAGCCGGGCACCATCCGTGCCGATTTCGCCGACAGCATCGACGCCAACGCGGTGCACGGTTCCGACGCGCCGGAGACGGCGGCGGTCGAGATCGCGTACTTCTTCTCCACCACCGAGGTCCACGGGCGCTGAGCCCGCTGTCCGTTCCGACGTAGGCCGCATCCTGTGAGCGACACGCGCGACAACAACACGATCGACATCGCGCTGGTCGGCGCCGCCGCGCCGGAACGGGCGGCCGTGTCGGGATCGGACAGGCTCAACCTGTTCGATCTCGACCGTGCCCGCATGGAGGCGTTCTTCGAGCGGGAGCTTGGCGAGAAGCGCTTCCGCGCGCACCAGGTGATGAAGTGGATCCACCACCGCTACGTCACTGATTTCGCCGGCATGACCGATCTCGGCAAGGCGCTGCGCGCCAAGCTCGAGGCGCGCGCCGAGGTGCGCGTGCCGCAGGTGGTGTTCGACAAGGCCTCCGAGGACGGCACGCACAAATGGCTGCTCGGGATGGACACGTCCAACGCCATCGAGACGGTCTACATCCCGGACAAGGGGCGCGGCACGCTGTGCGTGTCCTCGCAGGTGGGCTGTGCGCTGAACTGCCAGTTCTGCTCGACCGCGACACAAGGGTTCAATCGCAATCTCACCACCGCCGAGATCATCGGCCAGGTCTGGGTGGCCGCGCGTCACCTCGGCAACGTGCCGCACCAGCAGCGCAAGCTCACCAACGTGGTGATGATGGGCATGGGCGAGCCGCTGGCGAATTTCGACAATGTCGTGCGGGCGATGAGCATCATGCGCGACGACCTCGGCTACGGCCTCGCCAACAAGCGCGTGACCCTGTCCACCGCCGGCATGGTGCCGATGATCGACCGCCTGGCGGAGGAGAGCGACGTGTCGCTGGCGGTGTCGCTGCACGCCCCGCACGACGACCTGCGCAGCGAGCTGGTGCCTCTCAACAAGAAGTATCCGATCGCCGTGCTGATGGACGCCTGCGTGCGCTATGCGCGCCGCAAGAAGGCATCAGTGACGTTCGAATACACGCTGATGAAGGGCGTCAACGACCAACCCGAGCATGCGCGCGCGCTCGTCAGGTTGATGCGCCAGTTCGACAACGCGGTGCAGATGAAGGACGCGGCGAAGGTCAACCTGATCCCGTTCAACCCGTTCCCGGGCACCCGCTTCGAGCGCCCGGACGAAACCGCGATTCGTGCGTTCCAGAAGCTGCTCAACGACGCTGGCCTGATCGCGCCGGTGCGGCGCACGCGCGGCGACGACATCGACGCCGCCTGCGGCCAGCTCAAGGGGCAGGTGATGGACCGCACGCGGCGCTCCGCGGAGTTCCGGCGGCGGTTGACGCAGGGAGGCGTGGGCGATGCGGCGTAACCCGACCGCGCGCCTGGTCCTTCTGACGCTCGCGGCGTGTGCCGCGACCACCGCCTGCAGCCGTCTCGCCTTCATCCGTCCCGACCTGGGCCGCGGCGATTTCGAGCAGACCGCGCTCGACGTCGAGGTGCGCGAGCCGCGCCGCGGCGAAGCGCAGGCACGCCAGCTGGTGCTGCACGCGCAGCAGGCGCTGCTGTCCGGACAGACCGCGGACGCCGAGCGCGTGGCGCGCGAGGCGGTCCGGCTGGACGACCAGCTGGCGGATGCGCACACGGTGCTCGCCGCCGCGCTGGATGCGCAAGCGAAGCCCGCGCCGGCCGGGCGCCACTACCGGCGCGCGGCGGAGCTATCCCCGCAGCGGGGCGGCCCGCTCAACAACTACGGCGCGTGGCTGTGCCGCAACGGCAAGCCGGCCGAAGCGCTCGGCTGGTTCGACCGCGCGCTCGCCGACCGCGACTACGCGACGCCGGCCGCCGCGCTCGCCAACGCCGGCTTCTGCGCGGATCGCGCCGGCGACCACGCGCGTGCCGAGCGCGACCTGCGGCGCGCGATCGAGCTCGATCCGCAGAACGCGCTGGCGCTCGGCACGCTCGCCGAACGCGAGTACCGCGCCGGACGCTACCTGCAGGCGCGGGCGTTCTCCGAACGCCGGCTCGCGGTTGCGCCTGCGGATCGGGCGGCTTTGCAGCTGGCGTCACAAATCGAACACGCGCTTGGCGACAACGCCGCAGCACAGCAGTACGTTCAACGCATGGGGGAGGAGTCGCCGCAGCCGCGGGACTCCAAGCAAGGGGCGAAAAACAGGCCATGATGCAGTCCTACGACGTCGCGCGCGGCGGGCTCGGGCAGTTCGGCGCGCGTTTGAAGCAGGCCAGGGAGGCGGCCGGCCTCTCCCTGGATCAGGTTTCCGTGCAGCTTCACCTCCCGCGCCACGTGCTGGAGGCACTCGAAGCCGACGATCACTCGCGTTTGGGGGCGCCGGTGTTCGTCCGCGGCCAGCTGCGCAGCTATGCGCGGCTGCTCAACCTGGATCTACAGCCGGAGCTCGAAACGCTGCCGGTCGCCAACGGCGAACCGGCCCCTCTGGTCAGCCATGTGCACACGCCGCGCTACCGCCGCCTGCTCGAGCAGGCGACCCGGCGCGCCATCTACGTGGTGCTGACCGGCGCGATCGCGGTCCCGGTGTGGCTGGCAACGCGTCCGCACCTGGACCGCGACTTCGCGGTGCAGTCGCTCGACGCACTGCCGGTCGATGCCGTGCCGGCCCAGGCGCAGCCGGCGCCTGCCGCGCCGCGCGTCGCGTCCGCGCCACAGGGCGAACCGCTGGTGGCGTCGCTCGCCGCACTGCCGCCGTCGCAGCCGGCCGCGACGGCGCGCGAACTGGCGGTGCAGTTCAAGGCCGAAAGCTGGGTCGAGGTGCAGGCCGCCGACGGCCGCACGATCGAGCGCGGCCTGGTCCCGGCCGGCGAGTCGCGCCGCTACCGTCCCGGCGAAATCGCGCAGGTGGTGATCGGCAACGTGTCCGCGGTGGACGTGCGCAATGCGGGGCAGGTGGTCGACCTCGCGCCGTTCAGCCGCGCGAACGTAGCGCGCTTTACGCTATCCTCTGACGGTTCCCTCGCGCCGGTCGGCAACTGACCCGCGTTGCGGGTGTCACGACGACCGGCCCGCCACGCGGGTCTTACAACCCCTCGGGTCCCCGCCGAAATGGCGGGGCAAGACAGCATGGCGATCGACGATCTTCTCGACGAACACGAACAAAGCGAACGCGTCCTCAACTGGCTGCGCAAGAACGCGGCGGCACTGATCGGCGGCATCGTCCTCGGTCTGGGCGCGATTTACGGCTGGAACTACTGGAAGCAGAGCCGTGAGCAGGGCACGCTCGCCGCGGCCGCGCGTTACGAGGCGGCGATCGATGCGATCCGCGCCGGCGATGCCCAGGCTGCCGGCAAGCTGGCCTCGCTCGAAGGCGCCTACCGCGTGCTCGCCGGGCTCGAGCTGGCCAAGCGCCAAGTCAATGAGGGCAAGCGCGACGATGCGATCGCCACGCTGCGCGGCCTCAAGCCCGAAGACCCCGCGCTCGCCGACATCGTGCAGGTGCGCCTCGCACGCCTGCTGATCGATGCCGGCAAGCACGATGAAGCGCTCAAGCTGCTCGCCGACAACGCCACGCCCGCGGCGCTCGAAGCGCGCGGAGATGCCGAGTTTGCCCGCGGCCGTCGGGAGCAGGCGCGCGAGGCTTACGCACAGGCGCTGACCAAGACCGACGTCGCCGCACCGCTGCGCCGTCTGCTCGAACTGAAGCTGACCCAGGCCGGCGGCACGCCGACCAAGCCGGAGACCCAGTCCTGATGATTTCCGCCACCACGCCCGGCCGCGCCGGGATGCGCACGCTCACGTTGTTGGCCTGCGTCCTCGCGCTCGCCGGTTGCTCCACCATCCGCGGCTGGTTCGGCGGCAAGGACGAGGTGGGCAAGCCCAACGAACCCACCGAACTCGCCGACATCACCCCGACCGTGACGGTGACGCGGCTGTGGTCGCAGGGCGCGGGCGACGGCGAAGGCCGCCTCGGCGTGCGGCAGTCGCCGGTCATCGCCGACAACCGCGTGTACGCGGCCGCCGTCGAAGGCGGCGTGCGCGCGCTGGATCTGCTCACCGGCGCCACGGTGTGGACGTACGAGAGCGAACTGCGCCTGTCCGGCGGCCCCGGCGCAGGCGACGGCCTGGTCGTGGTCGGCGGTCTCGACGGCGACGTCGTGGCGCTCGATGCCGCCACCGGCGCCGAGAAGTGGCGGGCGAAGGTGCCCAACGAGGTCATCGCCGCACCGGCGATCGGCGGTGGCTTCGTCTACGTGCGCTCCAACGATGGCCGCGTGACCGCGTTCGACGCCGCCAGCGGCGAGCGCCGTTGGTTCTGGAACCGCGAGGTGCCGCTGCTGTCGGTGCGCGGCAACGACGCGCCGCTGGTCGGCCCCGGGTTCGTGTTCGTGGGCAACGACGACGGCACTGTGGCCGCCTTGGCTGCGACCGACGGCCGTCCGCTGTGGGAACAGGCGGTCGCGCAGCCGGAAGGCCGCACCGAGCTGGAGCGCATGGCGGACGTCGACGGTACGCCGGTGCTCGACGGGACCGTGCTGCTCGCCACCAGCTACAAGGGTCAGACCATCGCGATCGAAGGCCCGACCGGCCGCCCGCTGTGGGCAGCCCAGCAGGGCGGCGCCGGCCGCGTCGGCGTGGCCGCCGACCGCGTGGTGGTGAGCGACCGCACCGGCAACGTGTACGCGCTCGACAAGGCCGGCGGCAGCACGCTGTGGATGCAGCCGGGATTGGCGCGCCGCGGCGTGGTCGGCACCGCGATTCACGGCGACTATGCCGTGGTGGCCGATTTCGAGGGCTACGTGCATTGGCTGCGGCTCGACACCGGCGCGTTCGCCGCCCGCGTGCGCGCCGGCCGCGACCCGATCCGCGGGGTGCCGGTGGTGGTCGGCGACGTGATGGTCGTGCAGACCGTCGACGGCAAGCTCAGCGCCTACCGCCTGCAGTGAACGACGGGCGGGCAAGCCCCGCCGCCTGCCGTGACGCTGCAGCCCAGGCCACGCGCCCTCCGGCGCGTGGCTTCGTGTTTTCGCCATCCGCACATCCGAAGGCTACGCTCTCACCATGCTTCCCCTCGTCGCTCTCGTGGGCCGCCCCAACGTCGGCAAGTCGACGTTGTTCAACGTGCTGACGCGCAGCCGCGACGCGCTCGTGCACGACCAGCCCGGCGTCACCCGCGACCGCCATTACGGCGTGTGCCGGCTGGAAGGCCAGCCGCCGTTCGCGGTGGTCGACACCGGCGGTATCGCCGGCGAGGACGAGGGTCTGGCCGGCGCCACCGCGCGGCAGGCGCGCGCGGCTGCCGAGGAAGCGGACGTGGTGCTGTTCGTGGTCGACGGTCGCGAAGGCCCGTCCGCGCTCGACGACGAGATCCTGGCGTGGCTGCGTCGATTGGCCAAGCCGACGCTGCTGGTGGTCAACAAGAGCGACGGCATCGACGTCGAGGCCGCGCTGGCCGAGTTCGCGCGGTACGGCCTCGGCGAGATGGTGCCGATCTCCTCGTCCAACCGGCGCGGCATCGACGAGCTGCTGGAACTGGTGCAGGAGCGGCTGCCGGAAGCCGGCCAGGTCGCCGAACCCGACGACGATCCGGCGCGCATCCGCGTCGCGTTCATCGGCCGCCCGAACGTCGGCAAGTCGACGCTGGTGAACCGCCTGCTCGGCGAGGAGCGGATGATCGCCTCCGAGGTGCCGGGTACCACGCGCGACGCGGTCGCGGTGGACATGGAACGCGACGGCCGCGCCTACCGGCTCATCGACACCGCCGGTGTGCGCCGCCGCTCCAAGGTCGAGGAAGCGGTCGAGAAGTTCTCGGTCATCAAGACCCTGGAAGCGATCGAACGCTGCCAGGTGGCCGTGGTGCTGCTGGATGCCAGCGAGGGCGTCACCGACCAGGACGCCACCGTGCTCGGGCATGCGCTCGACGCCGGCCGCGCGCTGGTGATCGCGGTCAACAAGTGGGATGGGCTGACCACCTACCAGCGCGAGCAGGCCGAAGTGCTGCTCGACCGCAAGCTCGGCTTCGTCGACTGGGCGGAGCGCATCCGGATCAGCGCCAAGCACGGCTCCGGGCTGCGCGAGCTGTTCAAGGCGATCCACCGCGCCCATGCGTCGGCCACGCGCGAGTTCACCACCAGCGAGGTCAACCGCGCGATCGAGGCCGCGTACGCCGCCAACCCGCCGCCGACCGTGCGCGGGCACGTCGCCAAGCTGCGCTTCGCGCATCCGGCCGGCCACAATCCGCCGACGTTCGCGATCCATGGCACGCGCCTGCGCACGCTCAGCGACAGCTACAAGCGTTACCTCGAGAACTTCTTTCGCAAGCGCTTCAAGCTGGTCGGCACGCCGGTGCGGTTCGTGTTCAAGGAAGGCGAGAACCCCTACGAAGGCCGCAAGAACGAGCTGAGCGAGCGCCAGGTGGCGCGCCGGCGGCGGCTGATGCGGTTCGTCAAGCGCGGGAAGTGAACGCGCAAGCGGTCACCCTCGGTGTGCTTGCCGGCGGCGCCGGTTCGCGACTCGGCGGCGTCGACAAGGCTTGGCTGGAGCGCGACGGCGCGCCGCAGGTGCTGCGCTGGGTCGAACGCTTCGGCTGCGATGCCGATGCCGTGCTGGTCAGCGCCAATCGCGGGCACGAACGCTACCGGGCCGGCGGGCTGACCGCGATCGCGGATTCCGCGCCGGGGCAGGGGCCGCTCGGCGGGCTGCACGCACTGGCGCATGCCTGCCGCACGCCGTGGCTGCTGACGTTGCCGGTGGATGTCGTGGCACTCCCGTCCGACCTGTTGCCGCGCCTGCGCGCGGGCGGCGTGCACGGCGCCTGCGCCCGCGACGACGACGGTCTGCAACCGCTGGTCGCGCTGTGGCCGGTCGCAGTGCTGCGCCGCGCCGCCGATGCGGCGCTGGCCGAGGGCGCGTGCGCCGCGCACGCTCTGGTCCAACGTCTGGCGCTCACGGTGGTGCCGTTCGCCGGCATGCGCTTCGGCAACCTCAACACGCCCGATGACCTGCGGCACGCGGGCGCGGTGATCCGCGATGAATGACTATCCGACCGGCATCGGTTTCGAGGACGCGCTGCAGCAGGTGATGGCGCTCGCCGCGACGCGCCGCACCGACGTGCGCAGCGTGGCACTCGGCCGCGCGCACGGACACGTGCTCGCCACCGACGTGGTGTCGCCGCTGGCACTGCCGCCGTTCGACAACAGCGCGATGGACGGCTTCGCGTTCCGACACGCCGACCTGACGGGAGCCCCACTGCGGCTGGTCGGCGACCGCTTCGCCGGCCCCGCCGGCGAGGCGGCGATCGGCATCGGCGAGTGCATGCGCATCACCACCGGCGCGCCGTTGCCGGCCGGCGCGGACAGCGTGGCGATCAAGGAGAACTGCCTGGTCGATAGCGGGCACGTGCGCGTGCCGCTGGACACGCCCGCAGGCGCCAACGTGCGCCGCGCCGGCGAGGACGTCGAGGTGGGCCAGACCGTCCTGTATGCCGGTGCGCTGCTGACGCCTGCGCGGGTGGCGCTGGCCGCGGCCGCAGGTGTGGCGACACTGGGCGTCGCGCGCAAGCCGAGCGTGGCGGTGTTCACCACCGGCGACGAGCTGGTCGAGCCGGGGCTGCCGCTTGCGCACGGCCAGATCCACGACAGCAACCGCGACCTGCTGATGGGCCTGCTGCGCGCCGACGGGCTGGAGCCGACCGCGTGGCCGGCGCTCCCCGACGATCCCGCGCGCATCGAAATCGCGCTGCGCGACGCCGCCTGCGCGTTCGATGTGGTGCTCACCTGCGGCGGGGTGTCGGCCGGCGAGAAGGACCACGTGCCGGCGGTGCTGGAGCGCTTCGGCCGCATCGCGTTCTGGAAGGTGCGGATGAAGCCGGGCATGCCGCTGCTGGTCGGCGAGCTCGACCAGGCGGTGGTGCTCGCGCTGCCCGGCAATCCGGTCTCGGTGCTGGCGACCTACCTCACGCTCGGCCGCGCGCTGCTCGACGGGCTGCAGGGGCGCCGCGAGCCGCGTCCGCACTGGCGTGCGCGGCTGAGCGCGCCGATCGAGAAGAAGCATGCGCGCCGCGAATTCGTCCGCGGCTTGCTCGAACCGCGCGCCGACGGCACGCTGGCGGTCGGCCCCAATGCCGCCACCGGTTCGCACCGCCTGCGCGCCGCTGCCGAGAGCAACGCGTTGATCGTGGTGCCCGACGGCCCGCAGTCGCTCGCCGCCGGCGATGCGGTCGACGTCTTGCCGTATTGAGCCTGTCCATGAACATTCCCGAGATCGAACCGACCGAAGCGCGTCGCCGCCAGTTGCAGGGCGCGCAGCTGGTCGACGTGCGCGAGGCGTTCGAGCGCGCCACCGGGCAGGCCGAAGGCGCGCTCGGCATCGCGCGCGGCGAGCTCGAGGCCGATCCGGCCCGGGTGTTGCCCGATCCGCACCACGAGGTGCTGCTGATCTGCCAGAGCGGCCGGCGCTCGCTGCTGGCGGCGCAGGCGCTCGCTACGGCGGGCTACGCCCACGTCGCGTCGGTAGCCGGCGGCACGTCGCGCTGGATCGCCGATGGCTTGCCGGTGGTACGTCCGCCCGAGGCCGACTTCTACGAACGCTATTCGCGCCACCTGCGCCTGCCGGAAGTGGGCGAGGCGGGACAGCGCCGGCTGCAGGCCGCGCGCGTGCTGCTGGTCGGCGCCGGCGGGCTAGGCTCTCCCGCCGCGTTCTATCTGGCCGCCGCCGGTGTCGGCACGCTGGTGCTGGCCGACGACGACGTGGTCGACCGCAGCAACCTGCAGCGGCAGATCCTGCACACGGAAGCGCGCGTGGGCGAGCCCAAGGTGACCTCGGCCGCTGCGGCGCTGCGCGCGTTGAATCCGACCGTC
Source organism: Lysobacter sp. (assembly GCA_035645555.1). Taxonomy (GTDB): domain Bacteria; phylum Pseudomonadota; class Gammaproteobacteria; order Xanthomonadales; family Xanthomonadaceae; genus Lysobacter_F. The sequence goes on along the minus strand of DASQMI010000086.1, from coordinate 64,187 downwards.
GAAGTCGTCGCGGCAGCGGAGCGCATCACCTCGGCCAACGTCGAGCGTCTGCTCGACGCGGTCGACGTGGTGGTCGACGGCGCCGACAACTTCCCGGCGCGCTACCTGCTCAACGACGCCTGCGTAAAGCTCGGCAAGCCGCTGGTGTACGGCGCGGTGCACCGCTTCGAAGGCCAGGCGAGCGTGTTCGACGCAGGGCGCCACCGCGGCGCGCTGCCGTGCTATCGCTGCCTGTTCCCGGAACCGCCGCCGCCCGAAGCCGCGCCCAACTGCGCCGAGGCCGGCGTGCTCGGCGTGCTGCCGGGCGTGATCGGCCTGCTGCAAGCCACCGAGGCGATCAAGCTGATCCTGGGCATCGGCGAGCCGCTGGCCGGACGCGTACTGAACTTCGACGCACTCGCCATGCGCTTCCGCGAGACGCGCCTGCCACCGGACCCGGACTGCGCGGTCTGCGCGCCCGGGCGTGCGTTTCCCGGCTTCATCGATTACGCGGCGTTCTGCGCCGGCTGAGCAGCGTCACAGCAGGTTGCGGTCGTGGCCGTCGTGCCGCTCGCGTTCGGCCTGGAGCTGCTCGTCGATGTCGCGATTGACCGAGGTGTCGCCGTGCGGGCCGTTCTCGACTCCCGAACGGTGATCCTCGGGCAGCGGCGGCAGCGAACGCGCGCGGGCGACGCCGGCGCGATCGAGCGCGCCCTTGACCGCACGCATCACCTCGCTGCGCACGCGGCCGAGGTCGTTGTGGCGCTGGTCGATCCAGCCCTGCACCGAAAGCGCGATGCGGTCGGGCTGGAACTCATGGACCAGCACCGCCGGTGCCGGATCCTGCAGCACGCCGTCGACCGTGCAAACCGCCTCCTGCGCCGCGCGCTGCGCCACACCGATCCGCATGCCCGGGTCCACCGGCATCAGGAAATCGAAGCGCCGCTTCGGGTTGTGGCTGAAGTTCAACACCACCGACTTGAACACCAGCGCGTTCGGCAGAGTGAGACGGTTGCCGTCGAGCGTCATCAGCACGGTTGCGCGCGACGTCAGCGCCGCGACCTTGCCTTCGTGCACGCGGTCGATCAGCACATGGTCGCCGGGCGAGAACGGGCGCCGAAGGCCGAGCAGGATGCCGGCGATGTAGTTCTCGGCGATGTCCTTGAACGCGAAGCCGGCGATGAGGCCCACCACACCGGCCGATCCCAGCACGGCGCCGAATGCGGCGGTCGCCCCGAGCAGGTCAAGAGCGACCAGCACGCCGGCGAGCGTGATCATCCAGCGCACGAAGCGCTGCGCCAGGATGTCGAGGTACGGATTGCGGCGCTGCAGCCGGCGCAGGCGCACGCGGCGCCCAAGCAGGCGTCCCAACCACGATGCCGCCACGACCACCAGCAGCGCGATTGCCAGCACCGGCAGCGAGGCGACGAAGCGCAGCAGCTTGTCGATCACCTGCGCGTAGGCGGCTTCGAACCGGTCGGTGAGCCGCGCGCTGACGCGCACGCGGTTCTGCACGCCTCTGACCCCGGCGTTCTGGCCGGCGATCTGCGCCGCGAGCGCGCGGTCCTCGACACTCACCACCGTCCCGTCGAGACGCACTTCGCCGGCACGCGCGGTGACCACGACATCGCCCAGCCGCGGCACGTCGTGGATGCGGCGCGCGACCTCGCGCGCCAGTGCACCGTCGGCGTCCGCATGCGCGCGGCCTGCGGTCGCCGGCGCGGCGGAGGCGGGCACCACCGCGGGCGTGCACGCCCACGCCAGCAGCAGCGCCAACAGCAGCTTCTCCAGGAGGCGTGCCATCGGCCTACAGCTGCGAGCGGATCGGGAGGATGAGCTTCTCGTACAGCTTCAGGCGCAGCGGGCGGCGCTGCCACATCGCGTGGGTGTAGCGGATGGTCGGCTCGAGGTCGTTCTCGAAAACACGGGTCATCGCCTGGGCGAACTCCTCGTCGTAGATGTTCAGGCTGGCTTCGTCGTTGAGACGGAACGAGCGCATGTCGAAATTGGTGGAGCCGACCGACACCATCGCCTGGTCCACGATCACCATCTTGGTGTGCATCATCGTCGGCTGGTACTCGTAGATTTCTACGCCTTCGGCGAGCAGAGGCCCCCAGGCGCCCTTCGATGCGATCCGCACCGTATCGGAGTCGATGAATGGGCCGGGCAGCAGGATTCGGATGCGCACGCCGCGCCGGCGGGCGGCGATCAGCGCCTTGGTCGCGAGCTCGTCGGGCACGAAATACGACGCCGCCATGTCGATCGAGCGCTCGGCGGCGGCGATGGTGAGCAGGTACATGAGGTGCATGCTCTCGCTGCCGCCGGACGGCGAGGCGATGAACAGGTGCGCCGGCGTATCCCCGACGGGCGACAACGGCGGGAAGTAGTCGGTGCCGTTGAGGACTTCGCCGGTCGTCTTGATCCAGTTGTCGTTGAATGCCGTCTGTATCTGGGCGACCACCGGGCCTTCGATCCGGAAGTGCATGTCGCGCCAGTGCTCGTGATCCTGCGCGTCCCCGAGCCACTGGTCGGCCACGCCCACCCCGCCGGTGAAGCCGATCCGGCCGTCGATCACCAGCAGCTTGCGGTGCGTCCGGTTGTTGAGGCGCCCGAGGTTGTACCAGCGCAGCGGCCGGTAGCGATGGATGCGCACGCCGGCCTGCTCCATGCGGGCGAGCAGCGTCTGGTCCATCTTCAGGCTACCGGCCCAGTCCACCACCATGTGGACACGGACACCGGCGCGCGCGCGTTCGCTCAGCGCCTCGGCGAAGCGCTCGCCGACCGCACCGGACCAGTAGATGTAAGTCTCGAAGGTGATCGTGCGCTCGGCCTGCGCGATCGCCTCCAGCATCGCCGGGAAGATCTCCACGCCGTTCTGGAACGCCTGCACCCGGTTGCCGGGAAGGATCGCCGGACCCAGCATCACCGACATCTCGCGCAGGAACTGCGCGTCGCGGATGCCGTAACGGTGTTCCAGCTTGCGTTCGAGCTGTTTTTCCGGCTTGGCGAAATTGAGCGCGAGCACCACCGCGACCATCGTCAGCAGCGCGGTGGCGACCACCGTCGTGACCATTCGTTTGCGGCTCCAGCGGCGCGCGAAGGCAGGCAGCATCGCCCGCTACTGTCGGGGCTGCGGGCCCAAGCCGGCGTGAAGCTCGATCGGTTTCAGACGTACCAGGCCAGCGCAAACAGCGCCAGCATCGCGAACGCGAGTCCCAGCTTGAGCACGGTGCCGACCACGATCCCGAGCCAGGTGCCGAAGCCCACCTTCGCCGCGCGTCCGAGCTGGCGCACATGGAGCAGCTCGCCGACCAGCGCGCCGATGAATGGCCCGGCGAACAGCCCGATCGGTCCGCCTAGCAGCAGGCCGCCGAACGTGCCGAGCACTGCGCCGATCACCGCGAGCCTGCTCGCTCCGACCCGCTTCGCGCCCATCGAGGTGGCGAGGAAATCGATCCCGAGCGAGAGCAGGGTCAGCACGCCGAGTGCGGTCAGCATCGGCCAGCCGACCTGCTGGAAATCGCCCGCCCAGGCCGCGAGCAGCATGCCGGCGAACACCAGTGGGAGGCCGGGAAGGGCAGGCAACACCACGCCGACGATGCCGATCAGCACCAGCAGGCCCGCGGCCACGTACAGCAGCATCTGGGTATCCATCCTGCTCGTTTCCCCCGTTCCGGACCCGGCGTCCGGTGCGATTGCATTTTCACCGACGGCCGGGTACCGTGCGAGCGCTGTTTGCCGGGGTCACCGTGAATCGTGGCCCGATGCGGTTGATCGAGCGATCCGCTTCATCGTTGCACCTCGCTTCCTCCTTGCAACCAGCACACCGCGATCGCGGTGGTCACAATCCACGTTCCAAGGAGCAAGTACGATGTCCAACCGCGAAACCGGTACCGTGAAGTGGTTCAACGATGCCAAGGGTTTCGGCTTCATCAGCCGTGACAATGGCGAGGACGTGTTCGTGCACTTCCGCGCCATCCAGACCCAGGGCTTCAAGACGCTGAAGGAAGGCCAGAAGGTCACCTTCACCGTCGTGCAGGGCCAGAAGGGCCTGCAGGCCGATGCAGTGCAGCCGCTCTGAGCCTGACACGCGGTAAACGAAAAGCCCGGCTCCGGCCGGGCTTTTCGTTTGTGCCGCACGGACGCCGCGCTCAGTTGAGCGGAGGCGTGTTCTCGGCGAAGTACTCGTGGTTGTCGGCATTGCGCACCGCGCCGTCCGGATCGCTCGCCGCTAGGTTCTTCGCACCGCTCTGGCCGTAGACGATGTCGTCGGTGTTGGCGACGTTGTCGAAGTGGCTCATCTCGTGGATCAACGTGCCGGCCTTGGAGTCGGTGCCGGTCAGCGGTGCGCTCCAGAACGCGCGGCATACGAAGATCTCGTACGGGCGGTTCGGATAGACGTAGGCGTAGTAGCTCTGGTTGCAGCCGCAGTTGATCTTGATCTGCCCGCCGCTCTGGTCCATCGCGCCGTCGATCGCCACGAAGTGCTGCGAGACGGTGCCGTAGCGCGCCGAGGTGTAGGCGCCGAACCAGGTGGTGTAGCGCGAGCCGACGCGTCCGGCCGACAGATAGCTCTTGGAATCCTCGGAATAGCGCCGCGCCTCGACCACTGCGCTGCCCGCGGTGTCGATCTGGGTGGCGGAGCAGTTGACGTAGCTCACGCCATTGACCACGGTGCCGCTGCCGGAACCGGGGCGTTTGCCGTTACCGCCGGCCTTGGCGGCGGCGGCCTGCGCGCTGCGCGCGTCCACCCACAGGCGCAGCGGCACGCTGCGAGCCTCCATCGGCATGCCGTTAGGCTGCCGCAGCATCGCGCCGTCGGACAGCGAGGCGTGCTGCAGCGGCGCGCGGTAGGTCACCACGTACTCGCCGGCCTGCGAGAGGTCGTAGCTCGTGGCGAGATCGACCACGACGCGCACGCTCTGGCCGGGGCCGAGCACGTGGAAGTCCGCCGGCGACGGCAGCCCGCGCTTTACCAATCGCCCGACGTACGGCACCGGGCGACCGTCGCGACTGACCTGGAACAGCTGCGATTCCTGCGCGGCGAACGGCAGCTGCCATTTCGGCACCCGCACCGTCTTGCGGCTGGTGTTGGTGACGGTGATCTCGACCTGGGTCGCGCCGGCCGGCGCAGCCATCACGCCGACGCGCAGCGGATTGGCGGGCGCCGACGGCGCAGCGGCCACGGCCGCGGCGATCGCGCCGGCCAACACGGCGGCGCCGGAGGCGATGGGGAGCAGAGGGGAGCGCATGGAGCGGGTCCTGGCGGGGAGGGACGACGCGACCATAGCCAACCGCCCGTCAACGCCGCCTTCGCTCGGGATCAAGGCCGCGCGACGACGCCCCATGAAAACGGGCCCGCCGAAACGGGCCCGTCGTCGTACCGGCACGATTCGTGTCGCGATCAGCGCGGCCACACCCGGCCGTTGTAGACGCGCACGTAGCTGCCTTCGCGCAGGCCGCTGACGTCACGCTGGTTCACGACCACGGTGCGGCCGTCGTTCATGCGCACGTGGACGGCATAGCTCGGCCCACCGACCCGGTTCTGGATGGCGTTGCCGGCGACCGCACCGGCGACCGCGCCCGCAACCGTGGCGGTGTTCTTGCGGCCTTCGCTGTCGGTACGGTCGTCGGCGATCTCGCGGGCCGCCGCCGCGCCGACCACGCCGCCCAGCACCGCGCCGGTGCCGCGCGGCGCGCCGCCGCCGGTGGCCGCCTGTTCGATGCGGACCACGGTGCCGCAGTCGTAGCAGTCGGCGGTGCTACCGCCGTACGTGCTGCCCCCGTAATAGCCGCCCGACGGGGTGCTCTCGGTGTAGCTGGGCGAACTCGCGCAGCCCGCCAGCGCCATGGCCGCCGCGGCCGTCAGGCCGAGCAGGCGGTAATTGGTGCGTGCTTTCATGGGGTCTCCTGCGGTTGAGTCGTGGCGCAGTCGCCACGGTGAAACCACCGTAGGAATCGACCCGTGAACGGGCTATCAACCGCGATGGCCGCATTCAGCGCGCGGCCATGCGGATCCTCAGTTCCGGAAGTCGGTGTGGCACGCCTTGCAGGCCTCGCCGATCTGGCTGGTCGCCTGCTTGAGCGCGTTGCAGTCCTGCGGCGGATTGGCGAGCGCCGCATCCAGCCGCGAACGCATCATGCCGGCATGCTGGACGAAGCGCGTGTCGTCGCGCAGGTCCGGAAACGCGGGTTCGATCTCGTTGGCCATCGCGCGCAGCGTCTGCAGCGCGGGCAGGGCGTCGCTGGACATGCAGCGGTTGGCCTTGAGCGCGTCGTTCAGGTGCTTGTGCTTGGCGCCAACCACCTGCATCACCGCATGATTGAAGCGGTCGGGTTCGCCCAGCCACAGCCGCATCAGGTAGGCGGTGGCGGCGGCGCCGATCACCAGACCGAGCAGCAGCATGAACAGGTAGCGGCTGCCGGCGCGGGCCGGCCTGGATGCGGGCGTCTGGGGTGCATTCATCGCGCGTTTCTCCTTCCCGGGTCGGCGCACCTTACCGCCCCGGCCGTGACCGCGCCACCGGGCCGTGGCCGGGCCTCTACAATGTGGGCATGTCGGAAACCCAGCTCGACGTCGCCTGGCAGGAACGCTTCGCGGGCATCGATCGCCTGTACGGGCGCGGCGCGCTGCGGCGCTTCGCGGCCTGCCGGGTGGCGATCGTCGGCGTGGGCGGTGTCGGCTCGTGGGCGGCGGAAGCGTTCGCGCGATCGGGCATCGGGCACCTGAGCCTGATCGACGCCGACGACCTGTGCGTCTCCAACACCAACCGCCAGCTGCCGGCGCTGGCCGGGGCCTACGGCCGGCCGAAGGTCGACGCGCTGGCCGAACGCTGCCGCGCGATCAATCCGCACATCGACGTCAATACGTTCCCGCAGTTCCTCACCGCGGGCAACGTGGGCGAGCTGCTCGACCGCCGCTTCGACCTGGTGCTGGACGCCTGCGACAGTTTCCGCAGCAAGGTCGAGATGATCGCCTGGTGCCGGCGGCGCAAGCTGCCGCTGGTGGTGGTGGGCTCCGCCGGTGGTCGCACCGACCCAACCCAGATCCGCATCCGCGATCTCTCCCGCACCGAGCACGACGCGATGCTGGCGCTGATCCGCAAGAAGCTGCGCGGCGAGTTCGGGTTCCCGCGCAATCCGGACCGCTACTTCGGCGTCCCGGCGGTGTACTCGCTGGAGAACGTGCGCTATCCGCAGCCGGACGGCAGCGTGTGCGGGCTGCGCCCGCAGCTCGACACCGAGGCCGGCTTCAAGCTGGATTGCGGCAGCGGGCTCGGTGCGGCCACGCACATCACCGGCGCGTTCGCGTTCGCCGCGGTGGGCCGTGCGCTGGAGCTGCTGCTGAAACGGGCGCCGGCCGCGGCGGCAGCAGCGCTGGCGGCGGAGACGGCGGCGGCGTAATCAGCCGATCCCGGCCATTGCCGCTTCCTCGTGCTTGCGGAACGCCTCGCGGATGTGTTCCCGCAGTTCGGTCTCGTTCCACGGCTTGGTCAGGAAGCGGTAGATCGCGCCGCGGTTGATCGCCTCGGTGACGGTGGCAAGGTCGGTGTAACCCGATAGCACCAGGCGTACCGTGTCCGGGTAGAGGTCCTTGACCTTGCCGAGGAACTCGGTGCCGCTGATGCCCGGCATGCGCTGGTCGGACAGGATCACCTGCACGTGGTTGCGCGCCAGCAGCGCCAGCGCCTCCTCGGCGCCGTTCGCGGTCAGCACCCGGTAGCCGTCGCGGCGGAACAGCCGTACCAGCGAACGCAGCACGTTCTCCTCGTCGTCGACCACCAGCAGCACGCGGTCGGGGCGTGTGGCCTCGAACGATTCCGGGCGCAGGTAACGCTGGCGCAGCAGGCGCTCGGCATCCGCCGCCGGCACCGCGCCGCTGAGCAGGTTGCCCTGGAACTGGTCGCAGTGGTTGCGCCGCAGGTAACCCAGCTGGTCCTCGTTCTCTACGCCTTCGGCGAGCACCGTCAGCTGCAACTGGTGGCCCATCGCGATCACCGCGCGAGCGATCGCCGCGTCGCGGCTGCCGCTGCTGACTTCGGCGAGGAAGCTGCGGTCGATCTTGAGTTTGTTGATCGGCAGCCGGCGCAGATAGTTCAGGCTGGAATAGCCGGTGCCGAAGTCGTCCAGCGTCAGCCGGACGCCGAGCCGCTTGATCGCATGCAGGGTGCCGAGCACGCGATCGACGTTCTCCATCAGCGCGCTTTCGGTGAGCTCCAGCTCAAGGGCGTCCGGGCGAATGCGGTACTGGCCGAGCAGTCCAGCGACGTCGTCGGCGAAGCTTTCGCGCAGCAGCTGGTGCGCCGAGACGTTCACCGCGATGCCGATGTCGTCGTGGCCGGCGTCGTGCCAGGCACGCAGCTGGCGGCAGGCGCGCTCGAGCACCCAGCGGCCGAGCGGCACGATCAGTCCGGAATCCTCGGCGACGCGGATGAAGCGCGACGGCATGACCAGGCCCCATTCCGGGCTGCGCCAGCGCACCAGCGCCTCGACCGACACGATCCGGCCGTCGAGGCCGCTGACCTGCGGCTGGTAGTCCAGCGTCAGCTCGTCGTGGTCGATCGCCTCACGCAGGCGGCTGCCGAGCGCGATACGGTCGCGCAGCTCGTCGGCGAGTTCGGGCGTGAACGCCACCACGTTGTTGCGCCCGCGGCGCTTGCCGCGATTCATCGCCATCTCGGCGCAGTTGAGCAGGCTGCCGACGCTGCTGGCGTGTTCGGGGAACAGCGCGATGCCGACCGTGCAGGTGAGGTGCAGCGTGTACGGCGCGATCCGCAGCGCGGGCTCGACGCAGACCCGCAGCGCCTCGCCGAACGCCACCGGATCGAAGCCCGCCGTCATCGGCACCATCGCGACGAATTTGTCGCCGGCCAGGCGGGCGAGGCGTCCACGCTCGCCGACGCAGTCGCGCAGTCGCTCGGCGACCGCGCGCAGCGCCTGGTCGCCGACGCTGTGGCCGAGCGTGTCGTTGATGCTGTTGAACCGGTCGATGTCGATGCACAGCAGCGCCACTTCGGCGCCGCTGGTCTGGGCATGGGCGAGCGCGCTGCGGATGTGCTCCTCGATCGCGAGGTACAGCGGCAGGCCCGTGACCGGATCGCGATTGGCCAGGTAGGCGAGCTCGCTCTCGTGGCGGCGGCGCTCGGTGACGTCGCTGATGATGCCGATCAGGTGGGTGACCGTGCCTTCGCCGTCGCGCACCGGCGCGATCGCCAGCTGGTTCCAGAACACGCTGCCGTCCTTGCGGAAGTTGCGCAGCACCACTTCGCAATCGCGGCCGTCGCGCAGCGCGCGACGCAGTTCGTCGAGTTCGGGCTGGGCGCCTTCGCCGCGCTGCAGGAACCGGCAGTTGCGCCCGATCACCTCCGGCATCGAATAGCCGGTGATTTCCTCGAACGCCGGGTTGACGAAGATGATCGGCTGGTCGGGAAGGCGCGCGTCGACGATCATCACGCCGTTGCGCGAAGACTGGATCGCGCGCATCAGCAGGCGCAGGCGCTCTTCGGTCTCGCGCGATTCGGTCACGTCGCGCAGGGTCAGCACGTGGGCCTGCTCGCCGGCCCAGGTGGTATCGGCGAGCCGCACGTCGAGCAGCCGGCGCGTGCCGTCGGCGCGCGTAAGTTCGGTCTCGCAGCGCTCCTGCTCGGTGTGCAGCGGCAGACGGCGGCCTTCGAGGTGATCCGGCGGCACCTGCCACAGCGCGCCGGCGGCGGCGTTCGCCAGCCGCACGCGTCCGTCCATGCCGATCACCAGCAGCGCATCGCCGACGTCGGCCAGCACCTGGCGCAGCTGGCGCATGCTGTCGCGCATCAGCCGCTCGGCGCGCAGCTGCAGGGTCACGTCGTAGATGACGGTGAAGCGCGCCATGCGGCCGTCGAACTTGATGTCGTCGCTCGACACCAGCACGTCGATCTCGGAGCCGTCCTTGCGGATGTGACGCCACGGGCCGCTGCGACTCATCCGCGACGGCAGGCGGCGGATCGCCTCCAGCACCAGCGCGTGATCCTCCTTCGGCCGGATGTCGAGCAGCGTCATCTGGCGGAATTCGGCCTCGCTGTAGCCGTAATGCGCCACCGCCGCGGTGTTGACGGCGAGGAAGCGCAGGGTCTCGAGGTCGTACACCCACATCGGGATCGGCGCGCTGGCGAACAGCGCCTGGTACTGCGCCAGGCCGAGCGAAACCTCGGAACGCCAGCGCGCGCGCCGCAACGCGTCCTGCGCGCAGCGCGCCAGCTCGACGGATGTCAACTCGGCGTGGCAGAGGTAGTCGGCGGCGCCGTACGCCATCGCCTCGCGCTCGACGTGCACCTCACGCCGGTCGCGGGCGATCAGGATGATCGGGCCGATCACGCCGCCGCGGTCGGCTTCGCGCAGCCATTCGACCGCGCTGTGTTCCGGCAGCGGATCCATGACCAGATGGAGGTCGTGCTGCACGGTGCGTGCCTGCACCAGCGATTCGTCGTAATCGCGCGTCCACTCGACCTGCACCTGCAGGTCCGGAATCGCCTCGAGCAGCGCGCGCGTGCGGGAGTAGCTCGCTTCCTCCGGATCGACCACCAGGACGTAGAGCCGATCCTCGGGTCGGCTCACCGCGCGAGCTCCGGCAGTTCGACGGTGTTGAGCCAGTAGCGCGCGGTGTGCCCGACCGCGGCGACCAGCCCTTCGAACGTCTTGGGCTTGACCACGTAGGCGTTGCAGCCGGCCTGGTAGCAGGCCAGCACGTCGCTGCGGTCGCGCGAGGTCGAGGTCATCAGCACCGGCAGGTGACGCAGCGCCGGGTCGGCGCGGATCGCACGCAGCGCCTCGAGCCCGCCCATGCGCGGCATGTTGAGATCCAGCAGGACCAGGTGGGGCAGGGGGTAGCGGTCGTCATCGTCGAACGGCGGCTTCCGGCGCAGGTAGGCGAGCAGCGTCTCGCCGTCCGGCACGCATTCGACGCGAGTGCCGACGCGCGCGCTGTGCAGCGCCTCCAGCGCAAGCAGGCGGTCGTCCGGATCGTCGTCAGCGAGCAGCAGCGTGAGCATGTGGCATTGCAAAGCCGGACATCGGCCGTCCCTTGGTTTATCGGCTTTACGCGCTCCGGCTTGACTGTCCGCCGGATCCCCATCCGCATGGTAGCGCGGGCCTGCCGGGGCCGCAGGCGGCCGGCGCGCACCCTCGTGTGGCGCACGAAATAGTGAGCCTAAATAATTGTTTTCCTTGCTAGCGTGGCGCGAGATAGCCGCCCGGTCGCCCCCTCGGCGACAACACCACCTGCCAGAGCTGCAGGTTGCGCACGCGGAACCCGGCCATGCAGCTGTGCAGGTAATAGCGCCACATCCGGCGGAAGCGCTCGTCGTAGCGCGCCGGCAGTGACGGCCACGCGGCTTCGATGTTGTCCCGCCAGGCCTGCAGCGTGCGGTCGTAGTCGGGGCCGAAGCTGTGCCAGTCCTCGAGCACGAACAGGCCTTCGGACGCCTCGGCGATCTGCGTGGCCGACGGCAGCATCGAGTTCGGGAAGATGTACCGGTCGATCCACGGGTCGGTGCGGTTGGTCGAGCGGTTGGTGCCGATGGTGTGCAGCACGGTCAGGCCGTCGTCGGGCAGGCAGCGGCGCACCACCTCGAAGTAGCGGCGGTAGTTCTTCACCCCGACGTGTTCGAACATGCCGATCGAGAACACGCGGTCGAAGCGCTCATCGATCTCGCGGTAATCCTGCAGGCGGATCTCGATCGGCAGGCCGGCGCACAGCCGGCGGGCGTACTCGGCCTGCTCGCGCGATACGGTGACGCCCACGCCGCGCACGCCGTAGCGCTCGGCGGCGAATTTCAGCGCCTCGCCCCAGCCGCAGCCGATGTCGAGCACGCGCATGCCCGGTTCCAGCAGCAGCTTGCGGCAGACCAGATCGAGCTTGGCTTCCTGCGCGGCGTCGAGGTCGGCCGCATCGCGCCAGTAGGCGCAGCTGTAGACCATGCGGCGGCCGAGCATGGCGCGGTACAGGTCGTTGCCGAGGTCGTAATGGCGTTCGCCCACCTCGAACGCGCGGCGACCGGCCTGCATGTTGGTCAGCACCGCCCGCAGCGCGATCCAGGCATCGCCAAGACCGCGCACCTGGCGGTCGAGTCCGGCGCCCAGCAGCCGCGCGAGCAGTTCGTCGAGACGGTCGGTATCCCACCAGCCGTCCATGTAGGCCTCGCCGAAGCCGAGCGACCCGTGCGCGAACGCCCGCGCGAACAGGCGTCCGTCGCGCACGCGCAGGTCCCACGGACGGTCGCCGTCGACGCGCACGTCTGCCATCGCGAGCAGCCGCTCGAAGCGCGCGCGCAGCGCGCCGTCGGTGCGTGGCGGCCGGCGTTCGGCCTCGGGCGCGGGCGCGGTCGTGTCGAGCCGTCGGGCGGGGTGGGGGGAGGCCATGCCGCGCTCCACGCGTGAGTCGGGCCCGGGCGGGCCGTCATGGCCGAGTCTGCGGAGCGACGGGTCGCGCGCGCGTCAACGCGCGGAGGCTTCAGTACGTGACCACCACGGTCAGCACGTCCGCGTACGCGCCGGGCACCGCCAACGGCTGCGCCGGAACCCGACCGTACACGTGATGCACGCTGCCGCCCGCGTCGCCGAGGCCGGAGATGACCGCAGTACCGGTGCTGCCGTCGCCCCAGACCTGGCTGTGGCCCGGGTCCGTATACAGCTGGTAGGCGAGGGCGTTGGCGCCGTTGCTCATGCGGCGCTCGACGAACTCGCCGCCGCCTGCGCTCGCGCTCACGGTGTACGCGGCTGCGCCGGGGCAGCTCACCGTCACGGTCGCCACGCTTTCCACCGGCACGCGGTCGAGTGGATTGATCGTCCCGAACGTGAGCGGCGTGACGCTGACGCCGCACGCGGCGGCGTGCAACGGCAACGCGAGGCAGGCGCAGGCGATGCGCGGCAGGAAGCGGGGGGTTCGCTTCATCGGCAGACAACCTCATGAACCTGTCCCGCCGCGGGCGCCGCGGCCTGCGATGCCACATCCACGCTGCAGCCGCCGCCTGGCCAGGCAACGGTGATGTCGCGCGGCTCCGGCGAAAGACGCTCCAGGTACAGCAATCCGTCGTAGCCGACCACCGCGTCCTCTGCACCTGGCGAGCGCGCATCCGCGCCCGCCGGCACTGGCATTCCGTCCGGTCGCACGACGCGCAGCTCCCGTGCCACTACGCGCCGTCCGCCGAAGTCCGCGCTCACCACCTGACGGCGGCCGGTCCTCAGTTCGAGCGCGGTGCGGTCGACGCGGCTGGACGCCGCCAGCGATTCGGCCACGATGCCCAGCCGGTTGCGCTCGAACGGGCGCAGGCCGGCCACCACCGCGTGCCCGTCCGCGTTCGTTTGGGCGACCCGCTGGTGGTCGCGCAGCACCTCGACGCCGGCTTGCGGCAGGCTCACCACCGCGAAGCTGCCGCCGTCATCGGGCGCCACGAACACCCCGCGGCCGTTCGCGAGCAGCGCACCGCGCATCCCGAGCCAGGCTTCGGTGCCTTCCGGCGTGTCGAACAGCGATGCGTCGATCTGCCCGGCACGCCCGCGGTAGGCGCCGGCGAGCGCGGTCCGTCCGCCGCCCGCACCGCGATCCCAGGAGATGCGGTATCCCGCTCCGGTGCCCGCCGGCAGGCTACGTTGCAGCGAAAGCCCGGGGTGGACGGAGCCGCCGCTGCGGTCCGCCCAGGCGGACAACGAGCGCGCGCCCGACAGCGGCAGCGTGTAGAGCAGGGAGGCGACGCTGTCCTCGACGGGTTCGACGATGCGCAGCACCGACAGCGTGAGGTAGCTCCGCGACAGCGGCAGCGTGGCGCTTGCGCGCAGCATCGACTGGGGCGCCGCGTCGCCGTGGTGTTCGCGGCGCACCGCGCCGGCGGAGAACGACGCGCGGCCGATCCTCAAGCCGAGGTTGACCTGCGCGTCGAGCGCGGGCGCATCGCCCGGCTCGGGATGGGCGAGGTCGACGTAGGCCGCGTCGTAGCGGGCGAGCCGCAGCCCCGCGTTCCAGCGTCGCCCCTGATACGAGTAGCCGACCGCGTACGCCAGGGCGTCGCCGGCATCGCTCTGCGTGTGCGTCAACGCGAGTTCGACGATGCCGTGATGTGCGAGATTCACCAGCTGGGTCACGCCGGTGAGCCGGTGCGCGGGCGTCCACTCCGCGCGCCCTTCGAGCGTCCAGTACGAGGTGACGCCGCCGCGCCAGCTGACCAGAGCGAACGGGGCCCCGTAATGCTCATCGGAGGTCAGGAACCCGTGCCGGAGGCGGCCGGCCTCGACCGCCCAGTCCATCAGGCCGGGCTGCAGCAGGCGGGGGTCGGAATAGAACGGGGCGCTGAGCAAGGTGCGCCGTCCCAGCGCATCGGTGACGACCGCATGGATGTCGCCGCGGCCGGCCAACGCGGGAATCCCTTCGAGCAGGAATCCGCCCGGTAGCACGTCGGTGCGGTGGGCGAGCTGCTGGTCCAGCCAGATTTCCAGCGTGGACGGAAGGCGCGCACTGCCTTCGATGGCGAGCAGCGGCTGCGTGTTGAGGTGCGGCTGCAATGCGAAGTCGGTGCCCAGCCGCACGCCGCCGTAGCGCACCGGATGCGACAACGCGCCGCCCCGGCTGACCGCATCGCCGAGCACGAGCGACAGGCGGCGTTCCGGCCAGTCGAGCGTGCAGTGGCTGTCGAGACGCGATGCGCTGCGCTCGGAATGCCACAGATGGCGGGTGCGGCAGGTCGCACGTCCGCTGGACGCGGCGGCGTCGACCAGCACGGAAAACCACGACGCGCCCTGCGCGGTGCGTCCGCTGTTGAGGTCGTATCCGATGACCGCCGAGGGCGCCGACGCGACCGGCCCGGCGTCGGGCTGCGCGCCGGGCAGCCGCAACCGCGTGGTTTCGAACCGCTCGGGCGCGGCGCTGATCTCCAGCCGCATGCGCTGCATGTCGAGCACGTGGAACCGGCCGGCCAGCGCCGCCAGCGGAATCCAGTCGCCGTGCACGCCCTCGGTTACCGCGAAACGCGCGGCCGCCGCGGTCTCGCGCGAGAGCAGCAGAGCGCCATCGCGTTGCCGCACGATCTGCGCCTCGGCCAATGTCCGACCGTTGACCACGATGTCGAGGATCAGCTCCTCGCCCGTTTCGGCCGGCACGGCCGCGTGGTCGAACAGATGCAGGCGCTTGCCCGCCGCATCGATCGCGCTCTCGGCGGCCAGCGCCGACAACGGCACGATCCGCTCGCCGGCGTGGAATTGCGGCACCGCGGCCGGCACCGGCAACCCGAGCAGCCTGAGATCGGTGATGCGGATCCAGCGGCTGCCGTCGTCGCGGGTGACGATCAGCACGCCCAGCCCGGTCTCGCGGTGGTTGAGCGCCGCGCGATACCAGTCCTCGCGCGGAGCGGCCGACACCGCGCCCGCGGCGAGCAGCGACGCCAGCGCGAGCGCCAGGCAAAGCCGGGACATCGGCGGGCGCCGATGTCGGCTAGTCGAGCGTGACCGCAACGTCCTGCACGGTGCCATTGCGAATGTACCGGAGGCGCACCGGCGAACCGCGTGCGGGAGCCGCGCCGTGCGGGCTCAGCCGCCACGCCATCGTCGCACCGGCGAGTGCGTAGGCGGGCCCCTTGCGCTGGGCGAGCACGCGGCCGTCGGCGTCCAGCAGGGCCAGATCGACCGCACGCAGATGCCGCCCACCCGTGTTGGCCGCGCGCAGCAGCAGCTCGCCGCCGGGAACGGCCTGCGCCTGCCATCGGACGTCGGACTCGCCGCTGACCTGGAAGAACACCGGCACCAGCTGTTCGACGAGGGTCTGCACGCCCATGAAGCCGGGCGGAGGCGGCGAGGGCACCTCGCGCAACCGCAGGCGGTAGGCCTGCTCGCTGCTGCGCGACTGGGGCAGGGCGACACGCACGAGCTGGCTGGCACCGGGCGCCAGCTTCGCCAGTCGCGGCACCACCACCGCATCGTTCGATGGCGTGAGCTGCTCGCCGGCCTCGCTCTGGCGCCAGGCCAGCAGGTCGATCTGCACCGCGGTCGTGCCCGCGCCGGTATTGCGCAAGTGGAAGCTCGCCACCTTGGTGCCTGGTGGTACCTCGGCGATCGTCGGCGTGATCTGGAAACCGCCTGCCGCGACGGTGCAGGGCAGCAGGACGAGGACAAGTAGGCTCCGCGCGACGAACGCGCGGAGCGAAGCGGCCCGGACCATGTCAGTACGTGACGGTGACGGTGATGGTGTCGGAGTACGCGCCGACTTTCGCGGTCTGTTGCCCGGACGGGATCCGTCCATACACCGTGTGGGTCTGCGCCGAGCCCGTGCCGGTACCGGACACCGTATCGGTGCCGACCGTGTCGCCCCAGTTGGTGCTCCGTCCGGCGTTGCTGTACAGCGCGTAATTCAGCGTGCTCGAGCCGTCCGTATGCGTCATCTTGCGGCTCGACACCGTGGCGCTGGCGCCGTTGCCGGCGCTCAGTCCGACGTCGTAGGCGGTGGTATTCGAGCACGTCACCGTGACCGTGCTGGTGCCGTCGGTGTTGGCGCTCGCGTTCGCCAGCGGGTCGACGTTGGCGAATGTCAGCGCCGAGGCGGAAACGTCACAGGCCGCGGTGACGTTGGTCGAGACGGTGAAGGTGGTGGAATCCGTAGCCGCCTGTGCCATCGAGGACGTCACCAGCAGCGCGGCAGCGATCGCAATCTTCGACTTCATGATCAACTCCCCTGGTTCGTGATGAGCAGGCCGTCGCGGATGGACGGTCAATTGCAATCCACGTTCCAGACCGACCTCTGTCCATCCATGTGAGCGGCGGACGTGGATCGCAGTCGGTGGCGCCGCCGCCCTGGACAATTCGTCGTTAGGCCGGTGGCTCCGCGTCGCCACCTTTCGGTGGGTTTGCAATCGCTCAAATCGAACGCGACCGCGCAACCTTTAGACCGAGCTCCGTGATCTGTTAGGTTGGTCACGAACCGCAAGGAGGCGTCGCATGGATTCGCTCGTCGGACTGTTCGCTCTGGGTGTGTTCGTCGTCGTCGTACTTGCCAAGGCCGGTACGAAGTACGGGCGGATGTCGGGCGGGGGCGGCTATCCCTACCGGCCCGCGAAGGCGCTGTTTTCGCCGGCCGAACGCTCGTTCCTCGGCGTGCTCGACCTGGCGGTCGGTCCCGAGTACCGGGTGTTCGGCAAGGTTCGCCTTGCGGACGTGGCCACGCTGAAACCGGAGCTGCGCGGCGGTGCGCGCCAGGGCGCGCTCAACCGCATCGCGGGCAAGCACCTCGACTTCGTCGTATGCCGGGCGACCGATTTGGTGCCGGTGTGCGCGGTGGAGCTCAACGACCGGACGCACGCCGCGCCGCGCGTCCGGCAGCGCGATGAGTTGGTGCGGAACGTCTGCGAGACGATCGGCTTGCCGTTGCTGATGGTCGATGCGCGCGCTGCCTATTCGGCCACCGACCTGGGCGAACGGTTCCGCGCAACACTCGGTCCAGCGCACAGGGACCGGCCGTTGGCCGGGGCGGCCGGTTAGTGCGCCAGCGCCAACGTCCGTAGTACTGGAAAGCGCTGCGGAGAGGGCCGGCGCAGGCTGCAGGCGGCCGCGACGAAGCTCAATCCTAATTTCGCATAATGCCTATTATGTTCAATGCGCGCTCAGCCCAAGTCTGGCCCGAGGCGTCAAATTGGCGTGCGAAGTCCAGACCGCACGGGGCTCGCGGACGAACGACCATGCCCACCCGCGCGCCCATGCATCGCCCTTCAACAGGTGCCATTGCGGCCCTGCTCACGCATCCGGGTTGCCGTCGACAGGCGGGCGGCGGCAGCCCCCGGCTACCCGGCACTCGGGCGGAAGCACCCATGGCGAGAGACGACGACCGCGGCTCAACAGATTCAGTCGCAGGTCCAACAGGCACTGCTCGAACCGTGCGCAGTCCGCCCCCACCGGCAGCGCGACCGGGAGGATGACGCGGTCGGCGTCGGCCTCGAGGATGTCGACATGGTGAGCGGCCGCGTCATGACGGACCAGCCGGCAGCGCAGCGGGCGCACTGCCGCTTCCAAAGCCTGGAGCTCGATGCTGGACAACCGATCCATGCGTCATTGGCCGTATCCGCAGACTACCGATATCGGCGGCCGCCCAAAAAACTTTCGGGTCCCAACGCTTGCTGCGCCCGTACCGACAGGCCCATAAAAAAGCCCCGCTGATGCGGGGCTGGAGGAGTAACGCAACTTCTTGGGGCACGCTGACCGAATAGCGCCAGCGCGGTTAGCGCGACGTGAAGCCGGCCCTGCCATGCGGTATGGATGCGGGCGGCGCGTCGTGCTCCACGTCCTCGCGCTGTGCGGCCGCCATCAGCCACTCCAGATCCGGCGGCGGCACCCAAGGTTCCAGCGCATAGCCGCGCGCCTTCAACTCGACGCGCAGGTCGAGCAGTTTCCAGCGCAACCGGGTCTGGTCCGAGAAGGTCTCGTGAGCGAGCGTCACGTCGTGCGCGACGCTGCCGGTCCTGGGGTCGAGAATCAGGAAGTGCTGCTCGTGCGGATGCGCCTCCACCGGCACGCACTCCAGCGGCCGCACCGCGACCTGCAGCGCATGCAACGGCAGCTCGTCGTGCTGATTCATCGAAATCCGCTTCCTATCCAGTCCGCGATCGGCCAGCACGTTACCTGCGCGCGCGTTGCACGTACCGTGGGCATCGCGCGAAGACTTTGTGGATCACTCAGGCTGCGCGCCGCTCACTTGCATGCGTCGTAGACCTTACGGTCGAGCGCGCTCAGCAGATCGAACGTGCGCCGCAGGCCGACGGCCTTGAGCACCGACTCGCGCTCGGCCTTGGCGAGTTCGCACGCGCTCGGCGGCGGCCGCGCCGGTATGCGGCGGGCGACCGCAGCGCGTCGGTGCTCGACCTGGCGGCGCTGCTCCATTTCCTGCTCGATCCGCCGCAGACGCTCCTGCGGCGACGGTTCGGGGTCGGGCACGTAGGAGGTGATGCGATCCACCCGCGAGTCCGCCGGACACGGCTCCGACTGCAGACTCACCCGCCCACCCTTCCCGACGCATCGGTACACCTCGCCGGCCTGGCACACGCCGGCCGCGGCGAGCAGCAGCATCACGATCCCTGTGCGCATGGCGTCCTCCTCGTGCGCGCCAGCGTAGCGCCAGCCGCGGCACGCGTGGAAAGCCCGCGGCGTGGGAAGACCTCCCGCGCGCCTGACGGAAGCCGCCGCGGTTACCACTCGGACATGGCCGGTGGCGCACCAACATCGAGCCTGCCGGCGTTCGCGGCGCGCATCGCCGCATGCAGCGCCGGAGCATCGCTGGTGGCCGCCAGGATTTCGGCCAGCACGTCGGGCCGCTCGTTCTGCCCGAGCTTGAACTTCGCCTGCATGGCGATGACCTCGGCGCGGAACGCGACCACGGCCGGGAGCAGCTTGGCATAACGCTCGCCCATGTCGGCCGGCGACCAGGCGTTCGGGCGCCCTGCCTCCATGTGCGCGGTCAGTCGATCGACCGCCTCGCGTGCAGCGTCCGGCGAGCGGTCGATGCGCACGCGGACGTGCATCTGGACCGCGCAGAAGTTCCACGTCGGCGCCTGCGTGCGGTCGGTCAGCCACGACGGCGAGATGTAACCGTGCGGGCCCAGGAAGAACGCCATCGCCTCCGGCTGGGCCTCCAGCACCTCGATCTGCGGGTTGCCGCGGGCGAAGTGACCGAGCAGCGCGGCAGTGCCGGACGAGTCGCGCTCGAGCAGCAGCGGCAGTGGCGAGGCGTCGAAGCCACGGGCGCCGGCCGTGACCAGCAGGGCGAGCGGATGACGCGAGATCAACGCATCGATCTCCGCCTGCGGAGGGGTGAACAGCGGCGAGGTGCGCATCAGGCCAGCTCCGCACAGGCGACGGCGATGACGTGGGGCATGAGGGATCGTCCGAGAGGCAACTGCGGGCATCGTCGGCCGCCCATGCGCCGACGGCACTCCGCTTCTTGCGCCATTACCCAACGGGTGGGCGCCGGCATCGCGCGCCGCACACGCGCGCCAAGCTCAACTGCACGCGTCCGCCTTTCCGGAGACCGCCGATGCCGCGCGTGCTGCTTCCCTTCCCCGCCCAGCGGTCGATGGCCGCGGCGCTCGCCACCGTACTGGAGGCCCGTGTCGGCGACCTCGCGTGGCGGCGCTTTCCGGACGGCGAATCGCTGGTTCGGGTCGATCCCACCGTCAGCGGCTGCGACGTGGCGATCGTGGCAAGCCTCGATCGGCCGGACGAGAAGGCGCTGGCGGTGCGCTTCGCCACCGAGACCGCGCGCGAGCTCGGCGCGCGCTCGGTCGGCCTGATCGCGCCCTACCTCGCCTACATGCGCCAGGACCGGCGCTTCCAGCCCGGCGAGGCGCTCAGCGCGCCGCTGTTCGCGCGCTTCATCGCCGACACGTTCGACTGGCTGGTGACCGCCGATCCGCATCTGCACCGTTACCGCGTGCTGGCCGACGTGTACCCGATTCCGACGCGGCGGGTGGAGACCGCCCCGCTGCTCGCGAGCTGGATCGCCGCGCACGTGCCGCAGGCGAGCCTGGTCGGGCCGGACGCGGAAAGCGCGCAATGGGTCGGCGCGGTCGCCCGGCACGCCGGGCTGCCGTGGCAGGTGCTGCAGAAGACGCGCTATGGCGACCGCGACGTGACGGTCAGCCTGCCCGATGCGGCGGCGCTGCACGGCCGCACCGCGGTGGTGGTTGACGACATCGCCTCGTCGGGACAGACCATGATCGAGGCCGTGCGCCGGCTGCAGCAGGCCGGTTGCGCGGACATCGTCTGCGTCGCGATCCATCCGGTGTTCGCCGAGGACGCCTACGAACGCCTCCGCGCCACCGGCGTCGCCCGCATCGTCAGCACCGACTCGATTCCGCATCCGTCCAACGCGATCGGCATCGCCGACGCGCTGGCCGCCGGCTGCGCCGGGCTGTTCGTGCCGCGTCGCGTCGGACGCGCGGCGTGAGCGGCGTTGACGGCCGCCGGTGCCGCCGCATAGCATCCAAACAAGCGTTTGAATGATATGAATGATGGCCACGCACTTCTCCACCAAGGACCGCATCCTCGGCGCCGCCGAGGAACTGTTCGCCCAGTTTGGTTTCGCCGGCACCTCGCTGCGCCAGGTGACCAGCCGCGCCGACGTCAACATCGCCGCGGTGAATTACCACTTCGGCAGCAAGGAAAATCTCGTCAACGAGGTGTTCCGCCGTCGCATGGACGAGATGAGCGAGCGTCGGCTGACGCTGCTGCGGGAGGCGCTGGAGCGCCAGCCCGGCGAGCTGGAGCCCATCCTGGCGGCGTTCGTCGAGCCGGCGCTGGCGATGGCCCAGGACCGGCACGGCGGTGGTGCATTCGTACGGGTGATCGCCCGCGCCTATGCCGAGAAAAACGACAGCCTGCGCAAGTTCCTGTCCGACCATTACGGCCACGTGCTGCGGGAGTTCGCCCGCGCCATCGCCGCCTGCGTCCCGCACCTTAGCAAGGAAGAGCTGTACTGGCGCCTGGACTTTCTGGCCGGCGCGCTCACCTATGCGATGTCCGACTTCGGGCTGATCAAGCGGCCGGCCGGTGTCAGCGAGGCCGCCCACCGCGCGCGCGCCGCGCGCGAGCTCATCCGCTTCGCTGCAGCCGGCTTCCGCAGCTCGTCGCCATAATACTCAAGGAGTTACAGGACATGGCTAACAAATTGCTTGTGCGTCGCGCGGCCGTGCTGGGCGCGGGCGTGATGGGTGCGCAGATCGCCGCGCATCTGACCAATGCCGGCGTGGACACCGTGCTGTTCGAGCTGCCCGCCAAGGAGGGTGACCCCAACGGCATCGTGACCCGGGCGATCGCCAACCTGGCCAAGCTCAGCCCCGCCCCGCTGGCCGACAAGGCGCTGGCCGAGCGCATCGTGCCGGCCAATTACGAGACCGGCCTGGAGCTGCTGCGCGGCTGCGACCTGATCATCGAGGCGATCGCCGAGCGGATGGACTGGAAGCAGGACCTGTACCGCAAGGTGGCGCCCTACGTGCCGGCCCATGCGGTGCTGGCCAGCAACACGTCCGGTTTGGGAATCAATGCGTTGGCAGACGTTCTTCCGGAAGAACTTCGCGCGCGCTTCTGCGGCGTTCACTTCTTCAACCCGCCACGCTACATGCACCTGGCCGAGCTGATCCCCGCCCGCACGACCGACCCGGTGGTACTCGAGGGCCTGGAGGCGTTCCTGACCACCACGCTCGGCAAGGGCGTGGTGTATGCCAAGGACACACCCAACTTTATTGGCAACCGCATTGGGGTGTTCTCGATGCTGGCCGCGATGCACCACACCGAGCAGCTGGGGCTGGGCTTCGACACCGTGGACGCGCTGACGGGCCCGGCGATCGGCCGCCCGAAATCGGCGACCTACCGCACCGCGGACGTGGTTGGCCTGGACACCATGGTCCACGTCATCAAGACCATGGCCGACACCCTGCCCGACGACCCGTGGCATGCCTACTTCAATGCGCCGAAGTGGCTCGCCGCCCTGGTCGAGAAAGGCGCGCTCGGCCAGAAGAGTGGCGCCGGCTTCTACACCAAGCGCGGCAAGGACATCCTGGTGCTCGACCTGAAGGCGCAGGACTACCGCCCGAGCGCCGGTGAGCTCGACGCCGGCGTCGGCGCGATGCTCAAGGAAAAGGACCCGGCGAAGAAATTCGCCGCCCTGCGCGGAAGCAGCGACCCGCAGGCGCAGTTCCTGTGGTCGATCTTCCGCGACACGTTCCACTACAGCGCGTTCCACCTCGCCGAGATCGCCGATACCGCCCGCGACGTGGACTTCGCGCTGCGCTGGGGTTACGGCTGGTCGCTCGGCCCGTTCGAAACCTGGCAGGCGGCCGGCTGGAAGCAGGTGGCCGAGTGGATCGCCGAGGACATCGTGGCCGGCCGCGCGATGAGCAACGCGCCCCTGCCCGACTGGGTGTTCGACGGCCGCGAGGGCGTGCACGGCGCCAAGGGCAGCTTCAGCCCGGTGCGCAACACCGAGGTGCCGCGCTCTTCCAACCCGGTGTACGCACGCCAGCGCCTCCCCGACCCGCTGCTCGGCGAGAAGTTCTCGCAGGGCCGCACGGTGTACGAAAACGACGGCGTGCGCATGTGGGTGGACGACGGCGAGGACATCGCCGTGGTCGGCTTCAAGACCAAGATGCACACGGTCAACGACCAGGTGCTGGCGGGCCTGCAGGAGGCCATCGCAGTCGCCGAGCGCGATTTCCGTGGACTCGTGATCTGGCAGCCGAAGGAGCCGTTCTCGGCCGGCGCGGACCTGACCGGTGCGCTCGGCCTGCTGCAGGCGGGCGACGTCGCCGGGTTCGAGAAGATGGTGGCCGACTTCCAGGCCACCTCGCAGCGGATCAAGTACGCGCTGGTGCCGGTGGTGGCCGCGGTACGCGGTCTGGCGCTGGGCGGCGGCTGTGAGTTCCAGATGCACGCCGCGCGCAGCGTGTTCGCGCTGGAGAGCTACGTCGGTCTGGTCGAAGCCGGTGTCGGCTTGCTGCCGGCTGGCGGCGGCCTGAAGGAACTGGCGCTGCGCGCGTCGGAAGCGGCCGGCCCGGGCGGCGATGTGTTCGCACAGCTCAAGACCCCGTTCGAGAGCGTCGCGATGGGCAAGGTGTCGACCTCGGCGCTCGAGGCCAAGGCGCTGAAGCTGGCGCGCGAGGGCGACGTGGTGGCGTTCAATGCGCACGAGCTGCTGCATGTCGCCAAGCAACAGGCGCTGGCGCTGGCCGAAGCCGGCTATCGCCCGCCCCCGCCCGCGCGCCGCATCCAGGTCGCAGGCGACGTCGGCATCGCCACCTTCAAGATGATGCTGGTCAACATGCTGGAAGGCCGGTTCATCTCGTCGCACGACTACGAGATCGCCTCGCGCATCGCCACCGTGCTGTGCGGCGGCGAGGTCGACCGCGGCGCGGTGGTGGACGAGGACTGGCTGCTGCGGCTGGAGCGCGAGCACTTCGTGGCGCTCGCGCAGATGCCGAAGACGCAGGAGCGCATCGCCCACATGCTCAAGACCGGCAAGCCGCTGCGCAACTGAGCGACGAGGAGGAATTTCCATGAGCAAGCAGATCCAGGACGCCTATATCGTCGCCGCCACCCGCACCCCGGTCGGCAAGGCCCCGCGTGGCGTGTTCCGCAACACCCGTCCCGACGAGATGCTGGCGCACGTGCTGAAGGCCGTGCTCGCGCAGGCGCCGGGCATCGATGTCGACCGCATCGACGACGTGATCGTCGGCTGCGCGATGCCCGAGGCCGAGCAAGGCATGAACGTCGCGCGCATCGGCATGCTGCTGGCCGGCCTGCCGAACACGATCGGCGCGCAGACCGTCAACCGCTTCTGCTCCTCTGGCCTGCAGGCGGTGGCGCTGGCCGCCAACGAGATCCGGCTCGGCAACGCTGACCTGATGCTGGCCGGCGGCACCGAGTCGATGTCGATGGTGCCGATGATGGGCAACAAGGTTGCGCTGAGCGCGCAGGTGTTCGCCCGCGACGAGAACGTCGCGATCGCCTACGGCATGGGCATTACCGCCGAGAAGGTCGCCGAGGAATGGAAAGTCTCGCGCGAGGACCAAGACGCGTTCGCCTACGCCTCGCACCGCAAGGCGATCGCGGCGATCGAGGGCGGCGAATTCCGCGACGAGATCGCGCCGTACGAAGTGGTCGCGCGCATGCCCGACCTGGCCGGCAATGCGGTGCGGCTGAAGAAGACGGTCGTGGAGATCGACGAAGGCCCGCGCGCGGATACCTCGATGGATGCGCTGGCCAAGCTCAAGCCGGTGTTCCGCAACGGCCAGTTCGGCGGCAGCGTGACCGCCGGCAACAGTTCGCAGACCAGCGACGGCGCCGCGGCGGTGCTGCTGGCGTCGGAGCAGGCGGTGAAGCAGTACGGCCTGACCCCGCTCGCCCGTTTCGTCAGCTTCTCGGTCGCCGGCGTGCGGCCGGAAGTGATGGGAATCGGGCCGATCGCGGCGATTCCGAAGGCGCTGAGGCAGGCCGGACTGAGCCAGGACCAGCTCGACTGGATCGAGCTCAACGAGGCGTTCGCCGCGCAGGCGCTCGCGGTCATCCGCGACAGCCGGCTGGACCCGGACAAGGTGAACCCGCTGGGCGGCGCCATCGCGCTCGGCCATCCGCTCGGTGCCACCGGCGCCATCCGCACCGCGACCCTCGTCCATGGCCTGCGCCGCCACCGGAAGAAGTACGGCATGGTGACGATGTGCATCGGCACCGGCATGGGCGCGGCCGGGATCTTCGAAGCGCTCTGAGCGCTTCGCGCGTCGTCTCGTCCAAGCCCGGGCGGCACGCCGGGGCGCGTGTTCCGGGCCCTGCCGGCCCGACGAAAGCCATCTAGGCCAGCCGTGCCCCGTTGGGCACCGGCCGCTCGACGGTGGCGATCACCACGCCGCCATCGGTATGGAAGCCGGTGAGCAGGAATTCCGACCGGAACGGCCCGACCTGCTTCGGCGGGAAGTTGAGCACGCCGACGACCTGGCGGCCGAGCAGGTCGTCGGCGGCATACAGCGCGACGATCTGCGCGCTGGTCTTGCGCACGCCGTAGGGACCGAAATCGACCCACACCTTCCACGCCGGCTTGCGCGCCTCGGGAAACGGCTCCACGCGGACCACGGTGCCGGCGCAGATCAGCACCTTCTCGAAGTCCGCCCAACTGATCGTGTTCGTTTCGTTCATGTGTCCCGAGTCGAAGTTCAGGCCGAGTGCGGAGTGCGACCCTCGCGCCGATCCTTCCACGCATCGCGGAACTGCAGCCACCAGTAGCTCAACTGCGCGGCGAGCAGCCCGGCGGGTTTCAGCGCAGAGATCAGCCCGTAATCGGCGAGGTCGCGCCAGCGCGTATCGCCCTCGGCGATTGCCGCGGCCAGCAGCTCCCCAACGAAGGTGGTAGGTGCCACGCCATGGCCACCGAACGCCTGCGCAACCCACAGCCCGGGCTCGACCTCGCCGAGCTGCGGCATCTGGTGTCGTGCATAACTCATCAGGCCAGACCAGGCGTGCTCGATCCGCACGCCAGCAAGCTGCGGAAACACCGTCAGCAGGTCTTGGTACAGCACGCGTTCGACTTCCGCCGGCGCGCGGTCGCGCACCGAGATGCGTCCGCCCCACAGCAGCCGTGAGTCGGGCAGCGGACGGTAATAATCGAACGCGAAGCGGGTGTCGTAGACGGCCGCACGCGTGTGCAGAATGTCGTCCATGCGCGCGCCGAGCGGTTCGGTCACCATCACGTAGGTGGCGATCGGCATCACCCCGGCGTCGATACGCCGACGCAGCCGCGCCAGGTAGCCGCCGCAGGCCAGCACCACGCATTGCGCCCGCACCTCGCCCCGCGGGGTGCGCACGCGCCAGCCGGCACCCTCGCGCTCGAGCGCGACCGCCGGCGTGTGCTCGTGGATGCGCGCACCCTGCCCCGTCGCCACTGCGGCCAACCCCTGCGCGTACTTCAGCGGGTGGAAGTGGAACGCCTGCGGCTCGAACAGGCCGTCGTGGTAACGCTCGCTGCGCACCTGCGCGCGCAGGGCATCGCGCGGCAGCCACTGCCACTCGACGCCGTAATGCTCGGCCAGCAGGCGCTGGCGCGCGCGCAGCACCTCCGGGTCGCGGAACCAGTTGGCCCAGATCACGCCCGCTTCCGCGATGTCGCAGTCGATCGCGTGCCGGTGTACGCGCTCGCGGATGCGTTCGACCGCGTCGAGGGTGCCGTGGTAGGCCCGGCGCGCACGTTCGGGGCCAAGCTCGCGCAGCAGGGCATCCTCACCGCGCGAAAAACCACCGAACACGAAGCCGCCATTGCGACCGGACGCGCCGTAACCGATGGCGTCGGCCTCGAGCAGCACCACGTCGCGCATGCCACGCTCGCACAGGCCCAGGACCGTGTTGAGCCCGGCGAAGCCGCCGCCGACCACGCAGACCGAAGCGTCCACCCGGCCCGCAAGTTCGGGGCCGAACGAACGCCGTGGCGCGGTGGCACGATAGTAGGTGGCGGGCGGTGGCGACATCGGCGGGGGTGCGGGACGGCGAGACGCCAAGCCTGTCGCGCCGGTGGTGCCGCCGCAAGCCTCCCGCCGATCTTCGGAGCGCCGATGGAAACCCATCCTGCCGACCGCGCCTATCGCGCCCGCATGCTGCGGCTCCTCGGGGTGGTGGTAGTCGCCGGTGCCGCAGCCCTGTGGTGGCTGGATGCGTGGCTCGCCCAGCTCATACCGCGCCTGCAGGCCGCCGATGCTGCGACCGCGCGCGCGTGCTGCTGGCGACGCTCGCGCTGTTCCTGGCCGCGCCGCCGCTGCTCGTGGCGTTGACACTACGCCGGATGGCGCACGCGGTGCGCGGCGAGGCCCGGTTCCCTCCGCAGGCCTGGAAGACCCTGCGCGACGTGCGCGTGCTGCGCGGTGCCGAGGCGCTGCGCTGGGCGGCACGCATCGATCGCGCTGCCGCCCTCGCCTTCGCGCTGGCGGCGATCGTGCTGGTGTGCGCCGCCGCCGCGTGGTGGCGTTTCGGCTGAGATCAGCCGAGTTCCTCGACGCCGAGTTCCGACAGCGCGTTCTGCATCAGCTGCCGCGCGGCATCGCTCAGCGTCTCGTGATCGAGCGCATAGCGGATGGTCGCTTCGATCAGGCCGATATGCGTGCCGCAGTCGAAGCGCGTGCCCTGGAATCGGTAGGCGTGCACCGGCTCCTCCTTCAGCAGCGCGGCAATGGCATCGGTCAGCTGAATCTCGCCACCGGCGCCTGGCGTGGTCTGCTCGAGCAGCTCGAAGATGCGCGGGTTCAGCACATAGCGGCCGACGACCGCAAGATTGCTGGGCGCGTGCTCGGGCTTCGGCTTTTCGACGATCGCGCTCATTCGGCCCTGCCGCCCGCTGAAGCTGTCGGTGGCGACGATGCCGTAGCTCGCGGTCTTGTCGCGCGGGACGTCCTGCACGGCGATCATGCTGTGGCCGGTCGCTTCGTGGGCGTCGGCCATCTGGGTCAGCGCGCCGGGGCCGCGGTTCCAGATCAGGTCGTCCGGCAGCAGCACCGCGAACGGCTCGTCGCCCACCACCGGCTTGGCGCACAGCACGGCATGCCCCAGGCCGAGCGCTTCGGCCTGGGTGACGAATACCGCGCGCACGCCGTCCGGCAGCACCTTACGCACGAGCTCGAGCTGCTCCTGCTTGCCGGAGCGCTCGAGCTTTTGCTCGAGCTCGTATGCCTTGTCGAAATAGTCCGCGACCGCGTGCTTGTAACGGTTGGTGACGAACACCAGGGTGTCGCAGCCGGCTTCGATGGCTTCGTCGACCGCGTACTGGATCAGCGGCCGATCGACGATCGGAAGCATCTCTTTCGGAACGGTCTTGGTGGCGGGGAGGAAGCGCGTGCCGAGGCC
The DNA here is from genome assembly GCA_035645555.1 of Lysobacter sp. GTDB lineage: Bacteria > Pseudomonadota > Gammaproteobacteria > Xanthomonadales > Xanthomonadaceae > Lysobacter_F. The sequence continues at coordinate 35,840 of DASQMI010000086.1, read as the reverse complement.
GGCGACGGGGAAGACAGCCTTGCGAATGCGGGGCATCAGATTTTCCTGGCGGTTCGTGCGGGGAACGCCACGACCGTCGCTGCCGACGGCGTCTGCGGGACGTCGGCAGGCTGGAATTCGGGTACCGCCTCGCGCAGCACCTGCGCGAGCGTCTCCAGGTCGTAGCGCCTACAGGCTTCCTGCATGCGCGTCAGCGCCGCGTCTACGGTCGAGGCGGACACCTCGCGCGGTTCGGCCTGGAGGATCTTCGGATGGGCCGTCGGGCGGTAGCGCTCGTCGGCGTGGAACAGCGTCTCGTGCAGCTTCTCGCCCGGCCGCAGTCCGGTGTACACGATCGCGATGTCGCGGCCGGGCTGCTTGCCGGCGAGCCGGATCAGCTGCTCGGCGAGCAGCCGGATTGGGACCGGCTCGCCCATGTCCAGCGTGTACACGGTCTCGTGGGTCCCGATCGCGGACGCCTGCAGGATCAGCTGGCAGGCTTCCGGAATGGTCATGAAGTAGCGCGTGACCTCCGGGTCTGTGACCGTCACCGGGCCGCCCTGGCGGATCTGCTCCCGGAACAGCGGCACCACGCTGCCGGCGGAATCGAGGACGTTGCCGAAGCGCACGGTGACGAAACGCGTCGGGCTACGTTGCGCAGTCGCAAGGCATGCCATCTCCGCCAGTCGCTTGGTGGCGCCGAGCACGTTGGCCGGGTCGACCGCCTTGTCGGTCGAGATCAGCACGAACGTATCGACGCCGGCCTGGTGGCAGGCATTGGCGACGGTCGCGGTGGCCAGCACGTTGTTGCGCACCGCCTCGCGCAGCTGCGCCTCGAGCAGCGGCACCTGCTTGTAGGCGGCGGCGTGGAAGACCGCCTCGGGTCTGGCGCGGTCGAGCGCATAGCGGATCGCCGCCGGGTCACCGCAGTCCCCCAGCACCGGGATGATCTCGATGCCGGGGAAGTCGCGACGCAGCGCCGATTCGGTGGTCAGCAGCGCGAGCTCGTCCATCTCGACCAGCGCGATGCGGCGCGCGCCATGGCGCGCGCATTGCCTGCACAGTTCGGAACCGATGGAGCCGCCGGCGCCGGTCACCAGCACGCTGCGGCCCCCGAGCCAGTCGCGGATCGCTTTCCAGTCCGGCAGCACCGGTTCGCGTCCCAGCAGGTCCTCGATCGCGACCTCCTTGAGCTCGCCCGGCAGCGAACGGCCCTCGAGCACGTCCTGCAGGCGCGGCACCATGCGGAACGGCAGACCGGTCCGCTCGCAACAGCCGACCACCCGCTGCAGAGCGCTGCCGGTCACCGACGGCATCGCGATTACGAGCAGCTTGGCGGCCGTCTCGCGGGCGATCTCGGCGACCTCATCGACCCGGCCGAGCACCGGCACGCCCTGCACCTTGGTGCCGCGCAGGCGGTTGGCGTCGTCGAGGAAGCCGACCGGCTGGTAGGTGCCGAAACGGCGCAGGTCGCGCACCAGCGCCTCACCGGCGCGGCCGGCGCCAAGGATCAGCACCCGCACCGAGCCTTTCTGGTCGGAATCGACGCGGCTGTCCTTCCAGGCGCGATACAGCAGTCGCGGGCCGCCGAGGGCGCCCATCAGCACAAACGGATACAGCAGCAGCACCGCCCGCGGCACCGACGCCAGCCGGTTGTACAGGAACAGCACGACCGCGACGGCGAACAGTCCCAGCGCGCTCGCCTTGAAGATGTTCCAGAGGTCGGGAACGCTGGCGTAGCGCCATAGGCCGCGGTACAGCCCGACCTGCCAGAACACCAGGCCCTGCGCCAGCAGCACGAGCGCGATTTCCGGCGACATCCACGCCGCTGGTAGTGGATGGTTGGCTAACCCGAGGCGGAGGTGATGCAGCCCCTGCCACACAAGCCAAACCATCGACAGGTCGTGGGCGACGACCGCCAGTCGGGGTAACCAGACTTTCGCATTGTCCTGCCAGGCCTTCATTCCCTTGCCTTTATCCCTGCAGCAACCGACCGGCCCCCACCGGCTTACTCAGCGCCCCCCGCTTGCCCTCCTCAGGCGGAGCGTCGCTGTATCCACCACCACAATAAAGCGGCGCATGTATACCACGCCGTCACGCCAACCACGCTCAACCATGCGGGTTGCCGCTGCAGCATCAGCGCCAGCGTGACCGCTGCCACGGTCCAGCCTGCATAGGCCAGGGTCACCCGCGTATGTCCGTTGCGGCGCGCCCATGCCTGGTAGGCGTGTTGCGCGTGCGCCGTCCACCACCGTTCGCGGCGCAGGATGCGGCGCAACAGCGTCAACCCGGCATCCACCAGGAACGCCGACAACAGCATCAGCACGAGCACCGGCTCCAGGGCCCACTGGGCCCCGGCCGCGGCACCGAGTGCGGCGAGCGCAAAGCCGAGCGCCCCGCTGCCGACATCGCCGAGAAAGATGCGTGCCCGCGGGAAGTTGAACGGCAGAAAGCCGGCGCACGCCGCCGCCAGTGCCGCACCCAGCCAGCCCCAGGCGCCGCCGGTCGCCCATGCGAGCGCGGACGCCACCAGCAGCGCCTGGGTCGCCGCGATGCCATTGATGCCGTCCATGAAGTTCCACACGTTGGTCAGCACCACGGCGAGCACGAAGGCGCCGAGCGCCAGCCGGAAGTCGCCGTGGGCCAGGGCGAGACCGACCGCGAGCACGCCGGCGGCGAGCGCATGCACGCCGAGCCTGAGCCACGGCGAAGTCGGCCGGTGGTCGTCGATCCAACCGACCAGCGCGACCATCGCGAAGCCGCTGGCGAACAGGCGCAGCAGCGTGGCTTGTGCCGGAAAACGCATCGACAGCGCGATTGCCGCCACCAGCACCGCCACCACGATCGCAGCGCCTCCACCGCGCGGCGTGGCCACCGTGTGGCTGCGTCGTTCGCCCGGCGCGTCGACCAGACGACGCTGCAGCGCATAGCCCCGCACGAACCAGGTCGACACCGCCGCGAGCGCGGCGAACAGCGCCAGCCAGCCGGGCATGCTCACACCACCGCGTAGTTGAGCAGCGGCTTGATCGAACCCCACTCCTTGCAGCTGGGACATTGCCAGTGGTGGCTGCGCGCGCCGAATCCGCAGCGGTTGCAGCGGTAGCTCGGATTGCGCACCAGCAGCTGGTCGGTGATGTGCTTGAGATCGTGCAGCGTCGCCAGCGGGTCGGCCCCTGCGGCGATGGTCAGGTCGATCAGCGCCGCCTCGCCGCGCACCGACGGCCGGTCCTTGAGCTGGCGCGCCAGATAGGCGCGCGCGGCCTCGGCGCCGTCGGCGGCTTCCACCATGCGGGTCAGCGCCAGGACCGGTGCGATGCCGCGGTAGTGCTCGCACATCGCAGCGAGGAACTTGCGGGCGCCCGGGCCGTCGCCGACGCGTTCGTAGCAGTCCAGAAGATTCGGCAGGACCTCGGGCAAATAGTCGGGATCGGTCCGTGCCACGCGCTCGTAGGCGCGAATCGCCGCGTTGTCGTTGCCGCCCTCCATCTCAAGACGGCCTTCCAGCATGCCGGCGCGGACCGAATTCGGATCGGCCTCGTAGGCGCGCGCGATCGCCGCCCGCGCCGCCTCGCCCTCGCCGGCCTCGCGATGGCGCTCGGCCAATTCGCACTCGAACTGGGCGATCAGCTTGCCCATCGGCTCGCCGGTAGCGGCCTCGAAGCGGCGCGCGTTCTCGATCGCCTTCGCCCAGTCGCGTTCGGCCTGGTAGATCTGGATCAGATGGCGCAACGCCAGCGGCGCGCGTGTGTCGAGCGCGACCAGATCGCTGAACACGGTCTCGGCACGATCCAGCAGGCCCGAGCGCATGTAGTCCTCACCCAGCGCCAGCAACGCCTGCACCTTCTGTTGGTCGGACAGCCCGGGGCGCTGCGCGAGCGCCTGGTGCAGCCGGATCGCCCGATCGACCTCGCCCCGCCGGCGGAACAGATGGCCGATCGCGACCTGCGTCTCGAACGTGTCCTTGTCGAGTTCCGCGATGTGCAGGAACAGCTCGATCGCCTTGTCGGGCTGCTCGTTGAGCAGATAGTTGAGACCGCGGAAGTAGGTGGTCGACAGCTTGCTGACCTGGGTGTCGCTGTGCTGCTCGCCCCCGCGGCGTCCGACGATCCAGCCGCCGACCGCGGCGATCGGCAGCAGCAGGAAGAACCAGAACCACTCGCTGATGAACGCCATGCAGTCAGGCCTCCGCGCGGGGAGCCGCCGCGCGTTCGGCGCGCGCCAGCCTGCGACGCATCGGCAGCGCGACACCGATCGACACCACCGTGCCGCCAATGAGCACGCCGGCGAGCAACGCCACCAGCAGCGCCACGCCGAGCGGCACGGCCACCGTGGCGAGGGCGAAATCGAGCGTGACCGGCTGCCGGTTGAGCGCGCCGATCAGCGCGCCGGCGAACAGGAAGGCGATGGCCGCGAGCAGGCGAACCAGACGCATGGCGATACTCCGTGCGGTCGTTGCGACCGCTAGCTTAGCCCACGCGCCGGCGCGGACTGCAGGCTGCTCAGTCGTTCTCGTCGAGCGGCATCACGTCGGCGACGCGCTCGCGCAATTCCTTGCCGGGCTTGAAATGCGGCACGTGCTTGGCCGGCAGCGCGACCGCCTCGCCCGTCTTCGGGTTGCGACCGGTGCGCGGCGGACGGTAATGCAGCGAGAAGCTGCCGAAGCCGCGGATCTCGATCCGCTCGCCCGACGCCAGCGCGCTGCCCATCATCTCCAGCAGCGCCTTGACCGCCAGGTCCACGTCCTCGCCTTTCAGGTGGCTCTGGCGCTGCGCCAGCAGCTCGATCAGCTCGGATTTGGTCATGGCCGAATGCAGGACTACGTTGCGGGCGGTGTCGTTCATGGCGGGGCGCTCTCAGCAAGCGGCCCGGATGACCCGGGCCGCCTGGTGTTGCTTATCGGGACGCGGCAGGCGATGCGCCTGTCCGCGCCCGTACGTCCGTCGGCATCACTCCGACGACTTGGCGCCGAGCTGCTCGCGCAGCAGCGCACCCAGCTTGGTGGTGCCGCTGGCCGCTTCCGACGACTGACGGTTGTAGTCCGCCAGCGCCTCGGCCTGCTCCGCTTCGTCCTTGGCGCGGATGGACAGCTGCACGGTGCGGCCCTTGCGATCGTTGCCGATGATCTTGGCTTCGATCTCGTCGCCGACCTTCAGGTGCTGGGTAGCGTCGTCGACTCGGGTGCGGGCGATGTCGCGCGCGGCGATATAGCCCTCGATACCGTCGGCCAGTTCGACCGTAGCGCCCTTGGCGTCGACTTCCTTCACCCGGCCCTTGACGATCGAGCCGCGGGCGTTGGACGCGACGAACGTGCCCATCGGATCCTGCTCGAGCTGCTTGATGCCGAGCGAGATGCGCTCGCGCTCCGGATCGACCGCCAGCACCACCGCCTCGACGGTGTCGCCCTTCTTGAAGTTGCGCACCATGTCCTCGCCGGAGGTGTTCCAGCTGAGGTCGGACAGGTGCACCAGGCCGTCGATACCGCCGTCGAGACCGACGAAGATGCCGAAGTCGGTGATCGACTTGATCTGGCCGGACACGCGATCGCCCTTCTTGTGGCTGGCCGCGAAGGTCTCCCACGGATTCTGCGTGCACTGCTTCATGCCCAACGAGATGCGGCGACGCTCCTCGTCGACGTCGAGCACCATGACTTCGGTCTCGTCACCGACCTGCACGATCTTGGACGGGTTGACGTTCTTGTTGGTCCAATCCATCTCGGACACGTGCACCAGACCCTCGACGCCCGGCTCGATCTCGACGAACGCGCCGTAGTCGGTGACGTTGCTGACCTTGCCGAACACGCGGGTGCCCGACGGATAGCGGCGCGCGATGTTGTCCCACGGATCCTCGCCCAGCTGCTTGAGGCCGAGGCTGACCCGGTTGCGCTCGCGGTCGTACTTGAGCACGCGGACCTCGAGCTCCTGGCCGACTTCCACCACCTCGGACGGATGGCGCACGCGCTTCCACGCCATGTCGGTGATGTGCAGCAGGCCGTCGATGCCGCCGAGGTCGACGAACGCGCCGTAGTCGGTGAGGTTCTTGACCACGCCCTTGAGGATCGCGCCCTCCTGCAGCTTCTCCATCAGCTGCTCGCGCTCCGCGCTGTACTCGCTCTCGACCACCGCGCGGCGGGAGACGACGATGTTGTTGCGCTTGCGGTCCAGCTTGATGAGCTTGAACTCGAGCTCCTTGCCCTCGAGGTAGGCCGAGTCGCGCACCGGGCGCACGTCGACCAGCGAGCCCGGCAGGAAGCCGCGCACGTCCTTGATGTCGACGGTGAAGCCGCCCTTGACCTTGCCGCTGATGCGGCCGGTGATGGTCTCGTTGTTCTCGAGCGCCTTCTCGAGCTCGTCCCACACCATCGCGCGCTTGGCCTTCTCGCGCGAGAGCACGGTCTCGCCGAAGCCGTTCTCGATCGAGTCGAGCGCGACCTTCACTTCGTCGCCTACGTTGACTTCGATCTCGCCGGCGTCATTCCGGAACTGCTCGATCGGCACGATGCCTTCGGACTTCAGGCCCGCGTTGATCACCACCACGTCGCCGCGGATGTCGACGACGGTGCCGGTGACGATCGCACCCGGCTTCAGTTTCGCCAGCTGGGCCTGGCTCTGTTCGAACAGTTCGGCAAAAGATTCGGTCATTGGAAAATGTCTCGGTTGAACACACGGGCCCGCCGATCCGGCTGACCCACCCTTGCGGCGGCACGCAGGCACGCCTGTGTCATGTGGAAGTACCGCCGCACGTGCGGCGGGCCTGGTCTGCCAGGACAGAAACGACCGCGGCCTCAGCGTGCCGGCAGCAGGGCCAGTACGCGTTCGACCACCGCGTCGATGCTCATGCCAGTGGTATCGATGCAGACGGCGTCTTCGGCCGGCCGCAGGGGCGCCACCGCGCGCTGGGCGTCGCGTGCGTCGCGGGCGAGAATCTCCCTCAGCAGACTCTCCAAGTTAACCGAAACCCCTTTGTCCTTCAACTGTTTATAGCGTCTTTCCGCACGTTCTTCGGCGCTGGCGGTCAGGAACACCTTGATCGGGGCGTCCGGGAAGATGACCGTGCCCATGTCGCGGCCGTCCGCGACCAGCCCGGGCAGACGGCGGAACACACGCTGGCGGTCCTTCAGCGCGGCACGCACTTCCGGGATGGCGGCAATGGCCGAGGCGGCCGCGCCGGCGGTTTCGGTACGCAGCTCGTCGGTCGCGTCCATGCCGTTGATCAGGACGCGCAGCTCCCCGCTCGCGGCCTCGCGGAAGTCGATGACGGTGTCGAACGCGCATCGGACCAGCGCGGCGGGATCGGCGAGGTCGACGTCGGACCAGCCAGCGGCGACGCCCACGGCGCGGTAGAGCGCGCCGGAATCGAGGTAGTGCCAGCCCAGCCGTGCGGCCACCCGGCGGCTGATGGTGCCCTTGCCGGAGCCGGACGGGCCGTCGATGGTCAATACGGGAACGGATTCGGTCATCCGGACATTATGCCGGCGCGCCGGCGCGCTTGCGGCTCATGCCGCGCAGCCGCTAGAATCGCGGGCTTCGTCCGTTTTCCACGTTTTCGAGGTCCATCATGAAGGTCCTGTCCTCCCTGAAGTCGGCGAAGGCCCGCCACCGCGATTGCAAGGTCGTCCGCCGCCGCGGCAAGGTCTTCGTGATCTGCAAGTCGAACCCGCGCTTCAAGGCGCGCCAGCGCTGAGCGCCGGCTGCAGTCGCCTGCCGAAGGCCGCCGCGAGGCGGCCTTCGCATTTGTGGACGCGGCCGCGGTCCGTGGCTCGGGTGTGCGTACAATCGCGCCACCTTGAACGTGGGAGCCTCGCCATGACCTCACGCATCGCGGCCGCACTGGTCGGCCTGGCCCTGGCCGGTACGGCCTCGGCGGAGACCCTGCTGGTCGACCGGGTTCAGGTGGAACCGGCGGGCGCCCCCGCGCGCGGCCACACCATGGCCCAGGTGCAGGCGCGCTTCGGCGCCCCGCTCGAGAAGCTGGATCCGCGCGGCGGCCAGAAGCGGCAGTGGCCGGCGATCCACCGCTGGGTGTATCCGCAGTTCACCGTCTACTTCGAGCGCGAACGGGTGATCGACGTCGTGGTCAACCAGGCCTCGCCCAGCGAGACCGGCCCGAAGCCGCCGATCCGCTGACCACGCCGGCCCTGCCGGCTTCCGCTCCCCTTCCCGAGTCCGCGGCTTGCCGCGGGCTTCTTGACGTCACCGATGACCGCCAACACCTTCCGTTTTCCGGCCGAATGGGAACCGCAGTCGGCCGTGCTGATCGCCTGGCCGCATGCCGACACCGACTGGGCCGAGCGCCTGGCCGAGGTCGAGGAGACCTACATCGCGCTGGTCGCGGCGATCACCCGCTTCGAACAGGCGATCGTCTGCGTGGCGGATGCCGACATCGAGGCCTATGCGCGGGCGCGGCTGTCATCGGCGCGCGTGGACATGGCGCGGGTGCGCTTCGTCGAGGTGCCCTATGACGACACCTGGCTGCGCGACTCCGGGCCGATCACCTTGGTCGGTCCCGGCCGCGATGCCTTCCGGCTGCTCGATTTCCGCTTCACCGGCTGGGGCGGCAAGTTCGAGGCCAGCCAGGACGACCGTCTGGTCGAGCGCCTTCACGAGTTGGGGTTGTTCATCAAAAGTAATCGCCAACAGCTTGATTTTGCGTTGGAAGGTGGCGGGATCGAGACCGACGGCGCGGGCACCCTGCTGACCACTTGGCGCTGTCTGGCGCAGCGTCATCCGACGCTCGACCGTGCCACGCTGTCCGCACGGCTGGCGGAGTGGCTGCGGCAGGAGCGCGTGCTGTGGCTCGACCACGGCTACCTGGAAGGCGACGACACCGACGCCCACATCGACACCCTGGCCCGCTTCGCCGCCGAGGACGCGATCGTCTACCAGGGCTGCGACGACCCCGCCGACAGCCATTACGCCGAGCTGCAGGCGATGGCGGCGGAGCTTGCCGCGCTGCGCACACGCGACGGCCGGCCGTACCGGCTGTTCGCGCTGCCGTGGGCGCAGCCCATTCTCGACGACGGGCGCCGGCTCGCGGCGAGCTATGCCAATTTCCTCATCGTCGACGGGGCCGTGCTCATGCCCGCCTACGGCGATCCCGCCGACGCGCAGGCGCAGGCGGTGCTTGCGGCGGCCTTCCCCGACCGCGAGATCGTCCCGGTGCCATGCCGGCCGCTGATCTGGCAGAACGGCAGCCTGCACTGCGTGACCATGCAGCTGCCGCGCGGCGTCGTCGGTTAGCCCGCGTTCGTCGACCGCGGACGCTCGCTGCGGGCCGGCGACTAGACTCCCCTCTTCTCCTTTTCCCGAATTCCAGGCCGATGAAGACCACGACCCTGCCCGTCGCGCTGATCCAGGAACGCGCCGTCATCGACCAAGGGCCGCGCAACGCCGAGGCCAACCTGGACATCATCCAGGCCCGCGTGGCGGAGGCGGCCGCACGCGGCGCGCGGCTGGTGCTGCTGCAGGAGCTGCACAACGGCCCCTACTTCTGCCAGCACGAGCACGTCTGCGAATTCGAGCTGGCCGAGACGATCCCCGGGCCGAGCACCGAGCGGCTGTCGGCGATCGCCCGCCAGCACCGGGTGGTGCTGGTCAGCTCGCTGTTCGAGCGACGCGCGCCCGGGCTGTACCACAACACCGCGGTGGTGTTCGACGCCGATGGCTCGGTCGCCGGCAAGTACCGCAAGATGCACATTCCGGACGACCCGGGCTTCTACGAGAAGTTCTACTTCACGCCCGGCGATACCGGCTTCGAGCCGATCGATACCTCGGTGGGCCGTCTGGGCGTGATGGTGTGCTGGGACCAGTGGTACCCGGAGGGCGCGCGCCTGATGGCGCTGGCCGGCGCGCAGCTGCTGCTGTACCCGACCGCGATCGGCTGGGATCCGACCGACGAACAGGGCGAGCGCGAGCGCCAGCGCGACGCGTGGGTCCTCAGCCACCGCGGGCATGCGGTCGCCAACGGCCTGCCCGTGCTGTCGTGCAACCGGGTCGGCCACGAGCCCTCGCCGCTCGGCGCGGCCGGAATCCGCTTCTGGGGGTCGAGCCACGTGCTGGGCCCGCAGGGCGAATTCCTCGCGCTCGCCGGGACCGACCAGCCGGAAATCCTGATGGCGGAAGTGGACCTCGGCCGCAGCGAGCAGGTGCGGCGCATCTGGCCGTTCCTGCGCGACCGCCGCATCGACGCCTACGGCGACCTGCTGAAGCGCTACCGCGACTGAGCGCAGCCGACGAGCGGTCGTTCTTGATCGAACGATCGTGCTAATGTGCCGCCCATGTCCCCGCTAACCGCCACCCGCAAAGGCGCCTCGACCCGCGAGACCATCATCGGACGGGCGTACGAGATCGCCTCCAGCGCAGGGCTCGAAGGACTGTCGATCGGCCCGCTGGCGGAAGCCGTGGGCATGTCCAAGAGCGGGGTGTTCGCCCACTTCGGATCCCGCGAGGATCTGCAGCTGGCGGTGCTGGAGGAGGCCGGCGAACGCTTCGTGGCTGCCGTGCTGCGCCCGGCGCTGGCTGCGCCGCGCGGACTGCCGCGGCTGCGCGCCATCGCCACCGCCTGGTTCGACTGGGTGCGGCGCAACGAAGGCGGCTGCCTGATCCTTTCCGCGGCCAGCGAATACGACGACCGCCCCGGCCCGTTGCGCGACCGGGTGATCGCGCTCGAGACCCGCTGGCGCACCGAGCTTGGGCGCGCCGTGCGGATGGCGATCGACAGCGGCGAGCTGGCCGCCCACGCCGACCCGGAGCAGGTCGCGTTCGAGATCAACGCGCTGGCGCTGGCCGTGCACCACGACGGCGGCCTGTTCGGGTTCGAGGCCGCACAGGCACGTGGCCAGCGCGCCCTCGACCGCCTGTTGCGCGCCTACGCCCCCACCGCCTGACTTTCCACGGAGCCCCCGCCATGGCCGTGCCCTCGCTAAAAATTCGCACGATCGTTCGTTCCGCCCAATGGGGCGCGCTGCGCACGGCGTTCCGCCTCGGCAGCATGGTGGCTCCCGCGGCCACCGCGCGCCGGGCCGCGCTGCTGTTCTCCACGCCCGGATCGGCTACCCGCACGCGCGCCCGCCACACGGCGGTACCCGAGGGCGTGCGCGAAAGCCAGCTACACACGCGCGACGGCATCCGCCTGCGCACCTACGTCTGGGGCGACCCGGCGCGCGAACCGTACGTGTTGCTGGCGCATGGCTGGTCGAGCCACGCCACGCGCTTCGCCGGCTGGATCACGCCGCTGCGGCAGGCGGGCTATGCGGTGGTCGCTTTCGACCAGCCCGGTCATGGGCTCAGCGAAGGCCGCCGCGCCACCCTGCCCGGCTTCGTCGCCGCGCTGCTCGACGTGGCGGCGCACTTCGGACCGGCGGCCGCGGTGATCGGCCATTCGCTCGGAGGCACAGCCACCGCGCTCGCGCTGACCCGCGGCCTGGTTGCCCAACGTGTGGTGCTGGTCGCGCCGGCCGCGGATCCGATCGATGCAGCGCACCGGTTTGCGCGCGTGGTGGGCATGGCCGAACACGTCTGCCGTGCGATGTACCGCTGGTTCGAGAACCGCATCGGCATCAGCTTCGAGGAACTGCAGGTGCATCGCGACGCACCGCGGATCGGACGCCCGGCGCTGGTGGTGCACGACCTCGACGACCGCGAGGTGCCGTGGGCGGAAGGCGAACGGCTGGTGCGCCACTGGCCGCATGCCCATCTGCTCACCACCGAAGGGCTCGGCCACAACCGCATCGTCGATGCGCCGCCGGTGCTCGATGCGGCATTGCGTTTCCTGCGCGGCGGGACGGTCGGCGTGCGTGTGGTGTCCACGCCGAATCTGCCGTTCGGATTCGCCTGAGGGGCTGCCGTACCAAGCGGCTGTTAAGCTCTGCGCTTATTGCAGCGCACCACGACGGCGCCCACGCGGCGCCGTCGGCGCGCATGACGAACCGCAGGAGCCCCCGTGTCCGAATCCCGTACGCTCGAAACCGTGCTGCGCGAGCAGCCGCATGCCGTCGTCGAACGCGATGGCGTGCGCTACACCCTGCTGGGCACGGCGCACGTCTCCCACGCCAGCGTGGAGGCGGTACGCGACGCGGTATCAAGCGGCGCATTCGACGCGGTGGCGGTGGAGCTGGATGAGACGCGTCTGGCGGCGCTGACCGATCCCGATGCGCTGGCGCGGCTCGATCTGATCCAGGTGCTGCGCACCGGCCGCACCGCGCTGTTCGCGGCGAACCTGGCCTTGTCCGCCTATCAGCGACGGCTCGCGGAGCAGCTCGGAATCGAGCCCGGCGCGGAGCTCAAGCGCGCGGTGCTGGAAGCACGCCAGCGCGAGCTGCCGGTCCACCTGATCGATCGTGACGTCGGCCGCACGTTCCGGCGCGCCTGGTCGCGCCTGGGCTTCTGGGCCCGCGCGCGGCTCGGCGGCGGCCTGCTCGCCGCGCTGCTCGCGCACGAGGAAGTCAAGGCCGAGGACATCGAGAAGCTCAAACAGGGCGACCTGCTGGAGTCCACATTCGACGAATTCGCCAGCGGCAGTCCCGCGCTGCACGAGGCGGTGATCGCGGAACGCGACCGCTACATGGCGGCGCGCCTGCGCGAGACCGCGGGCGATGCCCGTTCGGTGCTCGCGGTGGTCGGCGCGGGCCATCTCGCCGGGCTCGCGCGCCACCTGCGTGAGGAGCAAGCTCCACCGGCAGCCATCCGCGAGACGCTCGATGCGGTGCCGCGGCCGAGCCGGGTGCCGTGGTTCACGCTGGTGCTAGCGACGTTCGTGCTGGGCGGCTTCGCCTGGGGCTTCTGGCGTGGCGGCCTCGAGGTGGGCTCGGACCTGCTGATGCAATGGGTGCTGGCGACGATGACCCTGGGCGCGATCGGCTGCGCAACGGCCGGCGGACACCCGCTCAGCATTCTGGTCGCCGCGCTCGCCTCGCCGATCACCCCGCTGCACCCCGCACTCGCGTCGGGCACGCTGAGCGCGCTCACCGAGGCGTGGCTGCGGAAGCCGACCCACGCCGACTTCCTCGCTTTGCGCGACGACGTCCAGCATTGGCGCGGTTGGTGGCGCAACCGCGTCGCCCGCGTATTGCTCAATTTCTTCCTGACCAGTCTCGGCACCGCGCTCGGCGTATGGATCGGCGGTGCACGCATGTTCCAGGCGCTTTTCGGCTGATATTCACAGCGAAACTTCGCTCGCCTTCGCCATGACTTGGCTGTCACGTTCAGTTTCTCAGGATCGCGCGCCGCCGCGTCGCGTCCGCTGAGAATTGCAGTGGGCACGCTGCGCACGCCGCCGGAATAACCGACGCGCTTTTTTCGCGGATTTTCCGCCGCTGGTCGCCAGGCATTTTGCGGCGCTTGCGGCGGCGTGATTTTGCGCGCATAGAATCGGCCGTCGGGCGCAAGAACAACCCCCTTTTTGCCGTCCTGAACTGCGACCGGCCGGACGGACCAACTACCGGAGTGCCAGCCATGTCTGTCGTGTATCCCTTCCAGCATCTCGAGTCGAGTCGCACCCTGCGCGTCGTCGAGGAAACCGAGCGGGCCGTCTACTGGATTCACATGCACGCCAACCTGGTAATGTCGCCGGGACGCGCGTGCTTTTCGCAACGGCTCGTCGAGGAAATCACCGAATACCAGCAGGATCTCGGCGCGCGGCTGCGGCGGGACAACGCGCTGCGCGGCGATGCGCAGCTGCCGCACGTGGTGCTGGCATCCGACGTCGACGTATTCAATCTCGGGGGTGATCTCGAGCTGTTCTGCCGCCTGATCCGGCAGCAGGACCGCGCGGGGCTGCTGGCGTACGCACGGCAATGTGTGCTCGGCGTGTACGCCTTCTATGCCGGTCTGAACGCAGGCGCGCACAGCATTGCGCTGGTGCAGGGCAACGCGCTGGGCGGCGGCTTCGAGGCGGCGCTGAGCTGCCACACGATCATTGCCGAGGAGGACGCGATGATGGGTCTGCCCGAGGTGCTGTTCGACCTGTTCCCGGGCATGGGCGCGTATTCCTTCATGTGCAAGCGTATCGCGCCGGCGCTGGCCGAGCGGATCATGCTGGAAGGCAATCTGTACAGTGCGGTCGAGCTGCAGCGGATGGGCCTGGTCGACATCGTGGTGCCGAAGGGCGAAGGCCCGCAGGCCGTGGAAGACGTCATCCGCGCCAATCGCCGCATTCCGCATGCCCGCGCCGCGATGCACCAGGTCCGCCAGCTGGCGCAAGGCGTCAGTCTCGACGAACTGATGCGGATCACCGAGATCTGGGTCGACACCGCGCTGCAGCTGGGCGAGAAGTCGCTTCGGACGATGGACCGTCTGGTGCGCGCGCAGTCGCGTCGCGCCGGCGCCGAGGTCACTGCGGCGTGAGGCGGCCGGGGCTCAGGAGGTGCGCTCGCCGCCGTCGCGGGCGTTCCTCTGAAGCTCCCGCGCTTCGATGAGCTGACGTCCCTGCGCCAGCCGCTCGCGCAATTCGCCGAGCGTGGAGCGCCAATCGCGCCCGAGTTGCCAGTCGGGCTGTCGCATGACCTCGCCGCCGAGCGCGGCGAGCTTGATCAGGCCCAGACTTCCCACCACGCCCTTGAACGCGTGCGCCTGTTCGCGCACCTGCTCCCAGTCCTTGGCCTCGCAGGCCACGGCGAGTTTGGCCAGGCACTGTTCGGCGTCGCGCAGACACTGGCTGGCGAATTCGCGCTGGAAGTTCTCGCCCAGACCGAGCGCGTCCAGTTCGTCCAGGACGGCCGCGTCGAATACCGATTCGCCTCCCGCCCCGACGTCCGTGCGCGTGACGGTGGTCATCGGCTGGCTGCGCGTGCCGCTGCTGGTCGCGATGTCCGCGAGCGTGTCGAGCAGGCGCGTCGTCGCCACCGGCTTCGGCAGGAACGCCCATGCCCCGGCCTGCTCGCAGGCACGGATCGACTCGGGAGTCACGTCCGCGCTGTAGACGACCACCGGAGTGCGCCGGCCGCCGCCGGACCCCATCACCCGTAGCTGCTTGAGCAGGTCCAGCCCGCTGACGCCCGGCATGTGCAGGTCGCAGACCACCGCATCGAAATCGGCATCCGCCACCGCGTCGAGCACCTCCTCTCCGCCGTCGACGCAGGTGACACGATGGCCGGCCTTCTGCAGCACGCGCAGCAGGACCATGCGGTTGGCGGCGTGATCGTCGGCGACGAGGATGCTCATGCTGCGCACGCGCGCGCGGTGGCGCAGGAACGGGTCGCTGAAGGCGATCACGTTCCGAGGCGTGTCTGGGCCGCTCTCCGCGGCCGGCGCCTCCGACCCCGCTGGCTCCGGGAGCGCCGGTGTCGTCGCCGGGTCGAACGGCAGCACGAACCAGAACCGGCTGCCCTGCCCTTCGGTACTGTCGAAGCCCAGGGTGCCACCCATCGCTTCGGTAAGTCCCTTGGCGATGGTGAGGCCGAGGCCGGTGCCGCCGAAGCGGCGCGACAGCCCGGTCTCGGCCTGTTCGAACGCCTCGAACAGCCGGCCGCGCACGGCAGGCGGGATGCCGATCCCGGTATCGCTGACCGTGAAGCGCAGCCGGATCTGGCTGCCGCTCGCGCCGTCGGTCTCGACCACCACGCGCACCGCGCCAGCATCGGTGAACTTGACCGCATTGCCGGCCAGGTTGAGCAGCACCTGGCGCACATGCCCCATGTCGCCGTGCACCATCTCCGGCACGTCCGGCGCCAGCACGGCTTCGTACACCAGCCGCTTCGCTTTCGCCTGCGGCAGCAGGATCAGGTTGATCGAATCCAGCAGGTCGCGCGGCGAGAAATCACGCTTGTTGAGCTTGAGCTTGCCGGCTTCGATCGCCGAGATGTCGAGCACGTCCTCCACCAGCGCCATCAGCGCGCGGGTGGACGCCTGGATGGTGCTGACGCATTCGCGCTGCTCCTGATCCAGTCGCGTGGTCGCCAGCAGCTCGGACATTCCCGCCAGGCCGTTGAGCGGCGTGCGGAACTCGTGGCTCATGTTGGCGAGGAAGCGGCTCTTCGCCTCGTTGGCGCGCTGCGCCTCCTGGATCGCGCTGGTCAGCTGCCGCAGCAGCGAGTCGAAGTAAAGCGGCACCGCGGCCAGTCCCACCAGCAGGCCCCACGACAGGTACGGGCTGGCGCGCCAATACGGCGAAATCATGATCACGGTGAAGAACGAGAGCGTCGCCAGTGCGGTCGCGGCACGCAGGTAGCGATTGCCGTAGCGCATGCCGTTGCCGATCGTGACCCATAGGTACACGCCGTACAGCGGCGCCGCGGTCTCGCCTTCGACCGCCATGATGATGCCCATGCCGGTGTAGTCGGCGAGCATGCCGATCGCGCGGCGAATGTGCGAGACCCCGGGCCGCGCCACGATCGCCGCGAACAGTGCGAGCGCGACCAGCAGCTCGCTCAGCAGCACCAGCCAGGTGATCGAGACCGCGCCGTTTCCGCCCGCGCTGAAATAGCTCCACGCCATGTAGGCGGAAAACAGCGCGGTGATCGCGATGCGGATCAGGTCCTGCGCGTGCTCGGAATCCGGGCGTTTGTGCAGGCGCGAACGCAACTGGTGAAGAAGCCCCTGCATGGATCAGTGCAGATCCGGAATCGTGGTCGCGATCGAATACCGCTCGCAGATTTCGCGGAAGCGCGTGTGGTTGCGCACGAGCGCATCCACGCATTGCGGGTCGAACAGGCGGCCGCGCTGGGCATACAGGTGCGCGAGCGTCTCCTCCACCGTCCACGGGCGCTTGTACGGACGCGGCGACAGCAGCGCGTCGGCGACATCGGCGACGGCGACGATCCGCGCCTCGATCGGGATCGCCTCGCCCTTCAGCCCGTGCGGATAGCCGCTGCCGTCGTAGCGCTCGTGATGCCGCAACGCGATGGTCGCACCGAGCTGGATGAAGCGGTTCTGGCTGCCGCTCAGCAGCTCGTGGCCGATCTGCGGATGCTTGCGCATCACCTGCATCTCGTCCTCGGTCAGCGGCCCCTTCTTGAGCAGGATCGCGTCCGGAATGGCGATCTTGCCGATGTCGTGCAGCGGCGCGGCCATCTCGATCAGCCGGCAGGTATCCTCCGGCAGGCCGATGTACTCGGCGATCATGCCGGCGACATGCGCCATCCGCTCGAGGAACGCGCTGGTGCCGAGGTCGCGGTATTCGATTGCACGGGCGAGTCGCTGCAGGGTCTCCCGCTCGCGCTCCTCCACCTCGTGCATGCTGGCCAGCAGCCGCTGCTCCAGCGACAGCGCCCGCTGCTTGACGCTCTCGGCCTGCTGGCGCAGCGCCAGCAGGTTGCGGCAACGCGCGCGCAACTCGCGCGGGCGCACCGGCTTGACCAGGAAATCGATGACCCCCGCTTCCAGCGCCGCCTGCCGCACCGGCTCGTCGCCGACGACGGTGATCAGCACGATCGGGATGTCGCGATGCAGCGGCATGCGGCGGAAGCGGCGCGCGAACTCGAGCCCGTCCATCCCCGGCATGCGGTAGTCGAGCAGCAGCAGGTCGGGCTGATCGGCCTCGCACCAGCGCAGCGCGGCCTCCGCCTCGCCGAAGTCATGAACGTTCAGCTCCGCGGAGATGTCCTCCACGATGTGCCGCAACATCGTGCGCGCCGAGCTCTGATCATCGACGATGACGACGTTCACGCCGGATCCCGTCCCATGAGGTGCTCCGTCCTGGGCAGCATAACGCGACCCTCCGTGCACCGATAGCGACCGGGTGCCCGGGAACTGAAGCCGGCCGGGCGGCCTGTCGTGCGCGGGGTCAGCGGCCATCCTCGGGACGCATGTAGGGGAACAACAGGACGTCGCGGATCGACGAGGATCCGGTCAGCAGCATCACCAGGCGGTCGATCCCCACGCCCAGCCCACCGGTTGGGGGCAACCCGACCTCGAGGGCCCGGATGTAGTCGGCGTCGTAGTGCATGGCCTCGTCGTCGCCGCCGGCCTTCTGTTCGACCTGGGCCTGGAAGCGGGCCGCCTGGTCCTCGGGGTCGTTGAGCTCCGAGAAGCCGTTGGCCATCTCCTTGCCGCCGATGAACAGCTCGAAACGGTCGGTGATGCCCGGCTCGGTATCGGACTCCCGCGCCAGCGGCGAGACTTCGACCGGGTAATGGGTGATGAAGGTCGGCTGCTCGAGGCGGCCCTCGACGGTCTTCTCGAAGATCTCCAGCAGCAGCTTGCCCCACCCGTAGCCCGCCTTCACCGGGATGCGCAGGCGCTCGCAATGGCGCGCGAGCGCGTCGCGGTCACGGCAGTCGGCGACGCTGATTTCCGGGTTGTGCTCGCGCACGGCTTCCTCCAGCCGCCATCGACGGAACGCCGGGCCGAGGTCGATGCGTGCGCCTTCCCATTCGACCACGGTGGTGCCGAGCACTTCGACGGCGACATCGCGGATCACCGCCTCGGTCAGGTCCATCACCTCGGTGTACGTGGCGTAGGCCTCGTACAGTTCGAGCATGGTGAACTCGGGGTTGTGGCGGGTGGACACGCCCTCGTTGCGGAAGTTGCGGTTGATCTCGTAGACGCGCTCGAGCCCGCCGACCACCAGTCGCTTCAGGTACAGCTCCGGAGCGACGCGCAGGTACAGGTCGAGATCCAGCGCGTTGTGGTGCGTGACGAATGGGCGCGCGGTCGCCCCGCCGGGAATGTAATGCATCATCGGCGTCTCGACCTCGAGGAACCCGCGGGCATCCAGCCACGCGCGCATCGCACGGACGATGCGGCTGCGCTTGACGAACACGTCGCGCGCCTCGGGGTTCACGATCAGGTCGACGTAACGCTGCCGGTAGCGCTGCTCGACGTCGGCGAGCCCGTGCCACTTGTCGGGCAGCGGGCGCAGCGACTTGGTCAGCAGGCGCAGGCGGTCGGCCTTCACCGAAAGCTCGCCGGTCTTGGTGCGGGTGAGCACGCCCTCCGCGGCCAGGATGTCGCCGACGTCCCAGCCCTTGAACGCCTCGTAGGCGTCGCCGAGCGCGTTGGCCTGCAGGAACAGCTGGATGCGCCCGGATTCGTCCTGGATCTGCGCGAAGCTGGCCTTGCCCATCACCCGCTTGGCCATCAGGCGGCCGGCGATCGCGACCCGGCGGCCCTCGCCTTCCAGGACCTCCGCCGTCCAGCGCTCCACCTCGGCGAACTCGGCCTGCAGCCCACCGGCGAAGTGGGTGCGCCGAAAATCGTTCGGGAAGGCGATGCCCTGCCCGCGCAGTGCGGCGAGTTTGGCGCGGCGCTCGGCGATCAGTCGGTTCTCGTCCTGCGGCGCTTCGGCGGGCAACGGCTGGGTCATGGCGGTGTCGGAAGTGGAAGGCAGGGGACGGCCGGAGGCCGTGGCGCGATCGACGCGGCTCAGGCCGCGTCGCTGCGTTTGGCGCCGACCTCGAGGCCGGCTTTGAGGCTGGCCTCGACGAACTCGTCGAGGTCGCCGTCGAGCACCTTCTGGGTGTCGCTGCGCTCCACGCCCGTGCGCAGGTCCTTGATGCGGCTCTGGTCGAGCACGTAGTTGCGGATCTGGCTGCCCCAGCCGATGTCGGACTTGGACGCTTCCAGCGCCGCCTTCTCGGCGTTGCGCTTCTGCAGCTCGAGCTCGTACAGCTTCGCCTTGAGCATCTTCATCGCGCGGTCGCGGTTGGCGTGCTGGCTGCGCTCGGTCTGGCAGGCCACCACGATGCCGCTCGGCACGTGGGTGATGCGCACCGCGGACTCGGTCTTGTTGACGTGCTGGCCGCCCGCACCGGAGGAACGGTACACATCGGTCCGCAGGTCGGCCGGGTTGATCTCGATGTCGATGTCGTCGTCGACTTCCGGCGAGACGAATACCGAGGTGAAGCTGGTATGCCGGCGGTTGTCGGAATCGAACGGCGACTTGCGCACCAGCCGGTGCACGCCGGTCTCGGTCTTCAGCCAGCCGTAGGCGTAGTCGCCCTCGACGCGAAACGTCGCCGACTTGATGCCGGCAACTTCACCGCCGCTCACTTCCAGCAGTTCGGTCTTCCAGCCGCGCGATTCGCACCAGCGCAGGTACATGCGCAGCAGCATCTCGGCCCAGTCCTGCGCTTCGGTGCCGCCGGCGCCGGCCTGGATGTCGACGAACGCGTTGGCGCCGTCCATCTTGCCGGAGAACATGCGCTGGAACTCCAGCTTCTCGACCTCGCGCGCGTAACGCTCGACGTCGTCGACCACCGCCTGCGCGGTGGCGTCGTCGTTCTCCAGCTCGGCCAGATCGAGGAGCTCACCGGCACCGCCGAGACCTTCCTTCAGCGAGCGAATGCCGACGACGATCTTTTCCAGCGACGCGCGCTCGCGGCCCAGCGCCTGTGCGCGCTCGGCGTCGTTCCAGACGTCCGGGCTTTCCAGCTCGCGGTTGACTTCTTCGAGACGTTCGACCTTGCGGTCGTAGTCAAAGATACCCCCTCAGCGCGTCCAGCCGATCGATCAGATCGGCGATGCGCTGGCGGACGGGATTGAGCTCGATCATCGAACCAGGGTCCGGTCGGAAAAGAGGCGGAATTCTAGCAGCCCGCAGTGCGCGGCCGTCAGGCCGCGGCGGCGAGGCGCTGACGCAGCGCGTCGCGGTAGCGCCGGCTGCACGGCAGTACGGTGCCGTCGCGCAGGTGGACGCGCGCGTCGCCGGTGTCCTGCGGCTCGATCGCCGCCAGCAGGCCGAGGTTGACGATGTAACTGCGGTGGATGCGCGCGAAGCGGTCCGGGTCGAGCCGGCCCTCGATCCCCGCCAGGGTGGTGCGCAGCGGGTAGTCGTGTCCGCGCACGCGCAGGTTCACGTAATTGCCGGACGCCTGCAGCCACTCGATGTCGGCGGCGGCGATCAGGAACTCGCGGCCGAGCTTGCGCACGAGGAACCGCTGCGGGCGCTCCACCGGCTCGACCGGTTCCCCCTCCTCCGGCGCATCCAACAGCCGGACCTCGCCCTGCAGGCGGCGCAGGAACAGGCGGTAGAGCTCGACCACCGCCACCATCGCGGCGTAGGTGCGCACGTCCTTCAGGTATTCGTACAGCAGCTCGCGCGGCCACGGCCCGAACCCGTAGCTGTCGCCCTGCAACGCGTACGCCGCCTTGCGCAGCGCGACCATGGCCAGCACGTGCGCCAGCGAGAACGCCACGCTCGCCAGCAGGTGCGCCGGCAGCGCACGCCGCCAGGTGTCCCAGTGCAGCGGGAAGCGGCGGGTGAACAGCACCACCGCCGGCACCAGCGCCAGCAGCACCAGGACGCTCGACCACTCCCACACCACCGGCTCCCAGGACTCGACCGGCAGGCCCGCGCGGCGCACGTCCATCAGCACGGTCAGGCTGTTGCCGGTGGCGGTGACCACGGCGGCGGCGACCCAGCAGGCGATCTGCACGGCCGGGCTCCGCCAGGGCTGGCGCCGATCGCGCGACGGAGGCGAAGGGGTAGCGCTCATCGCGGGCATTCTAGGCCGGCGTCGCCGGCCCCGTCCCCGCTCGTCCCCGTGCGCCCGCGACTCGTCACCGGGGCGCGGGCACCCGTCACCTCGCCCACCCGGCCGCGTTGCGCGGCCGGCACGCTCGCGCCTCCGTCCTGGAGGCCGCCATGAACCGACGATACGACCTCGATGCCGTGCGCGTGGCCGCGTTCGGCCTGCTCGTGCTCTACCACGTGGGCATGTATTACGTGAGCTGGGACTGGCACGTGAAAAGCCCGCACGCGGGTCCGACGCTGGAGCCGCTGATGCTGCTCACCGCGCCATGGCGGCTCTCGCTGCTGTTCCTGGTGTCGGGCGCGGCGACCGCGTTCCTGCTCGCGCGTGCGCCGGGCGGCTTCCTCGCCGCGCGTTCGTGGCGGCTGCTGCTGCCGCTGGCGTTCGGGATGGTGGTGGTGGTGCCGCCGCAGGCGTACTACGAAGTGGTGGAAAAGCTGCCCGGCGGTTACCGGGAGGGCTACCTGGCGTTCTACGGCCGCTATCTCAGCGCGTACCAGGGTTTTTGCCGCGATGACGACTGCCTGATCCTGCCGACCTGGAACCACCTGTGGTTCGTCGCCTATCTGTGGGTATACACCCTGGCGCTGGTGGCGCTGCTGAAGGCGCTGCCGTCGCGGGCCCGGGCCGCGCTCGGCCGCGGGCGCGACCGCCTGCTCGCCGGCGCCGGGCTGCTGCTGTGGCCGGCGCTCGCGCTCGGCCTGGCGCGCGTGCTGCTGATCGACCACTTCGGCTCCACGCATGCGCTGGTGGATGACCTGTACAACCACGCGCAGTACCTGCCGCTGTTCCTGCTGGGCTTCGCGGTAGCGCACGCGGCACCGTTCTGGGCCGCGGTCGAGCGCGGGCGCTGGCCCGCGCTGGTGCTCGCGGCGGCCGCCTACGCGGCGCTGCTCGTCTATTTCGCGCTGTTCCGTGACGCCGCCTCGCCGCCGGCGCTGGTGCGGGGCGCGATGCACCTGGCCTGGGGTGTCATGCAGTGGTGCGCGGTGGTGGCGATCCTCGGCTTCGCCCGCCGCTGGGTGCACGGGCCGAGCGCGGCGGTGCGCTATCTGACCCCTGCGGTGTATCCGGTCTATATCCTCCACCAGACCGTGATCATCGTGCTGGCGCACCACCTGAAGCCGCTGGCCCTGGCGCCGGTCGTGGAAGGCCCGTTGCTGGTGCTGGCGACGTTCGCGCTCTGCTTCGGCGCGTACGAAGCGATCCGGCGGGTCGCGCCGCTGCGGCCGCTGTTCGGCCTGCCTGCCCGCACGGCACCCGCGAACGCGGCGCTGGCGACCGCGCGCTGAGTCTCAGGCCGGTTCGCGGTGCAGCACCACCAGCTGCACCGCATCGCCGCCGCGCCAGTCGTCGGGTTCCAGCCGGAACACCAGCCGTACCCGCGCCGGCGGCGGCGTGCCGTCCCAGCCGCCGAACTCGATCGCCTCCAGCCGGCGTCCCCCGCAGGCCAGCTCCAGCCGCAGGTGGCGCTGGGCGACCACGCGCCAGCCGAGCACCTCGAACTCGCCGTCGAACTGCGGCTCCGGGAAGCCTGCGCCCCATGGGCCACCGTCGCGAAGGCATTCGGCGTGCGCCCGGGTGAATTCCGCCGCCGCGAGTTCGCCATCGCTGTGGATCTCCGCCTGCAGCAGCTCCGGCGTCAGCAGCTCGCCCGCGCACGCCTCGAACGCGGTCTGGAACGGCGCCAGCGCCTCGCTGCGCAGCGACAGCCCGGCCGCCATCGCATGCCCGCCGAAGCGCTCGATCAGCGCCGCCTGCCGCGCGGCCACCATCGCCAGCGCATCGCGGATGTGGAAGCCGGGGATCGAACGTGCCGAGCCGCGCAGACTGGGCGCACCGGGCTCGGCCGGGGCGAACGCGACCACCGGACGGTGCAGGCGCTCCTTCAGCCTGGAGGCGACCAGGCCGACCACGCCGGGATGCCAGTCCGGGTCGTACAGGCACAGCACCGGCGGCAGCGTGCCGTCGAGCGCAATGCGCGCGACGGCGGCTTCGGCCTCGTCGGTCATCTGCTGCTGCACCGCACGCCGCTCGGCATTGATCTCGTCCAGCGTCTGCGCGATGTCGCGCGCCCGCGCCGAATCGTCCGCGAGCAGGCACTCGATGCCGAGCGCCATGTCCTCCAGACGTCCGGCCGCATTCAGCCGAGGCGCGAGGGCATAACCGATGTCCGCCGCGGTCAGCACGCGCGCGTCGCGACGCGCCACCTCGACCAGCGCATGCAGGCCGGCGCAGCCCTGCCCTGCCCGCAGGCGGCGCAGCCCAGCGGCGACCAGCGCGCGGTTGTTCGCATCCAGCGGCACCAGGTCGGCCACGGTGCCCACCGCGACCAGATCGAGCAGCGTCGCCAGATCCGGCGGCGGTTCGGCCAGCCGTGCCGCGTCGCGCAGGTGCCGACGTAGCGCCAGCAGCACGTAGAACATCACCCCGACGCCGGCGAGCGCCTTGCTCGGGAACGCATCGCCCGGCTGGTTCGGGTTGACGATCGCATCCGCCGGCGGCAGCGATGCGCCGGGCAGATGATGGTCGGTGACCAGCACCTGCCAGCCGCGCGCCTTGGCGGCGGCGATGCCGGCATGGCAGGCGATGCCGTGGTCGACGGTGACCAGCAGGTCGGGTTCGAGCGCGGCCAGCTCGTCGACCAGCGCTGGCGACAGCCCGTAGCCGTGGACGAAGCGGTTCGGCACCGCGTGCGAGACCCGGCGCGCGCCGAGCATGCGCAGGCCGCGCACCCCGACTGCACAGGCAGTGGCGCCATCGCAGTCGAAATCGCCGACCACCACGATGTGGCGCTCGCGTTTGATCGCGTCGGCCAGCAGCGTGGTCGCCGCCGCCAGGCCGAGCAGGCCGTCCGGCGGCAACAGCTGGGCCAGGCGCGGACGCGCCAGCTCGATCGTAGTCGCGCCGCGCGCGGCGTACACGCGCCGCAGCAGCGGCGGCACGTCGTCGGGCCAGACCCCGGCCTCGCGCGCATCGCGGCGGCGCAGCGCGGGCGCGCGCCTCATGCCAGTGCCCGCAGCGGCCGTCGCCACAGCCGCCAGCGCTGGTTCGGCCGCACTACAAATTCCAAACCGTCGTCGAGCCGCAGCCGCAGGCTACCGCCCGCGCGCAGTGCCGCGGCCGCGGGTGCCAGCCAGTCGCTCACCAGCGCCTCGCCGTCGCGGATGTCGCGCAGGTCGATCAGGCGTTCGCCCTCGCCCGCGCTCCAGTGGGCGGCCGGCGCCTCGACCGGCACGCCGGCGAGGCGCGC
Organism: Lysobacter sp.; assembly: GCA_035645555.1. Taxonomy (GTDB): domain Bacteria; phylum Pseudomonadota; class Gammaproteobacteria; order Xanthomonadales; family Xanthomonadaceae; genus Lysobacter_F. The sequence continues at coordinate 11,205 of DASQMI010000086.1, read as the reverse complement.
GAACGCGTCGAGTGCGTCATCGCGGGTGCGCAGCGCGCGATAGCCGCTGCGCACCGCGGTCGGCAGCACACCGGCGCCCCAGAACCACAGCGAGTTCACCGGCACCCGCCCGCGCTCGGCGCGACGCGCGTTGTGCGGATGGTTGTGCAGGATCACCTGCGCCTCGCTCAGCAGCGCACGCCAGCGCCGCGCGTCCGCACTGGTGTCGTCGGCCCCCAGGTGATCGAACAGGTCGGCGCCGAGCGCGACTTCCGGCGCGACGAAACGCGGCAGCCGCGCGCCGCGCGCCAGCCGCAGGTACCAGCGCGTCGGGGCCGGCGCGTCCAGCGCCATGCCGGCATCGCCGAACAACGGTTGCAGCGCCGGCAACAGCGCGTCGACGTCCTCGCGATCCAGGCCGAGCGCGGGTCCGTACCCGAGCAGCCGGGCGCCGTTGATGTCCGGCCGTACGTACGCCGGGTCCGCGCGCAGCCACTGCGCATCGCCCGCGTCGCCGGCATCACGCTGCCGCGTGGCCGCGGCGGCCGGCCAGCCGCGCGGCAGGATGTCAAACACGCCCGCCGGCGGATCGCCTGCTGCGGTCACAGCCGTCACGCGGTCCGCGCGCCCCAGCGCACGTGCCAACGGGTCAGGCAGCGTGAGGCCGGCGAAGCGCTCGCACGAGGGCAGCAGCAGCGTGTCGTGCGGCATCAGCCCTCGTAGCGGACTTCGACGATCTCGAACTCGCGGCGGCCACCGGGCGCTTCCAGCGACACCGTGTCGCCCTCGTTCTTGCCGATCAGCGCGCGCGCCAGCGGTGAGGTGATGGCGATCAGGCCTTGTTTGATGTCGGCCTCGAGATCGCCAACGATCTGGTAGGTGGTCTCATCGCCGGTCTCGGCGTCGGCCACCACCACGGTCGCGCCGAACACGACGCGCGAGCCCGCGTTGAGCCGGGAGACGTCGATGATCTCGGCGTGCGACAGCTCGCCTTCGAGCTGCTTGATCCGGCCCTCGATGAAGCCCTGCTGCTCGCGCGCCGCGTGGTACTCGGCGTTCTCGCGCAGATCGCCGTGCGCGCGTGCCTCGGCGATGGCGCTGATCACCGCCGGGCGCTTGACCGACTTCAGCTCTTCCAACTCGGCGCGCAGGCGCGCCGCGCCCTTCGCCGTCAATGGTGCTCTCATGCGTTGTGTCCTGCTCCAGAAAGAACACCGGCCAGGCGTTCACCTGGCCGGCATCGTGCCCGCGACCGCGGCGTGCCGCGGCCTCGGCGTCCTCAGCCGTTCGCCGCGAGCTCCGCGTGCAGCTCCTGCAGCGACAGCACCGGGCCCGCGTTGCGCCAGTCCAGCGAATGCACCAGCGCACGCGCCCCGGCCACCGTGGTCGAGTACGTGACCCGCTGCTGCAGCGCCTCGCGCCGGATCGAGAACGAGTCGGCTATCGCCTGGCGGCCCTCGGTGGTGTTGATGATATAGACGATCTCGCCGTTCTTGATCAGGTCGACGATGTGCGGGCGGCCCTCGATCACCTTGTTGATCAGCTCGCAGTCGACCCCGTTGGCCTGCAGGAACGCGGCGGTGCCGCGGGTCGCCACCAGCGGGTAGCCGCGGCGCACCAGCTCCTGCGCGATCGGCAGCACACGCTGCTTGTCGGGGTCGCGCACCGAAATGAACACCTTGCCCTGAGGCGGCGCCTTGATCCCGGCGGCCTCGTGGCCGCGGGCGAACGCGGCGCCGAACGTGCGGCCCACGCCCATCACCTCGCCGGTGGAGCGCATTTCCGGTCCGAGGATCGGGTCGACGCCCTGAAACTTGGCGAACGGGAAGATCGCTTCCTTCACCGAGTAGTAGCCGGGCACCACCTCGCGGGTCGCGCCCTGCTCGGTGAGCGTGCGGCCGACCATGCAGCGCGCGGCGATCTTGGCCAGCGGCACGCCGGTGGCCTTCGACACGAACGGCACCGTGCGCGAGGCGCGCGGGTTCACTTCCAGCAGGAAGATCGTGTCGCTGCCGTCGTCCTCCTGCTGGATCGCGAACTGGGTGTTCATCAGGCCGACCACCTTGAGCGCGCGCGCCAGCGCGATCACCTGCTCGCGCAGGCGGTCCTGGGTCGCCGGCGACAGCGAGTACGGCGGCAGCGAGCACGAGGAGTCGCCGGAATGCACGCCGGCTTCCTCGATGTGTTCCATGATGCCGCCGATCAGCACGTTGCCCTCGCGGTCGGCGATCACGTCGACGTCGACTTCGACCGCGTGGTCGAGGAAGCGGTCGAGCAGCACCGGCGACTCGTTGGACACCTTGACCGCATCGCGAATGTAGCGGGTCAGGTCGGCATCGGAATAGACGATCTCCATCGCGCGGCCGCCGAGCACGTAGCTCGGGCGCACCACCAGCGGATAGCCGATCTCGCGCGCCAGCGTCAGCGCCTCGTCGGCGGTGCGCGCCGTGCGGTTCGGCGGCTGCTTGAGGCCGAGTTGGTCGACCAGCTTCTGGAAGCGCTCGCGATCCTCGGCGAGGTCGATGCTGTCCGGGCTGGTGCCGATGATCGGCACGCCGTTGGCTTCCAGCGCCTCCGCCAGTTTCAGCGGCGTCTGCCCGCCGTACTGCACGATCACGCCCTTCGGCTTCTCGAGGTCGACGATCTCGAGCACGTCCTCGAGCGTCAACGGCTCGAAATACAGGCGGTCGGACGTGTCGTAGTCGGTCGAGACCGTCTCCGGGTTGCAGTTGACCATGATGGCCTCGAACCCGTCCTCGCGCAGCGCGAGCGCGGCGTGCACGCAGCAATAGTCGAACTCGATACCCTGGCCGATGCGGTTGGGACCGCCGCCGAGCACGATGATCTTGTCGCGGGTCGAGGGATTGGCCTCGCACTCGTCCTCGTAGGTCGAGTACATGTACGCCGTGGTGGTGGCGAACTCCGCCGCGCACGAGTCCACCCGCTTGTACACCGGGCGCACGCCGAACGCGCGGCGCAGCGCACGCACCGCACCCTCGTCGGTGCCGGTCAACTGGGCAAGGCGCGCATCGGAGAACCCCATGCGCTTGAGCGCGCGCATGCGGGCGGCGTCGAGCGAGGACAGTCCGGAAGCGGCGACCTCCTTCTCGGCGCGCACGATGTCCTCGATCTGGTCGAGGAACCAGTAGTCCACCTTCGACAGCGCGTAGACCTCGTCCACGGTCATGCCGGCGCGGAACGCATCGGCGATGTGGAACACGCGGTCCGGGCCCGGCTCCTTCAGCTCGCGCTTGAGCCGCGCCATCTCCTCGGCATCGCCGAGCGACAGGCCGGTCGGGTCGAGCCCCACCTTGCCAGTCTCCAGGCCGCGCAGTGCCTTCTGCAGCGACTCCTGGAACGTGCGGCCCATCGCCATCACCTCGCCCACCGACTTCATCTGGGTGGTCAGGCGCGGATCGGTCTGCGGGAACTTCTCAAACGCGAAGCGCGGGATCTTGGTGACGACGTAGTCGATGCTGGGCTCGAACGAGGCCGGGGTCATGCCGCCGGTGATCTCGTTCTTGAGCTCGTCGAGCGTGTAGCCGACCGCCAGCTTGGCGGCGACCTTGGCGATCGGAAAGCCGGTCGCCTTGGACGCCAGCGCCGAGGAGCGCGACACCCGAGGGTTCATCTCGATCACCACCACGCGGCCGTTCTGCGCGTTGACCCCGAACTGCACGTTGGAACCGCCGGTGTCGACGCCGATCTTGCGCAGAACCGCGATCGAGGCGTCGCGCAGGCGCTGGTACTCCTTGTCGGTGAGCGTCTGCGCCGGGGCTACCGTGATCGAGTCGCCGGTGTGCACGCCCATCGGGTCGAAGTTTTCGATGGAGCAGACGATGATGCAGTTGTCCGCCTTGTCGCGGACCACCTCCATCTCGAATTCCTTCCAGCCGAGCACCGATTCCTCGATCAGCACTTCGTGCACCGGCGACAGGTCGAGGCCGCGCTTGACGATCTCCTCGAACTCCTCCTTGTTGTACGCGATGCCGCCGCCGGTGCCGCCGAGCGTGAAAGACGGCCGGATGATGGTGGGGAAACCCACCTTCGCCTGGATCTCCACCGCTTCCTCGAAGCTGCGCGCGATCGCGGCCTTCGGACACTCCAGGCCGATCTCGGCCATCGCCACGCGGAACAGCTCGCGGTCCTCGGCCATGCGGATTGCCTCGCGCGACGCGCCGATCAGCTCGACACCGTACTTCTCCAGCACGCCGTGGTCGGCGAGATCGAGCGCGCAGTTGAGCGCGGTCTGCCCGCCCATGGTCGGCAGCAGCGCATCCGGGCGCTCCTTGGCGATGATCTTCTCGACCGTCTGCCAGTTGATCGGCTCGATGTAGACCGCGTCGGCCATCTCCGGGTCGGTCATGATCGTGGCCGGGTTGCTGTTGACCAGCACCACGCGGAAGCCCTCCTGCCGCAGCGCCTTGCACGCCTGCGCGCCGGAGTAGTCGAACTCGCAGGCCTGTCCGATCACGATCGGCCCCGCGCCGATGATGAGGATGGTCTTGATGTCGGTGCGCTTGGGCATGATTTATCCGAATACGTGCGTTTGAACGAGGCGACGCGCGTCGCCGTCCAGGCTGGCGTCGGCCACGGCCCGCCACTCTGCCAACTCAGTCCGTGCGTCGGCCTTCCGACCGAGCGCGGCGAGTGCGAGCGCACGGTTGGCGTAGGCGATGCCAAGGACCGGCCACACCGCCGGATTTTTGGCGTACGCCGAGAGTCCCTCGCAGGCGCGTGCGAGCTGATCGCAGGCCTCTTGCGCCGCGCCGGAGCGGCGCGCGCAAATGCCGTCAGCAAGCAGCGCCACTGCCTGATGCAGATCCGAGAGGTTGCGACGCTCGATACCGCGCAGCAATGCGCCGGCTTCAGCAATATCACCCACGCGGGCGAGCGCAAACGCCAGATCCAGTTGCATCGGCTGCGAGTTGCCGGACTGTTCGTAGCTCCGCCGCATGCACTCCAGGAATTCCGCCTGCCGGTCGGCCACGTAATACACCGAGGCCACCCGGTTCTCGAACATGCCATTGGCGCCATGCGGGCTGTCGCGCAGGGGCTCCACCAGCGCAAGCGCCTGCTCCAGGTGCCCACTGCGGGCCAGCAAAGCGGCGCGGCGAAACACGAGGTCTTCCTGCAGCTGCGCATTGCCTTTGGCGGCCGAGGATCGCGAGATTCGCTCGATCAGCTCTTCGGCCGCAGGCCAATCGCCTTCGGCGCAGGCACGAAGCAGACGGTCGTAGGCCGCTCCCGCGCGCAGCCCGGCGCGCACCAACAGCGCCCATCCGACGAGCAGCACCGCCCCGGTGCCGAACCACCACGGACTGCGCGTCCACAGGCCGTAGGCTGCAGTGGCAGCGAGCACCGTTAGCAACACGGCATTGCTGCGGATGGCCGCCAGCCACAGTGCGGCAGTCGCGGGCCCCTTGCGAAGCTTCGCCTCAAGCTGCAGCTCGTGCCGAGAGCGAGGACGGCCGCCATCGGGACGCTGCGTCCGCAGCGTTGCCGAAATCTCGTCGTCAACGAACTCGATGTTGGTGTAACCCTGAAGCTCGAGCATTGCGCGCAGGTGCTCAACCGATGCGGCCTCGCGCCCGAACGTGTCCCGCCTGCCTGCCGAGTCGGTGGCCGTCACGAGATACGTCTTCATGCGCGCTTTCTCTGAGCGGCCATCGCGGCCACGAAGCGATCGAACAGGCCGGCAACGTCGTACGGGCCGGGGCCCGCCTCCGGATGACCCTGGAAACTGAACGCAGGCGCGTCGGTGAGCGCGATGCCCTGGTTGCTGCCGTCGAACAGCGAGCGATGGGTGACGCGGGCGTTGGCCGGCAAGGTGTATTCGTCGACCGCGAAGCCGTGGTTCTGCGAGGTGATCATCACCCGGCCGGTATCGAGCTCCTGCACGGGATGGTTGGCGCCGTGGTGGCCGAACTTCATCTTCAGCGTGCGCGCACCGACCGCAAGCCCGAGGATCTGGTGGCCCAGGCAGATGCCGAACACCGGCAGCTTGCGGGCAATGAACTCACGGGTGGCGCCGATCGCGTAGTCGCACGGCTCCGGGTCGCCCGGGCCGTTCGATAGCAGCACGCCATCCGGCTGCAGCGCCAGCACTTCGCTCGCCGGCGTCTGCGCCGGCACCACCGTCGCGCGGCAGCCGCGCTCGGCCAGCATGCGCAGGATGTTGCGCTTCACGCCGAAGTCGTAGACCACGACGTGGTGCCGCGCCTCGGCCTGCGCAGGCGCGTTGCGGTCGAGGTCCAGCCGGCCGTCGCGCCACTCGTAGCGCTCGCGCGTGCTGACCTCCTTGGCAAGGTCCATGCCCTTCAGGCCGGGGAACTTGCGCGCGGCCTCGAGCGCGCGCTCGACGTCGATCGTGCCGGCCATCAGCGCGCCGTTCTGCGCGCCGCGGTCGCGCAGCAAGCGGGTCAGCTTGCGGGTGTCGATCTCGGCGATCGCGACCACGCCGCGCGTGGCCAGCCATTCCGGCAGCGACGCCTCGCTGCGCCAGTTGCTCGGCCGCCGCGGCACGTTGCGCACGATCAGGCCGGCCGACCACACCTGCGCCGCCTCGTCGTCGTGCGTGTTGCAGCCGACGTTGCCAATGTGCGGATAGGTCAGCGTGACGATCTGCCGTGCATACGACGGGTCGGTCACGATTTCCTGGTAGCCGGTCAGCGCGGTGTTGAACACCACTTCGCCGACCGAGAGTCCGGGCGCGCCTACGGAAACGCCCTCGAACACGGTGCCGTCTTCGAGGACCAGGATTGCGGGTTGGGTCACGGGAATCGCCTTGCTGCCGGTGGATGCCGACCCGCACGCCTTCGGCAAAACGCGCTTGCACAAAAGCGCGGACGCGGTGCAGGACCGGTCCGGCGTGCGAGGTACAGGCGAGCCGGAATTGTAGCCGCGGACGCCGGCCGGCGCCAGCTTCGCGTTCAGTCGAGCAGGTCGCGCAGGCGGTACAGCCCCGGCGGGCGGCGGATCAGCCGCCGCGCCGCGTGCAGCGCGCCGCGGGCGAAGACGTCGCGGCTGGTGGCGCGGTGGACCAGTTCGATGCGCTCGCCGAGCGCGGTGAACTGCACGGTGTGCTCGCCGACGATGTCGCCCGCGCGCAACGACGCGTAGCGCGGGCGTGCCCCGCCCCGCCCGACGCAGTCGCCAAGCGCGAGCGCGGTGCCGGAAGGCGCGTCCTTCTTGTGGATGTGATGCGTCTCGACGATGTCGCAGTCCCAGCCCTGCAGCGCCGCTGCGGCGCGCTCGACCAGCTCGCTCAGCACGGCGACGCCGACGCTGAAGTTGGCCGCCCACAGCAGCGGGATGCGCGCCGCCGCCTGCTCAAGTGCCGTGCGCTGCCCGGCGGACAGCCCGGTCGTCCCGGACACCAGCGGCACGCCGCGCTCCAGGCAGAGACCGAGGATGCCGTCGAACCCCTCCGGAAGGCTGAAATCGATCGCCACGTCGAATGCCGGCACGCCGTGCAGTTCGCTGGCGGCGAAACAGGCGACGCGATCGACCACGCGCTGCGGCGGCGTGCTGCGCGACACCGCGGCCACGACCGTCACCGGCGCACCCTCGGCGGCCAGGCGCAGCAATGCCTGGCCCATGCGGCCGCTGGCGCCATGGATGAGCACACGCGGTGAGTCGGTCATCGCGACAGGCTAGCGAATCGGGGGCACCAGCCACAACCGTAACGGGCGGCGCAGCCACGCAGGCCGCCGCCACGCAAGACGCGCAAGAGCCGGCGTTCGGCAAGCAGTCAAGCTCGTGAGTGCGTTGTCACGTCGTTTCCGCCGCATGGATCACAGCCGCATCACCGCCGGCGGTGTCCCTTATTGCGCAATCGCAGCGCCTGCCACCAGGAAGGCGAGCGTCGGCCCCCGGGTGCGATGCTGGCCCCACGGCGCAGGGCAGCCTGGCTGCCAATCGACAGGGAGGTCGCTTTTCGCTCGCCCCGGACGCGGCGCTGTGCATCGAGAGATGAAAGGAGACTCCACGTGAACACCCTCTCCCGCCGCGAGTTCGTCAAGGGGCTTGCCGCGCTGCCGTTGACGCTGGCGCTGCCGCAGGTCGCCCGCGCGCAGACGCCGCCGCTAATTCGCTACGACTGCGCCAGCCCGCAAGGCCTCGAGATGCTGGCCGTGTACGCGCAGGCCATCCAGCTGATGCAGGCGATGGGGCCTGACAATCCGATGAGCTGGATGTGGCAGTGGTACACCCATTTCGTCGACGGAAACACCAGCAAATCGGCCGAGCTGACGCGCATCTTCGGCGACGCCGCCTCGCCGCAGAAGTCGCTGGCCAACGAGACCTGGAACACCTGCCAGTCGCACTCCGGGCAGAACGCCAACCACTTCCTGCCGTGGCACCGGATGTTCGTCTACTACTTCGAGCGCATCATCCGCCACATCACCGGCCGTGTGGACTTCACTCTGCCGTATTGGGATTACACCTCGGGCGACCCGGCCAAGCGCGGCGTGGTGCCGCTGCAGTTCCGCTTGCCGGACGACCCGCTGTGGAACTGCCTGTACCGCGCGCACCGCACCACGCTCGCCAACACGGGGCAGCCGATCCACAAGAACCAGACCACCGACGTCATGGACATCAGCGATGCGATGGCCAAGACGCACTACAGCACCGTCGACTCGGTAATGGGGTTCTGCCGCGCGATCGACTCCGGCATCCACGGCCGCATCCACGTGCTGGTGGGCACCAGCAAGAACATGGGCGCCGTGCCGTACGCCGGCAACGATCCGCTGTTCTGGGTGCACCACTCCAACATCGACCGCATGTGGGCGAGCTGGAACGCGAACGGCAACGCCAACCCCACCACCGCGACCTGGGCGGGCACCCAGTTCACCTTCGTCGACGCGGGCGGCGTGCGCGTGCGACGGCCGCTGCGCGACTTCTTCGATACCGCGCCGCTCGGCTACGCCTACGACAGCTACATCCCCGCTCCGGTCACCGCCGCCAAGATGGCGGGCGCGCCCGGCCTGCAGTCCGAGCAGGTGGCGCGTGCGCGTGGCGCGGCGGAACTGGGCGCGCGACCGGCGATGGTGGTACTGGAGCCGCTCTCGCCGACGCGCAAGTCGACGGTGCTCGGCCTCGACGACAGCCAGCCGGACAAGCGCGCCTACCTGGTGCTGCGCAACCTCCACACCTGGAAGCAGCCGGAAGTGCTGTTCCACGTCTACCTGTCGCCGGGCGCGAACGGCGGCCGCCTGGACCGTGCGGCGTACGTGGGCAACATCCACTTCTTCGACGCGGAGTTCCACGACCACGGCGACGCGCAGCTCGACGTCGCGCTCGGGGAGAACTTCTACAGCTTCGACGTCACCGAACTGCTGCGTTCGCTCAAGCGCAGCCGTGCGCAAAACGCGCGCGACGCGCTCACCGTCACCATCGTGCCGGCCGGTCGCCCGACGCCGGGCGGCGAGCCGATGGTCGGCACGATCGAACTCGTCCGGCAGTAAGAGCGTTGCTGCGCGGGCTCGCCCGCGCAGTTCACGCACGCCGTCACTCTGCGACCGTCGCGGTGGTCACAAGCTGATCGACCACCGCGTCACACCCAACGCGCTCTCCTATGCGCTGGCGGGCGCTGACCTCGCCACGTGCGCGGCAGTGATGAGCACGTCGGCTACGGTCGGCACGCGCTTCAACTCATCGGCTGTCCGCTCGGCACGCACTTACGCCAGAGAACGGAGGCCACCCCATGAACACCTTTACCCGCCGCGATTTCCTGACGGGGCTTGCGGCGTTGCCGCTAACGCTGGCGCTGCCGCGCACCGGACGCGCGCAGACCACCACCACGCCCCTGCTCGTGCGCTACGACTGCGCCAGCCCCGAGGGGCTGGACATGCTGCAGACGTTTGCGGACACCGTCCGGCACATGCAGTCGCTGGGCCCGGACAACCCGATGAGCTGGATGTGGCAGTGGTACACCCATTTCGTCAACGGAGCCACCACCAAGTCCGCCGAGCTGACGCGGATCTTCGGCGACGCGCCGTCGACCCAGAAATCCCTCGCCAACGAAACCTGGAACACGTGCCAGTCGCACTCCGGGCAGAACCCGAACCACTTCATGCCCTGGCACCGGATGTTCGTCTACTACTTCGAGCGCATCATCCGGCACGTCAGCGGCCGCGCCGACTTCACCCTGCCGTATTGGGATTACACCTCGGACGATCCGACCAAGCGCGGCATTGTCCCGCTGCAGTTCCGGCTGGCGAGCGACCCCATCTGGAAGTACCTCTACCGGTCGAGCCGGACCACGCTCGCCAACACCGGCCAGCCGATCCACAAGTACCAGACCACCGACGTCATGGACATCAGCGACGCGATGGCCAAGACGCACTACAGCACGGTGAACTCGGTGATGGGCTTCTGCCGCGCGATCGACTCCGGCATCCACGGCCGCATCCACGTGCTGGTCGGCACCAGCAAGAACATGGGCGCGGTGCCGTACGCCGGCAACGATCCGCTGTTCTGGGTGCACCACTCCAACATCGACCGCATGTGGGCGAGCTGGAACGAGAACGGAAACACGAATCCGACCACTGCCACCTGGGCGGGCACCGCTTTCACGTTCTGCAACGCAGGCGGCGTGCGCGTACGGCGGGCGTTGCGCGACTTCTTCGCCACCGCGCCACTGGGCTACGAGTACGACAACTACATCGGCGCACCGATGATGATGGCCAAGCTGGCGCTCGCATCGCCGGGCACGCAGCCGGCCGAGCGCGTGGCCCGCACACGCGGAGCCGCACAGCTCGGCCCACGCCCGACCCTGGCCGTACTGGCACCGACATTGCCGCCGCGCTCGGAGGTCTTGGGCCTGGACCCGTCCTCGCGCCGCCGCAGCTACCTGGTGCTGCGCAACCTGCACACCTGGAAGCAGCCCGAGGTGCTGTTCCACGTTTACCTGTCGCCGGGCGCCAATGGCGGGCGGCTCGACCGTGCCGCGTACGTGGGCAACATCCATTTCTTCGACGCCGAGTTCCATGATCACGGCGACGCCCAGCTCGACACCGCGCTCGGCGAGAACTTCTACAGCTTCGATGTCACCGAACTGCTGAACTCGCTGAAGCGCAACCGGGTACCGAACGCGCGCGACGCGCTTACGGTCACGATCGTTCCGGCCGGTCGCCCGACGCCGGGCGGCGAGCCGATGGTGGGCACGGTCGAGCTGGTACTGCAATGACAGCTGACTAACCCTCGACAGGCGCGGTCATGCGG
>DASQMI010000085.1:0-12336 GCA_035645555.1 Lysobacter sp. | reverse complement strand
GTGGCCGCCTCTCCACTGGGCGCGATGCTCGGCGCGCCGTGCGACCGCGCCGGCCGCGTGCAGGTCACCCCCGAGCTCACGGTGCCCGGGCATCCGGAGATCTTCGTGATCGGCGATCTCGCCAGCGTGCGCAATGCCGACGGTTCCGCGGTGCCGGGCGTAGCGCCGGCCGCCAAGCAGATGGGGCGCCACGTGGCGCACGCGATTCGCGCGCGGCTGCGCGGCCGGTCGCCGGCGCCGTTCCGCTACCGCGACTACGGCAACCTCGCCACCATCGGCCGCCGCGCCGCGGTGGTCGACCTGCGCGGACTGCGCTTCTCCGGCGCGCCGGCCTGGGCGTTCTGGCTGGCCGCGCACGTGTTCTTCCTGATCGGCTTCCGCAACCGGCTGATCGTGCTGCTCAACTGGGCGTGGGCGTACGTCACCTACCAGCGCCACGCGCGGATCGTGCTCGGCGACGGCGGCGAGCGCGCGTAGAAAAGCGAACGGCCCGGTTTCCCGGGCCGTCCACCCTGAGCTTGCTGTGGGTCGCCGCGTCGTCAGGCGACGAACAGCGCCTTCATCTTCTTCAGCGCGTTCGCCTCGATCTGGCGGATGCGCTCGGCGGACACGCCGTACTCGTCGGCCAGCTCCTGCAGCGTCACCTTGCTGTCGTGGTCGAGCCAGCGGCGCTGGATGATGTCGCGCGAGCGCGCATCCAGCCGGTCCAGGCCCTCGCGCAGCAGCTCGAGCTGGTTGTCCTCGCTGTCGGCGCGCTCGTACGCCTGCGCCGGATCCTGGTCGTGCGCCTCGAGGTACGCGACCGGCGCCGGCGGCGCGTGGTCGTCGTCCTCGTCGGGCGCGTCGAAGCCGATGTCGCGGCCGGCCAGGCGCGACTCCATCTCCAGCACCTCGCGCTCGGAGACGTTGAGGTCCTTGGCGACCTGGCGCACTTCCTCGGCGTTGAGCCAGCCGAGCCGGGTCTTGCTCTTGCGCAGGTTGAAGAACAGCTTGCGCTGCGCCTTGGTGGTGGCCACCTTGACGATGCGCCAGTTGCGCAGGATGAACTCGTGCATCTCCGCACGGATCCAGTGCACCGCGAACGACACCAGGCGCACACCCTGGTCGGGGTCGAAGCGCTTCACCGCCTTCATCAGGCCGATGTTGCCTTCCTGAATCAGGTCGCCCATCGGCAGGCCGTAGCCGTTGTAGCCGCGGGCGACGTGCACGACGAAGCGCAGGTGCGACACGACCAGGTCGCGCGCGGCGTCGAGGTCGTTGTGGTCGCGGTAGCGGCGCGCCAGGCGCTGCTCTTCCTCCGCGGTCAGCACCGGGATCTGGTTGACCGCCTGGATGTACGCCTCGAGCGACCCCAGCGGACCGCCCGCTGCCGGCACCGGCAGATTGTTCGGGATGAGGGCGTGGGACAGGGCGATATCGGTCATGGGGCCGATCTTAGCAATCGCGGTGTGGGACTGCTAAAGGGCCAAAGGTCCCGGAGCGTTCCACTCAGGCAATATTTATCGTTCAGCGGACGGGGCAGGCGAGCGCCCGGCAACGATGCCTGCCTTGGGCCCCGAGCAGGCGGGCGGACCACCACGCCGCCTGCCCGGGCACCGGCCTCCTAGGCGGCCGCCGCGGCGTCCAGCCGGCGCGCCAGCGCCGAGCGCCGCGCCCGCACGAACGCTCGCAGGCGCTCCGGGTAGTCGGCGGCCACCGCCTCGCGCACCGACGGCCGCGCCGCCAGCGCGCGCCGCCACGCCTGCACTTTCGGCAGCCCGGCGAACACCTTGAAGCCGTCGTCCGGGTCGAGCACCTCGAAGTATCGGAACGCCGGCGCGAACGCTGCATCGACCAGGTTGAACGTGGCCCCGGCGAAGAACGGCCCGTCGCCGAGCTCCGCCTCCAGCTGGCGGAAGCGCGCGCGCAGGTCCTCCACGCGCGCGGCCAGGGTGGCCTCGTCCGGCGCGCCGTAGAACCCGCCGATCAGGTTCAGCACGGCGGAGGCGAACTCCACCCAGGCGCGGTGGCGGGCGCGCACGAGCGGGTCGTCCGAATGCAGGCGCGGCGGCCGGGTCTCGTCCAGGTACTCGTTGATCACCGCCGACTCGAACAGCGGGGTGTCGCCGACCAGCAGCACCGGCGTCTTGCCGAGCGGGGAAATCCGCAGGAACCAGTCCGGCTTGTTGCCGAGATCGACGTCGCGGCGCTCGAACGGCACCTGCTTCTCGCGCAGCAGGATCGCCGCGCGCTGCACGTACGGGCACAGCGCGTGGCTGACCAGGGTGAGCGTGCTCATGGCGGGCCTCACGCGGCCGGGGCCAGGCGCGCGCTGCGGCGCAGCGCGAACAGCCCGTCGCCGAGCAGCCAGCTGACCACCGACATCAGCGCCAGGAACACCGGGTATTCCCAGCCGCCGTTGGGCGCGGTGAACACCCAGCCGTTGGGGAAGTGCACCCACGCCGCGCCGAGCACGATCGGCACCAGCGCCAGCGCGATCTGCCGCGCGTACACGCCCAGCAGCATGGCGATGCCGCCGCCGATCTCGGTGAACGTCACCACGTAGGCGAGGAATCCCGGCAGGCCGACGCTCTCGAAGAACGCCGCGCTGCCGGGCAGGGTGAACACGACCCACTTCAGCAGGCCGTGGGCGATCCACATCACTGCCAGCGACACCCGCAGCAGGGTGGCGGCGTACAGGGCGGAGCGGGGAGCAGCAAACGAGGACATGGCGGAACCCTTGCGGTTGGGGTGGCGCCACTCTAGGCTTGCACTCTCGTCACTGGAATTAGCGGCGGAGCAATTCTTGATTGCAGAAACGCAATATCGCCTGGACGCCGCCGACCTCGCGGTGGTGCTGGCGCTGGCCCGGGCCGGCACCCTGGCGAGCGCCGGCGAGCGGCTCGGGGTGAACGCCTCCACCGTGTTCCGCTCGCTGCAGCGGATCGAGCGCGGGCTCGGGCAGTCGCTGTTCGAGCGCGGCCGCAGCGGCTACCTGCCGACGGAGCTGGCGCGCGCGTTGGCCGAGCAGGCCGAGCAGATCGAGGCGGCGCTGGAGACCGCGCGCTCGGCGGCGCAGCTGCGCCCGGAGCTGGTGTCGGGCACGGTGCGGATCACCACCACCGACACCATCCTGCACGGGCTGGTGGCGCCGGCGCTGGCGGCGCTGCACGCCGAGCACCCTCTGATCGAGTTCGAACTGCACACCGGCAACGAGCTGGCCAGCCTGACCCGGCGCGATGCCGACGTCGCGGTGCGCGCGACCAAGCGCCCGCCGCCGCACCTGGTCGGGCGGCGGCTGGGGCGGATCCGGGTCGCGGTGTTCGTGGCCGCCGGCAGCGACGTGGCCGACCTCGACGACGCGCTCGCCCGCGGGTTGCCGTGGCTCGCGCCGGACGACGCGCTGCCGGAGCACCCGTCGGTGGTGTGGCGCAAGCGCCACTACCCGAAAGTGAGCCCGTGCTACCGGGTCAACAGCATCCTGACCGTGGCCGAGCTGGTGGCGCTCGGGCTGGGCGTGGGCGTGCTGCCGCTGTTCCTGGCCCGGCGTCGCGACGACCTGCGCGCGCTGACCGCGCCGCTGGACGAGGCCGAGACCGACCTCTGGCTGCTCACCCATCCGGAATCGCGCCACCTGCGCCGGGTCGCCACCGTGTACGGGCATCTGGCGCGCACGCTGGCGCTGGAGTGAGGCTCAGCGCGCCACCGGCGGCAGCAGCCGCAGCCGGCGCCGCACCTCGATGCGGAAGCGGCCACGCGCAGTCCTGACGATCCGCACCGGCGCATCGCGCTCGGCCAACCGGCGCTGCAGCAACAGCAGGCGCACCTCCAGGTTGTCCTGCACCTCAGGCAGGCGCAGTTCCGGATCGCGGCGCAGCTCGCGGTTGGAGAACTCGCTGCGGCGCTCGCGGGTGTAGACGCCGACCAGCTTCCAGAACACCGCGCCGGCGACGCCCTTGATCAGGTACGCGTTGTCGAGGAACACGCTGCCGTCGCGCGGGTAGAAGCGCACCTCTAGCGGCGGTGCAGCGTCGTCGTCGACCGGGTCGGCCTCGGCGCGCTGCAGAAACAGTAACGACGACGCGAGCTGGCTGCACAGCACGGTCAGCGCGTCCTCGTCGTCGTAACTGAAGAACTGGTCGTGCGTGCTCTCCACCAGCAGCACGCCGAGCGTGCGGCCATGCGCGCGCAGCGGCACCGCCAGCTGGCTGCGTGGCTGCGCCAGCCCGGGGAGCGGGATCTCGTGCCCCAGCGCGGCGTCGAGCCCGCGTTCGCGGGCGCGCCGGCGGATCGCGCGGCCGTAGGCGTACATGGTGGTCATGTGCCCGACCCGCACCGGCACGCCTTCGCGCGCGGCCACGCCGGCAAGCCCCTCGTCCACCGGCACCTCGGCGCCGAGGCCGGGATCGGCGTAGCCCAGGCTCGCCACGTTGACGAAGTGGGCGCACGCGGCGTCGATGAGCAGCAGCATTGCGTGGTCGATCAGCAGCAGCTCGCGCAGGCCGCGCATGGTTTCGTCGAACAGCGCGCCAAGCTCGGTGCACGCCGCCAGCCGCTCGGACAGCCGGCGCGCGCCGGCGGCGAGATCGCAGCGCGGCTGCGCGGCTGGCAGTTCGCGCCGACCCGGCACGCGGCGCAGGTGCAGCACGCGGTAGACGTCCGCGCCCTGCAGGCGGAACACCTTCTCCATGCCGGTCTGCGAGGCGATGCCGGCGAGCTTGGCGCGCAGGCGCTCGAACACCGGCCCGGCGGTGTCGGTGCGCACGTACTCGAGCTGCATCACCACGCCAGCACCGGTGTACGGATCGTCGACCGCCAGCGCGGCACGCCGCGTGGCGAGCACATTGGCGCGGCTGCGATTGAAGAACTGGAAGCTGAGCGCGAGGTGCGCCTCGTCGACGTACTCGGCCTGCGAGAGATAGGTGACGTGCGGTTCGCCGTCGGGCGAGGCAGTGCACAGCACCGGCGGCACCACGCCTTCGAGCATGCGCCGCACGTCGCGCAGGGTCAGGCTGGGCGCGATCACGGCGCGTTCCCGTCGAGCGCGATCGGCGCCCCCGCGCCGGGCCCAGGGGTCTGGTCCCAGGCGGCGCGCGGGGTGAACGTGATGCGCGCGAGCCGGCCGGGCTCGACGTGGTACCACGCGTCGACGTGCGCCTCGCCGAATCCGTACTGCGCGAGTTCGCGCGCCAGCGCGTCCCGGCGCGGCTCCAGCCACGCCCAGTGGCGCGGCTCGGCCATCGCCACCTCGGCGTCGTCGCCCTTGATCTGCACCGACCGGTGCGTGGTCGGCCGCGCCAGCACCAGCGCCACGAGTCGGGTCGCGCGCACCGCCTCGATCAGCTCGAAGCCCGCATCGGCGGAGAACAGCACGCTGAGCCGGCCGTCGTCCTCCTCGACCGCGGCCAGGCCGCGGCACAGGCAGGGACGTCCGTCGGCATCGCAGGCGCCGATCTGGTGGGCGACGCCCACACCCAGGTGCTGCCGCAATTCGGCGGTCAGACGCGCCATGCGCTCCTCGTATCGCAGCCGCCTTCGTGCGCCGATGATACGGCGGTGGCGCGCGCCGCCGTCAGGCGCGCAACCGCTCGCCGTGGCGCTGCAGCCAGTGCTCGAACGTCATCAGCCCGGGGTGCAGCGCGCGGGTCGGCGCGACCGGGCGGCTGGCGCAGTACGCCGCGCTGAAGTCGTGCTTGTACTGGAACATGTTCGCCAGTTCGACCGCGCCCGGGAACCCGAACGCCGCGTACTCGGCCGGTGCCAGCGCGTGGTAGTGGACCGGCTCGCCGAGCGCGCGCGCCATCGCCTGCGCCATCGCGCCCACGGTGAGGTGCTCGCCGGCGATCCCAACGTGCTGGCCGAGCGCGTGCTCGCCGCGCTTGAACAGCGCCAGCGCGCACCGGCCGATGTCCTCGGCGGCGATGCCGGGCAGCGGCGCATCGCCCATCGGCAGCGCCAGCGCCAACGCGCCGTCGGCGCCGCGCTTCGGGCCCATGCCGAAGTGGATGAAGTTGTCCCAGTAGAACGACGTGTACAGGAACGTGGTCGGCACGCGCAGTTCGTCGAACACCGCGTTCGCCTCGGCCTTGGCATCCATGTGCGGCACCTTGAAACGGCCCAGCAGCGTCGGGATCCGCTCGTCGCCGAGCGGCGACAGCGTGCGCGAGTCCTCCAGCGTCGACCACACCACATGGCGCACGCCGGCGCGCAGCGCGGCGCGGGCGACGTTGCCGGCCTGCCGGCGCTCGGCGTCCGGGCTGTGGTGCTCCCAGAAGTTGGTGACCGCGAACACGCCATGCACGCCGCGGAACGCGGCGTCGAGCGACGCCTCGTCGTCGAGATCGGCGAACATCACCTCCGCGCCGAGTCCGGCCAGCTCGACCGCGCGTTCGCCCATCGGGCGGCGGGTCAGCGCGCGCACCACGAACGCGCGCTCGGGATCGGACAGCGCGGCGCGCGCGAGGCCGCCGCCCTGGGCGCCGGTGGCGCCGATGATGGCCAGAACCGGGGGCATGGGTGTCTCCTGCGATCGCGGCCGTTGCCGCGGGGAGACACACGCTAGAAAGCGGCGTCGCGCGCCGCTGCTAACAAGCGCCTAAGCGCTGGCAAATTTCTTCTTAAGCGGACGCGTCGAACGCGAGCGCCGCGCGCGGCGGCAGCCGCCAGTCGATCGGGGCGTGGCCGTGACGCGCGAGATACTCGTTCGCCGCGGAGAAATGCCCGCAGCCGAGGAAGCCGCGGTGCGCGGAGAGCGGCGAGGGATGCGGCGCCTTGAGCACGCGGTGCCGGCGCGGATCGATCACCCGCCCCTTCGCCTGCGCGTAGCTGCCCCACAGCATGAACACCAGGCCTTCGCGTTCGGTGGCGAGCAGTTCGACGATGCGATCAGTGAAACCTTCCCAGCCGCGGCCCTGGTGGCTGCCGGGGCGGCCGTCCTCGACGGTCAGCACCGCGTTGAGCAGCAGCACGCCCTGGCGCGCCCACGGCAGCAGGCAGCCGTGGTCCGGGCGCGGGATGCCGAGGTCGCGCTGCAGCTCCTTGAAGATGTTGTCCAGCGACGGCGGTACCGCCACGCCGGGCGCGACCGAGAAGCACAGCCCGTGCGCCTGGCCGGCGCCGTGGTACGGGTCCTGGCCGAGGATCACCACCTTGACCTGCTCGAACGGAGTAGCGTCGAGCGCGGCGAAGATCTGCGGACCGGGCGGATAGACGCACGCGCCGGCCGCCTTGCGCTCGCGCAGGAACGCGGCGAGCGCGCGCATGTCCTCGCGCTGCAGGTAGTCGCCCAGGCGCGCCTTCCACGACGGGTGCAGGCGGATGCGGTCGCCGCCGTCCGCGCCCGCCGCGGCCGACGGCAGCGCGTCCGGCGCGTTCATCTGCCCTGGCTCATGCGCGAGACGCGCAGCTGGAACAGCGTCTTGGTGACCAGCAGGCGCTCCTCGATCGGCTTCAACACCAGGTCGTTGGCGCCGATGCGCAGCAGCTCGCTCTGGTTGTCGCGGTTGGCGTCGCCGGTCATCACCAGCACCGGCAGCCGGCGCTTGCCGTAGCCGAAGCCGCTGCGGATGCGCTCGAGCAGGTCGCGGCCGCTCAGTTCGCCCTTCAGGTAGACGTCGGTGAGCACGAGGTCCGCGCCCGGATCGCCATCGCCGGCCGGATCGACGCGGTGCGCATCGAGGTGCTCGAGCGCTTCCTCGACCCCGCTGAAGTGCAACACCTGCAGCTTGTGGCGTTCGAGCATGCGCTTGGTGGCGAGCGCGACCACCTTGCTGTCCTCGACGTACAAGACGCGCGCGCCGGGGATCGGCTCCGGCTGCACGTAGCCGCGGACGAACACGGCCAGCGCCTGGTGGCCGAGCGCCTTGTCGAAGTAATCAGTGATCTCGTCGGTGAAGCGGCGCTCCTCCAGCTCCACCTGCGCGGCGCCGGACACCACGATCACCGGCACGTAAGCCTGACCTGCGGCCTCGCGCACCGCGCGCGCCACCGCCATGCCGTCGCCGTCGGGCAGCACCAGCGCGGTGGTGACGAGGTCGACCGGCCCGGTGGCCAGCGCCGTGCGCGCCTCCGTCACGTTCTCGCACGGCACCACCTCGACCTGCGGCAGCTCGCGCGCGAGCACATCGGCGATCAGCTTGCGCACCAGCTTCGAGCCGTCGACGACCATCACCCGCGGGTGGTCGCTGACGAGATGACGCAGTTCGGACATGGGAGCCGGGAGACGCGGAGGAGCGGTCAGTGTAGAGGTTTCGGCGGTGCCGGATCGGGCCGGTGCTCAGTCCGTGGCCGGGCGGGTCTGGCGCAGGTAATGGCCGGCGACCAGCCCGGCGCCGAGCCAGCCGAGCACGCCGGCAGCGACGACGACCGCGGCGGCTTCCGGCAGCGCAAACCCGTGCAGCGCGAACCCGCTGCCGTAGCTGCGCGCGAGCTCGGCGAGCGGCGCGCGCAGCGCCAATTCCGCAGCGGTCAGCAGCGCCAGCGCCAGCGCGCCGGACGCCAGCCCGTAGCACAGGCCGAGGTAAAGGAACGGGCGGCGCACGAAGCCGTCGGTGGCGCCGAGCTGCTGCAACACCGCGATCTCCTCGCGCCGCGCCTGGATGTCCAGCCGCACAGTGTTGCCGACCGCGAGCAGCGCGCCCAGTCCGAGCAGCGCGGCCAGCACCCACGCGAGGCGCTCGCCGAAGCGCAGCCAGCGCTGCAGGCGCGCGCGCCAGTCGGCATCGTGCTGCACCCGGTCCGCCTCCGGCAGCGCGCGCAGCGCCTGCGCCAGCCGCAGCTCGTCGCCGCGTGGCACCACCACCAGCAGACTGGGCAGCGGGTTGCCGTCGAGCGCATCGAGCGCATCGCCGAGGCCGCGCGCGCGCAGTTCGGCCGCGCCGTCGTCCGGCGTGCGCACGCGCACCGCAGCGACGTCGGCACGCGCGGCGAGCGCGTCGGCGAGCGCCTGCGCGCGCGCCACCGGCACCTCCGGGCGCAGGAACACGCCGAGCTCGCGCGAGCGCTGCGCCTCGCCGGCAAAGCGCTCGACGTTCTTCAGGGCCGCCCACAGCCCCAGCGGCAGCGCGAGCGCGGTGGCCATCACGCCGACCGTCAGCAGCGTCGCCCACGGGCGGCGCAGCAGCCGGCCGAACGCCGCCACCAGGCTGTAGAGATGGTGGTCTATCCACGCGCCGAGGCGGCGCGGACGCGGCGCGGGCGCAGTCTGCGCGCTCATGCCGCGAGCTCCTCCGGCGCGATGTCGTCGACCAGTCGGCCGTGGTCGAGCACCAGCACGCGCTTCTTCATCCGCTTGAGCAGGCCGAGGTCGTGGCTGGCGATCAGCACGCTGGTGCCGCGCGCCGGCAGCGTTTCCAGCAGCGCGAGGATTTCCGCCGACAGCGTGGGATCGAGGTTGCCGGTGGGCTCGTCGGCCAGCAGCAGGCGCGGTTCGCCGACCAGCGCGCGGGCAATGCCCACCCGCTGCTGTTCACCGGCCGACAGCTGCGCCGGCAGCGCGCGTTCGCGGTCGGCCAGCCCGACCTGGTCGAGCGCATGGCGCACGCGCTTGGCGATCTCCGCGCGCGGCAGGCCGCGCAGGATCAGCGGCAGGGCGACGTTGTCGGCGGCGCTGCGGTCGGTGAGCAGGCGGTGGTCCTGGAACACCACGCCGATCTCTCGCCGGTGCAACGCGACCTTGCGCCCCCGCAGCCGCGCCAGGTTGCGTTCGCGGAACAGCACCGCGCCGCGGCTCGGGCGCTCGGTCAGGTGGATCAGCCGCAGCAGCGTGCTCTTGCCCGCGCCGGAATGGCCGGTGACGAACGCCATCTCGCCTTCGCCGAGCGCGAAGCTGACGTCGCTGAGCGCCTCGCGTCCGCTGGCGTAGCGCTTGCCGACCTGATCGAACCGCAACAGGGTCATGGCGCGAGTATCGCAGAGCGTGCGTAGCGCGCGCGCCGGTTCAGCGCCCGACCCACGCGCGCACCGCGCGGCGCAGGCGATCGAAGAAGCCCAGCCGCGGCTCGGCGGCGGACGCCGGCTCGCGCGCCGGCGTCGACGCGTGCTGCGCAGCGGGCTTCTGCACAGCCTGCGTCTGCGAGGACTGCGCTGCGCCGTCCTCGCGGCGGCCGCCGCGACGACGACGCCGGCGACGCTTGCGTTCGCCCTCGCCCTCGCCCGCGGCGTCCTGCGCCGGTGCCGTGCGCGCGGCGTCTGCGGTACGTTCCGGGCGCGGCGGACGCGCCTCGCGATGCGGCTGGCCATCGCCCGTACGCGCCTGGCCATCGCGCGGCGGACGTGCGCGCTCGCCACGGCGGCCGTCGCCGCCCTTGCCGTCGCGCCGCGGACGCTTGCCGCCACCGCGGCGCTCCTCGTCGGCGGCGCGCTGCTCGCGCGCCTCGCGGAAGATCTCGCGGATGCTGTCGCCGTCGCCGTCGTCGGCGGCGTCGCCCTCGACCTGCGGACGCGGCGCGCGCGGCAGTGCGACCAGCAGCTCCGGCGTCACTGCCTCGACCGGAATCTTCTGCTCGATGTAGCGCTCGATGTCCGGCAGCGACACGGCATATCGCTCGCAGGCGAAGCTGATCGCGTCGCCCTCCGCGCCGAGCCGCGCGGTGCGGCCGATGCGGTGCACGTAGTCCTCGGCGTCGAACGGCAGGTCGAAGTTGTAGACGTGGCTGACGCCCTCGATGTGCAGGCCGCGCGCGGCGACGTCGGTGGCGACCAGGATCTCCAGCTGGCCCTTCTGGAACTTCGCCAGCAGCGACTCGCGCTTCTTCTGCGGCACGTCGCCGGACAGTACGCCGACGCGGTAGCCGGCCTTCTCCAGCGCGCGCGCCACCCGCTCGACGAACGCCTTGGTGTTGACAAACACCATCGTGCGGGCGCCTTCCGAGCGCGACAGCAGGCCGAGCAGCAGCGGAACCTTCTCCTCGTCGGCGGGGAAGAACACCTTCTGGCGCACCCGCGCGGCGGTGACCGTCTCGGTCTCCACCACCAGTTTCTCGGGGTCGTTCATGTGCTCGTAGGCGAGCTCCAGCACGCGATGCGAGAGCGTCGCCGAGAACAGCAGCGTCTGGCGCTCGGTGCGCGCCGGCATGCGGCGCAGCAGGAAGCGGATGTCCTTGATGAAGCCGAGGTCGAACATGCGGTCGGCCTCGTCGAGCACGCACACCTCGCAGGCGTGCAGCGAGACCACCTTGTGCTGCTTGACGTAGTCGATCAGCCGGCCGGGCGTGGCGATGATGATGTCGGCGCCGGCCTGCAGCTGCGCGCGCTGCTTGTCGTAATCGACGCCGCCGTACACCAGCGCGAACTTCAGCCCGAGGTCGGCGCCGAACTTCAGGGCGTCCTTGTGGATCTGGATGGCCAATTCGCGGGTCGGCGCCAGGATCAGCGCGCGCGGATCCTCCGGGCGGCGGTCGGCCAGCGCCGGCCGGGTCAGCAGGCGGTTGAGCGTGGCCACCAGGAACGCCAGCGTCTTGCCGGTGCCGGTCTGCGCCTGGCCTGCGACGTCGCGGCCGGGCAGCGCGATCGGCAGGGTCAGCGCCTGGATCGGGGTGCAGCGGGTAAAGCCGGCCGCTTCCAGCCCGGCCAGCAGCGCCGGGTGCAGCTCGAAGGAGGAGAACGTGACGTCGGTAAGGGGCTTGTCGCTCATCTAGCGTAGGCGGTCCGCGCACGTCGCGTGCGCTTGCGTGGGAGGTGGTCCGCGCAGCAGACTGCCGGGGCCGGTCGGACTCGATTGACGCGGCGCGCGGATCGGACGATCTCGCGTTGCGGCCCTTGAACAGGTCCGCGACCGACCCAGTTTACCGTATGGGCCCGGCACCTCCGCCGCCGCCTTCATTCATTCCCGAGGAGACCCGTGTGAGCGACAAGATCGTCCATGTCGGCGACGCCGATTTCGACAGCGCCGTGCTGCAGTCCTCCCAGCCCGTGCTGGTCGATTTCTGGGCCGAGTGGTGCGGGCCGTGCAAGATGATCGCGCCGGCGCTCGACGAACTCGCCGAGGCCTATGACGGCCGCGTGAAGATCGCCAAGGTCAACGTCGACCACAACCGCGCCACCGCGATGAAGTACCACGTGCGCTCGATCCCGATGCTGCTGCTGTTCAAGAACGGCCAGGTGCAGGCCACGCAGATCGGCGCGGTCGGCAAGGCGCAGCTCGCGCAGATGCTGGACAAGGCGCTCTGAGCCCGCGTCCCGCCGCGGTGCCGGCGTCGCCGGCGCCGGAACGGCGCATGACCGCTCACATCGCGCCGCTTGCCGGGCGGCGTTGGCGATGCTAGCGTTCGGCCATCCGGCGCGTTGTCCGCGCCGCACCCCGTCTCGATCACCACGTCCCTGACACCGCTCGCAGCCTGCGAGCGCTCGCCGCTTAGC
>DASQMI010000084.1:0-9602 GCA_035645555.1 Lysobacter sp. | reverse complement strand
TAGGCGTGGGGGCGCACCCCCACGCGTTCAAGCATCAGAACTGCAGGCCGCCCTCGCGCGCGGCGTCCGCCAGGGCCTTGATGCGGCCGTGGTAGCGGTAGCCGGAGCGGTCGAACGCGACCTTCTCGATGCCGGCGGCCTTCGCCTTCTCAGCGATGACGCGGCCGACCTTCGCGGCGGCTTCCAGGTTCTTGCCGCTCTTCAGGCCGTCGCGCAGCTCGGCCTGGGTGGTCGACGCCGAGGCGATGACGCGCGAGCCGTCGGCGGTGAACACCTGGGCGTACAGATGCTGGCCGGTGCGCAGCACCGACAGGCGCGGCACGCCGAGCTCGCGGATGTGCATCCGGGTGGCCTTGGCGCGGCGCAGGCGGGCGATCTTCTTGTCCATGGTTGTGTTCTCGAAAAACCGGGAGCCGTGGGCGGGGCGGCCTGGCCGTGCCAGGCGCGCCGGTTACGCCTTCTTGGCTTCCTTACGGATGATGTTCTCGCCGGCGTACTTCACGCCCTTGCCCTTGTAGGGCTCCGGCGGACGGAAACCGCGGATCTTGGCGGCGACTTCGCCGACGCGCTGCTTGTCGGCGCCCTGCACGACGATCTCGGTCTGGGTCGGCGTGGCGAGCGTGATGCCCTCCGGCGCCTTGAACACGACCGGGTGCGAGTACCCGAGCGACAGGCTCAGGTCCTTGCCCTGCATGGCAGCACGGTAACCGACGCCGACCAGCTCGAGCTTGCGCTCGAACCCTTCCGACACGCCCTTGACCATGTTGGCGAGGATCGCGCGCAGCGTGCCGGTCAGCGGCACCAGCGCAGCGTCCTGCGTCTCGAACACGGCCTGGCCGTTGTCGATGGTCAGCGAGATCGCGGCCGGCTTGGCCTGGCTCAGGGTGCCCTTCGGGCCCTTGACGGTAATGCTGTCGGCCTGGACGGTGATGTCGACGCCCTTCGGCAGGGCAACCGGCTTCTTGGCAACTCGGGACATGGACGGTCCTCCCTTAGGCCACCAGGCACAGGACCTCGCCGCCCACGCCAAGCTGGCGTGCGCGCGCATCGGTCATGATGCCCTTGGAGGTGGAAACGATCGCCACGCCGAGGCCGCCGAGGACCTTGGGCAGCGCGTCCTTGCCGCGGTACTGGCGGCGGCCCGAGCGCGAGAAGCGCTCCAGACGCTCGATCACCGGACGGCCTTCGTAGTACTTCAGCGCGATTTCGAGCTCGGTCTTGCCCGGGCCGGCTTCGGCGACGCGGTAATCCTGGATGTAGCCCTCGTCCTTCAGCACGGACGCGATCGCGACCTTCACCTTGGAGGACGGCAGCGTGACGCTGGGCTTGCCGACCGCCGCCGCATTCTTGATGCGGACCAGCATGTCGGCGATGGGATCAGTCATGCTCATGGATGAATTCCTTCAGTAGCACCGATATCCGCACGGATGCGAATTTCGTTGGGGGTTACCAGCTGGCCTTGCGCAGGCCCGGCACGTCGCCGCGCATGGTGGCCGCACGCAGCATGTTGCGGCCGAGACCGAACTTCCGGTACACGCCGCGCGGACGGCCGGACAGCTCGCAGCGGTTGCGCTGGCGGATCGGCGAGGAGTCGCGCGGGAGCTTCTGCAGCTTGACCGACGCTTCCATCTTCTCCTCGTACGACGCCGTCTGGCTCTTGAGGATCTGCTTCAGCGCCTCACGCTTGGCGGCGTGGCGCTTCGCCAGCTTTTCGCGCTTGATCTCGCGGTTCACCATCGAAGTCTTGGCCATGGTTGGTCCTCGAGCCTCAGTTGCGGAACGGGAAGCGGAACGCCTCGAGCAGCGCCTTGGCTTCGGCGTCGGTCTTGGCAGTGGTGGTGATGGCGATGTCCATGCCGCGCAGCGCATCCACCTGATCGAAATCGATCTCCGGGAAGATGATCTGCTCCTTCAGGCCCATGTTGTAGTTGCCCCGGCCATCGAACGAGCGGCCGGACACGCCGCGGAAGTCGCGCACGCGCGGCAGCGCAATGTTCACCAGACGGTCGAGGAACTCGAACATGCGGTCACGACGCAGCGTGACCTTGCAGCCGATCGGCCAGCCGTCACGGATCTTGAACGACGCCACCGAGACGCGCGCCTTGGTGATCACCGGCTTCTGACCGGCGATCTTGGTCATGTCGGCAACCGCGTTCTCGAGCACCTTCTTGTTGCTGGCGGCCTCGCCCACGCCCATGTTGAGCGTGATCTTGACCAGGCGCGGCACTTCCATCGGGTTCTTGTATCCGAACCGCTGGGTCAGCGCCGGCACCACTTCCTTCTTGTAGAACTCTTCAAGCCGGGTCATTTCGGGTTCCTCAGGCGTCGATCGCCTCACCGCTGGAGCGGAACACACGCAGTTTGCGTCCATCCTCCAGCACCTTGAATGCAACGCGTTCGCCCTTCCCGGAGGCCGGGTTGAACAGCATCACGTTGGAAATATGGATCGGCGCCTCGCGCTCGATCACGCCGCCGGGCTGGCCCGCCTGCGGGTTGGGCTTGGTGTGGCGCTTGATCACGTTCACGTTGGACACGACGATCTTGTCGCCGGCCACGCGCACCACCTCGCCCTTCTTGCCCTTGTCCTTGCCGGCGATCACGACCACCTGGTCGCCCTTGCGGATACGGTTCATGTCTTTCTCCTCCGCTCAGAGCACTTCGGGCGCGAGCGAGACGATCTTCATGAACTTCTCGGAACGCAGCTCGCGGGTCACAGGCCCGAAGATGCGGGTACCGATCGGCTCATGCTTGTTGTTGAGCAGCACGGCGGCGTTGGCGTCGAAGCGGATCAGCGAACCGTCCGGACGGCGCACGCCCTTGCGGGTGCGCACCACGACGGCGTCGTAGACGTCGCCCTTCTTGACCTTGCCGCGCGGAATGGCGTCCTTCACGGTGACCTTGATGATGTCGCCGATGCCCGCGTAGCGGCGCTTGGAGCCGCCGAGCACCTTGATGCACATCACTTCCTTGGCACCGGAGTTGTCGGCCACGTCGAGGTAGCTCTGCATCTGGATCATGTTCGTGCTCCTCGCTTACTCGCCGGCCCGGGTGACGACTTCCACCACACGCCAGTTCTTGGTCTTGGACAGCGGCGCGCACTCGACCACGCGGACGACATCGCCCTCGTTGCAGGCGTTGTCGGCGTCATGGGCGTGCAGCTTGGTCGAGCGCCGGATGTACTTGCCGTACAGCGGGTGCTTGACCAGACGCTCGACCAGCACGGTCACCGTCTTGTCCATCTTGTTGCTGACGACCCGGCCTTCGACCGTGCGCCGCTTCTTGTCAGTGTTCTCGGTCATGGCGGATCCTTACTTCGTCTTCTCGCCGAGCAGCATGTTCACGCGCGCGATCTCGCGGCGGACACGGCGGACTTCGTGGGACTTGGCGAGCTGACCGGTGGCCTGCTGCATCCGGAGCGCGAAGCGCTCCTTGTGCAGCTCGGCCAGGTGGGCCTGGAGCTCGTCAGCCGACTTCTCGCGCAGTTGCTTGAGTTCCATTAGCGCACCGTCCGAGTCACGAATTGGGTGGTCACCGACAGCTTGGCGGCGGCAAGGCGGAACGCCTCGCGTGCCTGCTCCTCACTGACGCCCTCGATCTCGTAGATCATGCGGCCGGGCTGGATCTGCGCGACCCAGTACTCGACGTTGCCCTTACCCGAACCCATTCGCACTTCGATCGGCTTCTGGGTGATCGGCTTGTCGGGGAACACACGGATCCACATCTTGCCGCCACGCTTCACGTAGCGGCTGATGGCGCGACGCGCGGCCTCGATCTGGCGGGCGGTCAGCCGGCCGTGCGAGGTGGCCTTCAGACCGTACTCGCCGAAGCTGACGGCGTTGCCGTTCCAGCTCAGGCCTTCGTTGCGGCCCTTGTGTACCTTGCGGTACTTGGTTCGCTTGGGTTGCAACATGGTCGATTACCTCGCTTCACGGGCCGGACGCGCGGGACGGTCGTTGCGGTCGCGGCGATCGCCGCGGTCGCCACGATCACCGCGCTCGGCGCGCGGCGTGTCGTCCTGCTTCTCCTGGCCGATCTGGGAGAAGTCGAAGACTTCGCCCTTGTAGATCCACACCTTGATGCCGATCACGCCATAGGTGGTCTTCGCCTCGGCAAAGCCGTAGTCGATGTCGGCGCGCAGCGTGTGCAGCGGCACGCGGCCTTCGCGGTACCACTCCGAACGCGCGATCTCGGCGCCGTTCAGGCGGCCAGCGACGTTGACCTTGATGCCCAGCGCGCCCAGGCGCATCGCGTTGCCCACCGCGCGCTTCATCGCGCGACGGAACATGATGCGGCGCTCGAGCTGCTGCGCGATCGACTCGGCGACCAGCTGCGCATCGAGCTCGGGCTTGCGGACCTCGGTGACGTTGATGTGCGCGGGAACGCCCATCATGTCGCTGATCTCCTTGCGCAGCTTCTCGATGTCCTCGCCGCGCTTGCCGATCACCACGCCCGGACGGGCGGTGTGGATCGTGACGCGCGCGTTGTTGGCGGGACGCTCGATGAAGATGCGGGAGATACCGGCCTGCGCCAGCTTCTTCCGCAGCATCTCGCGGACCTTGAGGTCAGCGGCCAGATACTCGGCGTACTGCTTCTTGTTGGCGAACCACTTGGAATTCCAATCCTTGGCAATGCCCAGGCGGATTCCGGTCGGATGAACTTTATGACCCATTGTCTACTCCGCCTTACTTGCCCGCGCCCACAACCACGGTGATGTGGCTGGTGCGCTTGAGGATGCGGGTGCCACGGCCCTTGGCGCGGGCCATGAAACGCTTCAGCGTCGGGCCTTCGTCGACCATGATGGTCTTGACCTTCAGCTCGTCGATGTCGGCACCCTGGTTGTTCTCGGCATTGGCGATCGCCGACTCCACCACCTTGCGGATCAGGTGGGCGGCCTTCTTGTCCGAGAACTTCAGCAGGTTGACGGCGCGTTCGACCGGCAGGCCGCGCACCTGGTCGGCGACCAGGCGGGCCTTCTGCGGGGAGATGCGCGCGGTGCGCAGGATCGCTTTCGCTTCCATGTTCATCTCCTTTACTTGCCGGCCTTCTTGTCGCCGCCGTGACCCTTGAACGTCCGGGTCAGCGCGAACTCGCCGAGCTTGTGACCGACCATGTTCTCGTTGACGAGCACCGGAACGTGGGTCTTGCCGTTGTGCACAGCGATGGTGAAGCCCACCATCTCCGGCAGGATCATCGAACGACGCGACCAGGTCTTGATCGGCTTCTTGTTGTTGCCCGCGGTCTCCACCTTCTTGAGGAGGTGGTGATCGACGAACGGGCCCTTCTTGAGTGAACGTGCCATGGCCGATTAACCCCTACGATCGCGCACGATGAACTGCTGGGTGCGCTTGTTCTTGCGCGTCTTGTAACCCTTGGTCGGCACGCCCCACGGCGTGACCGGGTGCGGATTGCCCTGCCCCGCGCGGCCCTCGCCACCGCCGTGCGGATGGTCGACCGGGTTCATCGCCGCGCCGCGGACGGTCGGCTTGACGCCGCGCCAGCGGCTGGCGCCCGCCTTGCCGAGCTTCTCCAGGTTGTGCTCGTCGTTGCCGACTTCGCCGACGGTGGCGCGGCACTCGGCCGGCACCTTGCGCATCTCGCCGGAGCGCAGACGCAGCGTGGCGTAGCCCTGCTCGCGCGCGACCAGCTGCACGCCGGCGCCGGCGGCGCGGGCGAGCTGGGCGCCCTTGCCCGGCTTCATCTCGACGCAGTGCACGGTCGAACCCACCGGAATGTTCGCCAGCGGCAGCGTGTTGCCGACGCGGATCGGGGCATCGCGGCCGGAAATCACCTGGTCGCCGGGCTTGAGGCCCTTCGGCGCGATGATGTAGCGGCGCTCGCCGTCCACGTAGCACAGCAGCGCGATGTGCGCGGTGCGGTTCGGGTCGTACTCGATGCGCTCCACGCGCGCCGGAATGCCTTCCTTGTCGCGCTTGAAGTCGATCAGACGGTAATGGTGCTTGTGGCCACCGCCGATGTGGCGGGTGGTGATGCGGCCGTAGTTGTTGCGGCCGCCGGTCTTGGTCTTCTTTTCGACCAGCGGAGCGTACGGCTCACCCTTGTGCAGGCCCGGCGTCACCACGCGGACCGCGCTGCGGCGGCCCGGGGAAGTCGGCTTGAACGTCATCAATGGCATGGGGTATTCCTCAGGCCTTGGCCATCACGTCGATCGACTGGCCTTCGGCCAGCTTCACGTACGCCTTGCGCCAGTCGCCGCGGCGACCTTCGCGAAAGCGGAAGGACTTGGTCTTGCCCTTCACGTTGAGCACGTTGACCGCCTCGACCTTCACGTCGAACAGCTTTTCCACGGCCTGCTTGATGTCGGCCTTGGTGGCGTCCGTCGCAACTTCGAAGACGTACTGGTTGGAGACTTCCTGCAGGCGCGCGGTCTTCTCGGACACGCGCGGCGCGCGGATGATGCTGTAGAGCTTGGCGTCGTTCATGCCAGCCACTCCTCGATCTTCTTGACCGCGTCCGTGGTCATCACGACCGAGTCGGCGCCGACCAGCGCGACCGGGTCCAGGCCCTGCACGTCGCGCACTTCCACGTACGGCACGTTGCGCGCGGACAGGTACAGGTTTTCGGTGGCGTCCTCGGTGACGATCAGCGGGCGCTGGCCGACCCCGAGATCCTTGAGCTTGGCGATCAGGCCCTTGGTCTTCGGCGCGTCGATGTCGAACGACTCGACGACCGTGATCCGGCCTTGGCGGTTCAGCTCCGAGAGGATCGCGGCGATCGCCGCGCGGTACATCTTGCGGTTCACCTTCTGCGCGAAGCTGCGCGGCTTGGCCGCGAAGGTCACGCCGCCGCCGACGAAGATCGGCGCGGTCAGCGCGCCGTGGCGGGCGCCGCCGCCCTTCTGGCGCTTCGACTTCTTGGTGGTGCCGTTGACTTCCGAGCGCGTCTTCTGCGCCTTGGTGCCGGCACGCGCCGCGTTGCGGAACGCGACGACGACCTGGTGCACCAGCGGTTCGCTGAAGTCGCGACCGAACACGGCATCGGACACCGTCAGCTTGTTCTTGCTACCCGTGATGGCGAGTTCCATCGTCATGCTCCCTTGCTCGCCGGGCGGACGATCACGTCGCCGCCCGGAGCGCCCGGAACGGCGCCCTTGATCGCGATGAGGCCGCGCTCGGCGTCGACCTGCACCACCTCGAGGTTCTGCACGCTGGTCGTCACCGCACCCATGTGGCCGGCCATCTTCTTGCCCGGGAACACGCGACCCGGAGTCTGGCGCTGGCCGATCGAGCCGGGGGCGCGATGCGACAGCGAGTTACCGTGGCTGGCGTCGCCCATGGTGAAGTTCCAGCGCTTGATCGTGCCCTGGAAGCCCTTGCCCTTGCTGACGCCCTGCACGTCGACCTTCTGGCCGACCTGGAAGATGTCCGCCTTGATCTCGCCGCCGACCTGGAACTCACCGATCGCCTCGTCGGCGATGCGGAACTCCCACAGGCCGCGACCGGCTTCGACCTTGGCCTTGGCCAGGTGGCCGGCTTCCGGCTTGTTGACCAGCGAGGCGCGCTTGACGCCGGCGGTGACCTGCACGGCGCTGTAGCCGTCGGTGTCGACGGTCTTGATCTGGGTGATCCGGTTCGGGGTCGCTTCGATCAGCGTCACCGGGATGGACTTGCCGTCCTCGGTGAAGAACCGGCTCATGCCGGCCTTGCGACCGACGATGCCCAACGAATATTTCTTCGTCGCCATGGCCGGAACCTCAGGTCAGCTTGATCTGGACGTCGACGCCCGCCGCGAGTTCGAGCTTCATCAGCGCGTCCACGGTCTTGTCGTTGGGGTCGACGATGTCGAGCACGCGCTTGTGCGTGCGGGTCTCGTACTGGTCGCGCGCGTCCTTGTCGACGTGCGGGGACACCAGGACGGTGTAGCGTTCGATCTTGGTCGGCAGCGGGATCGGGCCGCGCACCTGCGCGCCGGTCCGCTTGGCCGTCTCGACGATCTCGCTGGCCGAGCGGTCGATCAGACGATGATCGTACGCCTTCAGCCGGATTCGGATCTTCTGGTCCGCCATGACGGTTTCCTTGATGAAAGAGCGACGGGCCCGCCGACGCAGTGCGGCGAACCCCAGTGGCATTCGGCCCCGGCGCCCCACCCCGCGGCACCGGAACCTTCCTTGGGTCGAAAAACAAGGCAGGCCGGTAAACCGGCCCGCCCAGACGGAGAATCGCGAACGCGCCGCTCAGGCGCTGCCCCGGAGGGGCGGCGTGGCGGCCGCGCGACAGTTCCCTGTCTGGCGAATACGAGGCGCGTCCTGCCCCTCATTTCGCTGGTCTTGCGGCCATCGCAGGGGATGGGCCGCAGGTGGTCTCACATTCTAGTGCGCTTGCATGCTGCAATGCAAGCATTCCTCACACTGCCTGCACCGTGGCGGCTGAACCCGCCGGCCGCCGGAGCAGCCGGCCAGGCGCCTGGGCGCCTGGCCGGGGAGCGGCTTACTTGATGATCTTGCTCACCACGCCGGCGCCGACCGTGCGGCCACCCTCGCGGATCGCGAAGCGCAGACCCTCGTCCATCGCCACCGGGTTGATCAGCGACACCACCATCTTGATGTTGTCGCCCGGCATCACCATCTCCACGCCGTCCGGCAGCGTCACCGCGCCGGTGATGTCCGTGGTGCGGAAGTAGAACTGCGGACGGTAGCCCTTGAAGAACGGCGTGTGACGGCCGCCCTCTTCCTTCGACAGCACGTACACCTCGCACTCGAACTCGGTGTGCGGGGTGATCGTGCCCGGCTTCGCCAGCACCTGGCCGCGCTCCACTTCGTCGCGCTTGGTGCCGCGCAGCAGCAGACCCGCGTTGTCGCCCGCCTGGCCCTGGTCCAGCAGCTTGCGGAACATCTCAACGCCCGTCACCGTCGTCTTCGTGGTCGGACGGATGCCGACGATCTCGACTTCCTCGCCCACCTTGATCGTGCCGCGCTCGATACGGCCGGTCACCACCGTGCCGCGGCCCGAAATCGAGAACACGTCTTCCACCGGCATCAGGAACGGCTTGTCGATCGCACGCTCCGGCTCCGGAATGTAGGTGTCCAGCGCGTCCACCAGCTTGATGATCGCCGGCACGCCGATCTCCGACTGGTCACCCTCCAGCGCCTTCAGCGCCGAACCCTTGATGATCGGGGTGTCGTCGCCCGGGAAGTCGTACTTCGACAGCAGCTCGCGCACTTCCATCTCGACCAGCTCGAGCAGCTCCGCGTCGTCCACCATGTCCGCCTTGTTCAGGAAGACCACGATGTACGGCACGCCCACCTGACGGGCCAGCAGGATGTGCTCGCGCGTCTGCGGCATCGGGCCGTCCGCCGCCGACACCACCAGGATCGCGCCGTCCATCTGCGCCGCACCCGTGATCATGTTCTTCACGTAGTCGGCGTGACCCGGGCAGTCCACGTGCGCGTAGTGACGCGTCGGGCTCTCGTACTCCACGTGCGCCGTCGAGATCGTGATACCGCGCGCCTTCTCTTCCGGCGCCGCGTCGATCTGGTCGTACGCCTTGAACTCACCACCGAAACGCTCGGCACCCACCTTCGTCAGCGCCGCCGTCAGCGTCGTCTTGCCGTGGTCCACGTGTCCAATCGTGCCCACGTTCACGTG
>DASQMI010000083.1:0-28779 GCA_035645555.1 Lysobacter sp. | reverse complement strand
CAGCCGCCAGCGCGCGTAGCGGTGCGCACGCGCGCCGAGCCAAAGCGCGAACAGCACCGCGGCTGCGATACAGGCGGCGCCCGTCGTCCAGCGCGGCGCGCCGAGGTAGACCGCCAGCACGAACGCCGGCACCGCCGCCGGCAGTGCGCGCGGCAGCATGTCGAGCATCAGCAGCGCGCGCGCCCGCGCGGGCAGCGGTTGCCAGCCGGCGTCCGGCGGCAGGGCGGAGTCGGGCGCGTTCATCGCGCCGCCTCGCGCGGCAGCGCGGACGGCAGTACCAGCAGGCGTCGCGACATGGGCCTCCCCAGGCGTCAGTGCGGCGGATACGGATTGCGTTCGCCGGAACCCGGCGGCCGCAGCGTATAGCGTTTGTAGGTCCACTGGTACTGCGCCGGATCGCGCCGCGCGATGCGTTCGACGGCGGCATTGAGCGCAGCCACCGCGTACTGCGGATCGGTATCGGCGATGTCCTCCGGCGCGGCCTCGAAGCGCAGCGCGAACGCAGGCTCGCCATTGCGGCCGGCCTCCAGCCGCTCGCAGTAGGCGAACAGCACGCACGCGCCGGTGCGCTGGGCCAGGCGGCCCAGCAGGGTCATGGTCAGCGCCTGCACGCCGAAGAACGGCGCGAACTCGCCGTCGCCGGCCTTCGGCTGCTGGTCGGGCAGGATGCCGACCACGCCGCCGTCCTTGAGCAGCTTGAACAGCTGGCGGATCGCCGGCCCTTCCGCGCGCACCTGGGTGACGCGGTCGCCGAACGCCGCGCGCACGTGGTTGAGGAACGCCTCGCCGATCGCCGACTCCGGCGGCCGGTACAGGATCGCGAGCGGCGTGCGCGACGCCAGCCATTGGTTCAATAGCTCCCAGTTGCCGTAGTGCGGCGCGGCCACGATCACCCCGCGGCCGTCCGCACGCGCCTGTTCGAACAGTTCCACCCCGCTGGTCTCGCGGATCAGCGGCAGGTTGCGCGCCGGCGGTCGCGTCCACAGCCGCAGCGTCTCCAGCGCCTGGCGCGCGGTGGTGCGCAGGATCGCGCGGTGCCACTGCGTGCGTTCGCCCGGCAGCAGCTCCGGATAGGCCAGCTCGAGATTGCGTCGGGCGACCCGGCTCTCGCGCGCGTCGCGGCGGATCCACAGCGACGCCAGCGCATCGGCGATGCGCCGCAGCCACGGCCACGGCAGCCGCGCGAACGCGGCGGCGAGCAGGAACAGCAGGCGGGCGACGAGTTGGGCCATCGACCCAGTCTAGCCAAGCGCCGCGTGCTTCCTGCGCGGCCGCCAATGCGGCGACACTACGTGGCCGTCTCCACAGCCATCGTCCGCATGCTCGCCCTGATCCAGCGCGTCCGCGAAGCCGCCGTCAGCGTCGACGGCACCGTGATCGGCGCGATCGGCCCGGGCCTGCTGGCCCTGGTCGGGGTCGAACCCGAGGACGGCGAGCGCGAAGTCGCGCGCATGGCCGAACGGCTGCTCGGCTACCGGGTATTCGCCGACGAGGCGGGGCGGATGAACCGGAGCCTGAACGAGACAGGCGGCGGCCTGCTGCTGGTCAGCCAGTTCACCCTGGCCGCGGACACCCGCGGCGGAATGCGGCCGAGCTTCAGCACCGCGGCCGCGCCGGCGCTCGCTGAACCGGTTTTCAACCGGCTCGTGGCGACTTGCCGTGAACGCCATCGGGGCCCGGTGGAAACCGGCCGTTTCGGTGCCCATATGATGGTCAGCCTGGTCAACGACGGCCCGGTGACGTTCCTCCTGCGGCCTTGACGCCGGGCGCACCCCGGCCGGGCTGGTATACTGGAGCGTTCTCTACCCTCCCATTTCCGGTGGCGCAGCCCATGGCCAACGAACGTCCGGCTCCCCAGTCCGACATCAAGCAACTCATCAGCAAGGGCCTGGAGCAGGGCTATCTGACCTATGCCGAGGTCAACGATCACCTGCCCGACGACCTGGTCGATGCCGAGCAGATCGAAGACATCATCGGCATGATCAACGGCATGGGCATCGAGGTGCACGAGGTTGCACCCGATGCCGAGACGTTGCTGCTCGCCGAAGGCACCACCTCCGGCCGCGAAGTCGACGAGACCGCGGCCGAGGAAGCCGCCGCCGCGCTGACCTCGCTCGACGGCGAGGGCGGCCGCACCACCGACCCGGTGCGCATGTACATGCGCGAGATGGGCACGGTGGAACTGCTCACCCGCGAGGGCGAGATCGCCATCGCCAAGCGCATCGAGGAAGGCCTGAACCAGGTGCAGGCATCGCTGGCCTCGTTCCCGGCCACGATCCGCACCATCCTCGACGACTACGAACAGCACAAGGCCGGCCGCAAGCGCCTAGCCGAGATCATCGTCGGCTTCAACGACGCCGAGCCCGAGCCCGAGCCGCTGCCGGTCGACGAGCTGGCCGAGCCGGAGGAAGTGGACGACGAGGAAGTCGAGGCTGCCGACGACGAGGTCGAGGCCGGCCCGGTCGGCCCCGATCCGGTGATGGTCGCCGAGCGCATGCAGGCGCTGGCCGACGCGTGGGGCAAGTTCGAGAAGGCCTACGCCAAGCACGGCCCGAGCCACAAGACCGTGCTCAAGCTGCGCGAGGAAATGGCCGCGGTGTTCGTCACCTTCAAGCTGCCGCTCGGCCTTGCCGACCAGCTCACCCGCAACCTGCGCGATGTGGTCGGCAAGGTGAAGGAGCACGAGCGCCGCATCCTCGACCTCGCCACCCGCGTGGCGAAGATGCCGCGCAAGGATTTCATCCGCGCGTGGGAAGGCAACCAGACCAATCTCGGCTGGGTCGACGAGCTGCTCAAGCGCAAGCAGAAGTGGTCGTCGGGCCTGCGCGACGTGAAGGACCACATCATTTCCGAGCAGGAAGCGACGATCGCCATCGAGCAGGCCAACTACATCACCCTGGCCGATCTCAAGGAGATCAGCCGCGCGCTCGCCTACGGCGAAGCCAAGGCGCGCAAGGCCAAGAAGGAGATGGTCGAGGCCAACCTGCGACTGGTGATCTCGATCGCCAAGAAGTACACCAACCGCGGCCTGCAGTTCCTCGACCTGATCCAGGAAGGCAACATCGGCCTGATGAAGGCGGTCGACAAGTTCGAATACCGCCGCGGCTACAAGTTCTCGACCTACGCCACCTGGTGGATCCGCCAGGCGATCACCCGCTCGATCGCCGACCAGGCGCGCACCATCCGCATCCCGGTGCACATGATCGAGACGATCAACAAGCTCAACCGCATCTCGCGGCAGATGCTGCAGCAGCACGGCCGCGAGCCGACGCCGGAGGAGCTGGCGAAGGAAATGGACATGCCGGAGGACAAGATCCGGAAGGTCCTGAAGATCGCCAAGGAGCCGATCTCGATGGAGACGCCGATCGGCGACGACGAGGATTCGCACCTCGGCGACTTCATCGAGGACACCAACGTGGAGTCGCCGATCGACGCCACCACCTCGATCAACCTGCAGGAGACCGTGCGCGACGTGCTCGCCGGGCTGACCCCGCGCGAGGCCAAGGTGCTGCGCATGCGCTTCGGCATCGACATGAACACCGACCACACTTTGGAAGAGGTCGGCAAGCAGTTCGACGTCACCCGCGAGCGCATCCGCCAGATCGAGGCGAAGGCGCTGCGCAAGCTGCGCCATCCCTCGCGCAGCGAGCAGCTGCGCAGCTTCCTCGACATCGACTGACGTCGCCGCTCCCGGCAACGCACAAGGCCCGCCTCGGCGGGCCTTGTCGTTTCCGCGGCGGCCGCATGCGGTGGTCGCCGCCGCTTCGCTTCCGCACGCGCACGCCGGATAATGCGCCGGCGACGGGCCTATAGCTCAATGGTTAGAGCAGAGGACTCATAATCCTTTGGTTCCAGGTTCGAGTCCTGGTGGGCCCACCACTCATGGACCACGCGGAGGGTGTGCGGGACCCCATAGGTTGGCTTCTCCAGGGGATGGTCCAGCCACCCATGGTTCACTCAGGTGCTGTGCGTACTTTGAGGGACTCATGGACGGATCCGCCCCGCTGCCGATCGGCGGGTTTTGGCGGGCTGCGATTGTGGCCCTGCTTGCACTGGTCGCTACAGGAGGCTGCGCGTGTTCGCGGGCCCCTGCTCCTGCCGACCGTGCCACTGTTATCAAAGCCCATCTCGATGTGCCTGACCCTGAGGCTTGGCTTGATGAAGACGGTCTGAGGGCCGCGAGATCGTTGTCCGCTAGCGAGGCAGCGTCAGTCGCGGCCCACGCGCTCGATCATCCGTCAGATTTATGGGCAAGAGAGGAGGGGCGCTCTGATCTATCCGTTGAGTGCACGATTGCCGAACGAGGTGACGGTTCGCTGGACTTCGAAGTTGACAACATCCACGTTCTCTAGTCGCAGACGGCCCCATCCTTCACATCAGCACGAACAAGCGCGTGTCTGGACGGTATAGAGAGGCCCTTTTGACGCGAGCTCCGGCAAAGCTGGGAGGCAACAAGGCAACAGGCGCGATCTACCGCAGGCTGGGCGGCGTCAACACGCCACCAGCCGACCCTGGAACGTTCGGCGATGCGCTGCAGACAGGGCCTCGTACTTGGCCACGACAGGGCAGGTCACGGAGTTGCTGCACCAGTCCAACGGCATCCAGGTGCGTCGTCTGGGATACGGCTACGTCAAGCTCACACAATCCGATGCCGGTAAGACGAGTGGGCAATTCAACCTGATCGGCTATTCGTATGGCTCGCTGGTTGCCGCTCGGTTGCGGACGAATACGCCAAGTCTGGAGGCGTTGTTAACAACCTCGTATTGATCGGGTCGCCAATTGGGAAGCCGTTTCTTCGCGATTTATTTGAACAGAGAGCATTCAGAACACGCTGATTATCAACTTGCGCAACCGCGGTGATCTGATCTATGCGGGCATGCCACAGAGAACTTTGAACATGATTGCACCTGTGTTAGGGGTGCAAATGGCTAAGGAAACAGGCCACTTCTACTACGCCCCTAGTTCACCAGAAGGGCATGCAAGAAGGCAGGCTTTGGCGAGAGCGCTTTACGCAGAAGGGCTGAGGTGAGCAAGTGACTCAAAGAATGGAAAATAATCTTTTCCACTGGATCGCAACGACTGTTGCGGTCCTTACTGCCGTTGGATTTATTGCCTTCAACTATCGCGGGATCTTTGCGTGGCAAGGGATCGGGGTTTACACGATTCCGTTTTACGTAGTTGGGGCCGTAATCGCGTGCATCCTTTGGATCGTTGGGCGCCTTAAATCGCGGAGTAGGCTTGCCCCCTTCTTCTGGGGGGCATTATCTCTTCCGTTGGTTTTTGTTCTTTTGCTACCCAAAATGTTCTTTGTGTGAACAAGCGAGCCCCGCATATGCGGGGCTTGTTGTATCGGTGTCAACGCGCCGCCTGCGCGAGCACCGAGTCGAGCATCTCGCTGACGAAACGCTGCTTGGCTCGCGGCAGGCGGCTGAGTTGTTCGAGTTGCTGTTGCAGCTTCGGCGCCGCCCCACGCTTGCCGGCGCCACGTTTGGCCGGCGTGCCAATTAATTCTTCGACACTGACTTCGAGCTGTGCGGCCAAGGTCGGCAACGCGCCGGCCAGCAAGCGCAAGCGGCCGGCTTCGTAATGCGCGAGCGTCTGTTGGGCGACACCGAGGTGTTCGGCCAGTTCCACCTGCGTCATGCCGCGTTCGCGGCGCAAGGCGGCGATGCGCTGGCCCAGTTCGACGTAGAAAGCGCGTTCGGCGTTGGAGACAGCCGTGGGCGGTGCGGCATGGGAAGGTGCGGTCAGCATAGGTCCGCCTGCAGAGTGAGTTGTTGTGTTTACTCTCTTGCAGAATACTCCTTAGACGAGTTATTTCTCCAAAACCCCCTTGACAGGTTTTGGGAGCATCCCCCGATGGCGAACCCCGACGAAGCGGTTGGTGCCGGACCCATATGATTACGGACATTGACGCTGCCGACTACGTAAAACTAGTCGAGACGCAGTTCTCCTTCTTATGCACTCCCAAAGAGGGTGAGGAGCATCCTCTTATGTGGGGTTTCTTCAAGAAGGCGATATTCCCTAAGGCTGCCTGGGTGGCGTCGTGTGGATATTGGAACGGGTGGTTCGTTCTGAAATTCGAGTTGGATCTACGAGAGGGGATCCACCAAGTCTCCTTGGGCAAGCGCCGCCTCGGCAGCCTAACGCTTGAGCCGGCGCTGCCCCGGTATGACCTTAGAGCGCTGATCGGAGATGTGGGGGGCTTGATCATTCCGGAGTCGCGTGCCAGCTTCGCCGCGCTGGTGCTGGCCCAGCTGGATGCATACGCAGAGGCAATGCAAAAGTTTGGGGACATCCTTTTGATCCCCGATCATGGCCCCTCGCCAGGCGAATGGGATTACCAGCGTTTTGAGCGTTACCGATATGGATAGGTGGTGAGGAAACGGGCTGGGGTCAACAGCTCTTCTCGACTGCACCAGGCCAACGGCATCCAGGTGCGTCGTCCGGGGTACGGCTACGACCTGTACGGCAACGTGGTCCGGCAGACGCTCAACGGCGGGCTCACGCAGGAAACCTATCGCTACGACGAACTGCACCGCCTGATCGAAGCCACCCGCACGGGCGCGGCCAGCGGTAGCACGCAGTACGCGTACGACGCGGCAGGCAACTTCCGCTACAAATCCGACTTCAGCACCACCGCGTCGGACGCGTATGGCTACACCGGCGGGAGCTGTGGTGGCGGCCCCAACGCGGTCAAATCGGTCACCACATCTGCGGGTACCCGCACCTACTGCTACGACGCCAACGGCAACCTCACCGCCGACAGCGTGGGACTGGGCCTGAGCTACGACCACCAGAACCTGACGGTGGTGGCGCGACGCGGCGCTCTGCGGGACGACTTCCGCTACGGTCCCGATGGCCAACGGACGCGCAGCTGGGGCAGCGATGGGGCGCGCGTGTACCTGCCCGGCTACGAACACCGCACCGATACCGGCACGACCAAGGTGTACATCGGCGACTACGCGGTGGTCACCAACGGAGGTGCGGGCCGCAAGGTCGAGTACCTGCTGAAGGATCGGCTCGGCAGCGTGGATGCGGTAGCCGATGCCAGCGGTACCTTGACCGAGACCCGGGGTTACGACGCCTTCGGCAAGCCGCGCTCGGGCACGTGGGCGGACCTAAGCCCGGCCAAGCTACAGAACGTCGGCACTACGCCGAAGGGCTTCACCCAGCACGAGCACCTCAACCAGCTCGAGCTGATCCACATGAACGGGCGGGTGTACGACTACCACCTCGGTCGGTTCACGGGGGTGGACCCGTTCATCCAGTTCCCGCTCAACAGCCAGAGCCTGAATCCCTACAGCTACATCCTCAACAACCCGCTAAGTGGGACGGATCCGACGGGGTATTGCATTGCCGAAACCGGCTCACACATTAAAAACTGCGAAACCCTCACTGTGACCGGTTACGATGCTAAGGGCTCAGTGGTGGAGTCCAGGTCGACACGAGTTAACAAGGGGACCCTCAGTGCGCTGACGTTTGCTATCAATAACGGGGCCATCAAAACCGCGGAATCGGTGCCAAACATCGATGCGTCTAAGGTGGGCTCACCGGCCACGCGAAGCGATACCGACAGCCACGCGCAATCGGCAAGACATTCGGGTACGACGGAAGAGGAGTACCTGAAAGTCGGGCCTTATCGCTACTGGAAAGATGTACCCATTTCAAGCGATGGGTACTCTAGCAACGCCGAGGTCGCCGCTGCAGGTGAGCGCATCAACACTACGCCAGCCAGGGTCACTGGAGATGTAGAGTCGACCCCTGAACAACGCGCCTTTATGCAGCGAATTGCGAAAGTGACATTCAATGCTCAGCAGAGACTGAGGCCGCTAACTGAATTTTTCATACAAGGTGGCATTCGATGATCAAGGAGTAGTGCGGTTGCATGATCCGGCAAGGATTGATCAAGGCGGAAGCTTCGCCGTTAACGCGCAGGCCCAATTCGTTGCGCACTGGCATTACGTAGGGTTGGAGCGTGAGCCGGGCCCAGGAGACAATAGTTCTGTTAGGTTCTTCGGGCTGCCGGGGTTCGTTGTTACGCCAAACAGCAATGACCGCTGTTGCAAGATTTTTGAAATAGGACGGCAAGGCGGACGGGATGTATATCGGGACATCACCGATAAGACACCTGGGCCATGGCAAAGTCGACCTGATTGGAATCGAAGAGAGGCGGGGGCGAGATGAGAACGATGCTAGTCATGCTCGCGTCGGCAATCCTTTGGTTGACTGCATGTGCGTCCGTTCCAGCTGCAACAAGCGCCGATAATGAAAATGGTCGTCGGCTAATTACCGCTAGGATGATGCATGCCAATTTGCAGGGTGTGGGTAATGAACATGGAAGGCCACCTGTCTACAGGGCGAAACTTGCAGATGTTAAAGTTATCCAAGGAAATCCTGATTTTCCGACGGCTGTCGATGTTGAGCTCAAGGCGCGCCATATAGAAGTGGCGACTAGGCATGAGCGCATTTATGCCG
The DNA here is from genome assembly GCA_035645555.1 of Lysobacter sp. GTDB lineage: Bacteria > Pseudomonadota > Gammaproteobacteria > Xanthomonadales > Xanthomonadaceae > Lysobacter_F. The sequence goes on along the minus strand of DASQMI010000083.1, from coordinate 20,301 downwards.
TCGTCGATCTTGAAGATGGAGTGTTACGACTGCGATATTGGGGTCCCGTGATCCCAATTGCTTGTATTCCCGAAGATTTAATTACCTCGGACTATGAAAGCCGATACTTTGACGAGGAGTGGAACAGCCCCAATCAAAAGTGTACGTTTGTTGATGAGTATCAGGCCGTAGATTGACAGTCGTCGTGACATGCACGCGCAGCTGGGGCAGCGATGGGGCGCGCGTGTACCTGCCCGGCTACGAACACCGCACCGTACCGGCACGACAATGAACGGGCGGGCGTAGGACCTCGGCCGTGTCAGAGATCTAGCGCGGTTCATCCGACCAACTGCCGGGCCCGCTGAACGCTGTGCAGCGCCGCTACGGCGTCGCAGCTGATCCCGTGCGGCGCGCCTGCAGCCGTTTGCTGGATGGCCCCGCTCCGGGGCACGTCGGTGCCCCGGAGCATCGAGACCAGCTCAGTCCGCGTACTTCACCGTGCACCCATACGGCCGCGACACCGAGACGCTGACCGGCTTGCCGGCCGCCAGTTCCGCCAGCGCCTGCGGCACGTACTGCGTCGCGTTGGCGATGTCGGCGGGATTCGGGCTCGGAATGCTGTCGATGCCGCCGGCGTAACGCAGCACACCCTTCGGATCGATGATGTACATGTGCGGGGTGGTCTTGGCGCCATAGGCGCGACCGACGGTCCCGCTCGGGTCGAGCAGGTAGGCGGTCTGCGCGGCGCGGACCTGGGTGCGAACCTGTTCGGCGGCGGCGCCATCGACATGGCCCTGCTTGCCCGGCGCGGACGAATTGATGCTCAGCCACACGACGCCCTTGGCGGTCGCATCGCGCTGCTGCTTCTGCATGTTGCCGGAACCGTAGTGCTTCCTGACGAACGGGCACTCGTGGTTGGTCCACTCGAGCACGACGGTCTTGCCGGCGAATTCGGACAGCGAACGGGTCTTGCCGGTCGAATCGACCAGCTTGAACGCCGGGGCGGGCTGGCCGACCGTCGCAGCGGACACCGCGGCGGCGTCGGGAGCCGCGCAGGCCGTCGTTGCGGTGGCGGCGAGGGTCAGTGCGGCGGCGAGCAGTGAGGCTTTCATCGGTCGTTCTCCTCGGTCGGTAGGTCACATCGAACGGATCGCGTCGGCGACGCTATCCGCGGTGAGCAGCTGCGGCAGCACGCGCGGCGCGCCGCCGTCGGGCGGGTAGAGCACGTACAGCGGCACGCCGTTGCGGCCGTAGCGCTGGAGGTAGCGCGTGATCGCTTCGTCCTGGCGGGTCCAATCGCCCTTGAGGTAGGCGACGTTGCGTGCGGCCAGCGCCTCGCGCACGGCGTCGCTGGACAGCGCGACGCGCTCGTTGGCCAGGCAGGTGATGCACCAGGCGGCGGTCATGTTGACCAGCACCGGGCGACCGGCCGCGCGCAGCTCGGCGAGGCGCTGTTCGCTCCACGGTTCGGCACCGGCAGCGCTCGCCGCGCGCGCGGCGCCGTCGGCCGGCGCCGGCGTGGCTACGGACAGCGGCAGGCCGATCGCGAGCGCGAGCGCTGCGATCGACGCCAGCGCGGCGATCGCGCGCAGCCGGCCCGGGCGCATCGCCGGCCGGCGTCCGAGCAGCCACAGCGCGAATGCCAGCGCGGTGAGCGCCGCGAGCAGCCAGGCCATGCCGAGCGGCGAAGTCTGTTCGCCGTACACCCACAGCAGCCAGACCACGGTCAGGTACAGCGGGAATGCGAGCAGCTGGCGGAAGCCCTGCAGCCACGGGCCGGAGCGCGGCAACGCGCGCGCCAGCGCCGGCACGAACCCGAGCAGCAGCATCGGTGCGGCAAGGCCGAGGCCGAGCGCGACGAACACCGCGAGCGCGGCGGCCGCCGGCTGCGCCAGCGCCCAGCCGAGCGCGGTGCCCATGAACGGTGCGGTGCACGGGCTTGCGACCACCACCGCGAGCGCGCCGGTGAAGAACGACGCGCGCGCGCCGTGCCCTTCGGTCAGCCGCTGGCCCGCGCCCATGAAGCGGCCGCCGAACTCCCACACGCCGGAGAACGACAGCGCCATCGCGAACAGCAGCAGCGCAACAGCGGCGACGAAGCGCGGCTCCTGCAGCTGGAAGCCCCAGCCGAGCTGCTCGCCGCCGGCACGCAGCGCGAGCAGGCTTCCGGCGAGCAGCAGGAACGTCGCGACGATGCCGAGCGTGTACCAGATGCCGTGCCGGCGCAGCTCGGCGCGGTCGTCCGCCGAGCCCAGCGCACCCATCGCCTTGATCGACAGCACCGGGAATACGCACGGCATGAGGTTCAGGATCACGCCGCCGAGGAACGCCAACAGCAGCGCCGGCAGCAGGCTGAGCGGTTCGACGGCGCCACCCGGCAGCGCTTTTGCGGCGGCGGATGCCGGTGCCGCGGCCGCGGCGGCGCCCGCAGTGGCTGCGGCGAACCGCCATGCCGTGCCGTTGCCGTCGACCGCGACCAGCGCCACGTCGTTCGGCAGCGCGGTGAAGTATTCGCTCTTCGGCCAGCGCGCCTGCCAGCCGCCGGCTGTGCGTTGCCATTGCGGTTCCGCGCCGTTGGCGACGACCTCCGCGGTTTCCGGAAACCATTGCCATTGCGCCGGCGCCGCGGTGGCATCGAGACCGGCCAGCGTCAGCGTTACCGCATTGCCGTCCTCGGCGACGGAAAGTCGCGCCGCGGATGCCCGCGGCTGGTCGGCGCGCGCGGCGGCGAAGTCCTCGCGCCAGCGCGCATCGGTGTCGGCCTTCGGCGCGACCGGCAGGTCCAGCGCGTACTCGGCCTTGCCGGGAATGCATTCGACTTCGCAGATCAGCCAGTTCGCCGCCGCCCGTACCGGCAGCGAGGCCGCGGCGTAATCCGCCGGAACGTCGATCGTGATCGGCAGCAGGCGGCGCCCGCCGTAGCCGAAGTTGACGATCCCGGACAGCACGAAACGCTGCGGATGCGGCCATGCGACCGGTTCGGCCTTGACGCCTTCAGGCAGCGTGAACTGGATCTCGGTGGGAAGCCCGGAATCGCCCGGGTTGCGCCAGTACGTGTGCCAATGCGGATCGTGTTCGAGCAGCAGCCCGAGTGTCAGCCGCGTGCCCGGTACCGCCGCGGTCGATTCGGCGACGAGACGCGACTGCAGATGGTCGGTGCGCACCGGCGGCGATGCCGCATCGGCGGTCGCCGCTAAGAACAGCGCGGCGAACAGGGGCGGCAGGACGGGGATGCGGATCATCGGTCAGCCTCCCGGCTGCAAGGCGTAACGGAGTTTGGGGAACACGCTGCGGCCGCGATGTCGTCTTCGACGCTCTCGCACCACAGCTCGACCTGCATGGCCTGCGGCAACACCGCTCGTCCGGACAACGGCCGGATGCGACGTCGCAACGATGCAACCGAGCGGCGCGGCTGCGCACGCGGCGGGTGGCGACGTCGGGCGGGTACGCGCAAGCGGAAACGGCATCGAAGAAAGCCTTGGGACGAAAACCGGCGTGACGCCAATGTAGCCACGCGCGAATCGCTCGCAATCGGCGCTGGGACGAACGCATGGGATCCAGGGACGAACGCGGCACCGGCGGTTGCGGGCACCGCGAGCGGGGTCTAGCCTGACCCGCAATGCGCAGGATCCCCTGGCTCATCGTGTTCGCCGTGATCGGCTGGTGGGGGCTGAACGCCCTCATCTCGACCGTCTACGTGCTGACGATCATGTCCTCGCGCGGCCAGCCAGTGATGCTGCAGGAAGTGCTGCGCACGGAACTCGCGAGTGCCGCGCTGTGGGTGCCGTGCACGCTGTGGCTGCTGTGGTGGGTCGCGCGCACCCCGCTCGAGCGCGAGCGCTGGGCGGTGCCGCTCGCATGGTTGCTGTTCGCGGTGCTGACGATGGTGGCGTTCCGGGCGGCTGTGGTGCCGGCGCTCGACCCGTGGGTGGGCTGGCGCAACCCGCCTCGCACCGTCGACGTGCTGATCAGCAGCAGTCTGCGCAACGTCCTGACCGGCTTCCTGATCGTCGGCGTCGGGCATGCGTTGGTCTACGCCCAGCGATCGCGCGCCCGCGAGCGCCAGGCGCAGGTGTTGCAGGAGCAGCTGACGCAGGCGCGGCTGGACGCGCTGTCGGCGCAGCTCAACCCGCACTTCCTGTTCAACGCGTTGAACTCGATCGCCGAGATGGTCCATCACGATGCCGACGCTGCCGACCGGATGCTGGTGCAGCTCGGCGGCCTGCTGCGCCACAGCCTCGAGTCGAGCCGCCAGCAGCACACGTCGCTGCGCGACGAGCTGGCGGTGATCGACTGCTACATCGGCATCGAGCAGGTGCGCCTGGGCGACCGGCTCCGCTTCAGCCGGGTCATCAGCGACGACGCGCTGTACGCGCAGGTGCCGCGGCTGATGCTGCAGCCGCTGGTGGAGAACGCGGTGGCGCATGCGGTCTCCCACCGCGATACGCCGAGCAGGGTCGAGGTCCGCGCGTTCTGCGAGGGCGAACGGCTGGTGCTGGAGGTGCACGACGACGGCGGCGGGGCGCCGCCCAAGCCGGGCTTCGGGATGGGCCTCGCCAATACGCGGGCGCGCCTGGAATGCCTGTACGGCGAGGCGCAGGCGCTGGACATCGCGGTGTTGCCAAGTGGCGGCACCCGGGTGCGCGTGTCGCTGCCGTTGATGCGGGGGGCGCGATGAACGACGTTCCGCTGCGCGTGCTGGTGGTCGACGACGAGCCGATGGCGCGCGCACGGCTGCGGCGCATGCTCGGCGCCGAGCACGGCGTGCATATCGTCGGCGAATGCAGCAACGGCGAGGAAGCGGCGGCCGCGCTGGTGAGCATGAAGCCGGACGTGGTGTTCCTCGACATCCAGATGCCGGGCATGGACGGCTTCGGCACGCTCCATCGCGCGTCCGCGGAGTGGCGCCCGCACGTGGTGTTCGTCACCGCGTTCGGCGAACACGCCGTGGACGCGTTCGAGCACGGCGCGATCGACTACCTGCTCAAGCCCTACTCGCGCGAGCGGCTGCGGCTTTCGCTGGAGCGTGCACGCGCCGGACGCCAGCGCGCCGCGTCGGGCGCGATCGAAACCTTTCCCGAGCGCCTGCCGGTGCCGGTCGGACACCGGCTGCGCATGGTGCCGGTGCAGTCCATCGACTGCGTGGTCGCGCAGTTGAACTATGTCGAGCTGCATGTGGGCGCCGAGCGCCTGATCCTGCGCGAGACCATGTCGGCGATGGAGTCCCAGCTCGACCCGCGGCAGTTCGTGCGCATCCACCGCTCGCGGATCGTGCGCATCGCCGCGGTCACCGAGATCGAGACGCTGGAATCCGGCCGTTACGTTTTCCGGCTGGCGTCGGGTTTGCGCCTGGGCAGCGGGCCGGCGTATCGCGAGCGGGTGCGGCAGGCGTTCGGGCTGCGCGCCTCGTAGATCGCCCGGTCCGGCGGCCTCGTCGTTGGCGGAAGCGGCCGCGCCAGGTGCCTCAAGCCGCGTCGCTGCCGCCCTGCACACGGATGTCGAAATGCAGCACGTCCTCACGCGAGCTTGCTGTAGAGCGCGATCGCCGGGTCGTCGCCGTGGTCGGCCTGGACGAAGATGCGATGTTCAGATCATCCGCCGTGAACTCGGTATTCCGCGGACGACCTGTCTGGCGAGTACGAAGATTCCGGACTCGATGTCGCCGACCCGAAGCGAAGCCATATCCCTCTGCCTGATCTGCTTGAGGTCATGCAGCCACAGGTTGTACCCAGCGCCATTGAGCGCATAGCCGAGACCACGTGAGATCACTTCGTCCAGGGTGGCGAAACGGTCCGGGGCGAACAGGCGGAGGTGCTTGCTCGCAAAGGAAACGCCCAGGCCCTTAATTCCTAGGCCGGGTGCGATTGCCTTGGCGGGCTCGGTGGCTTCTCTTGCGGCCATGAGCCACTGGGCGACTGCTCTTCCCAGCGATTTGGGAGAGTGCAGCCGCATGAGATTTCCCCAGACGCGATGGCCCTTACCCCACACGCAGACGGCGCTGGAAAACTCGGACACTGCGCGGGGGTTGCCGAGATCCAACCCCGCTGCAAGGCGCTCGATCCTCAACGTTTCGTTCTTGGCCGTATCAGCGATGAACCCGGCTACTGCACTTTGCAGTGCGCGTCGAGTGAAGCGAAGGTTGGCCAGGGTAATGACATCGGTATGCGCTATGAAGTTCCACGGCGATTCCGACAAGTCAAAGTCATGGATCGTGACGAGCAAGTTGCCGTCAGCGACGAAGGGAACGCCATGCTCGCGCTCGATGCCGAGGACATCGCGATCGCGGGCAAGGTCCAGCGGCACACGACTGGTCGGCGCGAACGCGCCGAACCTGTTGCGCGTGCCAGTGTCCTGCAAAGCCAGAGCCAGGGTCCTGCCATTGATCCAAGAACTCGAAAGATCCATCTGTTCCCCCTCTTCAGGCAGCGCAGTGTGGATCGTGTCTCACGCAGGCACCACCTGAAATTTTCAGATGGGACGCTCCAGGCCGCCGCGAATACCCCACGCCCTTCATTTTTTGTGGCCAGTGGTTCGCCCAGGCGGATGCATCACACGCTTCTTCGCCGGGTAAGAAGGCGATGGTGCATGCGTGGGGGAAGCGCTTTCTTGTGCTCGTTCGCGGCGCCGCTCGATATCAGCTGCCCGCCGCTTTGAACCGGGCAAGCATCCGTGTGCCGCGGGCATCGCTGCTCAAGTGAAGCCTTCCGCCTAGCGACAGTACACGGTCCCGGATTCCCTGCAGGCCTACCCCCTGGCGCGGACTCGCCGGTAGGCCGCTGCCGTCGTCACCGACGGCCACCAGGATCCGCGGGCCCGACGAAGTAGGGCGTGCGCGCAGGCGAACATGGAACGTCCGCGCATTGGCGTGACGCACGGTATTGGTCGCCGCTTCCTGCACGATGCGGTAGACCGCGATCTGTGTGTCGTTGTCCAGCCCATCCAATAATCGGCCCTGGTCCTCTATGCGGATTGAGAACGCTAGGCCATGGGTCTGGATCAGCTCGCGAATCGACCCGCGTTCCAGCGCCTGCACCAAGCCGAATTCGTCCAAGCCGGCGGGACGCAAGGTGGCTAGGAGGCCGGACACGGAATGCCGCATGGCGCCGACGATCTCGCGGATCGAGAGGAGGGTCTCGTCGGCGCCCAGCTTGCGTTCGACGAGTTTGAGCCGGCTTTGCAGGGCCGTCAGGTTCTGACCTAGCTCGTCGTGAAGTTCCGATGTGATCCAGCGCCTGATGTCTTCGGAAAGGCTGAGGTTTCGCCGGGCGGCCTCTTTTAGTGCTTCGGACGTCTTGTCCAGCTTCCTGTTCGCGGCCAGGAGTTGATCATTGTGCCGGCGCAACGCGTCGCGGCCCGCTCTCAAACCATCGTTCGACGCACCCAGAAGCAGGCAGGCGCTACCGGTGAATGCGAGCAGCAACTGCGCCTGCGCAGGTTCGGTTGGATCGCTGGAGCTGCCGCCAACCGCGACTGCGATGCTTGCAACCGGCAGCGCAATCGATACACCCCGCCAGCCGGTGCGGAACGCGAAATAGATGACCGGGAGGAAACACAGCACGGTGGCGAAGAAGTACACCGGCTGCGCCGCGCTTGATGCCACGACGACGTAGGCGGCAAGGGAGGGGGCAAGGACGACCGGGATGTCCACTCGCCAGTTGCGCAGGACGCGATGGGAGGGACGGTAGCGCAGCAGCATCAGGGCCGCGGGCACGAAAAGCAGCATGCCGATGAAGTCGCCCAGCAGCAGTTGCAGGAAGAGCAGCGGAGTGTCCATTGCCGCTTCTGGGCCTTCCAGCAGCGGCGGAAGCCACCACACGGTGAACAGGGTTGCGGCCAGTGCGGATACCAGCATCGCCGCCAGCAACCGCATCAACGAATCGGGGCGGTCGGCCGACAGCGGCGGGTAGCACTGCAACAGCAACGGTCCCAGCGAGGTGAGTGCCCGGTGCGTGGCAAAGGCGAGCAGTGCCAACGCGACGCTGCCCATGCTGCGACTGATGTTCTGGCTGCCAGACAGGAATACGAGCAGCTCGGCCGCAAATGGCCAAGGCCATAGACGGACCGGCAACAGTGCGAGGAAGGCGAAGCGCCAGCCTGCTGGCGGATGCCAGAACACGTTCGCGGGGAGGAACAGCAGGGCATGGCCGGCGCCGTAGCCGGCCATCAGCAAGAGGTTGCGTGTCCAGCCGTAGCGTCCCGGCTTCATCGGCCGATGGTACTTGCTGGCCGAGGCCAGCGAGAACTGGAGAAATTCCAGTTGGCGCAGGGGCGGGTTCCTGCCTACGCTGGTCCCATGATCCGAATCGTCATGGCCGACGACCACGCCATCGTGCGCACGGGCTTCCGTGCGCTGATCGAGCAGGAAGCCGAATTCCGGATCGCCGCTGAATGCGGCGACATCGGTAGCGCACGCAGGCTCGTGCGGGAGTTTCGCCCGGATGTCCTGGTGCTTGATCTGTCGTTGCCGGGCGGCGGTTTGACGCTGGTGCCGGAGCTGCGCGACGCGTTGCCGGATATGGCAATCCTGGTGCTCAGCATGCACGAAACGGAGCCGTACATTTCGGAAGCGCTGCGCCGTGGCGCAGCGGGTTACGTCACCAAGGGGGCCGCTGCCGACGAGCTCGTCTCCGCGCTGCGCGCTGTAGCGGCCGGCCGGTGTTACCTCAGCAGTGACCTGCAGCGGCCCTCGGCTCCGCCGCTGGGACTTGAATCGCTGAGCGAGCGCGAGCGGGAAATCTTCCGGCGCCTGGCCGCTGGCCAGACACCGAAACAGATTTCCTTGGATTTGGGCATCGCCGACAAGACCGTGTACCTGCATCGCACGTCATTGCGCGCCAAACTCGGTGTGCAGAACGACCTCGAACTGCACCGCTTGGCGCTGGAGCGAGGTCTCCTCCAGCCGGGTGGACTGCTGTAGCCGGGCGGGAAAGCTCACCCGGACTGCCGCAGCGACCACCCGCAGGCGAGCAGCGCGAGCCCCGCGGCCACCACCGCGCCGCCCGCGGCCGGCCAGCCCGCATGCGCGATCAGCATGCCGATCGCGAGCGGGCCCAGCGCCTGGCCGGTGTTGCTGCCCTGCATGAGCAGCCCCATCGTCACCGGCACGTGCGCGGCAGTCGGCGACACGTCGGCCGCGGACCCGAGCACCGCGGCCGGAAGCAGGCCGCCTGCGGCCGAAAACGCCACGCAGAGCGCGAACGTCGGCCACGCACCGAACAGTGGCAGGAAGATGCCGAGCGCGCACGCCGCCATGATCGCGGCGGCCGCAGCGATGAGCGTTGCCGTGGCGAAGCGCGCGCGCAGCACGCCGGCGGCGAGGTTGCCGATCAGGTTGGCCGCGCAGGCGAGGCCGCTGAGCGTGCCGGCCGTCACCGGATCGAGCGCCAGGCGCTGCACCAGCAGGAACGGCAGGAAGCTGAAGAGCGCGAAGAACATCAGGCTGTACAGCGCGAATGCAACCGCGAGCAGCTGCGGACGACGGCGGCGCAGGACCGCGCGCAGCGCCGGCGCCGTCGCGCCGGCCTCACTGCGGCGTCCGGAACGGTCGGCGCGCACGGCGGTGACCACGGCAACCAACGCCACCGCCGCAAGCGCGGCGCTGGCCCAGGCGAGCGTGCGCCAGTCGGCGAAATGCGGGCCGATGACCATCGCGAGCGCGATCCCGGCCGGCATCGCGCAGCTCCAGCCGGCGTAGGCGAGCGCGCGCGCACGCGCGGCCGCGATCCGTTCGATCAGCGCGGCGCCGGCAACCACCACGGCGAGGAAGCCGAGCCCTTCGACGATGCGCGCGATCAGCAACGCGGCGAACGCATCGGCGATCGCACCGCTCACGGCGCCGGCCAGCAGCACGCCCAGCCCGGTGGCGAGAACGCGGCGTTCGCCGAGCGCAGCCGTGACGCCGCCCGCAGGCAGGCTGGCCAGCACGCCGAGCAGCGCGATCGCCGAGCTCAGCGCGCCGATCTGGCCCACGTCCAGGCCGAGGCGCGCGTGCAGCAGCGGCGCGGCGACCGGCACCTTGCCGACCTGCAGCGCGGCGACCACGCCGGCGAACACCACCGCGGCGAGCGCGAGCACCGCACGCATCACGCCGCCCGCCGCACGCGGGCGGCCGCGAGCGCGGCGGCGATCTCGGCGACGTAGGCGCCCTGGAACCGCGCCCCGGCGAGTTCGTTCTCGCTGGGCTGGCGGTCGCGGTGTTCGGCATCTTCCGCCAGCGTCGAGGCACCGTACGGCGAGCAGCCGGTGATCTCGTCCATGCGCAGCTGGCCCTTGAACGCGTACGGCAGCCCGACCACCACCATGCCGAGGTGCTGCAGCACGATCTGCGTGGACAGCAGCGTCGATTCCTGGCCGCCATGCTGGCTGCCGGTGGAGGTGAACACACTGCCGACCCGGCCCACCAGCGCGTCGCGCATCCACAGCCCGCCGGCCTGGTCGAGGAAGTTCTTGACCTGCGCGGCCATGTTGCCGAAGCGGGTCGGCGTGCCGATCACGATGCCGTCGTAGTCGGCGAGCTCGTCGACGCTGGCGACCGGGATCGCGTCGTTGCGCCGGTAGCCGGCGCGCTGCGCGACTTCCGCCGGCACCAGTTCCGGCACGCGCTTCACCGCCACGCGCGCGCCGGCCTCGCGGGCACCGGCGGCGACCGCCTGCGCCATGCGTTCGATGTGGCCGTAGGAGGAGTAGTAGAGAACGAGGATGCTGGCCATGCGGTCGCCTCCGGTTCGCGGGACGGCGTCAGCATGCGGCGCGGCCATGATCTTGAGAAGCGATAAAATTTCGATCCAACCGATCGAGGAAAACGATCATGCTGGATGCGCTGACGCTGGACCAGCTGCGCACGTTCGTCGCGATCGCCGACGCCGGCGGGTTCCGCGCGGCCGCGCTGCGCCTGCGGCGTGCGCAGTCGGCGGTGAGCCATGCGATCGCAACGCTGGAGGACGCGCTCGCGGTGCGCTTGTTCGACCGCTCCGGCCATCGCCCGGTGCTGACCGCCGAAGGCCGCGCGCTGCTGGCGAACGCGCGCGAGATCCTGCTGCGCATCGATGCGTTGCGTGCGCACGCGCGCGGGCTGGCGGCCGGCGTCGAGCCCGAGCTTTCGCTGGTGGTGGACACGCTGTTCCCGCTCGATCCGGTGGTGGCGGCGCTCGGGCGCGTGCGCGAGGCGTACCCGGAAGTGGCGTTGCGGCTCAGCGTCGAGCCACTCGGCGGCCCGCTGCAGGCGTTGCTGGAGGAGCGCGCGACGGTGGCGGTGGTCGCCGGCGAGGACTTCCGCGACCGCCGCGTGGCGCACGAGCCGCTGTGGAAGGAGCGCGCGATCGCGGTGGTCGCCGCCACCCATCCGCTCGCGCGCCGGCGGCGGCGCGGCCGGCCGGCCGCGGCCGAGCTCGCCGACCACCTGCAGATCGTGCTCACCGATCCCACGCCGTTCTCCGAAGGGCGTTCGTTCGGCGTGCTCTCGCCGCGCATCTGCCCGGTCGGCACGCAGGATGCCAAGCACGCGATGATCCTCGGCGGACTCGGTTGGGGCCGGCTGCCGCGCTGGCTGGTCGCGCGCGATCTGCTGGCGGGACGGCTGGTGCGGCTGGATGTCGGCGCCAGCGCCGGCGACGGCGAGTCCGCCTATCCGACCTTCCTCGCGCATCGCATCGATGCGCCGCTCGGCCCGGCCGCTCGCCGCTTCGCCGACGCCCTGCGCGCGCTGCGCCCGCGCTGAACGCGCCACCGGCGCGCGGTCCGCCGGCGGCCCGCGCCCGGCTGGACCGGGCGTTCGCGTGCGGCCAGGCGCGAAAAATCCGCGCAGAGATTCAACTTCCGGCGTCAGGTTCTGTACTCTCCTGCAGGGCATATCCGGACCCGGGCCGGGCCCGTCCATCACCTCAGGGAGCAAACCTGTTCATGGCAACCAAGAAAGCATCCAAGTCCGCCGCCAAGGCGCCGGCGAAGAAGGGCACCGCCAAGAAGGGCGGCGGCGCGATCAAGCCGATCAGCGAGCCGCTGGGCAAGTCGGGCCTCGTGAACCACATCGCCGAGCGCACCGAGCTTCCGGCGCGCGACGTGCGCGCCGTGCTGACGGCGCTCGAGGAGGCCGCGCAGGCCTCGCTCGGCAAGAAGGGCTGCGGCGTCTTCACCCTGCCGGGCATGCTGAAGATCACCCGCGTGGACGTCCCGGCCAAGCCGCGCCGCAAGGGCATCAACCCGTTCACCAAGGAAGAGCAGTGGTTCGCCGCCAAGCCGGCGAGCGTCAAGCTCAAGGCGCGTCCGATGAAGCGCCTGAAGGACTCGGCGGCCTGAGTCGCCGCTGCGGCCGGCCCGCGTGGGCCGGCTGCGGTCCGTCCGTACGGATGGCGCGTGCCGATGCCGACGCATCGGGCGCGCCATTCGTTTTTTGGGAGCGCGCCGCGCGCGCCCCGTTGTGGCCTCGCCGATACGCGCTTGCCTGGGCCACGCAGGCCGCACGACATCCGACCACGGCGGAGCTTGTCGGGAACCGCGGGTGCGCTGCGCAGCGGCATCGGCACGTGCGCTTCGCGCTGCCGCCCGTCGATGGGGACATCGCGGTGTCGCTCGACGGGTACACGTTTCCGGCAGCAGCGTGTGCAAACTGCCGGTCACGCGGGCATTCGCGCCGCACGTTGCCGGCGCGCGTTCCACGCATCGTCGATCGGCGCCTAAGACCGATCCTGCGGCGGCATCGGCAGCACGCCTTCGGCGCGTCCGACCACGTGCCCGGGCGCCGGCGCGCTGATCTCCACCACCACGCCGGCCGGGCGGTAATGCACCTCGACCCGGCCATCGAGTTCCTGCGCCAGCGCGCGCTCGATCATGCGCGAGCCGAACCCGCGCCGCGCCGGCGGCGCCACCGTCGGCCCGCCGGTTTCCTCCCAGGTGAGGTGGAAGCGCGGATCGCCGCCGTCGGTGGTGATCCACCGGATCGCCACGTGGCCGTCGGCCACCGACAGCGCGCCGTACTTGGTCGCGTTCACGCACAGTTCGTGCAACGCCATCGCGATGGTGACCGCAGGCTTCGGACCCAGCCGCACCGTCGGGCCGTCGACGATGAAGCGCGATTCGCCCTGCTGGTGCGGCTGGATCGTCTCGATGACGACCCGGCGCAAGTCGGCCGCTTCCCAGTTCTCGCGGGTAAGCAGGTCGTGCGCGCGGGCGAGCGCGCGCAGCCGGCCTTCGAACGCGGCGCGCGCGTCGCCGGCGGCGCCTTCGGACGGAAACGTCTGGCGGGCGATGCTCTGCACGATCGCGAGCGTGTTCTTGACCCGGTGGTTGAGCTCCTCGACCAGCAGCCGGCGGTGCTCCTCCTGCCGGCGCTGCTCGCTGCGGTCGCGCATGATCTTCAGGTAGCCGACGTGGCGGCCCTCGGCATTGCGCAGCGGCATGATGTAGCCCGAGCCCCAGAACGTGCTGCCGTCCTTGCGCCGGCGCGGGCGTTCGCTCTCGATCCGGCCATGCTGGACCGCCATGCGCATTTCGTACTCGTGGCGCCGGTTGCGCTGATCCTCCTCGCAATACAGCACGTCGGCGGGTTGGCCGATCACCTCCTCCGCCTCGTAGCCGAACAGGTTGCGGCCGCCGACGTTCCACGACGTCAGCCGGCCTTCGAGGTCGGTGGTGATGATCGCGAAGTCGATCGCGCTGGAGACGATCAGCTCGTGCAGCGCCTGGGTCTGGCGCAGTGCGTGCAGTTCGGTCACGTCGGTGTTGCTGCCGAACCAGCGCACGATGCGGCCGTGCTCGCGCACCGGCGCGACCCGGGTCAGGAACGGACGGAACACGCCGTCGGCGCCTTTCAGCGGGAACACCATCTCGAACGGCTCGCCGCGTTCGAGCGCGCGCGTCCAGCGCGCCATCACCAGCGGCAGCACCAGCGGGTCGTGCACGCGCTGCCAACCCCAGCCCTGCATCTCCTCGAAGGTGGTGCCGGTGTATTCGTACCAGCGCCGGTTGTACCAGAAGATCCAGCCGCTCTCGTCGGCCATCCAGCAGAGATTCGGAATGTTCTCGGCGAGCGCGCGGAAACGCGCGTCGTCGCCAACCTCCCCCTGATCGGTCGCAAGCTGCATTGGGTCGTGCGCGCAACGTCGATGGACCGCGGCCATTTACGCACAGGTCGCTTCACGGACTCCTCACGCGGATTACACAGCCGCGGTCAGTCCGCGTCGTCGCCGAGCGCGAAGCGCGCCGCCGCCTCGCAGTGCAGTTCGACGCTGTCGTACACCGGCATGCCGAGGTCGACGCCGCCGAGCAGCAGCCCGATTTCGGTGCAGCCGAAGATCACCCCGTCGGCGCCGTCGCGCCGGGCGCGCTCGACGATGGCGCGGTACGCCGCCTGCGAGGCCGCACTGACCATGCCGCGGCACAGCTCCTCGTAGATCACCCGGTCGACGAGCGCGCGCGCTGCCGCGTCGGGCACCAAGGGGTCGAGGTCGAAGCGCGTGCGCAGGCGGCCGAGGTAGAAGTCGCCCTCCATCGTGAAGCGGGTGCCGAGCAGCAGCGGGCGGTGGCCGCCGGCGGCGCGGATCGCCCGCGCGGTGGGGTCGACGATGTGCAGCAGCGGCACGCGCACCGCCGCCTGCACCGCATCGGCCATGCGGTGCATGGTGTTGGTGCAGATCAGCAGCGCGGCGGCGCCGCCGGCCTCGAGCGCCTGCGCCGCCCGCACCAGGCGGCCGGTCGCCTCGTCCCAGTGCCCGGCCGCCTGCATCGCGGCGATCGGCGCGAAGTCGAACGAATGCACGCGCAGCTCGGCCGAGTGCAGGCCACCGAGCCGCTCGCGCACGCGTTCGTTGAGGCGCCGGTAGTACAGCGCGGTGCTTTCCCAGCTCATGCCGCCGATCAGGCCGAGCGGACGCAGCGGGCTGTCGTATGCGGTGGCGGGATCGGCCGGGGCGGGGTGGGCGGCGGTCATGGCGGTTCTCGGTCGGGGACCGGGACAGGCTGGCGCCCCGCCGACGCGCCGGACATTCGATTGATTGTGTGGCAGGACAGGCGCATTGTCGGTCGCACAATGTGGACGCCCGACCTCCAGAGCCGGCCCGGCCCACGCTACGTCGCACTGGCCGATGCCATCGCCGTCGCCGTGCGCAGCGGTGAGCTCGCGCCCGGCGCGCGCCTTCCGCCGCGGCGCGCGCTGGCGCGTCGGCTCGGCCTCAACCTGACCACGGTGTCGCGCGCCTACGACCTCGCCGCCGAGATGGGGCTGGTGTCCGGCGAGGTCGGCCGCGGCACGTTCGTGCGCCTGCTGCCCGACCCGGGCCGGGTGCCGTGGCCGGCGCCGGATGCGACGGCGCGGGTGGACCTCAGCTCGAACTTTCCGTTCCCGGCGGCCAGCGCCGCCGAGCTCGCGCGCGCGCTGGCGCCGCTCGCGCACGGCCGCGGCGCGATGGACCTGTTGCGCTACGAACCGTCCGGCGCGCTGCCGGCGCATCGGGACGCCGGGCGCGCCTGGCTGGCCGGGCTCGGCGTGGACGCGCCGAGCGACCGCCTGCTGATCACCTCCGGTGCGATCCACGCGATCTTCGTCACGCTGCTGGCGCTGACCCGCCCGGGCGACCGCGTGCTGGTGGAGGACCTGACCTCGCCGGCGCTGATCGGCGCGTGCAACGTGCTCGGCCTGCGTGCCGAAGGCATCGCGCTCGACGCCGAAGGCATGCGCCCGGACGCGCTCGCCGCCGCGCTCGCGCGCGACCGCGCGAAGGCGGTCGTGCTGGTGCCGAACCTGCAGAACCCGACGCTTGCGGTGATGTCGCGCAAGCGCCGCCACGCGCTGGTGGAGCTCGCGCGCCGCCACGCCGTCACCCTGATCGAGGACGACGCCTACGGCGCGCTGCTGGCCCCGGACGAGCGCCTGCCGCCGCTGGCCGCGCTGGCGCCGGAGCGGGTCTGCTACACCACCAGTCTGTCGAAGGCGGTGGCACCGGGGTTGCGGATCGGCTTCCTGCTGGTGCCGGCGGCGCTGCAGGCGGCGGCGCTGTCGGCGCTGCGCGTGTCGACCTGGATGACATCGCCGTTGCTCGCGCACGTCGCCGCAAGCTGGATCGGCGACGGCACCGCGGCGGCGCTCGCGGCGCGCCAGCGCGAGGTCGCCGCGCGCCGGCAGGCGCTGGCCGCGCAGCGGCTCGCCGGGTTCGAACGGCTGGCGCATCCGCGCGCGCTGCACGTGTGGCTGCGCCTGCCGGAGCCGTGGCGCGCCGACGAGTTCGCCGCGTACGTGCAGGCGCGCGGCGTGGACGTGCTGGCCAGCGGCAGCATGGCGGTCGACCCCGGCCTGCGTCCGGCCGCGGTGCGCATCAGCCTGTGCAACGTCGAGAGCGAGGAGCGGCTCGACCACGGGCTGCGCACGGTCGCGCAGGCGCTGGGTGGGCGCGGCTGATCACGCCGTGGGGCGCGCCGTGCCTGAGCCCGCGTGTGCCGCGATCGGCAGCTCGACCCGGAACACCGTGCCGGCGCCGAGCTCCGAACTCACCCCGATCGTGCCGCCCAGCGTTTCGACGATGCGCTTGACCAGCGCCAGGCCGAGACCGACGCCGGGGATGCTCTTGCGCGCGAGCGGCTCGAGCTGCTCGAACGGTTCGAAGATGCGCTGCTGGTCGCGCTCGGCGATGCCGATGCCGGTGTCGCGCACCTCCACGTGCACGCGCTCGCCGTCGCTGCCGACCCGGGTGCTGACCGTGCCCGCGGGCGTGAACTTCAGCGCATTGCCGACCAGGTTGGCGACTACCACCCGCAGCAGCCGCGGATCACTGTGGACCACCACGGAATCCGCCTGTTCGGCGCGCACCGCGACGCCCTTGGGCGCGAACTCGCGCTGGTCGTCGATCACCTCGGCGACCAGCCGGCTCAGGTCGACCGGCTCCGGACGCGCCTGCATGCGCCCGCTCTCGAGCTGCACGTACTCGAGCAGGCCGTCGACCAGCGCACCCATCTCGCGGGTGACGCGCAGCATGCGCTGCAGCTGGGCCGGTGCCGGCGGCGGCGCATCGGTGCGGGTCAGCATCTGCAGCGTGGTGTCCAGCGTGGCCAGCGGCGTGCGCAGCTCGTGCGAGATCAGGCCGAGGAAGTGGCTCTTCACCAGGCTCGCGCCCTCGGCGTGGTCGCGCGCCACCTCGGCGACGTCCAGCGCCGTGCGCAGCTGCCGGCTGCGGATCACCATCTGCTGCACGAGCGCGCCGAGATCGTTGGACACCACCGCGAGCTCGCCGCGCAGCGCATCGATCGCGCGCTTCTGCGCCAGCAGGTTGCCGGCGCGCACCAGCAGTTCGCGCGGCTGGAACGGCTTGGTCAGGTAATCCTGCGCGCCGCCGGCCAGCAGGCGCACGCGCAACTCGTCGTCGGCGCGCGCGGTCAGCAGCAGGATCGGCACGTGTGCGAACGCGCCGTCGGCGCGCACCGCCGCCACCAGCTGGTCGCCACTCATGCCGGGCATCATCACGTCGGTGACGATCAGGTCCGGCGGCAGCGCGCGCGCCTGCTCCAGCGCCTGCTGGCCGTCGACCGCAGTGATCACGTTGTAGCGCGCCGCCAGCGTCTCGGCGACGAACGCGCGCATGTCGGCATTGTCCTCCACCACCAGCACCTGCGGACGGCCCGGCACCGACGGCAGCGCCTGCGCCGGCGCGGGATCGCGCACGTGGGCGGTGAGCTCGGCGAGCGCGCCTTCCAGCGCGACCGGCACGGCGCTGGTCGGCGCCGGTGTGGCGGCAGGGCTCGCGTCGCCGCGCGGCAGGGTGACGGTGAACAGCGCGCCGCCCTCCGGCGCATCGGCCACCGTCACCGTGCCGCCCTGCAGCTCGGCGAACTCGCGCACGATCGCCAGCCCCAGCCCGGTGCCGCCGTGCAGGCGCGTGCTGCCGCCGTCGAGCTGACGGAAGCGCTCGAACACCGTCGCGCGGTGCGCTTCCGGCACGCCCGGACCGCTGTCGCCGACCTCCAGCCGAAGTGCGTCGTCGTGCGCGGCGAGCGTGACGCGCACGCGTCCGTCGCGTGGGGTGAACTTGAGCGCGTTGGACAGCAGGTTGACCAGGATGTGCTCGAGCTTGGCGGCATCCAGCCGCGCCGGCAGCGCCGCCGGCACTTCAACCGCCAGCGCGATCGTGCGCTGCTGCGCGGCGACCTCGAACTGAGAGGCGACCCGGCGCACCAGCGACGCGCAGTCGATGTCGACGGCCTGCACGCTCATCTCGCCGGCCTCGAGCCGGGACAGATCCAGCAGGTCGTTGACGTGGCGCAGCAGCATGCGCGCGTTGGCGCCCACGGTGTCGAGCTGGCGCTGCTGCGCCGCGTCCAGGTTCTGGCCCTGCGCGAGCTGCTCGGTCGCGCCGAGGATCAGCGCCAGCGGCGTGCGCAGCTCGTGGCTGACGTTGGCGAAGAACTGGCTCTTCAGCTCGTCGAGCTCGCGCACCCGCTCCAGCAGCACCGCCAGTTCGGCGTTCGCGCTTTCCAGCTGGATCCGGCGCTGTTCCGACAGCCGCGCGGAGTGGACCACCTCGATCACCTGCGGGCGCACGTGCACCAGGCCGATCGCGGTCGCGACCGACGCCGCCGCGGTGGCGGCCTTGAGCGCGCCGGCGGTGATGTAGTCCGGGTTCCAGACCGTCCACACTTCGAGGAAGTGGGTGCCGCCGCACAATCCGATGAATAGCGCGAAGGCGACGAACACCGGGCTGAACGCGATCCGCGTGCGCTTCACCAGCGTCCACAGCACCAGCGCGATACCGACGTAGGCCAGGCCGATCAGCACGTCGGAGACGACGTGCATCCACAGCAGCCACGGAATCCAAAGGATGCAGTGGCCGTGCGGCATGAAATAGGCGCTCTTCTCGAGCGCATCGCTCAGCCAGTTCGGCATGGGCCCACCTCAGGCAGATCGGAGCGCCGAGCAGGCTAGCGGAGCGGTTGCGAACGCCGGGTGTGGCTAGGCGTCGCAGGAGCGCCGGGCGATCGCGAACAGCGCGTCCAGTTCCGGCGGCTTCCGGATCACGTTGCAGTCGTACAGGCTGCGCAGATCGGCGAGATCGAACGTGTCGGCGACGCCGGACACCACCACCACCGGGATCGCGCGAGTGGCAGGATCAGGATGCTGACGCAGCGCGTCGAGAAATTCCCAGCCGTCCATCACCGGCATCATCAGGTCGAGCACGATCAAGCATGGCGTCGGGATCATGTCCAGGCAGCGCAGGCCGTCCTCGCCGTTCTCGGCGGTATGCACCTGGTAGCCCTGCAGCTCGAACAGATCCTTCAGCGTCTCGCGGAACTCGCGGTTGTCTTCCACGACCAGGACGGATCGTCGGCTCATCGCATGTCCTTGGTGGAGCGTCGGGGCAGGGCAGTGCGCATGATCGTTCCATCCTCCTGCCTCCACCCGCAACCCCGCCTGAGCTCCACCGTACGGCAGCCGCGGCCGCCTGCGGTGAAGACCGCCGTGCGGGCGCCGGCTGCCGCGCGGTTGACACCCCGGCCCGGCGGGGTATAGTTGTCATACGCAACTTTCACGCGGACCCTCATGGCCGGCACCCGGACCCCTCCGACGGACGCTTCGCTGCGGCGCGATGCCGAAGCGTTGCACGCGGCCGTCGCCAGCCTGGTGCGCGTCTATCAGTTCCGCGACCGCGACCGCATCTGCTGCCACGACATCTCGGTGACCCAGTGCTACGCGCTGGAGACGGTGATCGAGCGCGGGCCGCTGCGCAGCCAGGCACTGGCCGAGGCGCTGATGCTCGACAAGAGCACCACCACGCGGGTGGTCGACGCGCTGGTCCGCAAGGGCTACGTCGAGCGCCGCACCGATCCGGACGACGGTCGCGCGCTCGCGCTGTCGGCGACGCCGGCCGGACGCGCGCTCTACCAGCGCATCAACCACGACCTGATCGAGCAGCAGGTGGAGCTGCTGCGCGATCTCGACCCGGACGTGCGTGCTGGCGCCACCGAATTGATCGCACGGCTGGCGCGCGCGGCGCAGTCGCGGTTCGTCAGCGGCGTCAGCGTCGGGGCGTGCGGCATTCCCGCGCAGGCGCCGGCGCAGGCGCGCAAGCGGGCCTGAAACCAGCTTCTTTTCGCCAAAATAGTTGTCACTAACAACATTATGAGCGCACCGATGATCGAGATCCGTCATGCCGTTGCCGCCGATGCCGAGGCGATCGCGACGATCTACAACCAGGGCATCGCCGAGCGTTCCGCCACGTTCGAGACCGTGCCGCGCGCGGCCGCCGACATCGAGGCGCGCCTGCGCGACGCTGGCCGCTATCCGCTGCTGGTTGCCGCCGAATCCGGCCGCGTGCTCGGCTGGGCGGGGCTGAGCAGCTACCGCCC
>DASQMI010000082.1:0-52874 GCA_035645555.1 Lysobacter sp. | reverse complement strand
CGGCACGTTGCGCTTCGATGCCGCCTGGCCGGGCAGCCCGGCGGCGTTCGCGCTGGCCGGACTGGAAGGCCAACTCACGCTCGACGTGCGCAACGGCCGCCTGCTCGAGGTGGAGCCCGGCGCCGGGCGCGTGCTCGGCCTGCTCAGCATCGCCGAGCTGCCGCGCCGGCTGACGCTCGACTTCCGCGACTTCTTCTCCAAGGGCTTCGCGTTCAACCGCATGGGCGGCACGGTGCGCTTCGACGGCGGCAGCGCGCGCAGCGACGACCTCGCCATCGACGGGCCGTCGGCGGCGATCGCGATCCGCGGCGCCGCCAACCTGCGCGCGCAGAGTTTCGACCAGACCATCGAGGTGCGGCCGAAGACCGGCAACCTGCTGACCGCGGTCGGCGCGATCGCCGGCGGCCCGGTCGGCGCGGCGATCGGTGCCGCGGCGAACGCGGTGCTGCAGAAGCCGCTCGGCGGGATCGGCGCGAAGACCTACCGGGTGACCGGACCGTGGAGCGACCCCAAGGTCGAGGTGATCAGCCGCGAGCAGAGCCGCATGGCCGGCGGCGACGCACCGGCCGGTTGATCCGCCGCCTTCACGTCTCCACCTCCCAGGAAGGTCGCCTGCGCGCGGCCGTGCCGACACAATCGCCGTTCCCCCTTCAAGGCCCGACCATGACGCTCGATCTCGCCGAACGCCGCCTGCTCACCCCCGCCGGTCTCGATACGGAGGGGCTCGAGCGCGCGTTCGGCGCGCTGCTCGGCCCCGGCGTGGATTTCGGCGACCTGTATTTCCAGCACGCGCGCCGCGAGAGCTGGACCATGGAGGACGGCATCGTCAAGGAAGGCGCGCATTCGATCGAGCAGGGCGTCGGCGTGCGCGCGATCAGCGGCGAGAAGACCGGCTTCGCGTATTCCGACGAGATCAACGTCGACGCGCTGCTCGCTGCTTCGCGCTCGGCGCGCGCGATCGCGCGCGACGGCCGCAGCGAGGTGCCGCGGCAGCTGGTGCGGGTCGGCGAGCGCACGCTGTACCCGGCGCTCGACCCGGTCGACGCCATCGCGGCGGAGGACAAGGTCGAGGCGCTGCGCCGGATCGACCGCCTGCTGCGCGCCGCCGATCCGCGTGTGAAGCAGGTCGTGGTCAGCCTGACCGGCGGGGTGGACACGGTGCTGATCGCGCGCAGCGACGGCGTGCTGGCGACCGACGTGCGGCCGCTGGTGCGCTTCAACGTGCAGGTTATCGTCGAGCAGAACGGACGTCGCGAGAGCGGCTACACCGGCGGCGGCGGGCGCTACGGCTACGCCGAGCTGCTCGGCAGCGGCAAGCCCGAGCAGTGGGCGCGCGAGGCGCTGCGGCAGGCGCTGGTGAACCTGGAGGCGATCGACGCGCCGGCCGGCGTGATGCCGGTGGTGCTGGCCGCCGGTTGGCCCGGCGTGCTGCTGCACGAGGCGGTCGGCCACGGACTGGAAGGCGACTTCAATCGCAAGGGCACCAGCACCTACGCCGGCCGCATCGGCCAGCGCGTGGCCGCGCCGGGCGTCACCATCGTCGACGACGGCACGCTCGCCGGCCGGCGCGGTTCGCTCAACGTCGACGACGAAGGCACGCCGACGCAATGCACCACGCTGATCGAGGACGGCGTGCTGGTCGGGTACATGCAGGACACGCTCAACGCGCGGCTGATGGGCATGGCGCCCACCGGCAACGGCCGTCGCGAATCGTTCGCGCACCTGACCATGCCGCGCATGACCAACACCTACATGCTGGCCGGCACGCACGATCCGCAGGAGATGATCCGCTCGGTCAAACGCGGTCTTTACGCGGTCAACTTCGGCGGCGGCCAGGTCGACATCACCAGCGGCAAGTACGTGTTCTCCGCGACCGAGGCCTACCTGATCGAGGACGGCCGCATCACCGCGCCGGTGAAGGGCGCGACCCTGATCGGCAACGGCCCGGAGACCATGCAGCGGGTACGCATGATCGGCCACGACCTCGCGCTCGACGAGGGCGTGGGCGTGTGCGGCAAGGACGGGCAGAGCGTGCCGGTCGGCGTCGGTCAGCCGTCGCTGCTGATCGAGGCGCTCACCGTCGGCGGAACGCAGGCGTAATTCGCCGGCAGCGCGGAACAGGCGCGGCAGATCCGGATCCCTGTAGGAGCGGCTTCAGCCGCGATGGGTGCGCCGGGCGTCCGGTCCCGGCTGAAGCGCTCCTACGATCAGATGCCGCTATCGTCGTCCGTGTCCGTGTCCGTGTACGTCGTGCTCTCCGTCCCGCCCACCAGCAGGGCCCTCAGCTCTCGGAACAGCTCGCGATACGCATGCGGCGGCTTGTTCTTCGCGCGCTCCTGCAATGCATTGCGTACCAGCTGGCGCAGATGCTGGCGATCGGCGTGCGGGTAGCTCTCCAGCAGCGCGGCGAGCGCCTCGTCGCCGTCTTCGAGCAGACGCTCGCGCCAGCCCTCGACGCGATGCATCGCGGCGGTCTCGCGGCGCGCGCTCTCGCCCTGGGCGTCGAGCGCGTCGCGGATCGCGTGCAGGGTCTCGTCGTCCTCGCGACGCATCTGCTTGGCGAGGAAGGCCAGCTGGCGCTTGCGCGCGATGTGCGAGGTGATCCGCCGCGTTTCGAGGATGTGCGGCAGCAGCGAATCGGGAATCGGCAGCCGCGCGAGCTGGGCGTCGGTCAGCGTCGCCAGTCGTTCGCCCAGCTCCAGCACTTCCAGCGCCTCGCGGCGCTGCTGGCTGCGGCTGGGGCCGAGGAATTCGCCGGTGTCGGGGTCTTTGCCGCGCATGGAAACCTGCATGAAGGACGTGCACGGAGTGCGGCAGGCGTTTCTGCAACAATCCGCGGGCTGCGGTGCAGCCTCATGCACAAAGGATAAGCCATTGAACGCGATCGACCTTGCCCCGACCGCCGACGACAGCGTCGCGCGCCTGGACCGGCTCGCCGGCCTCGCCGAGCGGGTGCTCGCCGAATGCCGCGCGCGCGGTGCCGACCAAGCCGAGGTGACCTGCAGCGAGGACAGCGGCCTCAACGTCAGCGTACGTATGGGCGAAGTCGAAACGGTCGAGTCCACCCGCGACAGCGGCGTGGCGGTGACGGTGTACTTCGGCCGGCGCAAGGCCAGCGCCAGCACCGCCGACCTGCGCGAGGACAGCCTGCGTGCCACGGTCGAGCAGGCCTGCGCGATCGCGCGCCATACCGAGGACGATCCGGCGGCCGGGCTCGCCGATCCCGAACTGATGGCGCGCGAGTTGCGCGAGTTCGACACCTGGCACCCGTGGGCGATCGACGCCGATCGCGCGATCGATCTCGCCCTCGCGTGCGAGGCGGCCGGGCGCGCGCTCGATCCGCGCATCGGCAATTCCGACGGCGCTTCGCTCGGCACCGGCACCAGCCTCGGCGTGTATGCCAATACGCATGGCTTTCTCGGCCGCGAGCGCAGCACCCAGCACAGCCTGAGCTGCGCGCTGATCGCCGGCGAAGGCGATGCCATGCAGCGCGACGGCTGGTACAGCCTCGGGCTGTCCGCCGACGACCTGGAGCGCCCCGAGTCGATCGGCCGCCAGGCCGCGGAGCGCACCGTGGCGCGGCTGGATCCGCGCACGCTGCCGACCGGCGAGTATCCGGTGCTGTTCGCGGCGGAAGTGGCGCGGTCGCTGATCGGGCATTTCCTTGGCGCGATCTCCGGCGGCGCGCTCTACCGCCGCGCCAGCTTCCTGCTCGACAGCCAGGGGCAGCGGCTGTTCCCCGAGTGGTTCGCGATCCGCGAGCGGCCGCACCTGCTGCGCGGGCTGCGCTCCAGCGCGTTCGACGCCGAGGGCGTGGCCACGCGCGAATCGGCGCTCGTCGAGGGCGGCGTGCTGCAGCGCTACGTGCTCGGCAGCTATTCGGCACGCAAGCTCGGCTTGAAGACCACCGGCAATGCGGGTGGCGTGCACAACATCGAGGTCGCGCCCAATGCCGGCGACCTCGCTGAACTGCTGCGCGGCATGGGGCGCGGCCTGCTCGTCACCGAGCTGATGGGCCAGGGCGTCAATCCGGTGACCGGCGACTACTCGCGCGGCGCGGCGGGCTTCTGGGTCGAAGGCGGCGAGATCCGCCACGCGGTCGACGGCATCACCGTTGCCGGCAACCTCAAGCGCATGTTCGCCGACATCCAGGCCGTCGGCAGCGACATCGACACGCGATCGCATATCCGCACGGGCTCGATCCTGCTCAACCGCATGACGGTGGCAGGCGAGGGCTAGCGTCTTGACACTGCGCCGGGCGCGGTCGACAGTGGCGATGCGGTCGGCGGAGTGGGGGCCGGCCTTTCACCCGGGCAGCGCGCTGCCTGCACAAGAGGACCCTGGGGAGTTATCGACCAATGAACGACATCAATCCTGGCTCATCTGCCGGCGACGCCAGCGCCGAAGACCGCACGCTGGCCATGCTGACGCATCTGTCCGGGATCATTCTCGGCTTCATCGTGCCGCTGATCGTGTGGCTCATGAACAAGGACAAGCCGGGCAAGGGCTTCCTTGTGGAGCAGGCGAAGGAAGCGCTCAACTTCACCATCACGCTGCTGATCGTCTATGTCGCGCTGACGTTCCTGGCGATCATCACGCTCGGCATCCTCGGCCTGATCACCGGCCCGCTGTCGCTGCTGGTGTGGATCGTCTCGATCGTGTTCTTCGTCATCGCCGGCATGAAGGCGAACAACGGCGAGCAGTACCGCTACCCGATGACGCTGCGCCTGATCAAGTAAGCGCGCGGCATGCATGCAGAAAAAGGCCCGGCTTGCCGGGCCTTTTTCTTTTCCGGTTCAGTGGTTGCGCTGCAGCGCGAACGCGGCCAGCGCGTGCAGCGCGGAGGCGCGAGCGCCGAGTGGTGCGAGCGCGTCGCGCATCGCCGCATTCAGCTCGGCCAGCCGCGCGCGCGAGGCCTGCATGCCGAGCAGCGCCGGGAACGTCGCCTTTGCCTGCGCGGCGTCCTTGCCGGCGGTCTTGCCGAGCGTGACGCTGTCGCCTTCGACGTCGAGGATATCGTCGCGCACCTGAAACGCGAGACCCAGCGCGGCCGCGAAGCGGTCGAGCCCGTCCAACATGTCGGCATCCACGCCGCCGCACAGCGCACCCATCCGCACCGCCGCGCGGATCAGTGCGCCGGTCTTCATCGCATGCAGGCGCTCGAGTTCGGCGACGGTGAGCGATGCCGGGGCGCCGGTGGCGTCGAGATCGAGCGCCTGGCCGCCGCACATGCCGACCGCACCGGCGGCATCGGCCAGCGTGTCCACCAGCGCCAGCCGCAGCTCCGCGCTGGCGGGCGCGCGTGCCAGCACGGCGAACGCGAGCGCCTGCAGCGCGTCGCCGGCGAGGATCGCGGTGGCCTCGTCGAACGCCACGTGCACGGTCGGCTGTCCGCGGCGCAGCGCATCGTCGTCCATCGCCGGCAGGTCGTCGTGCACCAGCGAGTAGGCGTGGATCAGTTCGACCGCGACGGCCGGCGCATCGAGCAGCGCAGGGTCGGCGTCGAACGCCGCGCCGGTGGCATACACCAGCAGCGGCCGCATGCGCTTGCCGCCGAGCAGCACGGCATGCCGCATCGCCGCGTGCAGGCGCTGCGGGGAGCGTTCGGGATCGGGCAGCGCGCGCGCGAGCGCGGCGTCGGCGCGTTCGCGCCAGGCGGCCAGCTGCGGATCAGCCATCGGCCGCGAACGGTTCGGCGCTCGACGGGTCCTGCGGATCGGTCAGCAGGCGCACGCGCAGTTCGGCCTGCTCCAGCGCGGTCTGGCACTTGCGGTACAGGCTCACGCCGCGCTCGTAGGCCGCGAGCGATTCCTCCAGGCTGAGGTCGCCCTGCTCCATCTTCTCGACCAATCGCTCCAGCTCGTCGAGCGAGCGCTCGAAATCCGCCACCGGGGAGGTCTGGCTCATCTCGTCGGACGGGTCGCGCGACATGGCGGAAGTGTGCGGGGGCGGGGGACGGGGGTCAATCCGGCGGTGTCCAGTGCAGCCGCGCGCGGCGCACGCGCAGCCATCCGCCGAACGCGGCGGCATGGACCAGGTCGCCGGCGGCGAGCACGGTGCCGGCGTCGTCGCACAGCAGCGGCAGGTGCGCGCGCTCCCACGGCGGCACGCCGAGCTCCTGCAGCACGTGCTTGAGCGCGTGCGAATGCGCGCGGCCGGGCAGCACGATACGTTCGCCGCCGCGGCGGGCGCGCACGCGCAACGGCGCGTCGAACCCGGACGCGCCGTCCAGCGTCAGCGTGCCGCCGTCCGGCAGCGCCAGCGGAGCGCGCCCGTCCCATGCCGCCTCCCAGTCGGGCGGCAACGGCGCGCGCAGACGCGAGGCGTGCAGCAGGTCGCGCCACGCACGCACCGCCGCGCCGTGCCAGGCGAACGTGGCCCCGGCATCGGTGCGCGCGTCCAGCAGCTCACGCTCGATGCGGTCGACACCCGCCGCCGGTAGCGGCGGCAGTCCAAGTCCGGCGATCCAGCGCCGCAGCACGCGCGCCCGGCGCGCGGTGGGCAGCCGCGCCAGCGCAGTGCGCGAGAGCGCATGGGGATCGGCCGTGGCCGCTTCCGCCAATGCGCGCGTGTCCTCGAGGTCCAGCAGCGTGGCGGCCTCTGCCGCCAGCGTGGCGGCGCGAGTAAGGCCGGTATCGGCCTGCGGCCAACGCTCGCGCAGCAGCGGCATCAGCCGATGACGGAGGAAATTGCGCTCGAACGCGAGGTCGGCGTTGGATGGATCGTCGATCCAGCGCAGCCCGTGCGCCTGCGCGTAGGCGAGCAGCGCATCGCGTCCGAACGCCAGCAGCGGCCGCCACAGCCAGCCGTGCCCGAGCGGACGCCAGGGGCGCATCGCCGCCAGCCCGTCCACGCCGGCGCCGCGCAGCGCGCGCAGCAGGAACGTCTCGGCCTGGTCGTCGCGATGGTGCGCGAGTGCGAGCACCTCGCCGTCGGCAAGCGCCTCGGCGAACGCCGCATAGCGCGCGCGCCGCGCCGCCGCTTCCAGACCCTCGCCGTCGCGTTCGACCCGCACCCCCACGACCTGCAGCGGCACCCGCCACTCGGCGCAGACGGCCGCGCAGTGCTGGGCCCAGCGGTCGGCGTCCCCATGCAGGCCGTGGTTGACGTGCAGCGCGCGCACCGCATGGCCCTGCGCTTGCAGCGCATGCAGCAGCACGCTGGAGTCCAGGCCGCCGCTGAAGCCGACGGCCACGCGTTCGACCGGATGCGGGGGCGGCTGCAGCGCGAGGCCCATGGCGGCGGGTCCTGCGCGCGCCGGGTCAGGCGCTCTCGTACGCGCCGTAGCCGCGGAAGCGCTGGTAGCGGCGTTCGATCAGTTCGTCGAACGGCAGCTGCTCGAGCGCGTCGAGCTCTCGCATCAGCACTGCCTTCAGGCGGATCGCCATCTGGCGCGGATTGCGGTGCGCGCCGCCGATCGGCTCGCGCACGATCTTGTCGATCAGGCCGAGCTCGCGCAGCCGCTTGGCGGTGATCGCCATCGCCTCGGCCGCGTCCTGCTTCCTGTCGGCGGTCTTCCACAGGATCGACGCGCAGCCCTCGGGGGAGATGACCGAGTAGGTGCTGTATTCGAGCATCAGGGTGCGGTCGCCGACGCCGATCGCGAGCGCGCCGCCGGAGCCGCCTTCGCCGATCACGGTGCAGATCACCGGCGTCCTGAGCTCGGCCATCTCCAGCAGGTTGCGCGCGATCGCCTCGCTCTGGTTACGCTCCTCGCTGTCGATGCCAGGGTAGGCGCCCGGGGTGTCGATGAAGGTGAGCACCGGCAGGCCGAAGCGCTCGGCCAGCTTCATCAGCCGCAGCGCCTTGCGATAACCCTCCGGGCGCGGCATGCCGAAATTGCGGCGCACCTTCTCCTTGGTGTCGCGGCCCTTCTGGTGGCCGATCACCATCACGCTGCGGCCGTCGATGCGCGCCAGCCCGCCGACGATAGCCGGGTCGTCGGCGAACATGCGGTCGCCCGCCAGCTCCTGGAACTCCTCGCACATCACCCGCAGGTAGTCGAGCGTGTACGGCCGCGCCGGGTGGCGGGCCAGCTGCGACACCTGCCAGGGGGTGAGATCGCGGAAGATCTGCGCGGTGCGCTGGCGCAGCTTGTTCTGCAGCGCGTGGATCTCGGCGTCGATGTCGACCGCCGGCCCGCTGCTGGCATGGCGCAGCTCCTGGATCTTGGCTTCCAGGTCGGCGATGGGCTGCTCGAAGTCGAGGTAATTCGGGTTCATCCGCAGGTGATCGGACCGAAAGGAGGACAGTCTAGCCCAGCAGCGGCCGCCGTACCGAGGCGTGCGGATGAGCGCCGGTAGCGCGGCGTTGACGGTCAGATGCGCGCATCCTCGACCGCAGCGCGGTGTGCTCGCGGAGCGCCGGCGACTTGCCCGCCGCACGCGGCGCGGCTAAGTTTGCGAGAGCTTTCCGCCTTTACGAGAACAGGTGGCCCGCGCCAACGCGCCGGCCGAGCGTGCGACATGAGCACTACCCGCCGCCAACGCTGAGCCCGCCCGAGGCCCTGACCCAGGCGCCCTCGCGGCGCTTTTTTTGCGCCTGCTTGCCGCGGACCGGCAGCCGGCACCCGAACTTCGCGGCGGTCGCCGCTCCAAGACGAACCCCACCCCCGATGATCACGATCACGCTCCCCGACGGCAGTCGCCGCGAATTCGAAAAACCCCTCACGGTGATGGAACTGGCCGCCTCGATCGGCGCCGGCCTCGCCAAGGCCACCGTCGCCGGCGAGGTGGACGGCAAGCTGGTCGATGCCTGCGACCTGATCGACCGCGACGCCCGCGTGCGGATCATCACGCCCAAGGATGCGGAGGGCGTGGAGATCATCCGCCACTCCTGCGCGCACCTGGTCGGCCACGCGGTCAAGCAGCTGTACCCGACCGCGAAGATGGTGATCGGTCCGGTAATCGAGGATGGCTTCTATTACGACATCTGGTACGAGCGTCCGTTCACGCCGGAGGACCTGGCGGCGATCGAGAGCCGCATGGCCGAACTGATCGCCAAGGACTACGACGTCATCAAGAAGGTAACGCCGCGCGAGGACGTCATCGCCACGTTCAAGGCGCGCGGCGAGGACTACAAGCTGCGCCTGATCGAGGACATGCCCGACGAGAAGGCGATGGGCCTGTACCACCACGAGGAATACGTCGACATGTGCCGCGGCCCGCACGTGCCGAACACGCGTTTCCTCAAGGCGTTCCGGCTCACCCGCATCTCCGGCGCGTACTGGCGCGGCGACTCCAAGAACGAGCAGCTGCAGCGCATCTACGGCACCGCGTGGGCCGACAAGAAGCAGCTGGATGCCTACATCCAGCGGATGGAGGAGGCCGAGAAGCGCGACCACCGCAAGATCGCCCGGCAGCAGGACCTGTTCCATCTGCAGGAGGAGGCCCCCGGCCTGGTGTTCTGGCACCCGAAGGGCTGGGCGATCTGGCAGGTGGTCGAGCAGTACATGCGCCGCGTCTACCGCGAGAGCGGCTATCAGGAGGTGCGCTGCCCGCAGATCCTCGACGTGTCGCTGTGGCAGAAATCCGGCCACTGGGACAACTACAAGGAGAACATGTTCTTCACCGAGTCCGAGAAGCGGACGTATGCGGTGAAGCCGATGAACTGCCCCGGCCACGTGCAGATCTACAACGCGGGCCTGCACAGCTACCGCGACCTGCCGATCCGCTACGGCGAGTTCGGCGCCTGCCACCGCAACGAGCCGTCCGGCGCGCTGCACGGAATCCTGCGTGTGCGCGGCTTCACCCAGGACGACGGCCACGTGTTCTGCCTGGAATCGCAGATCGAATCCGAAGTGGCCGCGTTCCACCAGCAGGCGCTGAAGGTGTATTCGGACTTCGGCTTCTCCGACATCCAGATCAAGATCGCGCTGCGCCCCGAGAAGCGGCTGGGCGACGACGCCACCTGGGACCGCGCCGAGGAAGCGCTGCGCAGCGCGCTGCGCGCGGCCGGGGTGGAGTGGCAGGAGCTGCCCGGCGAGGGCGCGTTCTACGGGCCGAAGATCGAATACCACCTGCGCGACGCCATCGGCCGGACGTGGCAGCTCGGCACCATGCAGGTCGACTTCATGATGCCGGCACGGCTCGGCGCGGAGTACGTGGACGAGCACAGCCAGCGCCGCCACCCGGTCATGCTGCACCGGGCCATCGTCGGCTCGATGGAGCGCTTCATCGGCATCCTGATCGAGCACCACGCCGGCCAGTTCCCGGCCTGGCTGGCGCCGGTGCAGGCGGTGGTCATGAATATCACCGACGCGCAGGCGGAGTACGTCGCCGAGGTGCAAAAAACCCTTGCGAATCAAGGCTTCCGCGTGCAGTGCGATTTGCGGAACGAGAAAATCGGCTATAAGATCCGCGAACATACGCTGCAGCGCGTGCCGTATCTGCTGGTCGCGGGCGACCGCGAGCGCGATCAGGGCACCGTCGCCGTGCGGACGCGGGGCGGAGAGGACCTGGGGGCCATGACCGTGGCCGAGTTCGCTTCCCGCCTCCGTGACGAGGGCGTGGGCTAATATTGCCGGCAGCCAACCCCGGCCCGACCGACGGGCCGGCCCGCTTCATCCTGGAGATCGCAACATCAGCACCATCGAAAAGACCAACCGCCGCAACCACGAGATCCGCGTCCCGCGGGTGCGGGTGATCGGCAGCGACGGCGAAATGATCGGCGTCCTTTCCCGCGACGAGGCCCTGCGCATGGCCGAGGACGAGGGCCTGGACCTGGTCGAGATCCAGCCGAACGCCGATCCGCCGGTCTGCCGGATCATGGATTTCGGCAAGTTCAAGTTCGAGCAGCAGAAGAAGGCCGCGGCGGCCAAGAAGAAGACCAAGCAGGTCGAGATCAAGGAGCTGAAGTTCCGTCCGGTGACGGACGAGGGCGACTACCAGATCAAGCTGCGCAACATGCGCCGCTTCCTGGAAGAGGGTGACAAGGTCAAGGTCAACATCCGCTTCCGCGGCCGCGAGATGAGCCACCAGGAGCTCGGCCTCGCGATGGCCCGGCGGATCGAGCAGGACCTCGGCGAGGACGTCGTGATTGAATCCCGGCCCCGGCTCGAGGGGCGGCAGATGGTCATGATGATCGCGCCGAAAAAGAAAACCTGAACAAGGCCGGTTTCGGCACCCGGAAGGCGCCTGCGGGCGCCTTCCGCGTTCCGCCGCGGCTCGCTGGCGTGGCGCGGTGCGCCGGCGCGAACCGGCTGATTTGCAAGGACTTCATCCCGCCTGCATAATGCGCGGCCCGGTTTCGGCCGGGCGCGCCGTCAAGGCGCCAGGACCCGTCGCGATCCTCGCGACCCACAAGCCGGCTCGGGCACGGACGGAAAGCGTGGCGTTGCCACCGCCCAGGCCAGTCAAGACGACCGAAAGGACATCCAATGCCCAAGATCAAGACCAATCGGGCGGCGGCCAAGCGCTTCCGGAAGACCGCTTCCGGCAAGTACAAGTGCGGCCACGCCAACAAGAGCCACATCCTCACCAAGAAGGCGACCAAGCGGAAGCGCAACCTGCGGCAGACGAACCACGTCCGCGCCGAGGATGCCGGCCGCCTGGACCGCATGCTGCCGTATCTCTGAGGAGGGCTGACCCATGGCACGAGTCAAGCGTGGCGTGATGGCGCGCCGCCGTCACAAGAAGATCCTCAAGCAGGCCAAGGGCTACTACAACGCCCGCCGCAAGGTTTTCCGCGTCGCCAAGCAGGCGGTCACCAAGGCGCTGCAGTACGCCTACATCGGCCGCAAGCAGAAGAAGCGCAACTTCCGTTCGCTGTGGATCACCCGCATCAACGCGGCGGCCCGCATCAACGGCATGAGCTACAGCCGCTTCATGAACGGCCTGCAGAAGGCCGGCATCACCCTGGACCGCAAGGTGCTGGCGGACATCGCCGTGCACGACGCGCAGGGCTTTGCCGCGCTGGCTGAGAAGGCGAAGGGCGCTCTGGCGTAACGCAGGTCGCTCCACGGCGGCCGCGCCCGCGCGCGGCGGCCGATGGACACAGCCTCACGCATGGGGAAGGGCGCAAGTCCTTCCCCATGTTCGTTTTTGGACGGACGAACGTGCGGACGCGGACTGGGCCGCGCCGCCCCGGGGACCCTCGGATTCCATGAGCGACATCGAAGCACTCAGCCGGCAGGCGCTGGCCGACATCGCCGCCGCCGCCACGCCGGACGCGCTGGAGCAGCTGCGCGTCACGCTGCTCGGCAAGAGCGGCACGATCACCGCGCAGCTCAAGCAGCTGGGCGCGCTGGCGCCGGAGCAGCGCAAGGCCGCCGGTGAGGCGATCAACCGCGCGCGCGACGCCATCACCGCCGCGCTCGCCGAACGCAAGGCGACGCTGGAGGCCGCCGCGCTCGACGCGCGCCTGGCGCGCGAAACCATCGACGTCACCCTGCCGGGCGTGCGTGCACAGCGCGGCGGGCTGCATCCGATCAGTCGCACGATGGAGCGCATCGCCGAGATCTTCGGCCGCCTCGGCTACGCGGTGGCCGACGGTCCGGAGATCGAGGACGACTGGCACAACTTCGAGGCGCTGAACTTCCCGCCGCACCACCCGGCGCGCGCGATGCACGACACGTTCTATTTCGGCGACGGCCGCCTGCTGCGCACGCACACCTCCGGCGTGCAGGTGCGCTACATGCAGTCGCATACGCCACCGTTGCGCATGATCGCGCCCGGCAAGGTGTACCGCAGCGATTCCGACCAGACCCACTCGCCGATGTTCCATCAGGTGGAAGGGCTGCTGGTCGACGAGCACGCGACGTTCGCCGACCTGAAGGGCACGCTGGTTGAGTTCGTGCGCGCGTTCTTCGAGCAGGACCTCGCGATGCGCTTCCGCCCGAGCTACTTCCCATTCACCGAGCCGTCGGCGGAGGTCGACATCGCCTGGGTGCAGCCGGACGGCAGCACGCGCTGGCTGGAGGTGCTCGGCTGCGGCATGGTGCATCCGAACGTGCTGCGCAACGTCGGCATCGATCCGGAGCGCTACACCGGCTTCGCGTTCGGCATGGGCGTGGAGCGCTTCGCCATGCTGCGCTACGGCGTCGACGATCTGCGCGCCTTCTTCGACAACGACGTGCGCTTCCTGCGCCAGTTCGCCTGAGGTGATCCGATGAAGTTCAGCGAGAACTGGCTGCGCCAGCACGTGCGCGTGGACGCCAGCCGCGAGCAGCTGGCGGCGACGTTGACCGCGATCGGTCTCGAAGTCGAGGATGTCGCGGTACTCGGCGCGTCGCTCGACGGCGTGATCGTCGCCCGCATCGTCGAATGTGCGAAGCATCCGGAAGCCGACCGCCTGCAGGTCTGCCAGGTGGACACCGGGCGCGAACGGCTGCAGATCGTCTGCGGGGCGCCGAACGCGCGTCCGGGCCTGATCGCGCCGCTGGCGATGATCGGTGCGCAGGTCGGCACGCTCACCATCAAGGCGGCGAAGCTGCGCGGCGTGGAATCCAACGGCATGCTGTGCTCGGCGAAGGAGCTGGGCCTGGACGAGGACGCCTCGGGGCTGCTCGAACTTCCGGCCGACGCGCCGGTGGGCACGCCGCTCGCGGAGTACCTCGGCCTGCCGGACGCGAGCTTCGAGCTGAAACTGACGCCGAATCGCGCCGACTGCTTCAGCGTGCGCGGCATCGCCTACGACGTCGCCGCCGCGCTCGGCAGCGAGGTGCGGCCGCTCGATGCGGCGCCGGTGCCGGCGGCCAGCGAGGAGACCATGGAGGTGCGGCTCGAGGCCGGCGCCAAGGTGCCACGCTTCGTCGGCCGCGTGATCGAGGGCGTCGACGCCAGTGTGCCGTCGCCGGTGTGGATGGTCGAGCGCTTGCGCCGCAGCGGCATCCGCCCGATCAGCCTGCTGGTCGACGTCACCCAGTACGTGATGCTCGAGCTCGGCCAGCCGATGCACGCGTTCGACCGCGACCTGCTGCACGGGCCGATGGTGGTGCGACCGGCGCATGCGGACGAAACGATTGCGCTGCTCGACGGACGCACGGTGACGCTGGACGAGGATTTCCTGGTTGTGGCCGACAGCCGCGACGGCACCGTCGGGGGTCGCGCGGTGGCGCTCGGCGGCATCATGGGCGGGCTCGACACGCGGGTGACCGAGACCACCCGCAACGTGATGCTCGAAGCGGCGCACTGGATTCCCTCGGCCATCATCGGCCGCAGCCGCCGGCTTGGCCTGCACACCGACGCCGGCCACCGTTTCGAGCGCGGTGTCGACCCCGAGCTACCGCGCGTCGCGGTCGAATACGCCACCCGCCTGATCCTGGATGCGGCCGGCGGCGTGCCGGGGCCGATGATCGAAGCGGTGCTGCCGGAGCACCTGCACGCGCCCGCGCCGGTGCGGCTGCGGCGTGCGCGGCTGGCGCGCGTGCTCGGCGTGTCCATCGCCGATGCCGAGGTCGAGCGCATCCTGCGCGCGCTCGGTCTGGCGGTGCAGGCCGATGCGGACGGCTGGCGGGTCACTCCGCCGACGCGTCGCTACGACATCGCGATCGAGGAAGACCTGATCGAGGAGATCGCGCGCGTCCACGGCTACGACGCGGTGCCGGTGACCCTGCCGTCCGGTGCGGTGCCCCCGCGGCCGCCGGCCGAACGCCGAATCGGCGAGGGCGAGCTGCGGCGCCAGCTGGCTGCGCGCGATTTTCTGGAGGCGATCAATTACGCATTCGTGGACGAGGCGTTGCTCGCGACCTGGAGCGGCACCGGCGGCGCGGTTGTGCTCGCCAATCCGCTCAGCGCCGAGCTTGCGGTGATGCGGACCCGGCTGCTGCCGGGACTGGTCGCGGCGCTGGCGCGCAACGTCGCCCGTCAGCAGGCCCGCGTGCGCCTGTTCGAGCTTGGGCGGGTGTTCGCCGCGCCGGCCGCGCACGGCGACGCGCCGGTCGAGACCCCGCGCCTGGCCGCCGCGGTGTGCGGCGACGCGGAAGCGGAGCAGTGGGGCGTCCCCGCGCGCCCGGTCGGGTTCCACGATCTCAGGGGCGACCTCGACAGCCTGGCCGCGCTGGCCGGTGCCGAGCTCGAGTACCGGCCCGCCGCGCCCGCATGGGGGCATCCGGGGCGCTCGGCCCAGGTGCTGCGTGACGGCGTGCCGTTGGGCTGGATCGCCGAGCTGCATCCGCGCCTGCTGCAGGCGCTGGACCTCGACCGCACCGTGGTGGCGTTCGAGCTCGACCTCGAACCGCTGCTGGCCCGGCCGCTCCCGCGCTCGCGGCCGCTGTCGAAGTATCCATCCGTCCGCCGGGACCTCGCGTTCGTCGTCGCCGAGGACACCCCCTGGGCCGCCTTGGAAGCGACCGTGCGCGCCGCTGCAGGCCCGTCGCTGCGCGATCTGGTGCTGTTCGACCGCTACCTCGGCAAGGGGGTCGAAACCGGATTCAAGAGTCTGGCTATGGGCTTGATTCTGCAGGAGGAATCCCGCACCCTCATCGACCGCGATGTGGACGCCGTGGTCGCCGCCGTGATGGCGGCGCTGGAGCGCGAACACGCGGCCCGGATCCGGACGTGAGCGTGAACAGGGGACTGCAGTGGCGCTGACCAAGGCGGAAATGGCCGAGCGACTGTTCGACGAAGTCGGCCTCAACAAGCGCGAGGCGAAGGAGTTCGTCGACGCGTTCTTCGATGCCCTGCGCGAGGCGCTGGAGGGCGGGCGGCAGGTCAAGCTGTCCGGCTTCGGCAACTTCGACCTGCGCCGCAAGAACCAGCGGCCCGGTCGCAACCCGAAGACCGGCGAGGAGATCCCGATCTCCGCCCGCACCGTGGTGACGTTCCGTCCCGGCCAGAAGCTGAAGGAGCGCGTGGAGGCCTATGCTGGATCCGGGCAGTAATCGCGAGCTTCCGCCGATCCCGGCGAAGCGCTACTTCACCATCGGTGAGGTCAGCGAGCTGTGCGACGTCAAGCCGCACGTGCTGCGCTACTGGGAAACCGAGTTCCCGATGCTCAGCCCGGTCAAGCGCCGCGGCAACCGCCGCTACTACCAGCGCCATGAGGTGCTGATGGTGCGGCAGATCCGCTCGCTGCTGTACGAACAGGGCTACACCATCGGCGGCGCCCGCCAGCGGCTGGAAGGCGAAACCGGCAAGAGCGAGGCCGCGCTCAGCGCGCAGATCATCCGCCAGGTGCGGATGGAGCTCGAGGAAGTGCTGCAGCTGCTCAAGCGCTGAGGCGCTGGCACGAGGCTCATCGGTAAGCTCCGCGTCGCGGAGCGACAGTGGGGCAGGTATACTGCACGCCTGCTTCAGCACGGCATCGCGTCGGGGTATAGCGCAGCCTGGTAGCGCACCAGTCTGGGGGACTGGTGGTCGTCGGTTCGAATCCGGCTACCCCGACCAACCTTCTTGCATACGAGCGGCCATCTGGCGACGGGTGGCCGCTCGTCTTTTCAGCGGCGCACACGCGTCACCGGCCTCGGCCATGCCGAGCCGTGCAACGAACAACATCATCCGCAGTGCGCCCGTCGCGGTGCGCGCTCAATGCTCCGGCGCCGAGCTGTTGCCGACCCGTCGCTGCCCCGTGGCGGCGGGGTCGATCGCGGACGGCGCGGCCTCGACCATCACCTCGACGATGAACGCGCTTTCGCCGCGCTCGTCGTCGCGCACCGCGAACCGTCGCTGCGCCACCTGCAGGGGCTGGACGTCGCCGGCGTCACGCCCGCCGATGAGCACCTTGTCGCCGACGTTGGGCACGGCGGCAATCGAATCGACGATGACGACATCCAGGGTGACGCTGCCCCCGTCGGCACCGGAGCCGGATTCCCGGGCGATGTAGTGGATGTGGATCTTGGGTGACACGGTGAAGCGGAAGCGGGGCCGTCGCGGTCAAGTTTAGCCGGTGCCCGTTAATGGCGACTTCACTATGCCGAACGTAGCGCTCGTGGTTGACCTTCCCGCAGTGGGAAGCGGTATCCCGCGGGCGAACGCCGGCGCGGCGTGCGCCGGCGACCCAGGAGGACGCGAATGAACCCACATCACGATCATGCATCCGGCGGTGGCCACTATGGCCGGCTCGCGGGGATGGCGCTGGTTTCCTACGCGCTGATGTACGCCTTGATGTACGGAATGGTCGACGGCTGGTCCGGCGTCTATCTCAACCTCAACCAGGCGTACATGGCCGGGCTGATGGCGGCGCCGATGGTGGCGTTGGAGCTCCTGCTGATGAAGCGCATGTACGGCAACGCCCGGCTCAACACGGTGCTGATCGTGCTGAGCCTGGCCGCGACCGTGCTGTTCTGGGCGCTGTTGCGTACGCAGGCGGCGATCGGCGATGCCCAGTTCCTGCGCTCGATGATCCCGCACCATTCCGGCGCACTGCTGATGTGCCGCGAGGCGCGCCTGAGCGATCCGCGCCTGCAGGCGCTGTGCCGGGACATCCAGGCCGGCCAGCAGCGCGAGATCGAACTGATGCGGGCGCTCCTCGCCGAACGCGGAGGGTGACGGGGCGCCTGCGGCCGCCGGGCGCGTGCCCGGCGACCGGCGCGTTCAGTGGTGGTGATGCCCGTGGTGGCGGTGCACCACCGCGTGGCCGCGCCCGCGGGCGATCAGCCACCGGTTGAGCGGGAACGCCGCCGCGCCCGCCACCAGCAGCGCGACCGCGAGCGCGCCCCAGAACAGCGGCGACGACAGCGGCGCGTCCATCGCGCCGGGAATCAGCAGCATGATCGCGTTGTCGACGATCTCCATGATGGTGATCGAGGCGGTGTCCGCAGCCAGCGCGAGCTTGAGCACCGCGCCGAAGCCGAGCCCCGCGCGCAGCAGCGGAGCCATCGTGAACGCGTAACCGAACAGGAACGCCAGCGCCACCGCCAGTGCGATGGTGGCCGGATTGCTCCAGCCGAGCGCGCTGCCGATTACCATGCCGAGCACTTCGCCGACCGCACAGCCGGACAGACAGTGCACGGTCGCGCTGAGCGCGAGGCGATCGAGAGACGGCGTCGACGCAGACGCGGCGTGCGATGCGGGACGATGGTGATGCATACGGACCTCCGGAGCGGTCGTGTGACCCGAGGACGGGATACACCTTGCCGCGATGGGAAGGTCAAGCCGCGGCGGGTTCCGGCCGCGGCACGACGGCGGCGTTCCGCCGCGTGCGCTTCGGTCGCGCCGCGACGCGGCCGCGTTAGGACTTCGCGGCGGCTGGAGCCGATGGCGTTCCGCGGACGTGTTTGCGCAACACGGCCTCGAGGTCCTCGACCGTGTACGGCTTCTGCAGCAGGTCGAAGCCGTGCTCCTTGTCTTCCAGCAGCACGTGGCTGTAGCCGCTCATCAGCACCACCGGCACCTGCGGCCAGCGCGCCTGGATCAGCTTGCCAAGCTCCAGGCCGGTCATGCCGGGCATGACGACGTCGGTCAGCACCAGGTCGAAGTCCTCGGCCCGTCTGGCCAGCAGCTCCAGCGCCTGGGCCGCATCGCGTACCCACGTCACGTCCTGGCCAAGCTCGGCGAGCAGCGCGTTGGCAAAATCGCCGACGGCGGCGTTGTCCTCCACCAGCAGCACGCGTCCGGCGCGCGGGGCGGTGGCGACCGGCTCCTCGTCGTCGCTGGGGTGCGGCGCCGAGCCGGAAGCGAGCGGCAGGTACAGGGTGAACACCGTGCCCTCGCCGACGCGGCTGTCGACGGTGATGTCGCCACCGGACGCCTTGATGAAGCCGTGCACCTGACTGAGCCCCAGTCCGGTGCCCTTGTTGACTTCCTTGGTGGTGAAGAACGGTTCGAAGATGTGCTGCAGCGTTTCCTCGTCGATGCCGGTGCCGGTGTCGGTGATGCCGATCGCGGCGTAGGCACCGGCGGGCAGGCCGAGCACGCGCGGCGGCGCGTCCACGCGGCGCAGCGTCATCCGCAGTTCGCCGCCGTCGGGCATCGCATCGCGCGCGTTGATGACGATGTTGAGCACCGCGGTCTCGAACTGGCTCGGGTCGGACTCGATCTCGCCGACGCCGGCCTCGAGGTCGTAACGCACCGCGATGGTCGCGCCGAGCGTGGTGGTGATGATGTGGCGCATGGCCTCCAGCCGCGCCGCCACGTCGAAATGCTCGCGCCTCAGCGGCTGCTTGCGCGCGAACGCGAGCAGCTGGCTGGTCAACGCGGTGGCGCGCTCGGCGGTCTCCGCGATCGCCTCGATGAAGTGGCGGCGTTTCTCCTCGCTCAGGCCCGGACGCTTGAGCATCCCGACCGAGGCGCGGATCACCGTCAGCAGGTTGTTGAAGTCGTGCGCGACGCCGCCGGTCAGGCGGCCGACCGCTTCCATCTTCTGCGCCTGCATCAGCGCTACCCGCGCGGCCTCGATTTCCTGTTGCGCCCGGCGGCGCTCGGTGATGTCGCGGGTGATCTTGGCGAAACCGATCAGCGTGCCGTCCTCGTCGTGGACGGGGTCGATCACGACGCTGGTCCAGAAGCGGGTGCCGTCCTTGCGCACGCGCCAGCCTTCGGCCTCGAACCGGCCTTCCTCGGACGCGATCCGCAGTGCGCGCTGCGGCAGGCCGACGGCGCGGTCCTCTTCGGTGTAGAAGCGGGAGAAGTGCTGGCCGAGGATCTCGTCGGCGGTATAGCCCTTGAAGCGCTGCGCGCCGGTGTTCCAGCTGCTGATGTAGCCGTCGCGGTCCAGCAGATAGATCGCGTAGTCCTTTACCGCGTCCACCAGAAGCTGGAAACGGCGCTCGCTGTTGAGCAGCTCGAGCCGACCGCTTCGGAGGTTCGCCATGGCCATCAAGATCCCCTGTAAAAATGTGTCAGGCGGCACGCGCAGCCTAAACGAGAATTTCACGCGACCCCTTGTTCACGCCGGATGAAGACGACGTGGGCGGGCCGGGCGGCCTCGGCCATTGTTGCAGCGCCGCAGGCAGCCGGCATCCCGGCGCGCTGGCGGCCGTTGCAATCGAATTCATGCGGCCCCCGACGAGACCGCGGGCGCACGCCGTTGCCCGGCCGCCGCGCGCGTGCCCATCATCCGGCGATCGATCGCAAGGGGGACGAGGGATGAGTACAGCAGTCGCAGCGCCGCCCGGCAGCCACGCCCGTGTCGTGATGGTGACCGTCGCCGCCGCGCTTGGGGGGTTCCTGTTCGGCTTCGACACCGCGGTGATCAACGGCGCGGTCGACGCGATCCGCGGCGACTTCGGGCTGAGCGCGACGCTCACCGGGCTTGCCGTGTCGTGCGCGCTGCTCGGTTCGGCGCTGGGCGCCTGGTTTGCCGGGCCGGTCGCCGACCGCTACGGCCGGGTGCGCACCATGCAGGTGGCGGCGGTGCTGCTGCTGGCCAGCGGCATCGGCTGCGGGCTGGTGGTCGGCGTGTGGGACCTGATCGTCTGGCGCTTCGTTGGCGGCGCCGGCGTGGGCGTGGCGTCGGTGATCGCGCCGGCCTACATCGCCGAGGTGTCGCCGGCGCACGTGCGCGGGCGGCTCGGTTCGCTGCAGCAGCTCGCGATCGTGCTGGGCATCTTCGTCGCCCTGCTGTCGGATGCCTGGCTCGCCGGCGTGGCCGGCGGCGCCTCGCAGCCGCTCTGGCTGGGGCTGGATGCCTGGCGGTGGATGTTCATGGCGCTGATCGTGCCGTCGCTGGTGTACGGCGCGCTGGCGATGCGGCTGCCCGAATCGCCGCGCTACCTGATGGCGAAGGGCGAGCGCGCGCGCGCCGGCGAGGTGCTGCAGAGCATGCTGACGCTCGGCGACCGCGCCGCGCTGGAGCGCAAGCTCGACGATATCGAGCGCAGCCTGCGCAGCGAGCACCGGCCGCGCCTGCGCGATCTGCTGCGCCCCGGCGGTGGTCTGCTGCCGGTGGTGTGGATCGGTCTGCTGCTGTCGGTGTTCCAGCAGTTCGTCGGCATCAACGTGATCTTCTATTACTCCTCGACGCTGTGGCGCTCGGTCGGTTTCAGCGAGGGCGACGCGCTCACCATCACCGTGGCGACCTCGGTGACCAACGTTCTGGTGACGCTGGTGGCGATCGCGCTGGTCGACCGCATCGGCCGCAAGCCGCTGCTCGCGGTCGGCTCGCTCGGCATGACGGTCACGCTCGCGGCGATGGCGTGGTGCTTCTCGCAGGCGACGCAGACGCCGGCCGGACTGGTGCTGCCGGAAGGCATCGGCCCGATCGCGCTGGTCGCGGCAAACCTCTACGTGGTGTTCTTCGGCGTGAGCTGGGGCCCGGTGGTGTGGGTGTTGCTCGGCGAGATGTTCCCCAACCGCATCCGCGCTATCGCGCTGGCGGTCGCGGCCGCGGCGCAGTGGCTGGCGAACTTCGCCATCACCACCACGTTCCCGCTGCTCGCCGATCTCGGGCTGACCTTCG
This sequence comes from Lysobacter sp., assembly GCA_035645555.1. Classification (GTDB taxonomy): domain Bacteria; phylum Pseudomonadota; class Gammaproteobacteria; order Xanthomonadales; family Xanthomonadaceae; genus Lysobacter_F. The sequence goes on along the minus strand of DASQMI010000082.1, from coordinate 31,598 downwards.
CGTATGGTCTGTACGCGACGTTCGCGCTGCTGTCGCTGCTGTTCGTGCTGGCCGCCGTGCGCGAGACCAAGGGCGTCGAACTGGAGGACATGCGCGATTAGCGCACGTCCCCCGCGCGCTCACGGTTCCTCGATCTCGTAACCGAGCGCGCGCAGCCGGTCCAGCGCGCCGTCCGCCCGCAGCAGGTAGCTCATCGGCAGGGTGGCGAACGTCACCGCGTTGCGCTCCAGCGAGCGCTGCGCCTGCGCCAGCCATGCCGCTTCCAGGCGCTGGCGCAGGTCGGCGAAGCCGAGCCGCTGCGCCAGCCCGCTGTCGGTGATTGCCGCCATGCATGCTTCGTACTGGTTGGTCGCGGGCAGCGCACGCAGCGTCTCGACGTCGCCCACCGCCCACGCGTTGGCGCGCTCACGCATGGTGTCGAGGTCGCGCTCGATGCGCTGCAACGTCTTCTCGAAGCATTCGAGGTCGTTGAGGCGGGTGCCGGACAGCTCGCGCAGCGCACCGCGCGGGTCCTCGACCTTGACCTCGATGCGCACCTCGGTCGGTTTCAGCCCGCGCTGCTTGGTCGCGCGCCGCACCACCGGGCCGACCACGTCCTCCAGCGACAGGCCGGTGCGCCGGATCGCCGCCTCGTACAGCTCGGAGGCGGCGAAAATCGGCCGGCGCTTCTCGATGCCGCCGTCGCGACCGAGGTAGCGCGCCTTCAGCGTGAGCCAGCGCCCGTAAGTCGCCGGCGGAACCACGTCCTGCAGGGTGGCGCCGTGGGGGTTGTTGCGCACCTTCAGCATGCTCGGCAGCAGGGTCAGGCGGCGGAAAAAGCCGACGTCGGCGTCGACGGAGCCGCGCGGCGGCGCGATCACCTCGTCGGCCTGGGCGATCACCGCTTCCACGTCGCGCGAGAGCCATTCGAAATCGCGCGGCAGTGGCGACAGCGTGCCGAGGATCCATAGCGTGTGGTCGCCCTTGCGCACCTTCCACAGGCCCGGGCCCGGCTGCACGCCGGTGACCACCACGGTGTCGAGCTCGCGCAGCGGAACCTCGTCCGGCGGGGACGGGGCGGGGGCTTGCGCGTGGGCCAGTCCGGCCATCAACGCGAGAAGGGCAGCGACGATCCGCATCGGGTCTCCTGGGGCAACGCGCCGGGGGGTGGCGCGGGCGGTAAGACCGTCGCGGGCGGCCGCGGTTCCCGCTCAGCCGGCGGCGGCAGCGTGGCGCGGTTCGAGCAGCGGCCAGCGGCGCAGCACGGCAGCGCGAATGCTCGCCGGGTCGAGCCCGGCTTCGGCGAGCAGCTGCTCGCGGCTGCCGTGGTGCTGGAACTCGTCCGGCAGGCCGAGGTGCAGGATCGGCACGGTCACGCCTTCGGCGGCCAGCAGCTCGGCGACGCCGGCGCCGGCACCGCCGGCGACCACGTTGTCCTCGAGCGTCACCAGTCCGTCGTGCGTGCGCGCGAGCTCCAGCACCAACGCGCGGTCGAGCGGCTTGACGAAGCGCATGTTGACCACGGTCAGGCCGAGCTCCTCGCCGACCTTCTCCGCGGCCGGCACCACCGCGCCGAACGCGAGCAGCGCCACGCCGTTGCCGCGGCGGCGCAGCTGCGCCTGCGCGAACGGCACGGTCTCCAGGGTCGGTTGCACCGCCACGCCGGGGCCGGTGCCGCGGGGATAGCGCACCGCCGCCGGACCTTCGTACAGGAAGCCGGTGGTCAGCATCCGGCGGCACTCGTCCTCGTCGGCGGGCGCCATCACCACCATGTTGGGTACGCAACGCAGGTAGGACAGGTCGAGATTGCCCGCGTGCGTCGCGCCGTCCGGGCCGACCACGCCGCCGCGGTCGATCGCGAACAGCACGTCGAGGTTCTGGATCGCGACGTCGTGCACCAGCTGGTCGTAGCCGCGCTGCAGGAACGTCGAGTAGATCGCCACCACCGGCTTGGCGCCCTCGCAGGCCATGCCGGCCGCGAGCGTCACCGCGTGCTGCTCGGCGATGGCGACGTCGAAGTAGCGGTCCGGGTATTCCTTGCTGAAGCGCACGAGACCCGAGCCCTCGCGCATCGCCGGCGTAATGCCCATCAGCTTCGGATCGGCCGCGGCCATGTCGCACAGCCAGTCGCCGAACACGTCGGTGTAGGTCGGCTTCTTCGCGCCGGGCTTGGCCACCATGCCGGTGGCGGGATCGAACGGCGACACCGCGTGGTAGCCGATCTGGTCGCCCTCGGCGAGTTCGTAGCCCTTGCCCTTCACCGTGATGATGTGCAGCAGCTGCGGACCCTTCAGCGTCTTCAGCGTCTTCAGGGTGGCGAGCAGCGCCGGCAGGTCGTGGCCGTCGATCGGGCCGGTGTAGTGGAAGCCCATTTCCTCGAACAGCGTGGACGGCACGAACATGCCCTTCCAGTGTTCTTCCCAGCGGCGGACGAAGCGCGCGGCGGGCTTGTTCTTGTCGCCAAGCAGCTTCTTGCCGCCCTCGCGCAGCGCGTTGAGCGCGCGGCTGCCGGACAGCCGGCCGAGCATCTTGGTGAGCCCGCCGACGTTCTCCGAGATCGACATCTGGTTGTCGTTGAGGATCACCAGCAGGTTCGGCTCGGGCTCCATGCCGCCGGCGTGGTTGAGCGCCTCGTAGGCCATGCCGGCGGTCATCGCGCCGTCGCCGATCACCGCGACCACCTTGCGCTCGTCGCCCTGGCGCTGCAGCGCGATCGCCATGCCGAGCGCGGCGGAGATGCTGGTGGAGCTGTGTCCGACGCCGAACGTGTCGTACTCGCTTTCCTCGCGCTTCGGGAACGGCGCCACGCCGTCCTTCTGCTTGACGGTGTGGATGACGTCGCGGCGGCCGGTCAGGATCTTGTGCGGATAGCACTGATGGCCGACGTCCCACACCAGGCGGTCGACAGGCGTCTCGTACAGGTAGTGCAGCGCGACGGTCAGCTCGATCACACCGAGCCCGGCGCCGAAGTGGCCACCGACGCGCGCCACCTGCTCGATCAGGTACGCGCGCAGCTCCTCGGCGATCGCGGGCAGCTCCTCTTCCGGGAACTGGCGCAGGTCGGCGGGGACGGCAATGCGCGAGAGGCGCGGGTAGCGCTGCGGGTCGATCATCTCGGGGGGATGTGAAGGCAAGCGCGTGATTGTCCCGCCGCGGCGGCGGCGGGGCAAGGCAAAACGACGGAACGGCGTGGCTCAGGCCCTGGCGGCCACCGCGCGTTCAGCGACCGCGCAGGCGTCCCAGCAGGCCGCTGCCGGTCTTCGCCGGTTCCGGGCCGGGTTCGGGTTCATCGACCGGCTCGGCGTAGCCGGTGGCGAGGTTGGCGTTGATGAAGTCGGCCACTTCGCTGGCGGTGACGCCGCTGGCTTCGATGATCTCGGCGAGGGTCGCCGGGCCCTTCATCATCGCGGTGGCGATGCGGAAGTGCTTCGGGTATTCGCGCTCGGTCTGCGGCCACTTGTTCAGGCGGAACTTCTGCTCGGGGCCGTATTCGGCCGGCAGCGCGCCATGCCCGCGGACCAGCCCGCCCAGCCACACCAGCCGCATCAGCGGCTGCGCCTCGCCGCCGCGGGTGCTCTCCGACGCCCACTGCTCGTCGCTGACCGGTTCGAAGTCGCCGCGCTCGAACGTGCCTTCGAACAGCGGCGCGAGCGGCTTGAGCGCGCTGCCGGCGTGGTACTGGCGTTGCTCGAAGTCGATCAGCACCGCGACGCCGTTGCGCTGCACGCGCACGCGGCCGGTCAGGCCGTCTTCCAGCCAGTCGGCGAGCGAACGCGGTCCGTCGAGGCGCACCGGCGGTGGCGCGGGAGCGGGGGCGGGTGGTGCAACCGGCGGCTCCGCGGCCGGCGTCGGGGCGGGCGCCGGCGATTCCGCGGGCGGTGCGGCCGGCTCGCGTGCCGGCGCCGCGGTAGCCGGCGCGGCCGCTGCCGGCGTGCCGGTGTCGAGCCCGCGCAGCACGTCGACCAGGGCGTCGACCTCGACCGGCTTGGGCAGATGGACGTCGGTCTGGCTGCGCGCGGCGCTGGTCAGCCCGATGACCGTCTTACCCGCCGCATGCAGCTTCAGCCAGCTCATCGGGCCGTACATGCTGTCCATGTCGACCACGACGTAGTCGGCCTCGTCGCCGGCCACCAGCTGCCAGCGACCGCCCAGTCGCGCGTTGGCGGCCGCGAACGCGGCCTGCAGGGCCGTTTCGGTGGCCGAATCCATGCCGGTGAGGCCGAGGGTCAGGGGCATCGTTGCACTCTTGAGAATCAGACAGCCGAGTGTTGCCAAGCCGCGGCGCGCCGTCAACGCGCGCGCTGCGTCGGTTATGTGCGTGGCGTGACAGGCCTCACTGCAGGGCGGCGGCCAGGCCCTCGCCCGCGCGGCGCGGGCGCTTGGGCAGCTGCGCCTTAAGGAACGCCATCTGGTCGGCGAGGATGTTGCGGTTGGAGAGGATCAGGTGCTCGACCCAGCTGGGCCGGTACGGCACCGCCAGCAGCGGCATGCCGGCCTGCTGCGGGGTGCGGTTGCCCTTGCGCGAATTGCATTCGAAGCAGGCGGCGACCACGTTCTCCCAGGTGTCGCGACCGCCCTTGGACAGCGGCAGCACATGGTCGCGGGTCAGCTGCTGGCGGTGGAAGTCGCGCCCGCAGTACAGGCACAGGTAGGCGTCGCGCGCGAACAACGCGGCGTTGGTGAGCGCCGGGGTGGGGTCGAGCGCGTGCGCGCGCGCATGGCCGCGCGCGGCCACGATCGGATGCAGGGCGATGACGCTGCGCTCGCCGGTGCGGCGGCTGATGCCGCCGTGGATCTCCAGGCACGGCTCGCCGAGGGTCCAGGCCACCGCACCGCGCGCGTACAGGCAGGCCGCGTCCTGCCAGCTCATCCAGTCGAGCACGCGGCCGTGCGCGTCCAGCGACAGCAGGCGGACGGCATTGAGGCGATCGGGAGGGGGCGAGACGACGGATCCCGGCGCCGGGCTGCCGGGGCGGACCAGGTGCAGCTTCGCTCTGTGCGTCTCCATGGCCCCCCGAGCTTATACCGCATTGTCGACCCGGTGTGCGACGCCGGCCGCGGCGTCACGCAATCGTTTTCAGCGCGTGCGGCGGCCTGCCGCGTGCTGCAATCGGGCGCAGCGACGCGGAGGCGGGCATGGGCGGCGGGATCGGGAAGTGGGGGCTGGGGCTGGTGCTGTTGCTCGTCGCGCACGCGGCCACCGCGCAGGGCTGGCGGCACCTCGGCGCGGTCGAGGGGATCGAGCGGCGGGCCGACGGCGTCGAGCTGGCGGCCGGCGTGGCGCGGGTCCGGGTCAGCGCCCACGCCGACGGCGTGCTGCGGGTGCGGATGGCACCGCGCGGTCGCTTCGCGCCGGACCGCTCGTGGGCGGTGGTGCAGCGGGGCGGCGAGATGCGCGTGGCGGTCAGCGAATCGGCCGAGGCGGTGGAGCTGCGGGCGGGCGCGCTGATCGCGCGCATCGGGCGCGAGCCGCTTTCGGTCGTCGTGCACGACGCCGACGGCCGCGTGCTGCTCGCCGGCGATCCCGATCTGCCGATGGCGGTGCACGGCGAACGCGTGCGCGCGTGGGCGCGCATGCCGGCCGAGGAGCGCTATTACGGGCTGGGCGACAAACCGGGGCCGATCGACCGCCGCGGCCGCGCGTTCGTCAACTGGAATACCGACGCCTACGCCTGGCAGGGTCACAGCGATCCGCTCTACAAGTCGATCCCGTTCGTGCTGGCGCTGCGCAAGGACGGCTTCGCGTGGGGGCTGTTCCTCGACAGCCCTTACCGCAGCCACTTCGATTTCGGCAAGGAATCGGAAGCGCACTTCAGCTTCGGTGCCGACGGCGGCGAGCTCGACTACTACGTGATCGCCGGTCCCACGCCCGCGCAGGTGATCGAACGCTACACCGCGCTGACCGGCCGCACCCCATTGCCACCGAAGTGGGCGCTGGGCTTCCAGCAGTCGCGCTACAGCTACTCCAGCGAGGCGAAGGTGCGCGAGGTCGCCCGCACGCTGCGCGAGCGGCGCATTCCCGCCGATGCGATCTACCTCGACATCGACTACCAGCAGGGGCATGCGCCGTTCACCGTCGACCGGGCCAAATTCCCGAACTTCGAGCGCATGATCGCTGACCTCCGCGGCGACGGCCTGCGCACCGTGCTGATCACCGATCTGCACATCAAGCGCGATCCGGATCGGGGTTACGCGCCGTACGACAGCGGTATGGCGCAGGACGCGTTCGTACGAAACGCCGACGGCAGCGTGTACGTCGGCCCGGTGTGGCCGGGCGACAGCGTGTTCCCGGACTTCACCTTGGGCCGCGTGCGCCGCTGGTGGGGCGGGCTGTACCGTGACTTCGTGCGCGCAGGCGTCGCCGGTTTCTGGAACGACATGAACGAGCCGTCGGTGTTCAACGTACCGGGCAACACCATGCCGCCCAACGTGCAGCACCGGCTCGACGACGGCCCGACGCTCGACCACCGCGCGGTGCACAACGTCTACGGGATGCAGAACGCGCGCGCGACCTACGAGGGCCTGCTGGCGCTGAAACCGGACACGCGGCCGTTCGTGCTCACTCGCGCCGCCTACGCCGGCACGCAGCGCTACGCGGCGACGTGGACCGGCGACAACACCGCGAGCTGGCATCACCTGTCGATGAGTACCGCCACCTTGCTGAGCCTGGGACTGAGCGGCTATGCGATGGCCGGCGACGACGTCGGCGGCTTCATCGGCTCGCCGGATCCGGAGCTGCTCACGCGCTGGTACCAGCTCGGCGCGTTCAACCCGGTGTTCCGCAGCCACGCGGCGACCGACACGCGACCGCACGAGGCGTGGGTGGACGGGCCGGAGCACGAGGCGCGCCGGCGCGAGGCGATCGAGCTGCGCTACCGGCTGATGCCGTACCTCTACACGCTGGCCGAGGAAAACGCGCGCACCGGGCTGCCGATCCTGCGTCCGGTGTTCCTGCATTACCCGCACGCCAACACGTTCCACGCCGAGGGTCGTAGCTTCCTGTTCGGGCGTGACCTGTTCGTCGCGCCGGCGGTGACGGAGACGGTCGATCCGCATCGCGTCACCCTGCCGCCGGGCGCGTGGTACGACCTGCGCGACGGCCGCAGGTACACCGCGCAGGACAAGCTCGTGTTCGAACCCAAACCGCGCGACGTGCCGGTCTATGCGCGTGCCGGCGCGATCATCCCGATGCAGCCGCTCGTGCAGCACACCGGCGAGACACCGCGCGGGGCGCTGGAGCTGCACGTCTTCCTGCCGGAGCCGGGCCAGCCGTGCGAGGGTGCGCTGTACGACGACGACGGCGAGACCTTCGCGTATCGCCGCGGCGGATTCCTGCGCGTGCGGTACGAATGCGCGGTGGATGCGGCGGGCGTGCGGATCTTCGCCGACGTGGAGCACGCACGCTTCGCGCCGTGGTGGCGGCAGGCGAAGATCGTGGTCCACGGCGTCGGCAAGGCGCCTGTGGCGTTGCGAATCGATGGACGCGCAGTCAGGGACTGGGTGCACGACGAGGACTCGGACGTCCTGCGCGTGCCCGTCACCGACGCCCGTCGCGACTGGGTGCTCGACGTCCGGCTGTAGGAGCGGCTTTAGCCGCGACCCGCAGGGACGGGATGTCGTCGCGGCGCCGGCGTAGGAGCGGCTTCAGCCGCGACCGGCAGGGATGGGATGTCGTCGCGGCGCCGACGTAGGAGCGGCTGCAGCCGCGATCGAAGGGGCAGGCCCGGCGTCCATCGCGGCTTAAGCCGCTCCTACAGCCGCTCCCACAGCATCAAAGCCAAGGGATGCGATCCAGCGTCGGCCGACATTCGCGGCCAAGCCGCTCTTGCGACCTGATCAGTTCGAATCGCGCGTGTTCGGCGTCCACGGCCGCGCCAGCGCCACCTTCACCGCCTTCACCCCCGGCAGCGAGCGCAACCGGCTCGGCAGGTCCGCGTCGACGCGCACCGAGCAGGTACCGTTGAGCTCCAGCGTTCCGGCCGCGCCGCGCACGAATGCGTCCAGCCGCAACGGCGTCGGTCCCGGGCGATGCTGCGCGAGCAATGCTTCGACCTTCGACCACGCGCCGTCCTCGCGCAGGTCCACCCGCAGCGACAGCCGCTGCGCCTGGCGCGGGCACAGCTGCGCGTAATCCCAGCAGCGCTGCGCGCGCAGCGCGAAGCCGCCGCTGAACGCGTCCTCGCGCAGACCGCCCTGCACGACGATCAGCCGGTCGCGTGCGATCAACGACGCGAACTCGCCGTATGTCTCGGCGAAGAACGCGCATTCGAGCCGGCCGCGGCCGTCCTCGATCAGCACGAACATCTGCGCATCGCCCTTCTTGCGGAAGCCGGTGACGAGGCCGGCCACCACCACCTCGACTTCCGGCCGCCAGCCGCCGCGCGCGTTCTCCGGGCGCGATTCCCACAGCTTCTCGAGGTCGCTCAGGTCGTGCCCGACGAGCTGGCGCAGCTCGTCGCGGTAGGGATCGAACGGATGGCCGCTGAGGTAGTGTCCGAGCGTTTCGCGCTCGCCGGCCAGCTTCTGCGGCAGCGGCCACTCGTCGGTTTCCGGCAGTTCGATGCGCAGTGCGGGCGCGGCGGTCTCGAAGCCGCCGAACAGCGACACCTGGCCGGCCTCGCGTTCACGCGCGAGCTGCTCGGTGGCCTTCAGCACTTCCGGCAGCTGCAGCATCAGGCTGGCGCGGTTCTTACCGAGCGCATCGAGCGCGCCGGCATGGATCAGCGCTTCCAGTGCGCGGCGGTTGAGCTTGCCGCCCTCGACGCGCTTGCAGAAATCCAGCAGGTCGGTGAACGCGCCCGCACGACGGGCTTCGACGATCGCCTCGCACACGCCACGGCCGACGCCCTTCACCGCGCCGAGGCCGTACCGGATCGTGTCCGGCGCGACCGCCTCGAACATGTACACCGACGCATTCACGTCCGGCGGCAGCACCGTCAGCCCGAGCGCGCGCGCTTCGTCCAGGAAGCCGACCACCTTGTCGGTGTTGTCCATGTCGGAGGACAGCACCGCCGCCATGAATTCGGCGGGGTAGTGCACTTTCAGCCACGCGGTCTGGTAGGCGACCAGCGCGTACGCCGCCGAGTGCGACTTGTTGAAGCCGTACTCGGCGAACTTCTCCATCAAGTCGAAGATCTGCGACGCCTGGCACGGATCCACGCCGCGCTCGGCCGCGCCGGCCTCGAACTTGGCGCGCTCCTTCGCCATCTCCTCGGGCTTTTTCTTGCCCATCGCGCGACGCAGCAGGTCGGCGCCGCCGAGCGAATAGCCCGCCAGCACCTGCGCGATCTGCATCACCTGTTCCTGGTACACGATGACGCCGTAGGTCGGCGCCAGCACCGGCTCCAGCGCCGGGTGCGGATAGCTGACCTCGGTGTTGCCGTGCTTGCGGTCGACCCATTCGCGATCCATTCCCGAGCCCAGCGGGCCGGGACGGAACAGCGCGGCGAGCGCGATGATGTCCTCGAAGGTGTCGGGCTTGGCGCGCTTGAGCAGCTCACGCATGCCGCGGGATTCGAACTGGAACACCGCGACGGTGTCGCCGCGTGCGAACAGCTTGTAGGTCCCGGCGTCGTCGAGTGGCAGCGCGCCGATGTCGAGCGCAGGTTCCCCGGCCTTGGCGCGACGCCGGTTGATGGCCTTGACCGCCCAGTCGATGATCGTGAGCGTGCGCAGGCCAAGGAAGTCGAACTTGACCAGACCTACCGCCTCGACGTCGTCCTTGTCGAACTGCGTCACCGGATTGCGACCGCGGCCTTCGCCATCGTGTTCGGCGAACAGCGGGCAGAAGTCGGACAGCGGGCTCGGTGCGATCACCACGCCGCCCGCGTGTTTGCCGGCATTGCGGGTCAGGTCCTCGAGCTTGAGCCCGAGATCGATCAGGTCGCGCACCTCGTCTTCCGACTGGTAGCGCTGGATCAGGTCGGCCGATGCGAGCGACGGATCCTTTTTCGCCGCCTCACTGCGGCCGAGCGCGTCTTCCAGCGTGATGCCGAGCGTGTTCGGGATCAGCTTGGCGATGCCGTCGACGAAGCCGTACGGGTGGCCGAGCACGCGGCCGGTGTCGCGCACCACCGCCTTCGCCGCCATCGTGCCGTAGGTGATGATCTGGCTGACCCGGTCGCGGCCGTACTTGCGCGCGACGTACTCGATCACCTCGTCGCGGCGGTCCATGCAGAAGTCGATGTCGAAGTCCGGCATCGACACGCGTTCCGGGTTGAGGAAGCGCTCGAACAGCAGGTCGTACGGCAAGGGGTCGAGGTCGGTGATGCCCAGCGCCCACGCCACCAGCGAGCCCGCGCCGGAACCGCGGCCTGGGCCGACCGGGATGTCGTGATCCTTCGCCCAGTTGATGAAGTCCGCGACGATCAGGAAGTAGCCGGGGAACCCCATCTTGATGATGACGTCGAGCTCGGTCTCCAACCGCTGCTCGTAGTCCTCGCGCGTCTTGCCCGCCGCCAGCGGGTACTTCTCCAGCCGCTTCGCCAGGCCCTCGCGCGCCTGGTTGCGCAGCCAGCTTTCGATGGTGTGCTCGTTCGGCACCGGGAACGCCGGCAGCGCGTACTGGCCGAGCTTCAGTTCGACGTTGCAGCGCTTGGCGAGCAGCAGCGCGTTGTCGAGCGCGTCTGGCACGTCGGCGAACAATGCCGCCATCTCGGGCGTCGACTTCAGGTACTGCTCGGCGCTGTATTCGCGTGGCCGCTTGGGGTCGTCGAGCACGCGACCGGTGGCGATGCACACGCGCGCCTCATGCGCCTCGAATTCGTCGGCCTGCAGGAAGCGCACGTCGTTGCTCGCGACCACCGGGATCCCGCGCCGCGCGGCGGCATGCAGTGCGAACGCGTTGAACGCGTCCTCGCCGTCGCGACGCGCGCGCACCAGCTCCAGATGCAGGCGATCGCCGAATACGCCGGCCCAATCGGCGAGCCAGGCCTCGGCCAGCTCGTGGCGGTGGCTTGCGACGAGGCGGCCGGCAAGGCTGGCGCGGCCGGCCAGCGCGAACAGCCCGGCGTTGTCCTCGCGCAGCCAGTCCGGCCGCAGCGCGACACCCTCGGTGCGGTGGCCTTCCATCCAGGCCCGCGTCAGCAACCGCGACAACGTCAGGTACCCGGTGCGGTCGCGGCACAGCAGGGTCATCCGCGTGGCCGCTTCGTTGCCGTCGGCGAGCGCGACGTCGGCGCCGATGATCGGTTTGATGCCCTTGGCTTCCGCCGCCTTGTAGAACTTCACCGCCGCGAACACGTTGTCGAGGTCGGTGATGGCCACCGCCGGCTGGCCGAGCTCCGCGCAGCGCTTCACCAGGCCATCGACGCGGATGGTCGAGTCGGCGAGCGAGTATTCGCTGTGCAGGTGGAGATGGACGAACGCTGCGGACATGCCGGCTCGGGGCAGGGCGCGGCCGCGGCGGGCGCCGCGGTGCGAAAGGCGAGGGCGCAGCGTAGCAGGCCGCTTCCGCCCCGCAACCTCTTGACTTCGCGCGCTCGCCGGCCGCTCGCGTGTTCAGCGCGTGCCGTTCAGCAGCTACAGGGCCAGCGGCAATTGCAGCGCCGCCTCACGCACCGGCGCGAAACTGCGGCGGTGCGCGGGACACGGGCCGTGCTCGGCCAGTGCCGCCAGATGGCGCGGCGTGGAGTAGCCCTTGTGTTCGTCGAAGCCGTACTGCGGCCACTGTTCGTGCAGCCGGCACATCAGCCGGTCACGCGACACCTTGGCGAGGATGGAGGCGGCCATGATCGCCGGCTCCGAGGCATCGCCGCCGACCAGCGCCTCTGCGGGGCACGGCAGATCCGGCGGCAGGTGGTTGCCGTCGATCATCGCGCGCTCCGCGCACGGCGTCAGCGCGCGCAACGCCCGACGCATGCCGAGCATGGTGGCGTGGAAGATGTTGAAGCGGTCGATCTCGGCGACATCGACGAACTCGACGTGCCAGCACACCGCGCGCTCGACGATCTTGGCGTACAGCGCCTCGCGCTGGAGCGCGGTGAGCTTCTTGGAGTCGTCCAGGCCGCGGATGCGGCGGCGGCGGTCGAGGATCACCGCGGCGACCGCGACGGGGCCCGCGAGCGGGCCACGTCCGGCCTCGTCGACGCCGGCGATCAGCCGTGTGTCGGCGGCACGGCGCGGGGTCGGTGGGGCAGGGGGCGCGGCGGCTTCGGACACGGCGCAACCTTAGCGTGCACGTGCATGGCAAAGAAAGCGGCGAAGCCTAAATTGAATGAAGGCGGTCGCACGGCACTGCCTCCATCCGCATCGAGAACGGCAAGTCGCGGCTGAAGCCGACCCACAAAGGCACGCGTAGGAGCGGCTTTAGCCGCGATCGAGTGCCGACGGGTACCGGTCGCGGGCTGAAGCCGCTCCTACAGGCGAGCTTCGGGCAGAGCGGACGGCGCGATCAGTTCGGACACCGCGGCGGCCGCGCTGACGGACGCGTCGCGGCGCAGCTCGGCGTGGATCGCTTCGAAGCGGGGCACGATGGCATCCGCCGCCTGCGGATCGCGCAGCCAGGCCAGCACGGCGTCGGCGAGCCGGTCCGGCGTGCAGTCGTGCTGCATCAGCTCCGGCACCAGCGTCTCGCCGGCCAGGATGTTGGGCAGGGCGTAGCGGCTCACCTTCAGCATCCCCAAGCCCTTCACCAGTCGGTAGGTGAGTGCCGAGACGCGGTAGCCGACCACCATCGGCCGCTTCGCGAGCATCGCCTCCAGGGTCGCAGTGCCGGAGGCCAGCAGGACGACGTCGCTTGCGATCATCAGCTCGCGGGCCTGGCCGCGGAAGAGCCGGATTCGTGGATTGGCGCCGGGGGATCGGCCCGATCGGCCCAGCAGCGCCTCCAGCGCGGCGTGGCAGGCGTCGTTGGCGGCCGGGATCACGACCTGCACTCCGGGCAGGGCCTGCTGCACGCGCGCGGCGGCGTCGAGGAACACCGCGCCGAGCCGCTCGATCTCGCCCAGCCGCGAGCCCGGCAGCACCGCGAGCACGGTGGCGTCCGGCGCGAGGCCCAGTGCCGCGCGTGCCGCCGCACGATCCGGGTGCAGCGGTATTGCATCTGCAAGCGGATGGCCGACGAAGCGTGCATCGACGCCGTGGCGCGCGTAGATCGGCAGCTCCATCGGGAACAGGCACAGCACGCGGTCGGCGCTGCGGCCGATCTTCTCCGCGCGCTTCTCGCGCCACGCCCACACCGACGGGCTCACGTAATGCACGGTGCGGACGCCACGCTGCTTGAGCCAGCGTTCCACGCCGAGGTTGAAGTCCGGCGCGTCGATGCCGACGAACACGTCCGGCTTCCACGCCAGCAGGCGCTCGCGCAGGCGGCGGCGCAGCCGCAGCAGCCGCGGCAGGTGGCGCAGCACCTCGGCGAGCCCCATCACCGCGAGCTCAGAAGCGTCGTGCCAGGCATCGAAACCGGCCTCGCGCATGCGCTCGCCGCCGACGCCGGCGAACACCGCATTCGGATGACGGGCGCGCAACGCCTCGATCAGACCGGCGCCGAGCAGGTCGCCGGAGGCCTCGCCGGCGACAAGGGCGATGCGCAGCGGGCGGGCAGGGGCGGACACGGTCCCGTCGCCGCCGCGTGCGTTCAGCGCAGCAGCGGCCGCTCGCCGCTGTCGACGAACTCGAGGAACGCGCGCACGTCCTCGCTGTCGGCGGCGAGCTCGGCCAGCCGCGCACGCGCCTCGTCCAGCGATCCGGCGCCCATGTACAGCGCACGGTAGGCGCGCTTGATCGCGGCGATGCGTTCCGGTGCGAAGCCGCGCCGCTTCAGCCCTTCCGCGTTGATGCCGCGCGGGCGGCCGTAGCCTTCCTGCGCCACCATCACGAACGGCGGCACGTCGCCGTTGACGAACGCGCCCATGCCGACGAATGCGTGCGCGCCGATGCGGCAGAACTGGTGCACGCCGACGAAGCCGCTGAGGATGACGTGGTCGCCGACGGTGACGTGGCCGGCGAGCGTGGCGTTGTTGGAGAACACGCAATGGCTGCCGACCTGGCAGTCGTGCGCCACGTGGGTGTACGCCAGCATCCAATTGTCGTTGCCGATGCGGGTGATGCCGCCGCCACCACCGGTGCCGCGGTTGAGGGTGACGAACTCGCGGAACAGGTTGCGATCGCCGATCAGCAGTTCGGTGCGCTCGCCGCCGTACTTCTTGTCCTGCGGCTCGCCGCCCACGGCGGCATGGCCGACGAAGCGATTGTCGCGGCCGATCCGGGTCGGGCCGTGCACGCTGCAGTGCGGGCCGAACACCGTGTTCTCGCCGACCTCGACCTCAGCGCCGATGTAGCAGAACGGACCGACCTGCACCCCTTCGGCGAGGCGCGCGCCCGGTTCGACCACCGCGGTGGGATGGATCTGCGCGGCCATCGCTCAGCGCTTGGCCTCAGCGCACAGCACGTCGGCGCAGGCAACCTGCTCGCCATCGACGCGCGCCACACCCGACAGCAGCGCCATGTTGCGGATCATCCGGCTCAGCGTGACTTCGAGCTCCAGGCGGTCGCCCGGCACCACCATGCGGGAGAACTTCGCGTTGTCGATCTTCACCAGGTAGAACTGCCGCCCCTCGGCGCGATTCGGATCGGACAGCTGGGTCAGCACGCCGCCGGCCTGCGCGAGCGCCTCCACCACCAGCACGCCCGGCATCACCGGGTGGTTGGGGAAGTGGCCGTTGAAGAACGCCTCGTTGGCGGTGACGTTCTTGTACGCGACCACGCGCTTGGAAGGCTCGAACTCGGTCACCCGGTCGATCAGCAGGAACGGGTAGCGGTGCGGCAGCAGGCGCTGGATCGCGGTGACGTCGAGCGGCAGTTGGACGGTGTCGGTCATGGTCAGTCAGGGTCGGAGCCGCCGCGCAGCCGGCGGGCGATGGCATCGAGTTGCTTGAAGCGGGCGGCGCTCCGTCGCCAGCTGCGATTGTCCATCAACGGCGTGCCCGACGAATACTCGCCGGGCTCGCGGATCGAATGGGTGACCAGGCTCATCGCGGTGACGGTGACCCGGTCGCAGAGTTCGAGATGTCCGAGCACGCCGGCCGCGCCGCCGATCAGGCAGTACCGGCCGATCCTGGCGCTGCCCGCCACCGCCGAGCAGCCGGCCATCGCGGTGTGCGCGCCGATATGGACGTTGTGGCCGATCTGGATCTGGTTGTCGAGGCGCACGTCCTCCTCGAGCACGGTGTCCTCGATCGCGCCGCGGTCGATCGTGGTGTTGGCGCCGATCTCGCAATCGTCGCCCACCACCACGCCACCGAGTTGCGGCACCTTGAGCCAGCGTCCGGCGTCCATTGCGAGGCCAAAACCGTCCGCACCGAGCACCGCACCGGGGTGGATCAGCACGCGCCGGCCGAGCCGCACGCGGGTGACCAGGGTGACGCGCGCGACCAGTTCGGTGCCTTCGCCGACCACGCAGTCGTCGCCGATCACGCAGCCCGGCCCGATCACGGCGCCGGCCTCGATCCGGCTGCGCGCGCCGACGCTGACGAACGCGCCGACATGCGCGTCGGGGGAAACCACCGCGCTGGGATCGACCACCGCGCTCGGATGCACACCGCGCGGGCGCGCCGGCCTGCGCTCGAACAGCGCCGCCAGCCGGGCAAACGCGGCATACGGGTCCTTGGCAATCAGCGCGGTGCCTGCGAAGCCGGCGGCATCTTCCGCGCGCATCACCACCGCCGCCGCACGGGTCTCGGCGAGCTGGCCGCGGTAGCGCGAGTTGGCCAGGAACGCGAGCTGGTCGGCCTGCGCACGCGCCAGCGTGCCGACACCGCGCACGCGGACGTCGCCATCGCCGTGCAGCGACAGGCCGGCGCGTTGCGCCAATTCGGCAGCGGTGTACTCCGGCGCGGACACGGCGGCACCCGCCGGGGTCAGAACGCGCCGCCGAACGTGAACTGCAGGCGCTCCAGCTCGTCGGTGTCTTCCTTGCGCAGCGGGAACGCGTAGCTGATCGAGATCGGGCCGACCGGCGCGCGCCAGACCAGCGCGACGCCCGCCGAGGCGCGCAGTTCGCCGGCATCGAAGCTGTCGACGTCGGCGAACACGTTGCCGACGTCCAGGAACGCCGACACGCGCGCGCTCGGCGACTTCAGCAGCGACGGGAAGTACATCTCGAGAGAGCCGACCGTCTTCAGCGCGCCGCCCATCGACTGCAGGAAGTTGCTGCCGCGCGCGGTGGCCTTCGGGCCGAGCGTGTTGTCGCGGAAGCCGCGCACCGAGCGCACGCCGCCAGCGTAGAAATTCTCGAAGAACGGCAGCCCGTCGGCGGTCACCGTGCGGACGAAGTCGGTCGAGGTCGGCAGGCACGGGTTGCTCGGCGGCGCGCCGCGCACCAGCACCGGCGGCGTGCTCGGGTTGTTGTCAGTATCGACCAGCCGGTCCGGGGTAAAGCAGATGTTGCGGGTGACCGCATCCCCGTAGCTGTCGCCGTAGCCCAGGTCGACGCGCGTGTTGAGCACGAGGTGGCGCGACAGCGGCCAGAATTTGGAGAAGTTGTAGCTGAGCTTGAAGTACTCGGCGGTCGAGCCGGGCAGCGTCAGCTCCAGGCCGACGCGCTGGATGGTGCCGCGGTTAGGGGTCAGGAAGTTGTCGATCGTGCTGCGTTGCCAGCCCAGCTCGGTGCGCCAGGCGTGGAACGTGCGCTGGTTGAGCGCGTTGATGTAATCGACGATCGGCGCCGGGGTGGAACCTTCGTAGGCGAACACCTGGTTGCTGTCGGCGCCGACCAGCAGCGAGACGGTGTCGGTTTCGGTGATCGGCAGGCCAAGCACCACCTGGCCGATGCGGCTGGTGGTCGAGTACTGCGCGGTGTTGAAGTCGGCGTTGTCGAACTCGCGGTAGGACAGGTTGTAGCCCAGCGAGACGCCGTTGTCGGTGAAATACGGGTTGGTGTACGAGAAGTCGTAGCGCTGCACGAAGCGGTTGCGCTGCGCCTGCACGGCGATGCGGTTGCCGCTGCCGAGGAAGTTGTTCTGCGACAGCTGGATCTGCGTGGTCAGGCCGGACAGCTGCGAATAGCCGAGGCCGAACACGAAGCTGCCGGAGGTGGTCTCCTTG
The DNA here is from genome assembly GCA_035645555.1 of Lysobacter sp. GTDB lineage: Bacteria > Pseudomonadota > Gammaproteobacteria > Xanthomonadales > Xanthomonadaceae > Lysobacter_F. The sequence continues at coordinate 14,576 of DASQMI010000082.1, read as the reverse complement.
ACGTTGAACACTACGTCGACCTGGTCCGGCGTGCCGGGCACCGGCTGCGTCTCGACGTCGACGGTCTCGAAGAAGCCGAGCTGCTGCAGGCGGATCTTCGACCGGTCCACCGCCGCCTGCGAGAACCAGCCGCCTTCGAACTGGCGCATCTCGCGGCGGATCACCTCGTCGGACGTGCGGGTGTTGCCCTTGACCTGGATACGGCGGACGCTGACGCGCGGGCCGGGCACGACTTCCAGCGCGAGGTTGACCGTCTTGTCCTCGCGGTTCACCTCCGGCACCGGATTGACCTGGGCGAACGCGTAGCCGATGTTGCCGAGCATCGCGGTGATCGAGTCCGAGCTGATCTCGATCAGGCGCCGCGAGAAGATCTGGTCCGGCTTCACCAGCACCATCCGCTCGACTTGCTCCTTCGGCAGCACAGTGTCGCCGGTCAGTTCGACCTTCGCGACCTTGTACTGCTCACCTTCGGAGATGCCGGCGGTGATGTAGACGTCCTGCCGCTCCGGGCTGATCGCCACCTGCGTGCTGTCGATGCTGAAATCGACGTAGCCGCGGTCGAGGTAGTAGGCGTTGAGCCGCTCGAGGTCGCCGGACAGCTTCTCGCGCGAGTACTGGTCGTCGCGGCGGTACCAGCTGAGCCAGTTGCTCGGGCGCGATTCCCACGTGTCGAGGATGTCCTCCTCGTCGAACGTCTCGGTGCCGATCAGGTTGATGTGGCGGATCTTGGCCGCCTTGCCTTCCTTGATCGCGATCGTGAGGTCGACGCGGTTGCGGTCCAGCCGCGCCACGGTCGGGGTGATCTCGACGTTGTACTTGCCGCGGTTGTTGTACTGGCGGGTCAGTTCCTGCTTGATGCGGTCCAGCGCCATGCGGTCGAAGGTGTCGCCCTCGCGCAGGCCCGCCTCGCCGAGGCCCTTCAGCAGGTCCTCGGTCTTGATGTCCTTGTTGCCGGTGACGGTGAGCTTGTTGATCGCCGGACGCTCGGTGACCGTGACCACCAGGATGTCGCCCTGGCGCTCCAGGCGCACGTCCTCGAAGAAGCCGGTGCGGTACAGCGCGCGGATCGCTTCGGCCGCGCGCGCCGAATCGACGCGATCGCCGCGCTCCACCGGCAGGTAGGTGAACACGGTGCCGGCGGAGATGCGCTGCAGGCCGTCGATGCGGATGTCGGTGACGGTGAACGGATCGACCGACTGTGCCCACGCAGGTGTGGCGAGCGCCGCGGCAAGGGCGAGGGCGAGCAGGCGGCGAGGAAGGGGTCGCGTCATCATCACGTCCGGTTGGGAGTCGTCGACGCCCGCGGACGGGCGACGGGTCTGCAGGTTCGGGCCGGCGCCGCCATCAGCGCACCAGGTTGTTCACGATGTCGTTGTAGAACGCCAGGCCCATCAGCCCGACGATCACCGCCAGGCCGACGTATTGCCCGGCAGCCATGACGCGCTCGCTGACCGGGCTGCCCTTGATCAGCTCGATAAGGTAATACAGCAGGTGACCGCCGTCCAAGATCGGGATCGGCAGCAGGTTCAGTATGCCGAGGCTCAGCGACAGCAGCGCCAGCATCGACAGGAACCACGCCGGTCCCTGCTGCGCGAACGCGTTCGCCGCGCGCGCGATGGTCAGCGGCCCTGCCACGGTGTTCTGCACCGACACCTTGCCGCTGAACGCACGGCCGATCATCGCGAACAGCTCGCCGGTCTGGTGCGCGGCCTCGCGCGCCGCCGCCGGCATGGCGGCAAGCGGGGCGTGGCGCAGGACCGCGTCGTGTTCCGGCGCGCGCGACTGGATGCCGAGCGCCCAGTACCGCTCGCCTTCGCGCACCTGCGGCTGCGGGCGCAGCTGCGCGCTGATCCGGCGACCGGCGCGCTCGACCTCCAGCCGCACTGGGACCCCGCGGGTACCGGCGGCCTGCACCAGCGGCGCGATGTCCTGCCAGCGGCGGATCGGCGCGCCGTCGACCACCAGCAGCCGGTCGCCGGGCCGGAGCACGCCGAGCGCCGGGGGGCCGACCACCGCGTCGATCACCGGCGGCGGCACGAAATGGCGCGGGACCAGCCCGATCCCGCGCACCGCGCGCAGTTCGTCCAGCGTGCGCGGCAGCTGCGACAGCCGCAGCGTGCGCGTTGCGGTATCACCGGCGGCGGTACGCACCGCGAGTGCGACGTCCTCGCGATCGAGCGCGGCTGGCAGCAGCGCGGCCTCGACCTCGGTCCAGGTGGCAACCGCGCGCCCGCCGACTGCCAGCACGGTGTCGCCCTCGCGCACGCCGGCGCGCGCGGCGATGCCTTCCACGGCGCCGATCACCGGCGCGTAGTCCGGGCGGCCGATCACGAACATCGCCCACAGCAGCGCCACGCACAGCAGCAGGTTGGCCAGCGGCCCGGCGACCACGATCGCGATCCGCCGCCACACCGACTGGCGGTTGAACGCGTGCCGCGCGTCGTGCGGCGCGACATCGCCTTCGCGCTCGTCGAGCATGCGGACGTAGCCGCCAAGCGGGATCGCCGCGATCACGTACTCGGTGCCATCGCGGCCGGTGCGCTTCCACAACGCCTTGCCGAAGCCGATCGAGAAACGCAGCACCTTGACGCCGCAGCGCCGGGCCACCCAGAAGTGGCCGAACTCGTGGATCGTGATCAGCACACCGAGGCTGACCAGCAACCACCACAGCGAGCCGAAAAACTCGTTCATCGGATGTCGGCTCGCTCGGCAGGCTCAGGGGTGGGGCAGGTCACGGATCGCGTTCTCGGCGAGGCGGCGCGCTTGCGCGTCGGCCTCCAACAGGACCTCGAGCGAGGCCGCGGGTTCCGCGGGCAGCGCGTCCAGCGTACGCCGGACCACGTCGGGAATCGCTAAGAAAGCGATGCGGCGCTGAAGAAACGCTGAAACCGCCACCTCGTTGGCGGCGTTGAGCACGGCCGGCGCAGTGCCGCCCGCGCGCAGCGCGTCGAACGCGTGTGCAAGGCAGGGGAACGCGTCCAGGTCCGGCGCCTCGAAGTCGAGCCGGCCGTGGCGCAGCAGGTCCAGCCCGCCGACGCCGGAGACGATCCGCTCCGGCCAGGCCAGTCCCACCGCGAGCGCGGTGCGCATGTCCGGCAGGCCCAGCTGCGCGAGCGTGGAGCCGTCGACGAACTCGACCAGCGAATGCACCAGGCTCTGTGGATGAACCAGTACGTCGATGCGGGCAGCCGGCAGCCCGAACAGATGATGCGCCTCGATCACCTCGAGGCCCTTGTTCATCAGCGTCGCCGAGTCGACCGAGATCTTCGGTCCCATCGACCACTTCGGATGCGCGACCGCCTGCTCGGGCGTGACGTCGTGCAGCGCGTCGCGGCTGCGGCCGCGAAACGGCCCGCCCGACGCGGTGAGCACGATGCGCTGCACGCCGGGATACTCGCCGCGGGCATCGGGGTCGGGCAGGCACTGGAAGATCGCGTTGTGCTCGCTGTCGATCGGGATCACGCTGGCGCCAGCGGCGTGCGCCGCATGCATCAGCAGTTCGCCGGCGAGCACCAGCGATTCCTTGTTGGCGAGCAGCAGGCGCTTGCCGGCGCGCGCGGCGGCAAGCGTCGACGGCAGCCCGGCGGCGCCGACGATCGCGGCGACCACGGTGTCGCAGGCGTCGCCGGCGACCAGCGCTTCGAGCGCCGCGGTGCCGCAGTGGGCCGCGGTCGCCAGCCCGCGGGCGCGCAGGCCGTCGCGCAGCGCAGCGAACGCACGTTCGTCCTCGATCACCGTGTGGTCGGGCCGGTGCCGCTCGCACAGCGCCAGCAGCGCATCGACGTTGCGCCCGGCCGCCAGCACGCTCGCCCGCATCCGCTGCGGATGGCGGGCGATCACATCAAGCGCCGAGCCGCCGATCGACCCGGTGGCCCCGAGAACCGCGACCTGGCGCATCTCAGAACCCCAGCAGGCCTTTGCCGAGCGCGAACGCCGGCAACGCCGCCAGCACGCCATCGACGCGGTCGAGGATGCCGCCATGGCCGGGGATCAGGTGGCCGGAGTCCTTCACCCCGGCCTGCCGCTTGAGCAGGCTCTCGAACAGGTCGCCGACCACCGAGAACAGCACCGTGATCAGCGCGAGCACGGCGACCCGCGGCAGCTCGGCGGCGGTCGCCTGCGCGAGCAGCGCGAACGGGATGCTCACCGCGATGCCGGCCGCGGCGCCGCCGAGCAGGCCTTCCACCGTCTTGTTCGGGCTCACCACCGGCGCCAGCTTGCGGCGGCCGAAACGGCGGCCTACGAAGTACGCGCCGGTGTCGGCCGCCCAGACGATCGCCAGTGCGGTCAGGAGCCAGCGGTGACCGTACGGCTCCTCGACATGGATCCAGCCGAGCGCGCACCAGGCCGGGATCACCGACAGCGCGCCGGCGGCCAGCTTGAACACCCGCGCATGGGTGTCGTGATTGCTGCCGAAGCGCGGGAAGCGCAGCCACAGCAGCGCCAACGCCCACCAGACGACGCCGACCACGGTCGCGGTCTGCAGCAACGCGAGGCTGAACCCCTGGGTGGAGCGCGACGCCCACACCAGCGCCACCATCATCGCCACGTGCGCCACCAGCAGCACCCAACGCGCCAGCGAGTCATCGATCTCGGCGAGCTCGAACCACTCCCACAACCCGGCGAGGAACACCACCGCCGCCAGCGCCATCATCCACGGCGTCGGCAGCAGCAGCATCGCGGCGATCGCGATCGGCGTCATCACCAGCGCGGCGAGCAGACGGGTTTGCGTCATCGTTCGTTTCCTTGCAGGTCGCCGGCGCGTGCCGCGATCTGCGCGCCGGTCAGGCCGAAGCGGCGTTCACGGCGGGCGTAGTCGTCGAGCGCCTGCTGCAGTGTCGCCGCGTCCATCTCCGGCCACAACCGGTCGGTAAACCAGAGTTCGGTGTAGGCGAGCTGCCACAGCAGGAAATTGCTGATGCGCATCTCGCCGCCGGTGCGGATGAACAGGTCCGGCGGCGGCAGATCGGCCAGCGCGAGGCGCGCGCCGAGCGCGGCTTCGTCGATCTGCTCCGGGTGCAGGCGCCCGGCGGCGACGTCCGCGGCGAGCGCGCGCGCGGCCTGGGCGATGTCCCAGCGCCCGCCGTAGCTGGCTGCCACGGTGAGCTGCAGGCGCCGATTCTCGCGGGTCTGCGCTTCGGCCGCGGCCATGCGCTCGACGATCTGCGGGTCGAACCGTTCGCGCTCGCCGATGAAGCGCACGCGCACGCCGCGGCGGTCGAGCTCGTCGACCTCGCGTTCCAGCGCGGTCAGGAACAGCTTCATCAGCGCGCCGACCTCCTCCTTGGGCCGGCCCCAGTTCTCGCTGGAGAACGCGAACAGCGTCAGCGCTTCGATGCCCTGGGCGAGGCAGAACTCGATGCACGCCTTGACCGCGCGCGCGCCGGCGCGATGGCCGACCGCGCGCGGGCGCCGACGGCGCTCGGCCCAGCGGCCGTTGCCGTCCATGATGATGGCCAGATGGCGCGGGATGCGCGGCGCGGGCGGGGCAGGAGTCGACATGGCGACGACGGTCGTACCGTCAGAGCGCCATCAGTTCCTGTTCCTTCGCCTTGACGATCTCGTCCACCTCCTTGATGGCGTGATCGGTCAGCTTCTGGATCTCGTCCTCGGCGCGGCGCACGTCGTCCTCGGTGATCTGCTTCTCCTTCAGCAGTTCCTTGACGTGGTGGTTGGCGTCGCGGCGGATGTTGCGGATGGCGACCTTGGCGTCCTCGCCCTCGGAATGCACGACCTTGGCGAGGTCGCGACGGCGCTCCTCCGTGAGCGGCGGCAGGTTGAGGCGGATCACGGTGCCGGCGGTGTTCGGCGTGATGCCGAGGTCGGAGGCGAGGATCGCCTTCTCGATCGGCGCCACCATCTGCTTTTCCCACGGCGTGATGGTGAGCGTGCGCGCATCGGCGATCGCCACGCTGGCGACCTGCGACAGCGGCACGTCGGAGCCGTAGTAGTTGACCTTCAGGTGGTCCACCAGGGCGGTGGACGCGCGGCCGGTGCGCAGCTTGACCAGTTCCTGGCGGAAGGCCTCCACGCTCTTGGCCATGCGGGTCTGCGCGTCTTTCTTGATCTGGTTGAGCATCGCCGGCTCCGGAATATCTCGCGGTAAGCGCGCGATTATACGGGCCGGCCGCGCGCCGTGCCCGGCGCGCTTAATGGCCGCCGTGGGGCGCGCGCACGTGGCGGTCGTGCTCGCAGGCCTGGCCGTGCTCGATCTGCAGGGTCGGGTGGTTGATGCCGAAGCGGGCGTCGAGCGCGTGGTTGAGGCGGTCGAGGAAGGCATCGTGGTCGCCGCTGTCCGGCCGCACGAGATGCGCGGTCATCGCCACTTCGCCCGCGCCCAGCGACCAGATGTGCAGGTGGTGCACCGCCGTCACCCCCGGCTGCGCACGCAAAAACGTTTCCACCTCGGTGCGGTCGATGCCGCGCGGGACGGCATCCATCGCCGCATCGAAGCTTTCGCGCAGCAATCCGAACGCGCCCACGGCCACCACCGCGGCGACCAGCGCGCCCATCAGCGGATCGAGCCAGGCCCAGCCGAGCCAGGCCATGCCGGCGCCGGCCAGCACCGCGGCCAGCGACACGCCGGCGTCGGCCATCAGGTGCAGGAATGCGCCGCGCCGGTTGAGGTCGTGATGGTGGCCGCCGTGCAGCAGCCAGGCGGCACCGAGATTGACCGCGATGCCGATCGCCGCCACGACTATCACCGGCGTGGCCGGGATCTGCGGCGGGGCGCCGAACCGCCGCAGCGCCTCCCCCGCCAGCGCGCCAGCGAAGCCGACCAGCACCAGCGCGTTGGCCAGCGGCGACAGCAAGGTGGCGCGGCGCCAACCGTAGGTGTGGCGCGCGGTCGGCGGCCGGCGCGCGATCCATGCCGCCGCCCACGCCAGCGCGAGCCCGAGCACGTCGCCGAGGTTGTGCAGCGCGTCCGACAGCAGCGCCAGCGAGTTGGTGGCGAAGCCGTAGGCGGCTTCCAGCACGGTGTAGGCGAGGTTGACCAGCGTGGCGATCGCGAACGTGCGCGACGCCGAGCCGTGCGGGTGATCGTGATGGTGCGTGTGCATGGCGCGGATCGTGGCACGCCCGCAGAGGCGGACACTATTCCGCGCGACGGATTCCGTCAGCCGCGGCCCCGCACCAGCGTGCCGATGTCGGCGCCCTGCAGGATCTTCAGCAGCACACCCGGCTGGCCCATGTCGAAGATGCGCAGCGGCAGGTCGGAGTCGCGGCACAGCGCGAACGCCGCGGTGTCCATCACTTCCAGCTCGCGCGACAGCACTTCGTCATAGGTCAGGCGGTCGAAGCGCGACGCGTCGGCGTGCTTCTTCGGGTCCTTGTCGTACACGCCGTCGACCTTGGTCGCCTTCAGCAGCAGGTCGGCGCCGATCTCGATCGCGCGCAGCGCCGCGCCGGAATCGGTGGTGAAGAACGGGTTGCCGGTGCCGGCGGCGAAGATGGTGATGCGGCCCTTCTCCAGATGGCGCACGGCGCGGCGGCGGATGTAGTCCTCGCAGACGTCGTTGATTTTGATCGCGCTCATCACCCGGCATTTGCCGCCGAGCTTCTCCAGCGCGTCCTGCATCGCCAGCGCGTTGATCACCGTGGCCAGCATGCCCATCTGGTCGCCGGTGACCCGGTCCATGCCGGCGGCGGCCAGCCCGGCGCCGCGGAAGATGTTGCCGCCGCCGATGACCAGCGCGATCTCCGCGCCGGCCTGCTGGGCCTCGATCACCTCGCGCGCCAGCCGCCCGATCACCTTGGGATCGATCCCGTAATCCTCGTCGCCCATCAGCGCCTCGCCGGACAGTTTGAGCAGGACACGGCGATAGGCGAGCTGGGACATGGGCAACCTCGTGGCGGGGGACAAACACGCAGATTGTACGGGACGCGCGTGGACGGCCGCCGCGGGTGGGGGGATGCGTGGCCGGGTCCGTTATTGAGGACGGTCCGGCCGGGCAACGGGCGCGGCTCCCAACGTGCAACCCCGGCGGCGTGCTAAAACGCGCCGTCGGACGTCCGGATAGTGCGGCGCCCCTCCGCCATGCCTCAAGCCCGTTGCCCGTGCCGGATCATTCGTTTTTCATGTCCCGCTGCCGCCGTCGGATCCCGCTGCCGTGACTGAACAGCCACTGCGCCGGAACGACGGCAACGACGACGGGTTCGACGCCTTCGTGCGTCAGCACCATGCCGCCCTGGTGGGTTTCCTCGCCCGACGCTGCAACGAGGAAGACGCGAAGGACATCGCACAGGAAGCCATGGTGCGGCTGATGCGCTACCGCGATCAGCCGCCGGAGAAGCTGAAGCTGCTGATGTACCGGATCGCCCTCAACGCGCTGCTGGACAACGGCCGGCAGCAGGTCAGCCGGCAGGCGTCGGCGCACGTCGGACTGGATCCCGAGTTCGAGGCGCTCGCTTCTGCGGAAGCGCCGCACGAGCAGCGCGTCGAACACCAGCAGCAGTTGGAGCGGGTGCGGGCGGCGATCCTGCGCCTGCCGACGCGCTGCCGGGAGATCTACCTGCTGAACCGGATCGATGGAATGAGCTACACCGAGATCTCGCGTCACTGCGGTATCTCGGTGGGGGCAGTGGAAAAGAACATCAGCCGGGCCCTGCAACTGCTGCGGGTACACCTGCAGGGAAACGCGATCGGGGAGGGGTCATGAGCCAGCCGACAGTCGAATTGCCGACCGCCACCGGCGGCCCGGACCAGGCGGAAGCCTGGCTGGCCCGTCTGCTGTCGCCGGATTGCACGCGCGAGGAGCGCGCAGCATTCGAGGCATGGCTGGCGCGTTCGCCGGAACACATCGAGGCCTATCTGCAGGCCGAGACGGTGCATGCGATGGCCGCCGCGCTGGCCGACGACGCGATGCTGCGCGCCGCGGCGCGCCGGGCCCGGCGGGAGGCCGCGCAGCGCGGCGGCACGCGCTGGGGCTGGCTCGCCACCGGGATGGCCGCCGCACTGGCGCTGGTGGCCGGCGGTGCGCTGTGGTTCGGCCGCGCGCCGGAGGGGACCGCGACGCGCTACGCGACGGCGGTGGGCGAGCAGCGCACGCTGGTGCTCGAGGATGGCAGCCACCTGCGGCTGGACACCGACACCGAGGTGGTCGCCCGTTACGGCACCCGTGCCCGCGAGCTGGAGCTGCTGCGAGGTCGCCTGCAGGTCGCCGTCGGGGCCGATCCGCGGCGCCCGTTCAGCGTGCGCGCCGGCGAGGCCACCGTGCGCGACATCGGCACGACGTTCCAGGTCAGCCGCGACGGCACGCGCACCAGCGTCGGCCTGATCGAGGGGGTGGTGGTGGTCAGCGCCCGCGGCGGCGGCGCGCCGGCGACGCTGGCCCCCGGTGAACGCATCGAGATCGACGAGCGCGGCCGCCTCGGTGCCCCGCAGCAGCTCGACCTGGCTTCAGCCGAGGCTTGGACCCGCGGCGAGCTGGTGTTCCGCCAGCGCCGCCTGGATGCGCTGTTGGCGGAGGTGAACCGCTACTCGGCCACCCCGTTGCGGCTGGCCGACCCGGCGCTCGGCGCGCTCACCGTCAGCGGCGTGTTCCGGATCGACGAGCAGGCCGCGCTGGTAGCCGCGCTCGAGCAGGGCTGGTCGCTGCGTGCCGAACGCGGCCCCGACGGCGCGATCGTGCTGCACCGGCGCTAGCCGGTTTCTACCCGGCTGGCGCGCCGGGTGAACGGCGGGGCAGCGCGCGTTGCGCGCCCTGTCGGGCTTCCGTAAGGTGGCGGGCTCCTGCTGCCTGCCCGACGAATGGCCAAGCCCCGCTTCACGCTTGCCCTCTGCTGCGCCCTGTGCTTCGCCGGCGCCGCAGTGGCCGGTGGCGACGGGGCGGCGCGGACCACGTTCGCGATCCGCGGCGGCCCGCTCGATGCCGCGCTCGAGGACTTCGCGCGCCAGAGCCGCGTGCAGATCCTCTATGCGCCCGAACTGGTGGTGCGCCATCGAAGCCCGGGGCTGCGCGGCGCGCTGACCCCGGCGCAGGCGCTGGAGCGCCTGCTGCACGGCACCGGGCTGCGCGCGGTGGCGGTCGGTCCCGGAACCTACGTGCTGCAGCGAGCTCCGGCGGTGCCGGCGGAATCGCGGCGACGCCCGCTTCCGGAGCGCACCGAGCGCGCGATCGCCTCGCTGGATACGGTGCAGGTCACCGGCACCCGCATCCAGCGCGACGACATCGACGTGCTGACGCCGTCGCCGGTCTCGCTGATTACCCGCGAGGAGATCGAGGCGAGCGGCCACCAGACCCTTTTCGACCTGCTGCGCGCGCGGCCCGGCATGGTCGGGCACCATCCGGTCGACGTCGCGGCGGAAGGCGGCAGCGGCGTGCAGCAGCCGTTCGCGGCCGCCGCCACCACCAGCCTCAATGCGCTCGGGCCGCGGGCGACGCTGTTCCTGGTCGACGGCCGGCGCATCGCTAACTACGGGTTGATCTCCACCGAGCTGGGCGGGCTCACAGACCTCGACGGCATCCCGCTCAGCATGGTCGACCGGATCGAAATCCTGCGCGGCGGCGCGTCGGCCATCTACGGTGCCGACGCCATGGCCGGCGTGGTGAACATCATCCTGCGGCGTCATCTGGAGGGTGGCGACGTGGTCGCCCGCTACGGCATCTCCGAGCGGGGCGATGCCGCCGAGCACCGCGTTTCGTTCGGCACCGGCTTCGACTTCGGGCGCGACGGCCACCTGTTCGTGGCCGGCGACCATTTCGACCGCGACGCGCTGTCGGGCGCGCAGCGGCGCTGGCGCAGCCAGGACCTAGGCCGCTACGGACTCGGCGACTGGCGCTTCCCGCTCGGCTTCCGCGACGACTACGGCACGCTGGTGCGCCGGGTATGCCCGGCCACCAGCGGACTCGCGCCCGACTGCCTGTTCGACCCGCCACGGTTCGGCACGCTGCAACCCGCGCAGGAGCGCAGCACGGTGTACGCGCGGCTGCAGCAGCCGTGGGGCGAGCGGCTGCGGCTGGACGCGGGCATGCGCGTCAGCGACGGGCGCCAGCGCCTGCAGTCGGCACCGTTCTATGCGCGCATCTGGCTCCCGGAGGAACTGCGCGCGAACCCCGAGGAGGCGTTCCTCGACTACGTGTTCTTCGACACCGGTCCGGTACGCGGCGACACCGATACGCGCAGCGTCGACGTATTCGCCGGGCTGCACGGTGACTGGGGGCGCTGGGCCTGGAGCGCGCGCGTTTCGCACAGCGAGAACCGGGTCACCAGCCGCGTCGACGGCCTGATACGGACCGCGGCGTTCGCCGATGCGGTGATGCGCGGCGACTACCGCTTCAACGTCACCGACAACGCGCCGGCGGTGCTGGCGGAGATCTCGCCGACCGTGACCTCGCGCGGCACCGCCAAGCTCGACGAGGTCGCGTTCGAGATGCACGGGCCGTGGTTCGCACTGCTCGGCGGCGACGCGATGGTCGCGGCGGGCGTGGAGTTCGGCCGCGACGCGCTGTCGCATCATCCCGACGCGCTGATCGCGCAGAACGAACTCGCGCTCGGCGCGCCCAAGCTCGAGGTGGATGCCGAGCGCGACACCGCGGCGGCGTTCGCCGAGGTCAGCCTGCCGCTGACCCGACGGCTGCACGTCGATCTCGCCGCGCGTCTGGATTATCGCGAAGGCTACGGCAGCCACACCTCGCCCAAGCTGGGGCTGAAGTGGAAGCCGCTGGAGGCGCTGACGCTGCGCGCCACGGCAGCGACCGGCTACCGCGCGCCGTCGCTGTTCGAGCTGCGCCAGCCGGTGACGCTCGATACGTTCGACGTGGTGCCGCAGGGCACCGATCTCGGCCCGTGCGGCTACGAGTTCCAGGTGAGCAGCGGCACGTACTGCGTGGTCGAGCGCGGCAGCATGGAGAACCGCGATCTACGAGCGGAGACGTCGCGCGGCTACACGCTCGGTCTGGTGTGGACCGCGTCGCCGGCATTCAGCCTCGAGGTCGACCGCTTCCGCATCATCCGTCGCGACGAGATCCTGCCCGGCAACGCGCTGGTGGATCCGCAGGCCTACTCGCGCTCGGCCCGGCGCGACGACGCCGGCCTGCTGGTCGGCATCGACGACTATTTCGAGAACATCGGCCGCACCGACGTGCGCGGCTGGGAGCTGCAGGCGCGCTACACGCTGGCGACCGCGCGGTTCGGCCGCTACTCGCTGGCGTGGTCAGGTCAGTATCTCGACCGCCTGGAGCGGCAGGCGCGGCCGGGCGCGCCGGCGGTGAACCACGCCGGCTACGGCACACCGGACCGCAGTGCGATCGCGTCGCTGCAATGGGCGCTGGGCGACTGGACCACCACGCTCAACGCGCGCGCGGTCGGGCGCGCACGGGTCGGTGACCCCGGCGAGCGTTGCCCGCGCGTGTACACGCGTGCCGGACGCTGCGAGACGCCCGGCTGGACCACGTGGGATCTCAACGTGGCCTATGCCGCGTCGCCGCACTGGCGCGTCGGCCTCAACGTGCGCAACCTCGCCGACCGCGCGCCGGTCAACTACGACATCGACAAGGCCGGCTACGACATCGCCTCCGACGATCCGCGCGGCCGCTACTACCTGCTGAGTGTGGGCTACCGCTTCTGAGCCGCGGGGTAGGGTGAGCCGGCGGCGCCCACGTTATCGGACCGCGCACCGCCCGCGGTCGCGCCGCTGATTGCTTCGTTTCGGAGGACCGGAACGCCTTATCCTCGCTGCTACACCTACCGGAGATGCCCATGGCCGCCCGCAGCCTGAAGGAATTCGTCGATGCCAGCCGCCAGAAGGACGCCAGCGCCGAGGCGTTCGAACTGGAAAGCGCGCACCTGCTTGAAGTGAAGCTCGATGGCCGCGCCTGGGCCAAGTCCGGCGCGATGGTCGCCTATCGCGGCGCGGTGCGCTTCACCCGCCAGGGCATCCTCGAACAGGGGCTCGGCAACCTGATCAAGAAGGCGATCAGCGGCGAAGGCACCCAGCTGATGAAGATGGAAGGGCAGGGCCGGGTCTATCTGGCCGACAGCGGCAAGAAGATCACCCTGCTGCGCCTCGCCGGCGAAGCGATCTACGTCAACGGCAACGACGTGCTCGCCTACGAGGACGGCATCGCCTGCGACGTCACCATGATGCGGCGCGTCGCCGGCATGGTGTCGGGCGGCCTGTTCAACATGCGGCTGTCCGGCAGCGGCGTGGTGGCGATCACCTCGCACTACGAACCGCTGACGCTGGCGGTGACGCGCGATGCGCCGGTGTTCTGCGATCCCAACTCCACCGTGGCGTGGTCGGGTTCGCTGTCGCCGGAGATTGTCGCCGACATCTCCTTCGGCACCCTGCTGGGACGCGGCTCGGGCGAAACCGTGCAGCTGAAGTTCGCCGGCGAAGGCTGGGTGGTCGTGCAGCCGTACGAAGAGGTCTATTTCCAGCACGCCGGGGCGGGCCGCGGCTGATCGGCATCGGTAGGAGTGGCTTCAGCCGCGCGGACCAGCGTCATCGAGGTAGGAGCGGCTTCAGCCGCGCGTGACCATCGGATCCAGGTAGGAGCGGCTTCAGTCGCGAACCGGTGGCATCCAGTACCGGCAAGGACGTATGCCGCGCCAAGCGGTGCCGGCTGAAGCGCTCCTACAATCGAACAAAAAAAGGCCGCGGAATCCGCGGCCTTTTCCGTTGCAACGCTTGTTCGCGGCGGCTTACGCCAGGCCCGCCTGCTTCATCACTTCGGCGGCGAAATCGTCGGCCTGCTTCTCGATGCCTTCGCCGACGGCGAGACGCTTGAAGCCCACCACGTCGGCGCCGGCGGCCTTGAGCACCTGCTCGACGGTCTGGTTGGTGTCCATCACGTAGGGCTGGCCGTACAGGGTGTTCTCGCTGACGATCTTGTTGAGCTTGCCGCTGATGATCTTCTCGAGGATGTCGGCCGGCTTGGCCTTGTCCTTCTCGCTCATCTTGGCGAGCTCGATCTCCTTCTCCTTGGCGATGAACTCGGCCGGCACGTCGCCGGCCTTGTTGTACGGCGGGTTCATCGCCGCCACGTGCATGGCGATGCCGCGGGCCAGCTCCATGTCGCCGCCCTTCAGCTCGACCAGCACGCCGATGCGGCCGCCGTGCACGTACGCGGCTACGGTGTTGCCGCTGTCGATGCGGACCAGGCGGCGCACCTGCACGTTCTCGCCGACCTTCGCCACCACGGCGGCGCGGGCTTCCTCGACGGTCTCGCCGGAGGCCAGCTTGGCCTGCTTCAGCGTCTCGGCATCCTGGGCGCCGGACGCCAGCGCCGCCTGCGCCACCGCTTCGGCGAAGGCGAGGAAGTTGCTGTCCTTGGCCACGAAGTCGGTTTCCGAGTTGACTTCGACCAGCACGGCCTTGCCTTCGGCCTGGCCGACCGCGATGCGGCCCTCGGCGGCGACGCGGCTGGCCTTCTTGTCGGCCTTGGCCAGGCCCTGCTTGCGGAGCCACTCGGCGGCGGCGTCGATGTCGCCGGACGTCTCGGTGAGCGCCTTCTTGCACTCCATCATGCCGGCGCCGGTGCGCTCGCGCAGTTCCTTGACCAGGGAAGCGGTGATTTCAGCCATGGGACACCTCGAATCGGAAAACGGGCGGCGGCGCGCGCGAAGCCTCG
>DASQMI010000081.1:0-8440 GCA_035645555.1 Lysobacter sp. | reverse complement strand
CCGCGCCGGCGCACCCGTACACCCGCGCGCTGCTCGCCGCCGACCGGCTCGAACCGCTGCCGCCGGCCACGGCCAGCGCCCCGGTCGTGCTGAGGGGCGAGGCGCTGCGCGTGCGCTACCCGCGCGCGGCGCGACCGGCGCTGGACGGGGTGGAGATCGAGCTGCGCCGCGGCGAGGGCCTGGCGCTGGTCGGCGAGAGCGGCAGCGGCAAGAGCACGCTGGCGCGCGCGCTGCTGCGCGTGCTGCGCGGGGCACACGGCCGCGTGCTGCTGGACGGGGTCGATCTTGCCGGGCTGCCGGCGCCGGCGCTGCGCGCGATGCGCGCGCGCATCGGCGTGGTGCTGCAGGACCCGTACGCGTCGCTCGATCCGCGCATGCGCATCGCCGACGTGGTCGCCGAGCCGCTGCGCATCCACCGCCGCGGCGATGCGGCCGCACGCCGCGCGACGGCGGGCGCGCTGCTGCACGCGGTCGGGCTGGAGGCCGACATGCTCGACCGGTTCCCGCACCAGTTCTCCGGCGGCCAGCGCCAGCGCATCGCGATCGCGCGCGCGCTCGCCACCGATCCCGACCTGCTGGTGTGCGACGAGGCGGTCTCGGCACTCGATGCGCACCATCGCGCGGCGATCCTCGCGCTGCTCGCGCGACTGAAGCGCGAACGCGGGCTGGCGCTGCTATTCGTCACCCACGATCTCGCCGCCGCCGCCGCGGTCGCCGAGCGCATCGCCGTGCTCGAACACGGCCGGATCGTCGAGCACGGCGCGACCTCCGACGTGCTGGCGGCGCCGCGCCATCCGCATACGCGCGCGCTGCTCGCCGCCCGTCCGGCGCACGCGGCCGCACGCTGAGTGGTGACGCCGCGACGGCCTGCGCCGTCGCGCGCTAGAGGATGCCGCCGCCGAGATTGAGGCGGACCACCGCCACCACCACCACGATGCCGTTGAGCAGCAGACCGGCCTTGGCGCGACCGCGGTGGCCGGGGCGCGAGAACGCGATGCCGAGCGCGGCGATCACCGCGCCGACCGCGGCGAACGGGATCAGCAGCCAGTTGGTGATGCCGATCAGCGGGATCAGCGCGACGATCATCCACAGCATCGCCAGCACGCCCCACAGCAGACTGAGCAGGCCCATCGCGCGCACTCCGGTTGCGGTTCGGCCCGAGTGTAGCGCCGTCAGGGACCGTGCACGCCGTCGATCTCGATGCGCAGCTCGCGGCGGCACACCCCCGCATGCAGCAGCACGCGCGGCACGCCGGGCAGGCGGGCGTCGAGTTCGGCGGCCACCAGCGGCAGCTCGTCGGCTTCACGCACGTACACCTTCAGCCGGCTGCCGGCATCGAACGCTGCCGGCAGCGTCGGTCGCGCGTGGCGTGCGGCCGCCAGCAGGCTGTCGAAGTTGCGTAGCGTCTCGGCGATCTGGTCGCGCACGCTGTCGGCATGCAGCGACTGGTGGCCGACGATGGACGCGGTGCCGGAGACCAGCAGCGGCATCGCCGTCGACGGCGGCAGCATCGCGCGCGCGAAGCTCGGCGGCTGAGGGCCGTACTGGCGCGGGTAGCGGTACGCGCTCATCTGGCGCGGGTTTTCCACCGGCGTGCCTGGCACGCGCGCGGCCAGCCAGTACACCTGCAGGCGGCGGACGCCGTCGACCCGGCCGATCGCGGTGGCCGCCGGCAGCGTGCCCGGATCGTGCGCGCCGAGACCGCGCGCGCGGCCGACGCAGAACACGCGGTAGCGCTCGGCGTCGCCCTCGCCAACGGTGATCGCGTCGAGGTAGTTCCACACCCGCAGCAGGTGCGGGTAGCCGTGCGCGCGCACGAACGCACACATCCGGCGGTAGGCCTGTTCGGCGGTGATGCCGACGTCGCCGTCGCCTTCGTCGAGCTCGATCGCACCGAACAGCAGCGCGTCGCTCGCCGCCCAGGCGATACCGTCGTCGCGCCCGCGCCGCACCGGCGCATCGGTGCGCCAGCACTCCAGCGGCGCGGCACCCCACGGCTGCAGCATCACCCGCAGGTAACGCGGGTCGTCGACGTGCGGCGCCTGTGTGCCGAAGCCGAGCACCGCCAGCGTGCGCTCGTCGCGCAGCAGCGCGTCCGGCGCGCCATCCACGTAGTCGACCCGCAGGGCGGGCGAAACCGGCAATGGCGTCACGGCGCTCACGACCCGGTGTGCAGGGTTTCGCCGACGAACGCCGCGCGGCGCTCGCGGCGGCGCTGGCGCCAGCCGCGCAGTCGCTGCGGCAGGAAACGCAGCGAGGTCAACGCGTAGATCACCCGGAACAGCCGCAGCCGACGGCGCACCGCCGGGTTGTCGAACACGTCGCCGGCGAGCATCGAGATCACCGCGCGCTCGACCTGCCACAGGTCGCGCGGGTTGGAGAACAGGTGCTTCATCACCGGGGTGGTAAAGCGGTAGATGAACCACTCGAATTCGCGCAGGCCGCGCTGCAGGTGGCGCGCCATCGCACGCTGCAGCGCGCGCTCGCGGGCCGGTTCGCGCAGCGCGCCGTCGACCACGTCGGCGGCCAGCTCGGCGCTGTTCATGCCGAGGAACACGCCGGAGGAGAAGATCGGATCGACGAACGCGAATGCGTCGCCGACCATCACCCAGCCCGGGCCGTACATGCGCGTGCAGCGGTAGGAGTAGTTGCCGGTGACGTGCACCGGGGCGACGCGCTCGGCGCCCTGCATGCGCAGGCGCACCGGCGTCACCGCCTCCAGCGTGCGCATCAGGAAGCCCTCGGTGTCGCCGCGGCGCTGCTTCAGGTATTCCGGCGAGCACACCGCGCCGATGCTCATCACGTCGTCCGGCAGCGGGATCAGCCACATCCAGCCGTGCTCGAAACGCTGCACGGTGATGTTGCCGGCCTCCTCGCCCGGGCGGCGCTGCACGCCGCGGAAATGGCTGAAGATGGCCGCCGACTGGTGCTTCGCGTTCTTGCGCTTGAGCTTGAGCTGGTTGCCGAGCAGGGTGTCGCGGCCACTGGCGTCGACGAGGTAGCGCGGCTCGATCGTCAGCGCGCGGCCGTCGCCGTCGCGCGCGTGCGCGCGCTGCGGGCGGCCGTCGGCGCCGAACTCGATGCGCTCGACCTTGACCCGCTCGCGCGCATCCACGCCGTGGGCGCGCGCGTGTTCGAACAGCAACTGGTCGAACTGCTCGCGCTTGACCTGGAACGCGAAGTCGCGCTTCGGATCGAGCGCGCGCGAGAAGCGGAACGTGTTGTAGTGGTCGTCGCCGACCGGGAAATCGGCGCCCGGCTTGTGCACGCCGATCGCGCGCACCTGCTCGAGCACGCCGAGCCGCTCCAGGATCGGCATGTTCATCGGCAGCAGTGATTCGCCGATGTGGAAGCGCGGATGCGCGTCCTTCTCCAGCAGCAGCACCCGATGGCCCTTGCGCGCCAGCAGGGTGGCGGCGGTGCTGCCGGCCGGACCGCCGCCGATCACCAGCACGTCGGGCTTTAGCACGTCGACGGCGGTGGATGAAGGATTCAGGGCGACGGCGGAAGGCGACGGCATGCGGTCATGATACCGGCGCGCGCCGCGGCCGCGGGCGCTTGCGCGCACGCCCGCGATACAGGATCGTTGCGGCTTCGCAACGAAACGTCCCGATGGACCCGACCGAATGTCCGAGCAAAGCCCCGCCGAGCGCGAACTCGCGCAGCTGATCGTCGAAAGCCTGAACCTGGAGGGCGTCTCGCCCGAGGGCATCGATCCGGAGGCACCGCTGTTCGGCGAGGGCCTGGGCCTCGATTCGATCGACGCGCTCGAGCTGGCGCTGGCGATCTCCAAGAAGTACGGCTTCCAGCTGCGTTCCGACAGCGACGAGAACCGCCGCATCTTCGCCTCGCTGCGCGCGCTGTCGGCGCACATCGAGCAGCACCGCGCCGCCTGACCGGCCGCGCGCCGTCGTGAACGTCGCGCTGCTGCGCCTGCCGCTGGCGCTCGCCTACCCGCTGCTGGCGCACGCGGCGAGCGCGTCGGACAGCGGCGTGCTGGCGGCGGTCGCGCTCGGCGACCTGCTGCTGGTGCTGCTGATCGGCCCGCTGCTGCGGATGCGGCCGTGGGCGCTCGCGCTGGTGCTGGCGGCGGTGCCGGCGCTGGCGTGGCTGGCGCATTCGCCGCACGCGCAGTTGCCGCTGCTGGCGCCGCCGGTGCTGTTCACCGGCCTGCTGTGCTGGCTGTTCGCGCGCACGCTGCGGCGCGGGCGCAGCCCGCTGATCACCCGCGTGGTCGAGCTCACCGAGGGCCCGCCCACGCCGGACGTCGCGCGCTACACGCGCCGCCTCACCGTCGCCTGGGCGCTGCTGATGGGGCTGATCACCGTGATCAACGCCACCCTCGCGCTGGTGGCGGTGCCCGACGGCGTGCTCGCCCGGCTTGGTCATCCGCTGCCGCTGGCGGTGTCGCAGGCCGGCTGGTCGCTGTTCGCCAACCTGCTCAACTACGGGCTGGTGGCCGGCTTCTTCCTCGCCGAATACGCCTACCGCCGGCGCCGCTTCCCCAACCGCCCGTACGGCAACTTCGCCGGTTTCCTGCGCAGCCTGACCGGGCTGGGGCCGGACGGCTGGCGCGAGCTGGCACGCTGAACGTCCGCGCCGACGCCCGGCGCATCCCGACTGCTACGCTTCGCACCGATGTCCGCCCACACCGACGTTCCGCTCCGTCCGCACGCGCTGCCGCGCTGGCTGTGGGCGCCGCTCAACCTACTGCAGCTCGCCTTCACCCTCGCCTGGACCGCCGGCTGGATCAGCGTGGCGCTGCTGGTGCGCCTGCTCAGCGGCGGCCCGCGGGTGCCGCTGCGGATGGCGGCGCGGATCTGGGCGCCCGGCCTGCTCGCCGGCGCCGGCGCGCGACTGGGGGTGGAGGGCGCGGAGCGGATCGACTGGTCGAAACCGTACATCGTGGTCGCCAACCACCAGTCGGTGATCGACATCTGCGCGCTGTTCCGCGCGGTGCCGGTGCCGCTGCGCTTCATGCTGAAGGCCGAACTGGCGAAAGTGCCGTTCCTCGGCTGGTACACCCGCGCGATGGGGATGGTGTTCGTCGCCCGCGGCCGCCGCCAGTCGGCGGCGGAGAGCCTGCGCCACGCCGGTTCGCGGGTGCGCGAGAGCAGCCTGTGCATCTTCCCGGAAGGCACCCGCAGCACCGACGGCCGGGTCGGCCGCTTCAAGCTGGGGGCGTTCCAGGTTGCGCTCGACACCGGCGTGCCGGTGCTGCCGGTAGCGATCGTCGGCAGCGGCGCGGTGCTGCCGCCGTCCGGCTTCCGGGTGCGACCGGGGACGATCCGGGTGCGTTTCGGCGCGCCGATCGCCGCGCAGGCGGATGCGCCGGACGCGCGCGAACGGCTGGCGCAGGCCGCGCACGACGCGGTGGCGGTGCTGCTGCGCGAGGCCGCGCCGTGAGCACGCCGCTGCGCATCGACGCCGACCACCCCTGCCTGCCCGGGCACTTCCCCGGCCGGCCGATCGTGCCCGGCGTGGTGCTGCTGGAACGGGTGATCGCGGCGATCGAGGCCGCGCACGGCCCGCTGCCGCCGCTGGCGTTGCCGCAGGTCAAGTTCGTGCAGCCGCTGCTGCCGGACGAGGACGCGCGCATCGAGCTCGACGGCGAGGCGCCGCGCTGGCGATTCCGCGTGCTGCGCGGCGAGGCGCTGCTGGCCAGCGGCGAGGTGGCGCTGCCATGACCGCGAACTGGAAGGCGCGTCCGGAGGGCGGCGGCTGGTTCGCGATCTGGCTGATCCGCTCGATCGGGCGTTACGGCGGCCGCGGGGTGGCGCGCCTGCTGCTGTACCCGATCACCTTGTACTTCCTGTGCCGGCGCGGGCCGGAACGGCGCGCCTCGCGGGCCTACCTCAGCCGCGCGCTCGGCCGGCCGGCGACGCTGTGGGACGTCGCCCGCCACATCCACACGTTCGCGTCCACCATCCTCGACCGCGTGTTCCTGCTCGGCGAACGGCTGAAGCGGTTCCGGGTCGAGGTGCATGGGGTGGAGGCGCTGCACGGCCAGATCGACCGCGGCCACGGCGTGCTGCTGTTCGGCTCGCACCTCGGCAGCTTCGAGGTGCTGCGGGTGCTGGCGCGCGAGCGCCCGGACGTGCAGCTGCGGGTGGTGTACGACCTGCACCACAACCCGGCGATGACCCAGCTGCTGAACGCGCTCAACCCGGAAGTCGCCGCCACCGCGATCGATGCCGGCCAGCCCGGCCCGTCGCTGATGCTGGCGATCCAGGCGGCGGTCGCGCAGGGCGCGCTGGTCGCGCTGCTGGTCGACCGGGTGCCGCCCGGCGAGCCGTACGAGCTGGTCGACTTCCTCGGCGCGCCGGCGCCGCTGCCAACCGCGCCGTGGCTGATCGCCGCGGTGCTCGGCGTGCCGGTGGTGCTGGCGTTCGGGCTGTACCGCGGCGGCAATCGCTACGAGCTGCACTTCGAGACGTTCACCGACGGGTTGCGGGTCGCGCGCAGCGAGCGCAAGGCGGTGCTGGCCGCGCTCATCCGCGGTTACGCCGCGCGGCTGGAGCATTTCGCCCGCAGTGCGCCGTACAACTGGTTCAACTTCTACGACTTCTGGGCTCTCGACGATGGCGATCCGTCTTCCCGCTCGCGCCCGGCTGCGCACGGCGGCGCTGCTGCCGATGCTGGCGCTGGCGACGCTCTCGCCCGCCGCCCCACCGCCTGACGCGGTCCACGCCGACTGGATCCTGGCGAAGCTGGCGCGGCCGACGCCGGACCGCACCGCGTTCGTCGAGCTGCGCGGCTCGGCGCTGCTGAAGGCGCCGCTGCGCATCGAAGGCGAATACCGCCGCCCGCGCCGCGACCTGCTGGTGCGCGAGGTGCGCGCGCCGTACCGCGAGACCACCACGATCGACACCGGCCCGGCCGCGCAGGTCACGCTGCAGCGCGCCGGCAAACCGCCGCGCACGTTCGCGCTGGCGCGGGTGCCGGAGCTCGCCAGCCTGCAGAGCAGTTTCGGCGCGCTGCTGGACGGCGACCGCGCGCGCCTGGAGCAGCACTACCGCATCATGGTCGACGGCACCCGCGCGCGCTGGATCATGACGCTGACCCCGAAGCACGCGCAGCTCGCCGCCAAGGTGCGCGGCATCGCGTTGCACGGCCGCGGTGCGGAGCTGCGCTGCATCGAGACCACCCCGGCGCCGGTGCGCGGCCGCGCGCCGGAGGTGCAGCGCACCCTGCTCGCCGGCGCCGCCGAGGCCGCGCGCGGGGCCGTCGACGCCGCCGCGCTGGCGGCGCTGTGCCGCGGCTGAGCCGGATGCGCCCGTCGACACCCGCGCGCCGGCTCGCGCTCGCGCTGCTGTGGCTGGCCGCGCTGGCGCTGGCCGGCTGGGCGCTGTCGTCGCGGCTGGCGCTCAGCGGCGACCTGCGCCGGTTCATGCCGGAGCCGCGCACGCCGGCGCAGAAGCTGTTGATCGACGAGCTCGGCGAAGGCCCCGGCGCGCGCCTGCTGCTGCTCGCGCTCGGCGGCGACGACCCGGCGACGCTCGCCGCGCAATCGAACGCGCTGCGCGAGCAGCTCGCGGGCGACCCGCGCTTCGTCGTGGTCGCCAACGGCGCGGACGCCTCGCTGGAGGACATCCCCGAGCGCCTGCGTGCGTACCGCTACCTGCTGTCGCCGGCGTTCGACGCGCGCCCCGAGGCGCTGGAGGCCGCGCTGCAGGAGCGCGTGCAGGATCTCGGCTCGCCGGCGGCGACGCTGATCGAGCCGCTGCTGCCGAGCGATCCGACCCTGGAGACGCTCGCGCTCGCCGAACGCTGGCAGCCGGCGCACGCACCGCGACGCCTGCACGGCGTGTGGTTCGACCGCGCCGGGCGCGAGGCGCTGCTCGCGGTGCAGACCCGCGTCGGCGGCTTCGATCCGGCCGGCCAGCAGGCTGCGCTCGCCGCGATCGAACAGGCGTTCGCGCGCGTGCGCGACGGTTCTTCCAGCCGGCTCGACGTGACTGGGCCGGGCGCGTTCTCGGTCGAGGTGGGCGGACGCACCCAGCGCGAGGCGAGCTGGATCGGCACCGTCGATTCGCTGCTGTTCGCGCTGCTGCTGTGGCTCGCCTACCGCAGCTGGAAGGCGCCGCTGCTCGGCGGCCTGCCGCTGGCGAGCGGCGGCCTGGCCGGGCTGGCCGCGGTGGCCGCGCTGTTCGAGGGTGTGCACGGCATCACCGTCGCGTTCGGCTTCACCCTGATCGGCGTCGCCCAGGATTACCCGATCCACCTGTTCAGCCACCAGCGGCCGGGCGTGTCGCCGTGGGCGAGCGCGCGCGCGCTGTGGCCGACGCTCGGCACCGGGGTGGCGTCCACGTGCATCGCCTACGCCACGTTCCTGGTCTCAGGCGTCGACGGGCTGCAGCAGCTGGCGGTGTTCACCGTCGCCGGACTCGCCACCGCCGCGCTCGCCACGCGGTTTCTGTTGCCGGCGTTGATCGATCCG
>DASQMI010000080.1:0-20697 GCA_035645555.1 Lysobacter sp. | reverse complement strand
CCCAGCCATGCCTGGGTTTCGACGCGCGCGCCGGCCGCGCGGGCGCGCGCGACGGTGTCGTCGGTGGAGCCGGAATCCAGCACCACCACCTCCGCGCACACCGGCAGCAGCGAGCGGACGCAGCGCTCGATGCGGTCCGCTTCGTTGCGGGTCAGGACGACGCCGGACAGCTCGGGGCGGGAATCGGACACGGCCTTCAGCCAGGAGAAGCTGCGGTGATTATGGGCGACCGTTTCGACGCTGTCTGTCGGGACGAGCAGCATCGCCGCGCCGCCGAGGCAGGTGGTGGGTGCGCGATGCCCGCGCGTCGGTCGCACTGCACTTACGGCCGCCAGTAGCCGAGCGCATGACGGATCTGCAGCCGACGCGGCCACGCCGACAGCGGCTTGCGCCGCAGCTGGCCGAACTCGCCGCGCAGCAGCGCCTCGGTGGCGGCGAGCACCCGCTCGGTGCTGCGGCCGTCGCGATACGGATGGATACGCTCGGCGTTCTCGGCCAACGCCGCCTGCAGCTCGACCGGCGGCGCGAACGCCTGCGCCAGCATCGCCGGAAGCCGCGCCGGATCGACGAAGTCGAGCATGTACGGCTTCGGCGCACGGTTACGGAACGTCACCACAGGCTTGCGCTGGACCACGAACTCCGAGACCACCGACGTCGTATCCGCCACCAGCACGTCGGCAGCGCGTTGCGCGGCCATCAGCTGTTCTGTCTCGACGAACGCGGCGTGCGGCCCGGCCAGCGCGCGATAGCGCGCCACCAAGTCCACAGGACACTTCGGGTGCAGCGTGAGCAGCCAGTAGCGATCGCCGCGCGCGATCTCGGCGGCGATCGCCGCGTGCAGGTGCGGCGCAGCGCTCAGGCGCTTGGTGAAGGTCGAGGCGAACAAGACCACCGGCCGCCCCCTGGCGGGCGCACGCAGCGCCTGTTCCGCGCCATCGGCACAGGCGTCGCTGCGAAACAGCGGATCGAGCTTGGGCCAGCCGGTCTCGGCCACCGCAAAGTGGCCGTGCCGGCGCGCGAGCGTCTCGAACGGCGCCGTGGTCGCCGGCCCCTGGGTGCAGTACAGATCGAACAGCCCGCGCACGCGGAAATGTCCGCGCGCGTCGCTGCGCTTCTCGACGTTGAAGCCGTGGAACAGCTGCACCTTGGCGCCGGCGACGAACGTTGGTACCCAGTTCGCCGCACTCAACACCGCACGCGGCCGCAGCGCGACCGCCTGCGCGACGTCCACGCTTGCTGCTCCCTCCAGCCGACTGCCGGCGGCACCATGCACCAGCAACGCATGCGCGGCGTGCCCTGCGGCTTGCAGCGCGTCGGCCACCGGTTGCAGGATGGGCAGCGCGTAGCGCTCGGTCGCGAACAACAGGTAATTGGCCATCAACGCCTCAACCCACTCCGCGCGGGTTCCACTATCGGCCTGCATTATCGCGTTCAACGAGGCGGACCGGATCGGTGACTGCCTCGATTCGCTGTCGTTCTGCGACGACATCGTGGTCGTGGATTCCTATTCGACGGACGGAACCGCAGCGATCGCGGCAGCGCGCGGCGCACGGGTGGTCCAACGCGAGTTCACCGGCTTCCGCAGCCAGAAACAGTTTGCGATCGAACACGCGAACCACGATTGGGTGCTGTGCCTGGATGCCGACGAGCGCGTGGGTGAAACGTTGCGTGCCGCGATCGAGGCGGAGCGGGCGCGCGGCTTCGTCGGCGCGGCGGGCTACCGCTTCGCGCGGCTGTCGAACTATTTCGGGCGTTTCCTTCGCCACGGCAACGCCTACCCCGACCGCGTGCTGCGGCTGTTCGACCGCCGGCGCGGCGGCTGGCGCGGCGAACGCGAGGTGCACGAGGCTGCCAGCGTCGACGGCCCGGTGAGCACGCTCCGCGGCGATCTTTTGCATTACCCGTACCGCTCGCTGGCGCAGCAGCTGACCAAGACTGCGCGCTACGCGAGGATGATGGCCGAGTACGACTACGCCCGTGGGAGGCGCGCCTCGCTCGTCAAACTGGTGCTGGCGCCGGCCTGGCGCTTCTGGCGCGGCTACGTGTTCCGCCTCGGCTTTCTGGATGGGTGGCACGGCCTGGTTTACGCATACGTACGTGCGAACTACGTGCGGCAAAAGGCGATCATGCTGTGGATGCTGGAACGCGGACTTCCTGTCGAGTAGGCGGTGGCAGGCCTGTGCAGAGAGCGCCCGACATGACAACGAGAACTCGACCGCACAGAATGCAGTCCCCGCCAGCGCTTGACTGGCTCGAGTAAGCATCCGATGAACCGAATCCTGGTTACCGGCGGTGCCGGCTTCCTTGGCTCGCATCTGTGCGAGCGCCTGCTGCGCGACGGTCACGAAGTGCTGTGCGTGGACAACTTCTTTACCGGCCGCCGCCGAAACATCGTGCAGATGCTCGACCATCCCTACTTCGAGCTGATGCGCCACGACGTTTGTTTTCCGCTGTACGTCGAGGTCGACCGGATCTACAACCTGGCGTGCCCCGCCTCCCCCGTGCATTACCAGTTCGACCCCGTGCAGACCACCAAGACCAGCGTGCACGGCGCGATCAACATGCTTGGCTTGGCCAAGCGGGTGAAGGCGCGCATCCTGCAGGCGTCCACCAGCGAGGTGTACGGCGACCCGGAGGTGCATCCACAGCCGGAGAGCTACTGGGGCCGCGTCAACCCGATCGGGCCGCGGAGCTGCTACGACGAGGGCAAGCGGTGTGCCGAAACGTTGTTCTTCGACTACTACCGGCAGCATCGGCTCGACATCAAAGTCGTGCGGATCTTCAACACCTATGGGCCGCGCATGCACCCGCATGATGGCCGCGTGGTCAGCAACTTCATCGTTCAGGCGCTCACGGGCCAGGACATCACCATCTACGGCGACGGCCAGCAGACGCGCAGCTTCTGCTACGTCGACGACCTGATCGATGGAATGGTGCGGATGATGGATAGCCCGCGTGAGTTCACGGGGCCGGTCAACATCGGCAATCCCACCGAATACACGATGCTGGAGCTTGCCGAAAAGGTATTGCAGCTGGTCGGAGGGCGCTCGAAGCTCGTGTTCCGGCCGCTGCCAGCAGACGACCCTCGCCAGCGACAGCCCGACATCGCGCTCGCCCGCGACAAACTCGGCTGGGCACCCACGGTGGCATTGGAAGACGGCCTGAAGGAGACGATTGCCTACTTCCGCCGCCTGCAGGCCGAAGAAGGATTGCCGACATGAGCACGCAGACCACGTTCGCAGTCGTCGTCACCAGCTACAACTACCGCGACTTTCTTGTTGAGGCGGTCGACAGTGCCCTCTCCCAATCGCGAGCGCCACTGCAGGTGATCGTGGTCGACGATGGCTCTACCGACGGCTCGCCGCAGCTGCTGAAGGACCACTACGGCGGCGATTCGCGTGTAGAACTCGTGTGCGGCCCGAACGGCGGCCAACTGTCGGCGTTCCGCCGCGGCCTCGAGCACGTACGCGCGGACGTGGTTTGCTTTCTCGATGCCGACGATCGCTGGGAGTCTGGTTACCTCGCCCGGATCGGCGCGCTGTACGACGCACGTCGTGATATCGATTTCGTGTTTTCGGACATCCAGCTGTTTGGCAACGAGCACTCGCGGATCGCGTACGCCCGCCAAGCCCAGGACCTCGGCTTCACCGCGATCAGCACGTACGTCTACGGCTACTGGTACGGGGCGCCAACATCGGCAATCTCGCTTCGTACGACATGGGCCCGCCGCTGCCTGGATCTGCCAGCCGACGCCATGGCCCACTGGCGGCTGTCGGCGGACAACTGCCTCGTATTTGGTGCCAGCGTGCTCGGAGCGCGCAAATACTTCCTGCCGACCGGACAGGTTGGCTATCGCATCCATGGTCACAACGGCTGGTGGTCGCAACGCGGCCCAGTCAACACGTACCTCAACAGGCTGCGTTCGCGCGCCCTGATCAATCATTACGCGCAGGTTGCCGGGTTGGATCCCCTGGCGATCGACCTGGCGCGTTTCGAGTTCAAGACGAAGCCTCATCCCGACTGGGCGGAGATCAAACGGTACGCCGGACTGCTTTGGCAGGCGCCCGGGCCATGGTGGAAGCGCGCCGAGCGCGCGCTACGGGTGCTGAGTACGCCGCTCCGGCGCCGGCGCGCGTAAGCGGCTTTCCGGTGTCGCAAAAGCCGACTCGGCCGCCGCAAGCGCGAGCAGCACGCCGACCACGAGCGCGTAGAACGTCGCAGTCAGCTGGTGGGCGAACATGGACTGGGTGAGCCCGCAGGCGACGAACACCATCACCACCACCGCGCCGGCCAGCGCCGCGCTGCACGGGCGCGCGGCCTTCGGCAGCGCACGCAGCAGGCGCAGGAACACCATCAGCGGGACGCCATAGATCGCCAGCAACGCGAACAGCCCCGGCAACCCCATGGTCGCGCCCCACTCCAGTGCGTCGTTGTGCGCATGCCCGAGCCGGCAGGCGGCGCGCGGTCGCTCGACGCATTCCGGCGTCGCCGCCACGTGCTCGCCGAGCCGGCCGACGCCGACGCCGATAAGCGGATGCGCGGCGAACGCATGCGCGGCGAAACGGTACATCTCCAGGCGCGCGCCCAGCGAGCTGTCGGTATCGCCGGCCTGCAGGCGGGCGATGTCCTGACGCAGCTCCTGCAACCGGGTCTGCCGCGCCAGCGGCGGCGCGGACCACGCAGCCAACAACGTCACGCACAACGCGGCGAGCACGCCCCAGCTCAGCAGCCGCATGCGGCCGCCATGGGTCAGCAGGCCGGCGGTCACGATCACGCCCACCCCCAGCCACGCGCCGCGGCTGCCGCTGAGCCCGAGCGCGATCACGCCGAGCACGCCCGCCGTCGTCGCCACGCCTCCGCCGCCAGCGGCCGGGCGGCAGAACACCGCCAACGCGACCAGCGCCACCACCACCGAGGAGAACACCAGCGGGTGGCTAACCACGCCGTCGGCGCGCACTCCGCCGGCCCACGCCTCGGCGGCCGCCAGCAGCGCGGCGATCGCCACCCCGGTCACCGCGCCCCACCACAGCAGCAGGCGCGGCGGGCGCAGCGCCAGCACGACCAGTGCCGCGACCGGCATCAGCAGCAGGCGGGCGCGGTTGTCGACCTCGCGCCACGGCACGTCAGCGAGCAGCTTCGAGAACACGACTACCGCGACCACGGCGAGCATGGCGACCTGGACGGTGCGCAGCGCGACCGGCACCGGCGTCGCGCGTACCGCGCGCCAGCCGAGCGCACCGGCGACCAACAGCAAGAGGGCGCCCGGCAGCACGTCCCAAGGCGTGGCGAGCGTGGTCGCGGCGAGCAGGAACAACCCGAGCGCGCAGGCCGGCTCGGCCGGCGCCGCGTGCATCGCCCGCAGCGTCGCCGCGAGCGACCGGCCGCCCGCGGCGCGCGAATCCGGAGTAGCGGCGAAGGGGCCGGACCCATCCATGCGTGTGACGCTCCCTGTGCTCGACCGATCTACGCGATTGCGGCCGTACACGACTGCGCGCCATGGTAGCGGCCGCGCGCCACCATGCGGGAAAGAGAACTGCCGATCCGGTCGCATCGCCTGATGCTAGGTGCCCCCAAGTCAGCGTCATGCGACGCCGCGCCTGACGGCCGCGCCTTGCCCTGCCCGAAAATTGTGCTGAAACTTGGCGTTGCGTTTGCGGTTCGGCTCCGGAGTTGCGGCTCAAGGTCGAGGTTTTGTGCTAGGGCCGCTCGTCGTACGCATGCCAGCGCGACCAAAGACACTCCGTGCAGATTCTGCTGACCAACTTCCACCACCGCGACGGCGGCGGCCATACCACTTACCTGCTCACGCTCGCGCGCGGGCTTCGGGCGCGCGGGCACGCCGTGCATCTGGCCGTGCCGGAGGGCAGTCGCGCGCATCGCGAGGCGGCCGCGATCGCTGGCGTGCGCGTGCACGCACAGCGTTATCCGAAAGGCGTCGCAGCGATGTGGCGGTTATGGCCTGCGCTGCGGCGCCTGCGGACGGTGATCGCGGAGCACGGGATCGAACTCGTGCACGCCAACGGCAGCGCCGACCACCGTCTGGTGGCGCTCGCCGCGCGCGGCCTGACGCCGCGCCCGGCGCTGGTGTGGACGAAACACAACTCCAAGCCGGCGACGAGTCTCGGTCACCGCCTGCGCACGCGCCGCACCGACCTGGTGATCGCGGTCAGCGAGCACACGCGGGCGGAGCTGGCCGCCACGCCCTACCGCAGCTGCCGGATCGAGGCGATCGCCAACGGCATCGACACCGCCCACTTCGCGCCGTGGCCACCGGCGCAAGCCGCGAAGGCGCGGCGACAGTGGGGCTTCGACGACGAGGCGCTGGTGCTCGGCAGCATCGCCGGCACGGCCGCATATAAGGGCTGGCTCGACCTCGTCGAGGCGCTCGCCCTGCTCGATCCGCACGAGCGCGCGGCGGTGCGCGTGCTGCTGGCCGGCCGGCCGCCGGAGCCGGCCGCGCTGCGCCGGGTGGCGCGCCTCGGGCTGAGCGGGCAGGTCCGCTTCGCCGGGCTGCTCGACGACGTGCGCCCGCTGGTCGCCGCGTTCGACGCCGGCTTCGTGCTGTCGTGGGGCGTGGAGACGATCTCGTTCGCCTGCCGCGAGATGATGGCGATGGGCAAGCCGGTGCTGGTGTCCGACTACGCCGGGCTGCCGGAGAACGTGCGCGCCGGCGTCGACGGCTGGATCGTGTCGGCGCGGGACCGCGCGGCGATCGCCGCCGCGGTGCGCGGTCTGCTCGCGCAGCGCGCGCGGCTGCCGGCGATGGGCGCCGCAGCGCGCGAGCGGGCGGTCGCCGAGTTCGGCGTCGAACGCTTCGTCGCCGACACCGAGGCGGCGTACGTGCGCGCGCTCGGCCGCTAGCTAGTCGTCGTCCTGCCGATCCGCCTCGTTCTGGGTATTCACGCCCTGCGGCACGCAGTCGGGGTCGGCCGCATGCGCCGGCACCAGCCACCAGCGCCGGCGGTTCGACGTGCCTGCCAGGACCGCGCGCGATCGGTCCACGCACTGCGACAGCGCCGCTTCCTGCACCAGCAGCCAGCGCCGCTGCGGCGCCTGCGCCTGCCAGCGCATGGCCCGCTGCAGCTGTTCCGTCCACGGCCGCACGAAACCGAACGTCGTTGCCGGACGGTCGGCCATCAGCAGGTTCTGCTCCTTCCACGCGACTAGTCCGAGTTCGGCGTGCGGGCCGATGAGCCGACCGGCGCGCGTCATTACGTCCGCCGCCGACGTCGAGCGGTTGAGCAGCGGATAGCCGACCAGCCCGAACAGCACCCACAGCCCGGCCAGCGCCCACGCCGCCGCCTGCGGCGCGCGACGCACGCCGAACCACAGCAGCGCGCCGCCCATCCACGCCGCGATCGCGAGCAGGAACGCGCCGAGCGCGCGCAACTCGCCGATGCTGAGGCCACGCTGTCCGATCAGCTTGGCCTGCAGGTCGGCATGTCCGGCCAGCACCGCCGCGCCGACCGCGAGCGCAGCCAGCGCGAGCGCGGCGACGAACGCCACCAGCAGCGCGCGCACCGCACGCCTGCGCACCAGACCCGGCAGCAGCGGCGCGAGCGCCAGGCACGCCATCGGCAGCGCCGGCAGGATATAGACGTCGCGTTTGCCATCGGGAATGGAGAAGAACACCACGATCAGCGTCCACCACGCGATCGGCAGCAGGAAGCGTCCGTCGCGCCGCTTCAACCGCCGCCACCACGCCGGCAGCGCCCACGGCAGCGCCAGCATCGGCGGCAGCCACATCGTCAGCATCACACCCAGGTGGTACCAGGGCGGGTTGTGGTGGTCCCACGACTTCGCATAGCGACCGGCGGTCTGGCGGAACAGGATGTCGTCCATGTACGCGCGATACGCCGGATCGGACTGCGCAAGCGCCGTAGTGACCATCGGCAGCAGCCACAATGACACCGCCGCGACGAATGCGAGCGGCGCCACCCAGAAGCGCCAGTCGCGCGCATGCAATCGCACACGGGGCCAGCGGGCGATCGACGCGGCCACGGCGGGGACGATCATCAGCAACGCCAGCGCGCCCACGCCCTTGGTGATCGTGCCGATGCCGGCGGCGAACCAGCCCAGCCACCACCAGCCCCAGCGCGGCCCCTGCAGCAGATGCCGCAGCAGCGCGTAGTTGGCGAACGTGATCCAGAACACCACCGACGGATCGATCTGCGCCTTCTTCGCCTGGTAGGTGAAGTGCAGCGTGAGCAGCAGCGCCCAGCCGGCGTACAGCCCCACCCGCCGCGTCCACAGCCGGCGCCCGAGATCGACCACGCACCACAGCGTGCCGAGCGCGGCGAGCAGCGACGGCAGCAGGAACGCGACCCGCCAGTGGCCGAACAGCATGTACGCCACCGCCTGCGTCCACATGAACAGCGGCGGCTTGTCGGAATACAGCTCGGTGCCGCGGTGCGGGAACAGCCACTCGCCGCTTTCGACCATCTGCTTGGCCACCAGCGCGAAGCGCGGCTCGTCGGCGGGCCACGGATCGCGCAGACCCAACCCTGCGCCGATCACCAGCACGGCGACGATCCAGAACAGCCAGCTTTCGCGCGAGGCGCGGGTCTTCAGCATCGGAGTGGCTCCACGACGGGTGCGTGCATTATCGGGGCGCGGGGCGCGGATGCGCGGCACGCGCCGCGCCACCACCCGAAGCGAGCGCTAATCCCGCTTCTTCCGCAGCTTGGCGTAGAAGAAGCCGTCGGCATCGTCTTCGCCGGGCAGGCGCTGGCGGCCCGCGCCGCTGGCGCGGCCGTAGCGTTCCTCCAGCGGCTCGGCCACGGCATCCGGCGTGCGCGCGAGGAACGCGTCGATCTGCGCGGCGTTCTCCTCGGCCAGGATCGAGCACGTGGCGTACAGCAGCACCCCGCCGGGCGCGAGCGTGCGCCACAGCGTGTCGAGCAGCCGCGCCTGGGTGGCCTGCAACGCATCGAGGTCGGACGCACGGCGATGGCGCAGCACGTCCGGCTGGCGACGCACGATGCCGGTCGCCGAACACGGCGCGTCGATCAGCACCGCATCGAACGCCACGCCGTCCCACCAGTCCAGCGTGGTGGCGTCGGCGGCGAGCAGGCGCGCGTGTTCGCCCAGTTCCAGCCGCTGCAGCGTCTCGCGCACCCGCGCCACGCGCGCAGGGTCGAGGTCGAGCGCGGTCAGCCGCAACGTCGGATCGCGCTCGAGCAGGTGCGCCGCCTTGCCGCCCGGCGCCGCGCAGGCGTCGAGCACGCGTGCGCCCGGCGGCGGTGACAGCGCGTCCGCGCACTGCTGCGCCGAGGCGTCCTGCACCGACACGTCGCCATCGCCGAAACCGGGCAGCAGCGCGATCGGAACCGCCTCGTCCAGCCGCAACGCGTCCGCGCGCGACGGGTCGGCGTGCGCGACGATGCCGGCTTCGGCCAGACACGCGGCATAGTCCTGCGGCTTGGCACGCCTGCGGTTCACCCGCAGCCACTGCGGCGGTTGCTGCGCGCTCGCCTCGACGATGCGCGGGTACTCCTGCGGCCAGTCGCGCTGCAGGCGCGTGCGCAGCCAGTCCGGCCAATGCGCATCGGCCGCGACGTCGGGCAGACCCTCGCGTTGCGCGCGGCGCAGCAGCGCGTTGACCAGCCCGGCCTGGTGGGCGCGGCCGAGCGCGCGCGCGGCGCCGACGGTGGCATCGACCGCGGCATAAGCAGGCAGGCGCAGCGCGTCGAGCTGGGCGAAGCCGGCCAGCAGCAGCGCGCGCAGCTCGCTGTCGCGGCGCGGCAGCGGCTTGGCCATCCAGCGCTCCAGCGCGGCGGCGTAGCGCACCGGGCGCCGTAGCACCGCCAGCGCGATCGCCTCGGCCAGCGCGCGGTCGCGCGGGTCGCGTAGCGCGGGCAGCGCCACGGCGAGTTCCGCCTTCAGCGAGCGACCGCGATGCAGCACCGCGTCGAGCACGCACGCGGCGGTCACGCGCGGCGCGGCACCGGGCGCGATGCGCCCGTCGGCGCTCACGTCGGTTGCGCCGCGAGCTGCGGCCGGCCGTTGAGGTAGTCGGCGGCGGTGATCGCCTTGCCGCCCTCGCGCTGCAGCACGCGCAGGCGCAGCACGCCCTCGCCGCAGGCGACGTCGATGCCGTCGCGGCCGGCGCCGACGACGCGCCCGGGCTCGGCCTCCACCACGCGATCGAGCGCGATCGCGCCATGGATGCGCACGCGCTCGCCGGCGAGTTCGGCTTCGGCCACCGGCCACGGGTTGAACGCGCGCACCTTGTTCGCCAGCACGCGCGCCGGCTGCGTCCAGTCCAGCCGTGCCTCGTGCTTCTCCAGCTTGTGCGCGTAGGTCACGCCCTCGCTCGGCTGCGGCTGGGGGACCGGACGGATGCCCGCACGCAGCAGGCCGAGGCCGTCGGCGAGCACCTGCGCGCCGAGTTCGGCCAGGCGGTCGTGCAGCTGCCCGCCGGTGTCCTCGGGCCCGATCGGCGTCCGCTGCGACAGCAGCACCGGGCCGGTGTCGAGCCCCTTCTCCATCCGCATCAGGCACACGCCGGTCTCGCTGTCGCCGGCTTCGATCGCGCGTTGGATCGGCGCGGCGCCGCGCCAGCGCGGCAGCAGCGAGGCATGCACGTTCCAGCAGCCGTTGGCGGGAATGTCGAGCACGGACTGCGGCAGGATCAGCCCGTAGGCGACCACCACCATCAGGTCGGGCTGCAGCGCGCGCAGCGCGTCGCGGGTGTCGGCCTGCCTGAAGTTCTCCGGCTGGCGCACCTCGATGCCGCGCGCGAGCGCCTCGCGCTTCACCGGCGATGGCGTCAGCGCGCGCCCGCGTCCGGCGGGACGATCCGGCTGGGTGTACACGGCCACCACCTCGCCGTACTTCGCCGCGGCGCGCAACGCGGGCACCGCGAACTCCGGCGTGCCGGCGAAAACGATCTTCAGCGCCATCGGCAACTCCGCTCAGCCGGATGCGTGCCGGCGCTGCTTCTCGAGCTTCCTGCGCACCATGTCGCGCTTCAGCGGCGACAGGTAGTCGACGAACAGCTTGCCCTGCAGGTGGTCCATCTCGTGCTGGATGCACACCGCCAGCACGCCGTCGGCCTGCATCTCGAACGGCTGGCCGTTGCGGTCGAGCGCGCGCACGGTGATCCGGTTGGCGCGGGTGACGTCGGCGAAGATGCCGGGCACCGACAGGCAGCCTTCCTGGTAGACCTGCTCGCCGTCGCGGTCGACGATCTCAGGATTGACGAACACCAGCGGCTGGCTGCGGTCCTCGCTGACGTCGATCACCATGAAACGCTCATGGACGTCGACCTGGCTCGCCGCCAAGCCGATGCCCGGCGCCTCGTACATGGTCTCGAACATGGCATCCACCAGCGCCTGGAACTCGGGGCTGGCCACGCGCGCTGGATCGACCGGGCGGGCGACCGTGCGCAGGCGCGGATCGGGGAATTCGAGGATGGTCAGCCGGGCCATGACGGGGGATGCGGAGGAAAGGGGGCGCTTGTCACAACTGCAAGCAGGGCTTGAATTGTAGGCGCTAAACCTTGCAAGTGCGTGGTTTTTCTGGGCTATAGTCATCCCACCTGGGAGGGGAAGACAGGGTTCCGACATGTTCAAGCCCATCCGCGTGGCGCTGGCCGCCGCGCTGCTCACCGTTGCCACGTACGGCCTCGCCGCCGAGATGCGCGAAGGCCACCCCGACACCTACGTGGTCAGGAAGGGGGACACCCTGTGGGACATCGCCGGCCGCTTCCTGAAGCGCCCGTGGCTGTGGCCGGAGATCTGGCAGGCCAACCCGCAGATCAAGAACCCGCACCTGATCTATCCCGGCGACGTGATCTCGCTGGCGTACCTGAACCGGGTCACCGGCGCGGTCACGCCCGGCCCGCGCCAGGAGGCGCCGATCAACGCGATCCCGCTCGCCCAGGTCGAACCGTTCCTGAAGAACCTGCGCGTGGTCGACGAGGTCGACTCGCTGCCCTACGTGGTCGCCCTGGAGGAGGACCGCCTGCGCGGCGCCCAGGGCCAGCGCGCCTACGTCAGGGGCCTGGAGGGCGCGCAGCCCGGCCAGCGCTACGCGATCGTGCGTCCCACCCTGCGCTACACCCGCATCGACCGCAGCGACTGCTGCGACATCATGCGCCGCGACGACTTGGACTACCGCGGCCGCCGCACCATCGACTTCGATGCGTTCTGGACGACCGCGCTGCTCAACGACAACGGCTCCGAGCTGCTTGGTTTCGAGCTGATGCAGCTGACGACCGGCACCATCGAGCGCATGCCCGGCGACGGCGTGGAAACCACCACCCTCGCGCTGGACGGCGCGGCCGGCCGCGAGGTGCGCGTCGGCGACCGGCTGATCCCGGTGGAGGCGCAGCCGTACGACCTGCAGTTCGTGCCGCATGCGCCGGCGCAGTCACTCGAATACGGCCGCGCGCAGGTGATCGCGGTGGCCGACATGCTGACCAGCGGCGGCCCGCGCGACGTGGTGGCGCTGTCGGTCGGCGCCCGCGACGGCGTCGACAACGGCACCGTGTTCTCGACCTGGCGGGTCGGCAGCACCGAGGCCGATCGGGTCAAGATCGGCCCCGACCGTGACGCCACGCTGGTCGGACGCGGCGACAAGGTGCGCCTGCCCGACGAGTACGCCGGCCACGTGATGGTGTTCCGCACGTTCGAGAAGGTCAGCTACGCGCTGGTGATGCAGGGCGTGCGCCCGACCCGAGTCGGCTACGAGCTGAAGCACCCCGACGCGCCGTACTGACGCTCGGAGTCTTCCGATTCCGCTCCGCGACGGCGCCCGAGGGCGCCGTCGCCGTTTCCGGGCTAGCCTGCGCCGATGCCTCACACCGCCGACACCGAGGCGCTGCTGCGTCTGATCGCCGCCGGCGGCCCGGCCGCGCCACGGCGCGCGTTGCTCGAGGCCCACGGCGGCGCGGCCGCGGCGCTGGAGGCCGGGGCGGGCGTATGGCGCCAGGCCGGGCTCGATGCCGACCAGCTTGCGGCGCTGCGCGCCGCCGCGCCACCCGACCGTGCGCTGCACTGGCTGGAGGCACCGCACCACCACGTGCTCGGCTGGCACGACCCGGATTACCCGCCGCTGCTGCGCCGTGCGCCGCACCCGCCGCTGGCGCTGTTCGTGGCCGGCGATCCGGCCGCGCTGTGGCATCCGGCCGTCGCCGTGGTCGGCAGCCGTTCGCCGACTGCCGGCGGCCGCGACAACGCGTCTGCGTTCGCACATGCGCTGGCGGCGAGCGGGCTGTGCGTGGCCAGCGGGCTGGCCGCCGGTATCGACACCGCCGCGCACGAGGCGGCGCTCGCCGCGCACGGCCTCACCGTCGCGGTGCTCGGCACCGGACCGGACGTGCCCTACCCGCGCGCCAACGCCGCGCTGATGGCGCGCATCGCCGGCGACGACAGCGCCGCACCGGCCGGGGCGGTGGTGAGCGAACACCCGCCGGGCACGCCGGCACGGCGCGAGCATTTTCCCACGCGCAACCGCATCCTCGCCGGGCTGAGCCTCGGCACGCTGGTGATCGAGGCGGCCGAGCGTTCCGGCGCGCTGATCACCGCGCGCCAGGCCGGCGAAGCCGGCCGCGACGTGTTCGCGGTGCCCGGCTCGATCCACAATCCGCTGGCGCGCGGCTGCCACCGGCTGATCCGCGAAGGCGCCGCGCTGGTGGAAAGCGCCAGCGAAGTGATCGCCGCGCTCGCGCCGCTGGCGAACGAACTCGCCGCCGACTTGCGCGACCGCCTCGCCGTCCCCATCTCCCCAGCCACGCTGCCGGAGGCACGCGACGCGGCCGGCGAGCCCGACCCGGACTACCAGCTGTTGTGGCAGGCGCTCGGTCACGACCCAACCGATATGGACACCCTGGTCGCGCGCACCGGATTGACGCCTGCGGTACTGTCCTCCATGCTGCTTCTCATGGAGCTCGACGGCCGTGTCGCGGTCCAGCACGGCCGGTACTGCCGGACCCGCTGAGTTTCGTCCGCCATTGCCAAGCCCACCCACCGTGCGCCGCCCGCGGCGCAGGCTGAGGGACATGAAAGAAAGCATTCTGGACGTACTGCTGTACCTGTTCGAGCACTACTTGACCGCCGACGCGGACCTCTCCCGCGACCAGGACACCCTGCAGAGCGGCGCGCTGTTCGATGAGCTGGGCCGCGCCGGCTTCAGCACCGCGGAAATCAACAAGGCGTTCGAGTGGCTCGACGCGCTGGCGCGGCAGCGGCCGATCGCCGAGGCACCGCGAACCGGCGGCCCGGTGCGGGTGTTCCATGGCGCCGAGCTGCAGAAATTCGATGCCGACGCCCGCGGTTTCCTGCTGTTCCTGGAACAGCACGGCATCCTCGATGGCGGCCAGCGCGAGCTGGTGATCGACCGCGCGATGGCGCTCGACCAGGACCAGGTCGATCTCGACGACCTCAAGTGGGTCGTGCTGATGGTGCTGTTCAACCAGCCGGGCGCGGAAGCAGCGTACGCCTGGATGGAAAACCAGATGTTCGAGGACGACGATCCGGAGACGTTGCACTAGGAACCGGACCACACGGACGTGAGCGGGCCGCGGCACGGGGAGCCGCGGCAGCGCCGGGGGGGGCGCGATGGACGAAGAGCACGAGCGCGGGCTGTGCGGTCGCCGGCAGGCGGCGGCGCAGCGGCACGCACATCCGCAGAGAAGCGACTGGCCTTCCGCGCAGACCGCACTGGCGTGCGCGGCCCCGGCCTACGCGCCGGCACGGCTCGCGCCGATCGGGCAACGCGGCTTGCTGTCGGGCTGGATGCGCGTGACGGTCGGGCTGGCGGTGCTGTTCCTGGTCGCGCTCGGCGTGCTGGCGGCGCTGGCCATTCCCGCCTACCGCGGGTACGTGGTGCGCACTCGGATCGCCGAGGCGCTGCAGCACACGGGCGCAGTGCGTGCGGCGATGGTCGAGCACGCACGCCGCACCGGCGTCTGTCCGCGCAACGACGAGGGCGGCTTCGGCACCCCGGAAAGCTACGCCGGGCCGCGCATCGCCGCGTTGCACATCGGCACGCTTGAGAACGAGCATTGCGCGGTGGCGGTGCAGCTGCGCCACGTGCATCCGCACGTCGACGGCAGCACACTGCTGCTGGAGGCCGTGTTCCACCCCCGCGGCACGTTCTGGCGCTGTCATGGGGGCACGCTGCCGGCGCGCTACCTGCCGCCGGACTGCCGCTCCGTTTCCACCCATCCGTGATGGTTCCGAGATGACTTCCTGGTACTACAGCGACAGCGACCGCAACCGCCACGGCCCGGTCAGCGCCGAGGACATGGCCCGCCTGCACGCCGATCGTCGGCTTGCGCCGGACACCCTGGTCTGGCGCGCGGGGCTGCCGGACTGGCGCCCGTGGCGCGAGCTCGCGCACGAGGTGGCGCCGGCCCCGGCGGCGACGGTCGCCGCCCCCGCGCCCGCTCCGGCGGCAACGCCCGTGATGAGCGCCGAGCCGGTGCGCGCCGAGCCGGAACGCGCTCCGACGCCCACGGCCTCCGGGCCCGCGCCCGAGCCGGCGCTCGCCGACGCGGAAGCCGCCGCCGATGCCGACGGCATCGCGGTTGCCGCCCCGGCCCGCGCCGCGGCCAGCGGGCGCGCACGCTTCGTGGTGGCCGACGACGAGGCCCCGGTCGGCGCGGCGCGCAATCCGTACGAAGTGGTCGCCGCGAGCGCGGCAACGGCCGCGCCGGTGGCGAGCTCGGAGCCCGATTCGCCGTACGCGCCGCCGCAGGCGGCACTGGCCGACGGCACCGGCTACGTCCCCCACGGCGAAGTGGTGTACGCCGGCGTCCGCAAGCGGCTGGCGGCGATCACCATCGACGGCCTGCTGATCGGCGTGGCCACGTACGCCGTGCAGATGATCGGCATGGGCGTGGCGTTCGGACTCGGCGCGGCCGGCGCGATGGACGCCACCCAGGTGTTCGCCGCCGGCGGCCTGATCGGCATCCTGCTGTTCATGGTGCTGGTCCCGATCGCGATGAACGCGGTCTACTACGCCGCCATGCACGCCTCCGGCCGCCAAGCCACGCTCGGCAAGATGGCGGTCGGGATCAAGGTCACGGACGAGGTCGGCGCGCGGATCTCGTTCCTGCGCGGGCTCGGGCGCTATTTCGCCACCTGGCTGTCGGGCTTGATCCTCGGCATCGGCTACCTGATGGCCGCGTTCACCGACCGCAAGCGCGCGCTGCACGACATGCTGGCGAGCACTCTGGTGGTCGACCAGTGGGCGTTCACCGCGCACCCGGAGCGGCAGCGGCGCGAGCTCGGCACTGTAACGGTGGTGGTGCTGGTGCTGCTGGGCCTGCTGGTGGTGGGCTATTTCGCCCTGATCGCGCTGGCGATCGGGCTCGGCGCGATGGCCGCGGCCGGGGGCGGCTGAGCCCCCTGCGGCGGGCCGTGCTTGACAGCGCGGCCCGCGCCGTGATTCCAGTAAAAAAGAGAGAACGACCCCACGCCCGCGGCTCCCCGCGGGCGTCGGCGTCTTAGCCGTACGCGTTTTCCACGCGTTTTTTCCGCCGCCCAGGCGGGGCCCGAGCGCCCCGCGGAGCCCGCCGCCATGGCCAAGAACCTCCTCATCGTCGAGTCGCCCGCCAAGGCCAAGACGATCAACAAGTACCTCGGCAAGGACTTCACCGTCCTCGCGTCGTACGGCCACGTGCGCGACCTGGTGCCGAAGGAGGGCGCGGTCGATCCGGAGCGCGGCTTCGCAATGCGCTACGACCTGATCGACAAGAACGAGAAGCACGTCGACGCGATCGCCAAGGCGGCGAAGCAGGCCGAGGCGCTGTACCTGGCCACCGACCCGGACCGCGAGGGCGAGGCGATCAGCTGGCACATCGCCGAGATCCTCAAGGAGCGCGGGCTGCTGAAGGACAAGCCGCTGTACCGGGTGGTGTTCTCCGAGATCACCCCGCGCGCGATCCGCGAGGCCATGCAGCAGCCGCGCTCGATCTCCGGCAACCTGGTCGATGCGCAGCAGGCGCGCCGCGCGCTCGACTACCTGGTCGGCTTCAACCTCTCGCCGGTACTGTGGCGCAAGGTGCAGCGCGGGCTGTCGGCCGGTCGCGTGCAGTCGCCGGCGCTGCGGATGATCGTCGAGCGCGAGGAGGAGATCGAAGCGTTCATCGCGCGCGAATACTGGAGTATCCAGGCCGAGTGCGCGCATCCGACCCAGCCGTTCAGCGCCAAGCTGATCAAGCTGGACGGCCAGAAGGTCGAACAGTTCACCATCACCGACGGCCGCACCGCCGAGGACGCGCGCGCGCGCATCGTGCAGGCGGCCAATGGCGCGCTGCACGTCACCGACGTCACCAGCCGCGAGCGCAAGCGCCGGCCGGCGCCGCCGTTCACCACCTCGACGCTGCAGCAGGAAGCGGCGCGCAAGCTCGGCTTCTCCACCTCGCGCACCATGCGCGTGGCGCAGAAGCTGTACGAGGGCGTGACGCTCGGCAGCGAGGGCACGGTCGGCCTCATCACCTACATGCGTACCGACTCGGTGAACCTGTCGCAGGACGCGATCGTCGAGCTGCGCGACGTGATCGCGCGCGACTTCGGCACCCGCGCGCTGCCGGACAAGCCGAACGCGTACCAGACCAAATCGAAGAACGCGCAGGAGGCGCACGAGGCGATCCGCCCGACCTCGGCGCTGCGCACGCCGGCGCAGGTCGCGCGCTACCTCAACGACGACGAGCGCCGCCTGTACGAGCTGGTGTGGAAGCGCGCGGTCGCCTGCCAGATGATCCCGGCCACGCTCAACACGGTGTCGGTGGATCTCGCCGCCGGCAGCCAGCACGCGTTCCGCGCCAGCGGCACCACCGTGGTGGATCCCGGCTTCCTCGCCGTGTACGAGGAAGGCCGCGACACCAAGCCGGCCGAGGACGAGGACGAAGGCCGCAAGCTGCCGCTGATGAAGACCGGCGACCGCGTGCCGCTGGAACGCATCCACGCCGACCAGCACTTCACCGAGCCGCCGCCGCGCTTCTCCGAGGCGTCGCTGGTGAAGGCGCTGGAGGAATACGGCATCGGACGCCCGTCGACCTACGCGTCGATCATCCAGACCCTGCTGTTCCGCAAGTATGTCGAGCTCGACAACCGCCGCTTCCGTCCCACCGACGTCGGCCGCGCGGTGTCGAAGTTCCTGTCCGGCCACTTCGCCCAGTACGTCGATTACGACTTCACCGCGCGGCTGGAGGACGAGCTCGACGCGGTCGCGCGCGGCGAGGAGGACTGGGTGCCGCTGATGGACCGCTTCTGGAAGCAGTTCAAGAAGCTGGTCGACGACAAGAAGGACAACATCGACCGCACCGATGCGGGCTCCGTGCGCGTGCTCGGCACCGACCCCAAGAGCGGCCGCCAGGTCAGCGCGCGCATCGGCAAGTTCGGCCCGCTGGTGCAGATCGGCACCAGCGAGGAGGATGAGAAGCCGCAGTTCGCGTCGCTGCGCCCGGGGCAGAGCATCTACTCGATCTCGCTGGAGGAGGCGCTGGAGCTGTTCAAGCTGCCGCGCACGCTCGGCGAGAACCGGGGCGAGGAAGTCATCGTCGGCGTCGGTCGTTTCGGTCCGTTCGTCAAGCGCGGCGGCACCTATGCGTCGCTCGCCAAGGAAGACGATCCGTACACGATCGACCTCGCGCGCGCGGTCGCGCTGATCGAGCAGAAGGAGGAGTTCGCGCGCAACCGCATCATCAAGCAGTGGGACGGCAGCGACGTGCAGGTGCTCAACGGCCGCTTCGGCCCGTACCTGAGCGACGGCGCGCGCAACGGCCGCATCCCGAAAGACCGCGACCCGGCGTCGCTCACGCTGGAGGAAGCGCAGAAGCTGCTGGAAGAAACCGGCAAGCCGGTGCGCGGCCGCTTCGCGCGCAAGGCGGCGGCCAAGACCGCCGCGAAGAAGGCGACCGCGCGCAAGGCTGCCGCTTCCGCGACCGACGAGGCCGCACCGGTGAGGAAGGCGGCGACGAAAGCCGCGAAGAAAACGCCGGTGAAGAAGGCGGCCCAGAAGTCCGCAGCGAAGAAGCCGGCGGCGAAAAAGGCGGCGAAGAAGACTGCTGCGCGGTCGGGCCGGCGCGCCACGACCGCCGACGACGCGCCGTTCTGACCGCGCCGCCGGTCGGCAAGCGCGCTGCCGCGCTGCGGCATCGGCGTATGGTGGGCCTCCCCCGCACCGGAGAGCCCACGGATGAACCGCATCGCCCCGCTCGTCGTCTCCACGCTCGCGCTGGCGCTGATCGCGCTGCCGCTGGCCGCGCAGCAGCAGGACAAGCCGGCCATGCCGCCGGAGATGAAGGCCATGATGGAAGCCTGGGAGAAGGCCTCCACCCCCGGGCCGCAGCACCGCCAGCTGGCCGAGCACTTCGCCGGCACCTGGACCACCAAGCAGACGATGTGGATGGACCCCTCGGCGCCGCCGATGACCGAAACCGGCAAGGCGGTCAGCACCGCGATCATGGGCGGACGCCACATCCGCATGGAATTCACCAGCCAGTGGATGGGCCAGCCGTTCGAGGGCGTCGCGCTGACCAGCTACGACAACGTCCGCGGCAAGTACGTCGGCCACTGGATCGACAGCATGTCCACCGGCCAGTTCATGGCCGAAGGCGAGTACGACGCCAAGACCCGCAGCTACACCTTCACCGGTTCGATGCCCGACCCGATGCACCCCGGCAAGACCACGCCGGTGCGCGAGGTGATCCGCATCGTCGACGCCGACCGCCACGTGATGGAGTGGTACGAGACCCACGACGGCAAGGAGCGCAAGTCGATGGAGATCGAGTACACGCGCGCCCGCTGAGCCCAGCGCCTGCGGCCGGCTGAACGGGCGCGAACCCGGCGCCGGCCGCAGCCGCGCGGTGCTTCCGCGGTGCGCTCCGGCGGGCGCAAGATGCCGGCATGACGCGCATCCCGCTGCTGCTTCTGGCGGTGCTGGCGGCCGTCGCCGCGCCCGGCGCGGCCGCATCGGACACCGTCACCGTCTACCGCTGCACCGACGAACGCGGCCGCGTCGCGCTGCGCGACCGGCCGTGCCGGAACGGCGAGACGCAGGAAGTGCGGACCATGGTCCGTCCGCGCGATCCGCCGCGACGCAGCGTCGCCGCCCCGCGCGCCACGCCCGCCACGCCGGCGCCGGCACCGCGCGAGGTGGTGATCTACCGCACCCCGCCGCGGCCGCTGTACGAATGCGTCACCCCGGACGGCGAGCGCTACACGGCCGAGCACGACACCGGCAATCCGCGCTGGGTGCCGCTGTGGACGCTTGGCTATCCGGTCTACCGCTCGCGCAGCGTGCTCGGCGACCGGATCGGCGCGCCGACGGCGCAGCGCTACACCCCGGCCGAGCCTGCACGCGGCCGTGACCGGGTGTACGTCTACCCTGCAGGCACCTGGGTGCGGGACGAATGCCATCCGCTCCCGCAGCAGGAGGTCTGCGCCCGCCTGCGCGACGAGCGTTTCGCGCTCGACCGCCGCTACCACAGCGCCCTGCAGAGCGAGCGCGAGGAAATCACCCGCCGCCAGCGGGGGATCGATGCCCGGCTGGCGAACGATTGCGGAGAGTCGTGATGCGTACCGTGCTCGCGCTGGCGCTGTTGGCCCTCGGCGTTCCTGCCGGGGCGCAGGAATCGATCGTCATCTACCGCTGCACCGCGGCCAACGGCGCGGTGCTGGTGCAGAACGACCAGCCCTGCCCCGCCGGCATGACGGAGCAGCGGAGGGTGATGAGCGCGCC
>DASQMI010000079.1:0-45500 GCA_035645555.1 Lysobacter sp. | reverse complement strand
CGCTGACTGCGCCCCCCGCGGCGGGCCGCTACCATGGCCGGATGGCGAATCCGACCCCCGTTCCCGCCACCCGCCCGCGCCGCCTCGGCATCGCGCTGCTCCTGTTGCTGGTGCTGGCCGTGCTGGCCGTG
Organism: Lysobacter sp.; assembly: GCA_035645555.1. Classification (GTDB taxonomy): domain Bacteria; phylum Pseudomonadota; class Gammaproteobacteria; order Xanthomonadales; family Xanthomonadaceae; genus Lysobacter_F. Next base: position 45,369 of record DASQMI010000079.1, on the reverse strand, counting down.
CTCGGCTGGCGCGCCTGGGTGCGCTACGACACCCGCCAGCGTGCCGAGCTGATCGGCACCGACCAGCGCCTCGGCGCGCTCGATGCTCGCATCGACGGCCTGCGCCGCGACCAGCGCGCGCTGGTGCAGCGCCTGCAGCAGGCCGACGCCACCAATCGCGTGCTGCGCGACGAACTGCTCGGCATCGGCCAGCGCGCCGCGCTGCTGGAGGAGACGGTCACCCGGCTCGCCGACCCCGACCGCCACGGCGCGCAGGCGCTGCGGCTGGACGAGGCGGAGCTGCTGCTGTCGCTCGCGCTGCAGCGCGCGCAGCTCGGCGGCGACGTGCCCGGCGCGCTGCGCGCGTACGCGCTCGCCGCCGGCGTGCTCGAGGGCGTCAACGATCCGGCCTACCTCAGCCTGCGGCAGACCCTGCTGCAGGAACGCGCGGCGCTCGAAACCATTGCGCTCGCTCCGCGCGTGCGCGCGCTGGCCGAGCTGGACGCGTTCGCGCGCACCCTCACTGCTCCGCGGGCCGCGGGCGCGGCGGAGCGTGCGCCGCCGCAGCCGTGGTGGCGGCGCGCGTTCGCCGGACTGATCGACGTGCGTCCGACCGAGCGCACGGTCGCCCGCGACGAGGCCGACCGCGCCACCGCGCTGGCTGCGTTGCAGCTGGAGATCACGCTCGCGCGCGCCGCCGCCGAGCGCAGCGACCGCGACGGTTACCGCGCCGCACTGGTGCGCGCCGAGGGTTGGCTGCGCCGGCTCGGCGCCAGCGAGGCCCAGCGCACCCGGCTGCGCACGCTGGCCGAGGCGCCGCTTGCACTGGACGTTCCCACCCTGGGCACTACGCTCGAGCAGCTGCGCCGGATGCGCGCGCGCTGAAGGAGATCGCCATGAGCCTGTTCCGCCAGGTGCTGTTCTGGATCGTGCTGGCCGTGCTTGGCGCGCTCGCCGCGCAGGTGCTGCTGGAGGATCCGGGCTACGTGCTGGTCCGTTACGGCGGCTGGGACCGCAGCACCACGCTCGCCGGCGCGGTGCTGATGCTGGCCGCGGGGCTGCTCGCGCTGTGGCTGGTGTGGAAGGCGCTGCGGCTGCCGTTTGTGGCGTTCAGCCGCTACCGCCAGCGGCAGTCGCGCGCGCGCCTGCTCGACGGCCTGGACGCGCTGCACCAGGGCCACTGGCAGCGCGCCGAAACGCTGCTGCTGCAGGCGGCGGAGGAGCGCGACGCGGCGCTGGCGGCGCGGCTCGGCGCGGCGCGGGCGGCGGTCTCGCGCGGCGACGTGGCTGCGGCACGCGCGCATCTGGCCGCGCTCGACCATCGTCCGGCGGCGCGAGCGGTGGCGCTGGCCGATCTCGCGCTAGCCCACGACGCGCCGGCCGACGCGCTCGCCGCGCTCGACGCGCCCGATGCGCAGCCGCTGCCGCCGCGCGGTCTGGTGCTGCGCGCCGAGGCGCTGTCCGCGCTCGGCCGCGCCGGCGAGGCCTACGGCCTGCTCGGCGCGCTGCGCCAGCAGAACGCGCTGCCGGCCGAACGGCTCACCGCGCTGGAATCGCGTTGGGCGGAAGCCGCGCTGCGCCAGGCGCGCGACGCCAACGAGCTCGCCGACCGCTGGGACGCGCTGCCGAAGCCGCTGAAGGCCGATCCGGCCACGGTGGCCGCCTACGCCGAGCGCGCCGCCGCGCTGCGCTGGGACGAGGCCGCCGCGCGCAGCATCGAGGACGCGCTGGACACGCGCTGGTCGGAGCCGCTGGCCGCGCTGTACGGGCGGCTGGCGATCGGCCGCGTCGAGGAGCGCAATGCGCGCGCCGAACGCTGGCTGGAGGCGCATCCGGCCAGCCCGATGCTGCTGCTGACCCTGGCGCGGCTGGCGCGCGCGCAGGGCCGCTGGCCCCAGGCCGAGCGCTACCTGCACCGCGCGCTCGCGCAGGGCGCGGGCGTGGAAGGCTGGGAGGAGCTCGGTCATGGCTACGCCCAGGTCGGCGACGAGACCCGCGCGCGCCTGAGCTACCTCAACGCGCTGCGCGCCGCGCGCGGCGAGGCCGTGCAGGAACTGCCCGGCCGCGACCTGCGCCAGCGCATCTTCGACGAGGCGGCGATCGAGGAACGCGACGAGCACGGCGTGCCGCGCCTGCGCGGGTAGGTGGCGCAGGTAATGGTGCATACTCTCGGCGCGCGCGCTGGCGGAAGGATCTGATTACGATGCGTCGTAGCTCGAATGACTCGCGCCCGCGATTGACGAAAGCGCCCGGCCCGCTGGCCGGCGTCTGCGCCGGGCTCGCCGCGTTTCTAGGCTGGAAGGCGCGTGCGGTGCGCGCGCTGTTCGTCGTGGTTGGCCTGCTGACGGCAGGGGTGCCAGTCGTGGTCGCCTATACATTGCTGGCGATCAGCATGCCGCCGCACGATCCGGACGGACGCGGCAGATTCAACCTCGACGACTTCCGCGTGCAGTAGCACCCAGCGCGGCTCAGCGCTCCAGGATCGCCACCACGCCCATGCCGCCGGCGGTGCAGATCGAAATCAGGCAGCGGCCGCGGCCGCGCAGCGCGAGTTCCTTCGCCGCGGTGGCGACGATGCGCGCGCCGGTGGCGGCGAACGGGTGGCCGGTCGCGAGCGAGGAGCCGTTCGGGTTGATCCGCGTCGGGTCGATGCGGCCCAGCGGCGCCTCCAGCCCCAGCCGCGCGCGGCAGTAGTCCTCGCTCTCCCACGCGCGCAAGGTGCACAGCACCTGCGCGGCGAACGCCTCGTGGATCTCGTAGAAATCGAAGTCCTGCAGGCCGAGGCCGTTGCGGCGGAGCATCTCCGCGACCGCGATGGTCGGCGCCATCAGCAGGCCTTCGCCGTGCACGAAGTCGACCGCGGCGACGTGCGCGTCGCGCAACCAGCACAGCGGCTCCAGCCCGTGCGCCTGCGCCCATTCCGGCGTGCCGAGCAGGCAGGCGGCGGCTCCGTCGGTCAGCGGCGTCGAGTTGCCGGCGGTGAGCGTGCCGCGGCCGCTGCTCTTGTCGAACGCCGGTTTGAGCGCCGCCAGCTTCTCCAGCGTGGTGTCCGCGCGCAGGATGTTGTCGCGGGTGACCCCACGGAAGCTCACCACCAGGCCGTCGAAGAAGCCGCGCTCGTACGCCGCGGCGAGCTTCTGATGCGACGACAGCGCCCATTCGTCCTGCGACTCGCGCGCGATCGCCCACTGCTTGGCCATGTCCTCGCAGTGCTCGCCCATCGACTTGCCGGTGCGCGGCTCGGTGACGCCGGGCAATTCCGGCTTGAGCTCGCGCGGATGGAAGTCGCGGAACGCGGCCAGCTTCTCGCGCGGCGTCTTCGCACGCGCGGCAGCGAGCAGGCGGTGGCGGAAGCGCTTGCCGTAGACGATCGGCACGTCGGAGGTGGTGTCCGAACCGCCGCCGATGCCGGCGTCGATCTGTCCGACCGCGATCTTGTTGGCGATGTGCACGATCGTGTCGAGCGAGGTGCCGCACGCGCGCTGCAGGGTGATGCCGGGCGTCAGCGGCGACAGGCCCGACGACAGCGTGGCCTCGCGCCCGAGGTTCCAGTCGGCGCTGTGCTTGATCACCGCGCCCATCGCCACTTCGCCGAGCTGCTGACCATGCAGGCCGTAGCGCTCCACCAGCGCGCCGAGCGTGCGCACCGACATGCCGAGGTTGCCGACATCCGCGTAGGCGGTGTTCTGCCGGCAAAACGGAATGCGGACGCCACCGAGCACGGCGACGGGGCGAAGCTGTCGCATCGAGCACCTCGTGAACGGACCTGCGGCGCGCGCAGGCATAATCGGCCCCGAAGTGTAGCGCCCACCCGGGGCCACCGAACGCCGGCGTATCCTCAGATTCATGATGAGTCCAGCGACACCGCGTCCCGCCGAGCCCGCCCTGCACGTGCTGGGCGCGCTCGCACTCGAGCTGCGCGGCGACGCCGCGGTGGAGCGCGAGGCGCTCGCGCAGGCGCAGGCCGGCGAACTGGCCGCGCACGTCGCGCGCGACCTGGCCGCGTTCGAACCGGAGGCGGCGCAGCTGGAGCTGGTCACCGTCGGCGCGCATTTTGATCCGGTCGAACTGCTGCGGCCGGGTTGGCCGCTGCATCGCGAGCTGGATGCGCTGGCCGCACGTGCGCCCGGCCGTCCGGGCGGGCGGGTGATCGCATTCGGCGCGCACGACGGCGCGTTGCCGGGCGCGCTGACGCCGGGGCCGGAACACCGCGGCGGTCCGCTGCGGCTGGTGCCGTTCGTGCTCGGCGGCGAGGCGGAGGCGGCCGCGCGTGTCGGCGACGCGTTCGAGCGCGGCCTGCTCGAACGCGGCATGGCCGGCGCGGCGACCGCGCTGTACGCGCAGGAGGCGTTCGGGCTGACGGTGGAGCATGCGCGCTACCTGACCGTGCACGACCTCGCCGCGATGACCGCGCTGCAGTACGAGCACGCCGGCCTCGGTGCGCTGTGGCCGCTGCTGGAGACGGCGCTGCTCGCGCCGGAGGACGAGGCATGGCTGGATGCACCGCCGGAACCGCTGGTGCGCTACGTCGAAGGCGAGGCGCGGATCGCGCTGTTCACGCCGGCGGCGTGGCAGGCGCGCTACGCCGCCGATGCGCCGTGCGACAGCGAGCCATGCCGGCAGGCGCTTACCCGGCGCCTGCAGATGTTCGAGGCACGCCAGCGCCAGATCGCCGCGGTGCTGCGCGCGCACGCGGTGCCGGTGACGTTCGTGCACTGCCCGCAGGCCGCGCGCGAGGCGCTCGCCTGAGCCTGGACGGGCGGTTGTAGGAGCGGCTGTAGGAGCGGCTTCAGCCGCGACCCCCGGTTTCCGGTCACGCCTGATCGCGGCTGAAGCCGCTCCTACAGTGCGACGAGCAGGCTGTGGTCAGCGCAGCGCGCGGATCACGCCGCACGCGAGCCGCGCGCCGGCGTTGCCGGTCGGCTGGGTGCGGTAATCGTCGGCCTGCGCGTGCACGATCACCGCGCGGCCGGCGACGTCTGCGATGCCGCCGTCGCCCAGGGTCACGCCGCGCGCATGCGCGTTCACCCGCGCCACGCCGCGCGCGTCGGCGACGATGTTGTCCATGTCGCCGGCGTGGTGCGCGCCTTGGCCCGCGCGGCCGTGCGGCGCCGCGTTCGGGTTGAAGTGGCCGCCGGCGCTGCTGGCGTCGGCCGCGCTGCAGTCGCCCTTCTCGTGGATGTGCAGCGCGTGGGTGCCGTTCGGGGTGAGCCCGCCGATCTCGCCGCTCAGGTGCACGCCGTCGCCCATCGGCACCAGCGCGAGCTTGCCGCTGACCAGGCTGGCCGAGGCCGAGGCCAGCACGACCTCGCCGCGTTCGGCCTGCGCGCGCGCGATCCGCGGCGCGGTGGAGGTGGTGGCGGATGGCGTGGTCCGGTCGCGCGGCGCCGGGGTGGCGGCGCAGCCGGCGAGCAGCAGGGCGAGGCAGACGGCGGTCGATCGGGTCATGGGGCCTCCGGTGGCAAGGGCCGGCGTTTCACGGGCGGCGCCGGCCGGGTCCGAGCTTGCGGGTCAGCGTGTTGCGCCCCAGGCCGAGGCGCGCGGCCGCTTCGCTGCGACGGCCGCCGGTATGTTCTAGCGCGGCCTCCAGCAAGGCGCGGTCGAAGCGCTCCCTGGCCTGCGCGTGGATGCCGTCGGCGTTGCGCGCCAGCTGCTCGCGGGCCCAGTCGCGCAGCCGCGCGTCCCAGTCGTCGTCCGCGGCCGCGACTGCCGACGGCGCCGCCGGGCCGAGCGCGGCGTCGATGTCGCGCGCGCCGAGGCGCTCGCCCGGCGCCATCGCCGCCAGCCGCCAGCACAGGTTCTCCAGTTCGCGCACGTTGCCGGGCCAGGCGTGCGCCTGCAGCCGCGCCAGCGCCTCGCGGTCGAGCCGCTTGGGCGCGGCGCCGAAGCGGCGCGCGGCAGCGGCGAGGAAGCGCTCGGCCAGCAGCGGGATGTCGTCGCGGCGTTCGCGCAACGGCGGCAGCTGCAGGCGCACTACGTCGAGCCGGTGCAGCAGGTCGGCGCGGAAGCGGCCGTCGGCCACCAGCGCTTCCAGCGGCTGGTGGGTGGCGGCGATCACCCGCACGTCGACGCGGATCAGCTCGCGGCCGCCGACCCGGAAGAACTCGCCTTCGGCGAGCACGCGCAGCAGCCGGGTCTGCAGCGGCAGCGGCATGTCGCCGATCTCGTCGAGGAACAGCGTGCCGCCGTCGGCCTGCTCGAAGCGGCCGACGTGGCGGCGCTGCGCGCCGGTGAACGCGCCGGCCTCGTGGCCGAACAGCTCGCTCTCCAGCAGTTCCGACGGAATCGCCGCGGTGTTGAGCGCGACGAACGGCCGCGCCGCGCGCGGGCTTTCGCGATGCAGCGCGCGGGCCACCAGCTCCTTGCCGGTGCCGGTCTCGCCGGTGATCAGCACCGACAGCGGCGCCTGCGCGAGCCGGCCGATCGCGCGGAACAGCTCGCGCATCGCCGGGGTGCGCCCGATCAGCGCGTCGGCGCCGTCGGCCGCGGCCGGCGCGGGGGCGGCCGGCTGCACCGGGCCGAGCACGCGTGCGACCAGCGCGACCGCCTCGTCGAGGTCGAACGGCTTGGACAGGAACTCGTGCGCGCCGCCGCGGAACGCGCCGGCGGCGCTGGCGACGTCGGTGTAGGCGCTCATCACCACCACCGGCAGGCGCGGCTCGCGCTGCTTGAGCTTCTCCAGCAGCGCCAGGCCGTCGTCGCCGGGCATGCGCACGTCGGTGAACAGCAGCGCCGGCGGCGGCGCGCGTTCCAGTGCCGCGAGCGCGGACGCCGCCTCGCCGAACTCCGCGACCGCATACCCGGCCTGACGCAGCGCGGTGGCGAGCACGAAGCGCACGCTGCGGTCGTCGTCGACCACCCAGATCGTCGGCATCGTCATGCGGGGGCCTCGTCCAGCACGGGCAGCAGCAGGGTGAACACGGTGTGGCCGGGGCGCGAGCGGTAGGCCAGCGAGCCGCGGTGCTCGCGCGCCACCTGCTGCGCCAGCGCGAGCCCGAGCCCGGTGCCCTCGGCGCGCCCGGACACCAGCGGCAGGAAGATGCGCTCGGCCAGCGCCTCCGGCACGCCGCGGCCGTCATCGGCGACCTCGATCCGCAGCGCCAGCGGGTAGGCGTGCTCGCCGATCCGCACCGCGTGCTCGGCGCGGGTGCGCAGGGTGACGGTGCCGGCGCCGGCCTCGATCGCGTTGCGCACCAGGTTCCATGCGGCCTGGGTCAGGCGGTCGGCGTCGCCGGCCAGTTCCGGCAGGCTGGGGTCGTAGTCGCGCACCAGCCGCACCGCCCAGCCGGCGTCGTTCTCGGCCAGCCGCAGCACGCGCTCGAGCACGGCGTGGATGTTGAGCGGCGCATGCGGCTGCGGCGGCGCCGGATGCAGCAGGCGGTCCAGCAGCGCGGTCAGGCGCTCCACCTCCCCGCCGATCAGCGCCACCAGCTCGCGGCCGGCGTCGTCGTCGACCCGCCGCGCCAGCAGCTGGGCGGCGCCTTTCACCCCGGCCAGCGGATTGCGCAGCTCGTGCGCCAGCCCCTTCAGCGCCGCGGACAGCGCCGACGGCAGCAGCTGGGCCGGGTCCTGGCCGGGGAATTCGTCGACCGGATGCGCCTCCAGCTGCCAGCCGCCATCGTCGAGCGCGGACAGCCAGACGTCGGCGAAGCGCTCGTTGCCGGCGAAGCCCAGCCGCGCGCGCCGCACCCGCAGCGGGGCCGCACCCGGCGGCACACGCGCCAGCGCGTCGGTGAGGCTGCCCGGGTCGAGTTCGAGCGCGGCCAGCGGCAGCCCGTGCAGGCGCCGTGCGCCCACCCCCAGCCAGCGCGCGAACGCGGCGTTGCACGCGGCCAGCGTGCGGTCCGCACGCAGCCGCAGCAGCGGCGTGGCGAGAGCGTCGAGCGCGGGATCGGGCAGCGTCATTGCACCATCCTAGTGCAACGGGCGCGGCGCCCCGTACGCCGGACGCTCAAGTTCTCCCCACCTCCCGCCGACAAACGGTTGAGGTGGCCTTGCGCCCGTCCCGGATCCGACGTCCCGTGAACCTGACGCCTCACGCCGTCCACGCTGCCCGCTTGCCCGTGCCGAGCGAAGCCGACGGCGTGCCCGAGGCGGAGTTCACCGCGCTGGTGCGGATCGCCGCGCTGGTCGCGCATGCGCCGATCGCGCTGATCGGCCTGGCCGACGACACGGGCGGGCTGCGCTCGTGCCTGGGCTGGGCCGGCGTGTGCGAATGGCCCGACGACCTGCCGCTCTGCGCGCCGACGCTGGAGGCCGACGGCGTGTTCGAGGTGGCCGACGCCCGCGCCGATCCGCGCTTCGCCGCCAGCGCGGTGGTGACCGGCACGCCGTTCATCCGCTTCTACGCCGGGGTGGCGATCCGGCTGCCGGACGGCACCCCGATCGGCATCCTGTGCGTGGCCGACCACCAACCGCGCACGCTCGACGACGCTGCGCGCGAGGTGCTGCAGCAGCTCGCGGTCGCCGCCGGCCATGCGCTGCAGGGCCGGCGCGCAGCGCTCGAGCGCGACCGCGCCGCGCGCGTGCTGGCCGACAGCGAGGCGCGCTTCCGCACGCTCAGCGAAGCCTCGCCGCTGGGCGTGTTCCAGTGCGACGCCGACGGCACCTGCACCTACCTCAACACGCGCTGCCAGGAAATCTTCGGCGCGCCGCTCGAGCAGCTGTTCGGACACGGCTGGCGCCGCGCGGTGCATCGCGAGGACGCCGACAAGGCCGAGGCCGGCTGGCGCGAGACGGTCGAACGCGGGGTGGAATTCGACCGCGAGATGCGCGTGTGCCTGGCCGATGCCGGCGTGCGCTACATCCGCGTGCTGGCCCGCCCGCTGCGCGACGAGGCCGGTGCGGTGGCCGGCTTCGTCGGCACGGTCGCCGACATCACCGAGCGCAGCCTGGCGCGCGAACGCCTGCAGCAGAGCGAGGAGCGCCTGCGCCGGCTGTACGAGTCGACCCCGGCGATGCTGCATTCGATCGACGGCCAGGGTCGGCTGATCAGCGTCAGCGACCAGTGGCTGGCCAAGCTCGGCTACACGCGCGAGCAGGTGATCGGCCGCGAGCCGTCCGACTTCATGACCGCCGAATCGCGCGCCTACAACAAGGACGTGATCCTGCCGGAGTTCTTCGTCACCGGGCGCTCCGACAACATCCATTACCAGATGGTCACCGCCGGCGGCGAGGTGCTCGACGTCCAGCTGTCGGCGATCCTCGAGCGCGATGCCGACGGCGCGCCGCTGCGTTCGATGGCGGTGCTGGAGGACATCACCGGCCGGCTGAAGGCGGAACACGCGCTGCGCCACGAGCGCCAGCGGCTCGCGCACATCATCGAGGGCACCCAGGCCGGCACCTGGGAATGGAACGTGCAGACCGGCGAGGCGCGCTACAACACGCGCTGGGCGGCGATGCTCGGGCGTGAGCCGGAGGAGCTGCCGCCGACGATCGACGGCTGGGTGCCCCACATCCACCCGGACGATCTCGTACGCGCGTCCGAGCGGGTCAAGGCGCACATCAAGGGCCAGCAGCCGCACCACGAATGCGAGCTGCGCGTGCGCCACCGCGACGGCCACTGGGTATGGGTGTGGGTGCGCGGCCAGATCAAGACCTGGAGCGCGGACGGCCGCGCCGAGTGGATGTACGGCTTCTTCCTCGACATCAGCGAGCGCAAGCAGCACGAGGAGGCGTTGCGCAAGAGCGAGGATCTGCTCAACCGCATGGGCCAGGTCGCCGGCATCGGCGGCTGGTCGATCGACCTCGACAGCGACGAGGTGCACTGGTCCGACGTCGCCTGCGCCATCCACGGCCTGCCGGCCGGGCACCGGCCGGCGCGCGCGGAGCTGCTGGAGTTCTTCCCGGCCGGCGCGCGCGAGGCGCTGGTCGGCGCGCTCGACCGCGCCGCCGCCCGCGGCGAGAGCTTCGACCTCGAACTGCCGCTGCGGCGTTCCGACGGCAGCGAGATCTGGGTGCGCGTGGTCGGCGCCTGCGAACACGACGACGGCCGCCCGGTGCGGCTGGTCGGCGCGATCCAGGACATCACCGAGCAGCGCCGGATCAAGTCCGAGCTGGCCGAGCAGCACGAACTGCTCGGCGTCACCCTGCAATCGATCGGCGACGGCGTCATCACCACCGACGCCGACGGGCTGGTGACGTGGATCAATCCGGTCGCCGAACGCATGACCGGCTGGCGCAACGAGGACGCGCACGGCCGCCGGCTGGCCGAGGTGTTCCGGATCACCGACGAGACCACCGGCGTGCCGGCGCGCGACCCGGTGCTGCAGTGCCTGCAGCAGGGCGGGCGCGCCAGTCTGGCCAGCGCGATCCTGCTCGCCTCGTGCGACGGCCACCAGTACGGCATCGAGCATTCGGTGTCGGCGATCCGCAACGCACGCGGCGAGGTGCTCGGCACGGTGCTGGTGTTCCGCGACGTCACCGAGCAGCGCCGGCTGGCCGAGGAGATGAACTGGCGCGCCACCCACGACGCGCTGACCGGTCTGTTCAACCGCACCGAGTTCGAGACCCGGCTCAGGCAGGTGCTCGACCGTGCGCACCAGGACGGCAGCCAGCACGCGCTGCTGTACATCGATCTCGACGACTTCAAGCTGGTCAACGACGCCTGCGGCCACGCGGTCGGTGACCAGATGCTGCAACAGGTAGGCAAGCTGCTGTCCAGCAACGTGCGTACGCGCGATGCGGTCGCGCGCCTGGGCGGCGACGAGTTCGCGGTGATTCTCGACCACTGCCCGGTCGATCACGCGCAGCGCGTCGCGCAGCAGATCTGCGACCGCATGGACGACTTCCGTTTCACCCACGAAGGGCGCCGCTTCCGCGTCGGCACCAGCATCGGCGTGGTGCCGATCGACCGCCGCTGGACCACCACCGCGGCGATCCTGCAGGCCGCCGACACCTCGTGCTACGCCGCAAAGAGCGCCGGCCGCAACCGCCTGCACCTGTGGTTCGACACCGACCTGGCCATGCGCGCGCGCCAGGGCGAGATGCACTGGGCCACGCGCATCGAGCAGGCGCTGGATGACAACCGCTTCGTGCTGTACGCGCAGCGCATCCTGCCGCTGGCCACAGGCGAGGACGATGGCATCCATGCCGAAGTGCTGCTGCGGATGCTCGACGCCGACGGCAACGCGGTGCCGCCCGGCGCGTTCCTGCCGGCGGCGGAGCGTTTCCATCTCGCCTCGCGGATCGACCGTTGGGTGGTGCGCAACGCGATCGACTGGCTGAAGACGCTGCCGGACCCGACGCTGCTGTCGACGTTCAGCATCAACCTGTCCGGGCAGTCGATCAGCGACCGCGCGTTCCACGCGATGACGATCGACATGCTGGAGGAGGCCGGGCCGGTGCTGTGTGCGCGGCTGTGCCTGGAGATCACCGAGACCGCGACCGTCACCAACCTCGCCGACGCTGCCGAGTTCATGCGGCGGGTGCGCTCGCTCGGCGTGCAGATCGCGCTCGACGACTTCGGCGCCGGTGCGTCCTCGTTCGGCTACCTCAAGGCGCTGCCGGTGGATGCGCTAAAGATCGACGGCCAGTTCATCAGCGACATCATCGACGACCCGCTCGACGAGGCGGCGGTGCGCTGCTTCGTCGACGTCGCCCGCGTGGTCGGCGTGCGCACGGTCGCCGAGTTCGTCGACCGCCCCGAAGTGCTGGCGAAGGTGCGCGAGGTCGGCATCGATTACGCGCAGGGCTTCCTGGTGCACCGCCCGGAGCCGCTGGAGCGGCTGCTGGTGGCGACGCTGGCGCCGGTCGCCTAGCGCCTACGCGCTCGCCATTGCCGCGCAGCTCTCGGCGCAGCGGCGGCACGCTTGCACGCAATGCTGCATCGCCGGATCGTCGTCGCCGAGCCGTTCGCAGTCGTCGGCGCAGCGCCGGCAGACGTCCGCGCACGCCAGGCAGATCGCCTCGTGCGCGTCGCTGCCGCGCAGCATCGCGTCGGCGCTGACCCGGCACAGGTCGGCGCAGGTCGCGAGCAGGGCGATGTGCCCGGGCGCCGCGTGCACGCCGCCACGAGCGAGGCAATGGGTGATCGTCTGCAGGCAGACGGCATGGCATGCGCTGCAGTGCTCGATGCACGCCTGCATGAACGGATCGGCCTGATGGTGATGCACGGCGCGCTCCCGGTCCGGCGGGATGCCCACTGTGGCCTGGCCGGCGCCAACACGGCGTCGAGCGCGGCGGCGAACGCCGCGCCCGACACCGGTTCAGCTCAGAACCACAGCCGCACGCCGGCCACCACGCGCACGTCGTCGACGCCCTCGTGCGTGGCGCGGCGCAGGTCGGCGGTGCGGCCGTACGCGCGCTCCCACTGCACGCCGAGATACGGCGCGATCCGGCGGCTGGCCTCGTAGCGCAGGCGCGCGCCGGCTTCGAGCGTGGACAGCCCAGAGCCGATCCCGCGCGCGGTGTCGTCGCGGCCGTACAGCGTCGCCTCCGCCTGCCACTGCACGATCCAGCGGTTGGTGATCAGCGTGTCGTACTCGGCTTCCAGACGCGCGGCGGTGCGGCCGCCGCTGCCGACGTAGACGGTCGCCTCGACCTCGAACTTGTACGGCGCCAGCCCCTGCACGCCGAACGCCGCCCAGGTGCGCGACGGCCCCTCGCCGGCCTCGTGGCGGACGCCGGCCACCGTGTCCCACCACCGCGCCACCGCGCGTCCGTACAGCAGCTCTATCGAGGCTTCGGTGCCGCCGTGCTCGCGCTCGCCCTCGGTGCGCAGCCATGCGCGGTGCAGGTCGCCGCCGTACCAGCCGGTCGCCTCCCACGCGAACGGCCGCTCCCCGTCGTCGCTGGTTTCCAGGCGGTCGACGAGCAGGTCGGCGAACGTGGCGTGGTCGTGCGCGGCATGGCCGCCGACGTCGGGGAACGCGGCGGCGCGCTCGGCATCGGTGAGCGGCGGGATCGGTTCGCGCGGCACGTCGCTGCCGGCACCATGCCGATGCTGCGCGTGCGGATCGGTGGGCGCAGGCGACGGCGCCTTCGCGCCATGCGCGTGCCCGGGGTGCGCCTCCGCGTCCGCGTTCGCAGTGGCGGTCGGCGGCGCGGCGTGGTCGTGCGCATCCGTCGCTGCGGTCGACTGTGCGGCGTGGTCATGCTCGTGGCCGTGCGCGGCGGGCGCTGTCTTCGACTGGGCAGCGTCGTCGTGCTGGTGCGCGGCCGCTGCCGGCGGCGCCGACGCAGGCGGCGGGTGGTGCGCGTGCTGCGCGAACGCCGGTGTCGCGAGCAGCGCCAGCGCGAGCGGCGCGAGGTGGAGTCGGATGCGATGCGCGCTCATTCGTCGACCCTCACTTCGCGCATCATCCCGGCCTCCATGTGGTAGAGCATGTGGCAGTGGTACGCCCAGCGGCCGAGCGCGTCGGCGCGCACGCGGTAGCTGCGGCGCGTGCCGGGCGCCATGTCGATGGTGTGCTTGCGCACCATGAACGCGCCATGCGCGTCCTCCAGATCGCTCCACATGCCGTGCAGGTGGATCGGGTGGTGCATCATCGTGTCGTTGACCAGAGTGATGCGCACGCGCTCGCCGTACTTCAGCTGCAGCGGCCTTGCGTCGGAAAACTTCAGGCCGTCGAACGACCAGGCGAAGCGCTCCATGTGGCCGGTGAGGTGCAGTTCGATCTCGCGCGACGGCTCGCGGCCGTCGGGGTCGTCGAACAGGCTGCGCAGGTCGGCGTAGGCCAGCACGCGGCGGCCGTTGTCGCGCAGGCCCACGCCCGGATCGTCCAGCCGCGGCGCCGGCGTGGTGGACTGCATGTCCACCAGCGGGTTGCCGGACTCGCGCGCCGGGTGCGCCTGCGCGCCGCCCGCGTGCCCCCCGTGGCCGGCATGCGGATCGGCGGCGGCGCCGTGCGCGCTGTGGTCGCCGCCGTGGCTGCCGTGGCCCATGTCGGCCATGCTGAGGATCTGCCGGCGGTCGAGCGGCGGCACCGGCGCCTGCAGGCCCTCGCGCACCGCCAGCGTGCCGCGCACGTAGCCGGTGCGCGCGATGTCCTGGGCGAAGATCGTGTGCGCGTCTTCGGTCGGCTCGACGATCACGTCGTAGGTCTCGGCGACCGCGACGCGCAGCTCGTCCACGGTCACCGGGTGCACGTTCTGGCCGTCGGCGGCGACCACGGTCATCTTCAGGCCGGGAATGCGCACGTCGAAGTAGGTCATCGCCGAGCCGTTGATCAGCCGCAGGCGGATCTTCTCGCCGCGGCGGAATACGCCGGTCCAGTTGCCGGCGGCGGTGTGGCCGTTGAGCAGGTAGGTGTAGGTGCGGGCGTTGACGTCGGACAGGTCGGTCGGCGTCATCCGCATCTGCCCCCACGCGCCGCGATCGGCGAGCGTTGGGCCGAGACCGTGCGTGCGCGCGTCGCGCAGGAAGTCGCCGAGCGTGCGCTTGCCGTAGTTGTCGTGGTCGGACATCTTCTTCAGCCGCGCGAACAGCGCGACCGGATCGAGGTCGGTCCAGTCCGACAGCAGCACGACGTAGTCACGGTCGTAGGCGAACGGCTCCGGTTCGAGCGGATCGATGATCAGCGCGCCGTACAGGCCGGCCTGCTCCTGGAACGCGGAATGGCCGTGGTACCAGTAGGTGCCCGACTGCCGCACGGTGAAGCGGTAGTCGTAGTGATCGCCGTGGCCGATGCCGGCGAACGACAGCCCGGGCACGCCGTCCATGTTGGCCGGCAGGATCAACCCGTGCCAATGGATCGAGGTCTGGTGGCCGTGCACGCTGCCCGTGGGCAGCGCGTTGCGCACCCGCAGGTGCACGGTGTCGCCCTCGCGCATGCGCAGGGTGGGCGCCGGCAGCTGGCCGTTGACGGTGACCGCCGGCCGCACGCGGCCGGTGATCGACCAGGGGGTTTCGGCGACGGTGAGGTCGAATTCGCTGCCGGCCAGCAGCTCGGTCTGGCCGGGCGAGCGCAACGCCCAGCCGGTGCGCGGCCACAGCCCGAGGCCGGTGAGCGCGCCGCCGGCGGCGAGGCCCTGCAGGAAACGCCGGCGCGAGCGCGCGCCCGGCGCGTCGTGCCGTGAAGAATCGAAGGACATGGTGGACTCCTGAAGCGAAGGTGGAAGCCGGTCGGAGGACCGGCGCGGACCCGCGCTTCAGGCGATCGGAGGCCGGATCAGCCGGCTCGGCGGCGGCGGCACGTGCGCGGCCGGCGGCGCGCGCGGCGGCGCGGACGCCGCCAGCGGCGCCAGCGCGAACCCGGAGGCAGGGGCGAGCGCCGGCGCGTGCTGCGCGCACGGGCAGTCGCAATCGGCTGGCATCGCGCCGTCGTGGAGGTGGTCGTGGCCGGCCGGCGGCGGATCGTGTGCCGGCATCGCGTCGCCGGCGTCGTGGCACGGCGCGCCGGCCTGCGCGGCGCGTTCGCCGGCTTCCGCGCGCGCCCACGCCATCGCCTGGCCGGTCCCGTCGAGGACCAGCAGCACGATCAGGCACAGGCGCAGCAGCACCGCGGACATCCGCGCACTTTACCGCGCCTTCGCGCGCGCGCCAGCTCGGCATTTAGGCCGGCTTTACCCGCCCGACGACCTGTTCACGGTCCACCGCCTACGGTCGCTGCACGAATCCCCCGCGAGGTGTGCCCGATGGACGCGATCAACCTGCTGAAGAACGACCACGAGAAGGTGCGTCAGCTGCTCAGCCAGCTGACCGAGGAAGAAGCCGCCGGCCAGCGCGAGAAGCTGCTGCAGCAGCTCTCGATGGAGCTCGAGGCGCACACCGCGATCGAGGAGGAGATCTTCTATCCGGCGTTCCGCAAGGCGGGCGAGAAGGACGAGGACGTCAAGATGTACTTCGAGGCGATGGAGGAGCACCGCGCCGCCGGCGACCTGGTGCTGCCGGACCTGAAGAGCACGCAGCCGGACAGCGAGAAGTTCAGCGGCCGCGCCAAGGTGCTCAAGGAGCTGGTCGAGCACCACGCGCAGGAGGAAGAGAAGGAAATGTTCCCGCGCGCGCAGAAACTGCTCGACCGCGAGCAGCTCGAACAGCTCGGTGCGCAGATGGAAGCCCGCAAGCAGGAGCTGCTCGGCAAGATGCACTGAGCGGCATCGGCCGGTGCAGGGCGTCGATGCGATCGGTTGGGCGGCGTCGCTGGTGCTGCTGGCGACGCTGCTGCGCCAGGTTTACGTGCAGTGGCGCGAGCGCAGCACCGCCGGCGTGTCGTCGTGGCTGTTCGTCGGCCAGTGCGCGGCCAACGCCGGCTTCGCGCTGTACAGCGGGCTGATCGGCAATGCGGTGTTCGTGTTCACCAACATCGCGCTGCTGGTGACGGCGTTGCTCGGGCAGATGATCTACCGCCGCAACCGCGCGCTCGCCGAGCGCGCCGGCGACCCGAGCGGCGGTCGCGGTCGGCACTGAACCCGGGTCGGCGCGCCGGGCGGCGCGCCGCGGTCATTCGGGATCGTTGCTCGGCTCGTCGCGGGTGAGCGCGGCCAGGCATTCGAGCAATTCCAGCGCGCCCACCGGTTTGGCCAAGTGACGGTCGAAGCCGGCATCGGCGGCGTCGATGCGCGCCTGCGGGCTGGGGTCGCCGCTGATGGCGATCAGCCGCACCTGGCCGCCCCACGGCAGCGCGCGGATCGCGCTCGCCACGCCGTAGCCGGACAGCAGCGGCATGCGGATGTCGAGCAGCGCGACCTGCGGGCGCACGCGCTGCACCAGATCCAGCGCGGCGCGGCCGTCGTCGGCGCAGTGCACCTCGTGGCCGTCGAGCGACAGCAGCAGGGCGAGCGTGTCGGCGAGGTCGGGATCGTCGTCGGCGATGACGATGCGCAGACGCGGCGACGGCGGGCGCGGCAACGGCGCCCGCGGGGAATGCTGGGTGGCCAGTGACATGGGGAATCCGGAGCAGGAAGTCACCGGCGTGCGGACGCCGGTGACGTCGACACGATGCCGTTCAATGCCGGCTGGAGGACCCGCCGGCGCTGCCGGCTTCGTTGCGGCGCGCCGCGGCGCGGGCCTGGCCGCCCTTGCGCCCCGCCTCGCGCGCTTCCTCGGAGTCGAACTCGTGCGCGTTGCCGCTGCGATGTGCGGCCTTGCCGCCCTTGGAGGCGATCTCGCGCTGCTTCGCTTCGTCCATCGCGGCGAAGCCGCGGTTGCTCTTGCCGCCGTTGCCGCTCTGGCTGCGGGACTGGTTGGCCATGGGGATGCTCCTTGTATGGGGGATGTGCTTCGAAGATGCGCGTGGCGCGCCTGATCCGCGCCGCAACCTTCGTGCCAGCCCACGGCCCGCCTCATCCTCTGCAAATGCCCGCCGCATAAAGCAAATCCTGCGCTTGCGCGCAGGATTTGCAGCGGTGGCTCCCGGGGGTCCGACCTCAGATGCGCACGCGTTCGTCCAGCCGGAGCGCGTCGCAGGACAACACCTGCAGCTTGTCGAAGTCGGGATGCCGGACGTTGATCAGCACGTTGCGTTCGCGCGGCACCAACGCGCTCGGCACCTGCAGGGCGGCGCAGGAACCCTCGCGGGCCCAGCTGTCGCCGACCCGCCGCACGTCCTCGCGATACGGACGTTCGTCCCAGTGCGGCGGCAACTGCGCCAGCGGATGCAGGCATTCCGCCGGCATCGTCGCCACCGCCAGCCGCAGCGCCTTCGGCGTCGGTCCTTCGAGGTGGGCAAGGAACTCCAGCACCGCACCGGCCGGCGACAGCGCCGCGTACACCACCGGTTGCCCGCTGGAGCACCAGCGCCCGCCGCGGCCGGCGCCGCTGGAGAACGGCGCCTCCGCGTCGTCGGCCGACACCACCCGGTACAGCGTGACGTAGCGATGCGGATTCTCGGCCTGGGTCGCCGTGGCGCTGGCGGTGGCCGAGAGCGGATCGCTGGCCGGGAACGTGCCTTCCACCTGGGCGTCGAGCTGGCGTTCGCTCGGCTCGACCGCCTTCAGCGGCACGTGCGGCGCCGGAGTGGGCGACGTGTTCATTACGGCGTCGGCGGGGTGGTGCCGGAGTTGTTGGTGCCGCCGTCGCGCGTGCCCTGGGTGTCGTTGTCGTCCTCGCCGGTCGGCGGCGGCGTGGTGCCGGTGCCGGTGGTGCCGCCCTGGCCGGTCGTGCCCTGGCCGGTCGTGCCGGTGCCGGTACCCGTGCCGGTGTCGCCCATGGTGCCGGTGGTGTCGGTGCCGGTGGTGCCGGTCGTGCCCGTGGTGCCGGTCGTGCCGGTGGTGCCGGTCGTGCCCGTGGCGCCGGTGGTCGCACCGGTGGTGCCCGCGGTGCCGGCGGCCTGCTGCGCCTGGCAGTCGGCCAGCGCCTGACCGGTCAGCCCGGTGCAGTCGGTGGTGGTGGCGGTGTCGGTGGCGCCGGTGGCGGTCGCGGTGTCGGTGGTCATCGACTCGTTGCCTTGGTCGCGACGGTCGCAGGCGCCCAGCGACAGGGCGAGCGCGAGCGCGATCCACAGCGGGTGCTTGAGGGTATTCATCTGCAGTGCTCCTTTCTCATAGGGGTGAGACCGGGCGTCTCGGTGGGGACGGCAGCAACACTCGTGCCACCGCTTCGGACGTGACCTGCTCCGCTCCGGCACGTCGTCTGCCGGCGAAAAACTTGCGCGTGCTTGCAAGAACTCGCGGCCCATTGCGCGCCGGGCCGTGTGCACGGGGTGTCGTCGAGTGGCATGGCTCTTGCGGCGGGTACAGACGACGCGACACGCGTCGCCTTCACGCCACCCGAACGAGTGCCGATGAGCGAAGACCACGCCAAACCGCAATTTCCGCCGCAGGAACAGCACGACCAGCCGGGCGAGCAGGCGGCGATGCGGCCGCAGCCGGAAAGCATCCGCGCGGATTACCGCGGCAGCGGCAAGCTCAAGGATCGGGTGGCGCTGATCACCGGCGGCGACAGCGGCATCGGCCGCGCGGTCGCGCTGCACTTCGCACGTGAAGGCGCGCACGTCGCGATCGCCCACCTCGACGAGGACGGCGATGCCGAGGACGCCCGCGCACAGATCGAACAGGAAGGCCGCGAGTGCCTGGTGTTGCGCGGCGACGTCGGCGACCCGGCGTTTTGCGCGCAGGCGGTGGCGAAGACGGTGGAGCGCTTCGGCCGGCTCGACATCCTGGTCAACAACGCCGCCGAGCAGCACACGGTCGAGCGTCCCGAGGACCTGCGCCCGGAACAGATCGAGCGCACGTTCCGCACCAACATCTTCGCCTACTTCTACATGGCGATCGCCGCGTTGCCGCACCTGAAGCGCGGCGCGTCGATCATCAACACCGGCTCGGTCACCGGCGTGCGCGGCCACAAGGAGCTGCTCGACTACGCCGCGACCAAGGGCGCGATCCACGCGATGACGTTCTCGTTCGCGCAGGCGCTGGCCGATCGCGGCATCCGCGTCAACGCGGTCGCGCCCGGACCGATCTGGACCCCGCTGATCCCGGCCAGCTTCGATGCCGAGCACGTCAAGGAATTCGGTGCGAACACGCTGATGAAGCGCGCCGGACAACCGTCGGAGGTGGCGCCGGCGTACGTGTTCCTCGCTTCCGAGGACGCGTCCTACATCACCGGGCAAACCATCCACATCAACGGCGGAGGACACATCAGTGCGTGAGCGTGGCCGTGAACAGCATTTGGGTAGCGAAGTGAAGGCCGTAGCGCGCGATGCGCTGCGTTTGGGTGTGCGATTCGTCGACGCGGGTCGCGCTTGGCTGACGGAGAAGACGGAGACGATGATGAACCGGAACGAGCATTCCAACTGGCGGGACGACGAACAGGGTCGAGGTCGCAGCGGCGCGGGCGGTTCGCAGCGCTCGTGGCAGAGCGGCGAAAGCGGCAGCGGTTTCCGCAGCGGCGAGGAGCACGGGCAGTACGCGCGCGAGCCGTGGGAACGCAACCGCGAGTACGGCATGCAGGGCGGCGACGGCGGGTCCGGGCGCGAATACGGCCACGGCCAGCAAGGCGAGCGCTCGCGCGCCTGGGGCAGCGAGTCGCAGGGCTCGTTCGGCCAGGGCCAGCAGGGCGGCCAGCACCAGCAGCACGGCGGCAGCCAGTTCGGCGAGCAGCAGTACGGCGGCAACTACAGCCAGTCCGGCGGCTACACCGGCCAGGGCGGCGGCTACGGTGCGCAGGGCGGTTACGGCGCGCAGGGCGGCGGCAGCTCGCAGTACGGCTCTCACCACCTCGGCCAGAGCTACGGCGGCCAGGGCCACGGCGGCCAGGGCGGGTTCGGTTCGCAGGGCGGCTACGGCGGTTACGGCCAGTCCGGCGGGCAGGGCTACGGTTCGCAGGGCGGCGGTTTCGGCAGCCAGCAGCATCAAGGCCAGCAGGGCTACGGCTTCGGCCAGAGCGGCTACGGCTCGCAGGGCGGCAGCTTCGGCGGGCAGGACTTCGGTTCGCAGGGCGGCTTTGGCGGCCACCAGGGCGGCGGCTATCTGCGCGCCGGTGAATCGAGTTCGTTCGGCCGCTACGGCGCCGGCGAGAGCCGCGGCATCGGCGAGAGCTACGGCGGCTCGTCCGGCTACGCCAGCGGCACCGGCTTCAGCGGCGGCGCGGGCGGTGCCTACGGTCAGGGCGGTCGCATGGGAGGCGGCAGCGGCTTCAACGAGAGCGGTTCCTCCGGCCGCAACTTCTCCAGCACGTTCGGCGGCGGCAGCAGCGGCATCGGGGCCGGCAGCGAGATGTACGGCCAAGGCCAACAGAGCCAGCAGAGCCAGCAGCAGCGGCAGACGTTCCGCGGCCGCGGACCGAAGAACTACACCCGCTCCGACGACCGCATCCTCGAGGACATCTACGAGCGCCTGACCAACGACGACGACGTCGACGCCACCGAGATCACGGTGAGCTGCCAGAGCGGCCACGTGGTGCTGGAAGGCGAGGTCGACGCGCGCTGGGTCAAGCACCGGGTCGAGGATCTGGTCGAACAGTGCGCCGGCGTGAAGGACATCGACAACCGGCTGAAGGTCCGCCGCAGCATGGGCGACCGGCTGCGCTCCGCGTTCGGCATGGAGACCAGCGAGGACCGCGAGCAGCAGCACGGCCAGCAGAGTCAGCAGAGCCAGCAGGGCCAGCAGGGCCAGCAGGGCCAGCAGGGTCAGCAGGGCCAGCAGGGCCAGCAGGGCCAGGGCCGCAGCGAAGGCGGCAGCAGCCTCAGCGCCGGCGGCAACGACACCCGCTCCGGCATCGGCAGCTCCGGCTCGTCGTTGACCGGCAGCAGCGCGACCGGCGGGAGCGGCGCCTCGGCGTCCGGCAGCAGTAGTGGCTCCACCCGCACCGGCAGCACCGGCGGTAGCAGCGGTAGCACCGGCGCGAAGGGCGGCAGCGGAAGCAGTACCACCGACAACGGCGGTGGTCGTTCGCAGCACTGAACCGCGCACTCGTCGTCACGGTTCAGTACGCACAAGGCCCGGCTTCGGCCGGGCCTTGTTCTGTCCGGCTCAGGCGGTCAGCTCAATCCGGTTGCCGTCGGGATCGAGCACCACGCTCTCGTAGTAGCCGTCGCCGGTGCGGCGCGGCCCGTCGAGCACCGGATGGCCGTCGGCGCGCAGCCGCGCGGTCAGCGCGTCGACCGCGTGCTCGGAACCGAGTGCGATCGCCAGGTGGGTCAGCCCCATGCGCTGCGCGCCGGGCGGCGCCGGCAGCGGCGCCAGCGTGCGGGTGCGCATCACCTCCAACCGCGCGCCGTCCGCGAAGCGCAGGAAGCGGGATTCGAAGCCCTTGCCCGGATTGACGTAGCGCGGCCCGGCCTCGGCGCCGAAGTAGTCGGCGTAGAAGCGCACGCAGCGCTCGAGGTCGTCGGTCCACAGCGCGACGTGCTCGATGCGGGCCATGGCAGGTTCCGGCGGGACGGATGCGCGCCAGTATCGCCGCTTGCGGTGCGCGCGGCTTCTGGGTACATTGGTACCGTGGTAACGCCAGAAGGCCCGCGCTCCACCATGCCCCGCACCCACGACGACGACAGCATTCCGGTCGAGCGCATCCAGACCGGCGTGCGGCTGGAGAAACGCCTGGTCAAAGTCCTCAAGGCGCTCTCCGAGCACAAGGACATGACCCTGGGCGAGCTGCTCGAAGGGATCGTGCTGCATGCCCTCGAGGGCAAGCAGCCGTTCTCGAAGGAGACGCTCGCGCTGATCGCCCAGCTGCGGCAGATCTACGACCTGCAGCTGGACGCGTCCTCGAGCCATCGTCTGCGCGACAAGCGGGGAGCGTGAGCCGCGCCGTGCTCGCGTCCATGGCCGTTCAACCCACGATCCATGGAGCCTGCTCATGTCCCGCACGATCCAAAGCCAGCACCGCATCCGCATCGACGCGCCCGCCGATGTCGCCTTCATGTTCTTTACCCCGGCGGGCGAGGAGCTGTGGGTGGAAGGCTGGCGCCCGCGCTATGTCCACCCGGCCGACGGCGCCACCGTCGCCGGCATGGTGTTCACCACCGGCGATGGCGCCGAACTGACGATCTGGCACCTGGTCGATTTCGACCGTGCACGGCGCCGCTCGCGCTACGTGCGCACCACGCCGGGTTCGCGCACCGGCTTCGTCGAGATCGCCTGCGAGCCGCTCGATGCCGAACGCTGCGAGGTCACCGTGCGCTACACGATGACCGCACTCAGCGCCGAAGGCGAAGCCGCGCTGGAGGCGTTCACGCCGGCCGCGTTCGCGCGCAGCATCGACGGCTGGGGCGAGCGCATCGCGGCCTGCCTACCGCAGCTGCGCACCGCGCACATCCGCTAGCGCTCAGCCGCCCGGCGGAATGTTCTGGTTCATCCGGAACAGATTGCCGGGATCGTACGCGCGCTTGACTGCGACCAGCCGCTGCCAGGTGGCGTCGCCGTAGGCCTCGCGCACGCGCGCCTCGCCTTCGTCGGTGAGGTGGTTGACGTAACCGCCGCCGTCCGACCACGGCCGCAGTGCCTGCCACGCGCTGCGGCACCAGTCGCGGTGCGCATGCGGCGCGGCATCCTCGGGCGACCACACTGCCGCCAGCGTCAGCATGTGGGTGGCGCCGCGGAAGCGGAACGCGGTGGCGTCCTCCGCGGTACGCGCGATCGCGCCGCCCAGCCGGCGCACCAGCACCTGCGACAGCGGCGACGTCGCGGCGCGCGCCACGTCGGCCAGCTGCGCGATCAACGCGCCATCCAGCGGGCGTAGCCACTCCGAACGGCAGTGGTAGTGCAGGCCGTGCGGAACGCCGTCGTCGAACCACTGCTGCATGTCGACGTAACGCTGCAGCGCGAACGTGTCCACCGCCGGCGTGCCGAACGTGCGCACCGGCGCCACCGCGGCCCAGCCTTCGCGCTCCGGGCCGACATAGCACGCGGCGATCGCGATCACCGGCTGCAGGCGCAGCTCCGGCGGCACGAACGGCGCCGGCGGCGCGTGCAGCAGCGCGGCCGCCAGCGACAGCGCGTCGGGCGCCTGCTCGCTGAGCGCGACGTAATGCGCCAGCACCTCGGCCGCCTGCGCCGCCGGATACATCACGAAGCCGGCCACCAGCGGGGGCACCTCGTGCAGGCGGAAGCCGAAGCGGGTGACGATGCCGAAGTTGCCGCCGCCACCGCGCAACGCCCAGAACAGATCCGGATGGCTGCGCTCGCTGGCGGTAACCTGCGAGCCGTCGGCCAGCACCACGTCGGCTTCGACGAGCTGGTCGCAGGCCAGGCCGTAGGCGCGCGACAGCCAGCCGATCCCGCCGCCGAGCGTCAATCCGGCCACGCCGGTGTGCGACACCTCGCCGCCGGGCGAGGCCAGACCATGCGCCTGGGTGGCGCGGTCGTACTCCTGCCACAGCAGGCCCGGTTCCGCATCGGCGAGGCGCCGTTGCGGATCCACCCGGATGCCTTTCATCAGCGACAGGTCGATCATCAGCCCGCCCTCGCATACCGACCAGCCGGGAATGCTGTGGCCGCCGCCCTTCACCGCCAGCAGCAGGTCGTGGTCGGCAGCAAAACGCACCGCCGCGGCCACCTCGTCGGTGGTGCGGCAGCGCGCGATGAACGCCGGACGGCGGTCGATGGCGCCGTTCCAGATCCGGCGCGCCTCGTCGTAGCCCGGCTGTCCCGGGCGCAGCAGTTCGCCCAGCGAGCGGGCGGAGCGGGCGGCGAGCGGCATGGCGGTTCTCGGCAGAGGGGAGGGTGTTCAGCTTCCGCGCGCTCGCCGCCGGCGGGAATCCCCGACGATTGGGGTGCGCCGCCGTGAGCGGGGTTCCTACAATGCGGCGTGGACCCGATCCAGCGCGCCCGCCGCCGCATCGCCCGCGTGTGCAGCGAAACCCGCACGCCGACCGCGCTGCTGCATGCGCTGCGCGAGGCGCTCGCGCCGCTGGTGCCGGCCGACCGTTGGTGCGGGCTGACGTTCGACCCGGCGACGACGCTGCCGACCGGCGGCGTGCACCACGAGGGCGTCGCGCCGGCGCGTGTGCCGCGCCTGCTCGAACTCGAGTTCGGTGGCGGCGACATCAACGGCTTCGCCGATCTTGCGCGCCGGCCGTTGCCGGCCGCGACCCTCAGCGCCGCCACCGGCGGCCGCCACGATGCGAGCGCGCGCTACCGCGACGTGTTCGCGCCCGAGGGCCTGCAGCATGAGCTGCGGGCGGTGTTCCGCGACGAGGCAGGTGCCTGGGGCGGTTTGGTGCTGTTGCGCGGCCGCGGGGCGCGCGACTTCAGCGCCGAGGAGACCGCGCTGCTCGCTCACGTGTCCAAGGACGCCTGCCGTGCGTTGCGCGGCATGCTGCTGCGCGCCGAGGCGCTCGGCGACGACGGCACCGACGGCCCGGGCCTGCTGCTGTTGCGCGGCGCGGGCCTCGCGCTCGATTACGCCAACCCCGCCGCCGCGCGCTGGCTGGAGGAGATCGACGATTGCAGCGCCGGCCACCTGCCGTATGCGCTGCACTCGCTGGCGCTGCGCGCGCGCCACGGCGACGGGCATGCCCGCGCGCGCATGCGCACCCGCGCCGGACGCTGGCTTACCGCGCATGCCGAGGCGATGCCGGATGGCTGCATCTCGCTGATCCTGGAGCCGAGCCGGCCGCACGAGATCGCGCAGGTGCTGGCCGCCGCGTACGGACTGACCGCGCGCGAGGCGGAAGTCGTGCGCTGCGTCGCCGCCGGCCACGCCAATGCCGAAATCGCGCGCCAGCTCGGGGTCTCGCGCTACACGGTCGAGGACCACCTGCGTAACGTGTACGCCAAGCTCGCGGTCGGCAGCCGTGCCGCGCTGATCGCGAAACTCTTCCACGACCACTACCTGCCGCGTGCCGAGGCCGGCACCGCGATCGCCGGCCACGGCGGCTTCGCACGCTAGCTCAGCCCCGCAGGCGCCGCCGCAGCGCCGCAAGCAGCAGCGCGAACCAGCCGGCCCAGCTCAGCAGGAAACACCACGTGGCCGGTCCGGAATGGCCGGCGGCTTCGATGCCGGACGTGCGCTCGATCCACACCCACACCGGCATCAGCAGGAACGCCAGCAGCATGCCCAGCGGCAGCGATGCGGCCGCGGCGAGCAGCGTCCAGCCCAGCCTACGCATCGGCATCGTCCGGCCTCGGTCCGGCCATGGCCACCTCAGCGCAGCACCTTGCGCACGACCAGCTTCAACCCCGACCACACTGCATCGACCGCGCACACCTTGACGTCGACGTAACCGAGCGGGAACGCGAGCTCGCGCACCACGTCCTCGCTCACCGTGGTCGGCACCTTGGACGCCTTCTTCGGCCACGACACCCAGACCGTCGCGTCGGCGCGCAACACCGCGCGCAGCGCGTGCAGCTGCGCCTGCAGCGCATCGCGCTCGGTCGCGAACACATGCGCGATGTCGACCGTGGCGTCGGCGCTGTCGACGAAGCGCACGCCGGGCGGCAGCGGCGCCAGCCAGTCGCGGTAGGCGGACGGCGCGTCGAGCGCGAGCACGCGGCTGCCGTCCCTGAGCCCGAGCTTGCGGGCGAGCGGCGTGCCGGAATAGCCGGCGGAAGCGGAGGTCGTCATGGCAGGCGTGCGGAGGAGGCGGTAATGACCTCAAGGCGTGTCGCGCCAGTCCACCTCGAGCTGGCGCGCCGTCGCCTCGGCCAGCGCGCGCCCGCCCAGCCGCGCGACCAGATGCAGGCTCATGTCGAGCCCCGCGGTGATACCCGCCGAGGTGATCACATCGCCGTGGTCGATCCAGCGTCGGCCGCCTTCCACGCGCACGCGCGGGAAGCGTGCGCGCAGATCGTCGAGGTCTTCCCAGTGGGTGGTCGCGCTGCGGCCGTCGAGCAGACCGGCGCGCGCGAGCAGGAACGCGCCGGTGCACACCGACGCGGTCACCTCGGCGCTGCGTGCCCGGGTCGCGATCCACTCGATCAGGGCAGCGTGCTGGAGCTGGCGCTCGACCACGCCGCCCGGGATCAGCAGCACGTCGGCATGCGCGACCTCGTCGAACGCGCGTTCGGCCAGCACCTGCAGGCCGGCCCGCGCCCGTACCAGCCCGCGCGCGGCGCCGACCGTGAACACCTCGAACGGCACCGGGACCTGCGGCTCGGACCTGCGCAGCACCCGCGCGGCGGTGGTGAACACCTCGTAAGGCGCGGCGAAGTCGAGCACCTCGACCTCGTCGAACAGGTAGATCGCCACCGACCGCGTCATCATCGCGGCTCAGGGGACGAGCGCCTTGGCGTAGCTGTCGCGGTCGATGTCGACCACCTCCGCGCACAGCTGCACGTCGACGCCGGCCGGTGCGGCGACCTCGGCCTGCAATACCGCGAGCATCGCCGCCGACAGCGCGCGCTTGGTCTCCGCGCTGCGCCCGGCCAGCAGCGCCAGCCGCGCATGCACGAAACCGCGCGCGGCGGGCGTGGTACCGATGCGGAACACGTCCAGCCGCTGCGCGCGGCTCTTGATGTCGGCCTCGTCGAACTCGCCGGAACCGGCGAGCGCCGCGTTGAGCGCGTCGAGCAGCGCGGCCGCGTCGAGGTCGGGCAGGTTGACGGTGTACTCGACGGTCAGGTGCGGCATGGCGTGCTCCGGCGGGAGACGCGACTATGCGGCGCGCCGCGGCATCGCGCCACTGCCGGTGACCTCAGGAACGGCTCAGCAGCATCTTCAGCCCGGCGGTGGCGAACACCGCGGCCAGCGCAGCGTCCAGCCACCGGCGGATACGCAGGTAGACGCGCCGCGCCAGCGGTGCGGAGAACAGCAGCGCATAGCCGCCGAACACGAACACGCCGATCACGATGCAGCCGGCGACGATGGCGAGCGCATGCGGTGCGCTCGCGCCGGCCGGCAGCGCCAGCGACACGATCGACAGCCAGGCGAAGATCGCCTTCGGGTTGGTGATGTGCAGCGCGAAGCCGCGCATGAAGCAGTGGCGCAGCGTCGTGCTGCCGGCCGCCGCGCTCGGCGTTGTCGTTGCGGTCGGCGTCATCGCCGAGCGCAGCGACCGCCACGCCAGCCACAGGAGATAGCAGCCGCCGGCGATCTTCATCGCCACCAGCGCGCCGGAATACGCGGCGAGCACCGCCGACAGCCCGCACGCGGCGAGCAGCCCCCAGAACAGCGATCCCGTCACCACGCCCGCGGCGAGCGCGAGCGCCGCACGGCGGCCGTCGTGCATCGCCGCGGCCATGATCGTGAGGTTGCTCGGCCCGGGGCTCGCGGTGGCGACGAAATAGGCCGCGAATGCCAGTGGCGCGGTCTCGACAAGCGACGTCTCGAGCATGGGCGTGCTCCCGCAGGGTCGACGCGGCCACTATCCGTGTGCCTCGCGGACGCTGCCACGGGGGCGTCGCAATGCAGCGTTCCAGCCCTGCGAACGGCGCGGCGAAGGTGCCGCGTCAGCCCTCCAGCGGAAGCCGGAACCCGTAGACCGGCAGGGCCTGCTGCATGAAGTCGAGGTCGGGCGAGCGCTGGAAGCCCAGGCGCTCGTACATCGACCATGCGGCTTGCATCGCCCGGGTGGTATGCAGCACCACTTCGCGGTGGCCGGCGGCGCGGGCACGCTCGATGCAGGCAAGCGTCAGTGCCCGTCCGATGCCGGCGCCGCGAAAGCGCGGGTCGACGCCGAGCAGGCGGATGCCCGACGCGGCGCGCACCTGGGTGGCGGTGCCGCCGGCACCGTACGCGCCCATGCAGCTGAAATAGACCACTCCGCCGGCGAGCGCGCCCTGCTCGTCGACGGCGACCAGCACCTCGGTGTGGTCGCGATCATCGAGCGCGCCGATCTCGGCGAGCATCGTGTAGTACGCCGGTTGCTCGCGCGGCGTGGGAAAGCCGTCGAGGCCCGCATAGACCTCGACCATGAGTCGCCCGAGCGGCGCGCGTTCCTCGGGCCGGATGCGGCGGATCGATACCGGCATGCGTGGTCATTCCCCTTCGTGCGGGCGTACCGTCGCCCGCGCAGCGGTGCGAGTATTGCGAACGCCTCCGCCGCCGCCATGTCGCGAATGAACCGGTCCAATCCGCTCGATGCGCGTGCCTGGGCGCCATCAGTGCCCGAGGGCGACGCGCCCTATTACCTGCGGCTGGCCGGCGCGGTGCAGGCGGCCATCCGCGATGGCGTGCTGCCGGAAGGTGCCCGGCTGCCGCCGCAGCGTGAGCTTGCGGCTCGGCTTCGGGTCAGCGTGGCGACCGCCACGGCGGCGTACGACGAGCTGGAGCTTCGCGGCGTGGTGCGCCGGCATGTCGGTCGCGGCACGTTCGTGGCGAGTCCGCAGCGGCCCGCGCGCGGCGGAGCCGGCGTGATCGATCTGTCGTCCAACGAGCCGCCGGTGCAGGCGATCGCGCCCGCGATGCGCGACCTGCTTCGCGCGCTGATCGACGACGTCGACACCGCCGATCTGCTGCGCTACCCGAGCGCGCGCGACGCCGAGCGCTACGCGCAGGCCGCCGCGCAGTGGGTGGCGCGCACCTGCACCGGGATGGCGGGGCACGCGGCGCGCCTGGTGCCATGCCAGGGCGCGACGCAGGGCCTGTTGGCGGTACTGCGCCTGCACGGTGCGCACTCGCCGGTGGTGCTGTGCGAGCCGGTCACGTACCCCGGCTACAAGGTCGCGGCGCAGGTGCTGGGCCTGCGGCTGGTCCCGGTGTCGTGCGACGACGAAGGCATCGCGCCGGATGCGCTCGCAGACCGCGCGGGGCGCCTCAAGCCCGCCGCCGTGGTGGTGTGTCCGGCCCTGCACAATCCCACCGGTGCCACGTTGTCCCTCGCGCGACGCCACGCGCTGGTGGACGTCGCCCGCCGCTGCGGCCTGACGATCGTCGAAGACGATCCGTTCTCGCCGCTGCTGGCCGAACGCGAGCGGATACCGGCGATCGCCTCCTTGGCGCCGGAGCTGACCTACTACGTCGGCTCGGCATCGAAAACCATCGCACCCGGCTTCCGCGCCGGCTGGGTGGTGCCACCGCCGGACCGCCGGCACGATCTCGCCGCCGCGGTCCAGGCGATGACTGCTGCGGCCGCCCCGTTCGGCTGCCCGATCTCCACTGCGGGTGCGACCCCGTTCGGTTTCCTCGCGTTCGCCAAGCTGTGCGAGACGCGCGCGGCCGACACGCTGCTCGCGCAGGTTCGCGCGGAGGTGGCGGCCCGCTACGCGCTCGCACGCCGCGTGATCGGCCCGTGGCTGGCCGAGGTGCCGCTCGGCACGCCGCTGCAGGCGTGGGTCCCGCTCGACGCGGAGCGCAGCGAGCGCCTGCATGGCGCACTGATCGGCCAGGGCATCCGGGTGACATCGCCGGCAACGCCCGTGATCGCCGGTCCCGCGCGCGGCGTGCGCATCTGCCTCGGCGCCGCGCGGCGACGCGAGCAGCTCGACGAAGCGCTGCACGTGGTGCGCGGCGAGCTGGAGCGTGCGGCGTGACAGGACGGGCCGGTGGGCATTGGTCAGCGGCCGTCTCGTGCGACCACGAGCGCAAGCGACAGATCGCCCACCGAGACGGTGGCCGGTTCGCCCGGCTGCACGACGAGGACCGGCGCCATGCGGCCATGCGCGGACTGCACCGTCGAGGAGACCCGCAACTTGCCGTCGGGACGCGGCACCACGGTGACGGCAAGCGAGTACGCATCGGAGCCGGACGTGGCGACCGCCGCCGGCTTGCCGGCCTCGACCACCATCGTGGGAGCCGCGAACGCCTCGCCGCGGTGTGCGAGCCGGACCGACACTGTGTAATGACCAGCGGCGAACGCCGCCGGCGAAACGAGCAAAACGGCGAGCGTGAGCGCACTTCGCAACGAGCGGACGATCATCGATCTTCTCCTTGGTGATTGCAGAACCGTGGTGTGCAGCAGCCCACCCGCGCGGGCGATCATCGTCCCCGGCATTCTCCCGATACCCAGCGCGCCCCTTCCGCCACCGGCTGGTCGCTCGCCACGTCCGGCACGATCCTGCCGCCGAACCGGGTGCGGTTGCGGTCCAGGGTGACGCCGGTGGTGATGTTGGCGATCCCGCCGTTCGGGAGGTGGAAGCTGGAGTTGACCGTGGAATGGCCCGACGTGGGACGGCCGAAGAAACGGACGTTGCCCTGCCCGTGGAACAGGACCGGCACGATCTCGCCTGAGCTCGAACTCCGGGGACCGAGCGCGATGGCGACCCGATGCGCGTCATGCGCGGGCAGGTGTGTGGCCGCGCGGTTGAGCGGGTGCGGCGCCGCGCGGGTGACGATCGCGTTCCCGCGCTTCGCGATCACCGTGGTCGCGCCGCCTGCGTCTTCGAAATAGCCCAGCACGCCCTCGGTGAGGAGAGGGCTCAACCCGATCAGCATCGGCCACATGTTGCCGCCCGAGTTGCCGGTGAAATCGAGCACGACCCCACAGGACTGGCCGGCCAGCGCCTCGACCAGCTGCGCGCGGAGCTCAGCGGTTGCAGCGACGGCCTCGTCGCGAGTGCCGCTCCAGCCGTTGATGCGGAGAACCGGTATGCCTTCGACCGTCGCGAGCGGCTCGGCGACGCGCCGCACCGCGCGCGGTGCCCTGGAGGGAGCCGCAGGATCCACGTGCGAAGGCGGTCGGTACGAGGAGTGGCCATCGCCCAGGGCTTTCAGCACGAAGCGGATCGCCGCGTCTTCGCCTTCGGTGGCCGCGATGGTTCGGGCGTCGGCATCCACCCGCGCCCAGTCGACCGACGACGCGCGGTAGCCGCGCTCTCGGGCGAACCGGATCGTGGACTCGAGACTGGGGTGCGGCTGCGCATCGGCCGGCAGCGGGGCTGCGAGCAGCACCAGGGCGAGCAGTTTCCACAGCATCCTTGCCTCCGGTGAAACCGAAAAACCTTGCATCAGGCCGGGGCGAGACACGCCATCCGGCGGACGCGCGGCCCCGCGCTACTGACGGTGCGCGTCGCGTCCCTCGTGGGACTCATCGTCGAGATAGCGCCACGGCTGTCCCGTGGTGTGCACCCGGAAGACCAGGATCTTCGCGCCGGTGTCGCCCGCACCAGCCCGGTGACGCGCCTTGAACGGGACATGCCCGACCGTGCCGAGCGCCGGCCGCGTGGTGCCGACGCCGTCGATATGCACTTCCGGGCTGCCGTCCAGGTAGTAATGGAACTCCTCACCCGGGTGCCAATGCCGGTCGAGCGACGCGTTGGGCGGAATCTCGACCAGGTCCACCAGGATCTCGCGCCCGGGCGCGAACTCCTCGCTGAGCGGTTTCTGCAGCAGGTTGGTGACCTTCGACTTCGCCTGGCTGGCGCCGAAGCTGGTCCCCGCAAAAAACGCCACCGCCATGCAGGTGACGAACGAACCGACGAGCCGGATGCGCATAAAGCCTCCATACGGACGGAAGGAAGGCACTGCCGTGGCGCAGTATCCTCCGGCACCTGCTGCCCGCGTCAACCGCGCTCAGATGGGCGGATCGTCGAGCAGCCGCGCGCAGCGCGCCGACGCCTCGCGCACGCGCTTGAGGTTGTCCTGCGCGCCGATGCGGTCGCCGCGCTCCATCAGCAGTTGTGCGGCGGCGGCGGCAAGGCCAATGGTGTTGAGTTCGTTGCGGAGGCGGTGCGCCCATTCGGCCAGTGCGGCGTGGTGGCCCAGGTCGGGTGCGGTGCTCATCGGGAAGCGTTGCCGTTGGCGCCGGTCGCGCGCAGGCGCGCGAGCTGGTTGTGGATGGTGCGCACGCTGACGCCGAGCGCCTCGGCGGTGCGGGTGCGGTCGTTGCCGAAGTGTTCCAGCGTCTTCAGCAGCATCTCGCGCTCGACCTCCGCGTAGCTCATGCCGACGTGGAACGTCACGGTGGTGGCGTCGTGATGCACCGGCGCGAGCTTGCGGTAGCCCGGCTGCACTACGACCTCGTCACCGTCGCCGGTGAGGAACGCGCGCTGCACCGCACTGCGCAGTTCGCGCACGTTGCCAGGCCAGGTGTGCTGCAGCAGCGCGCGCTCGGTGCCGGCGGCAAAGCGCTTGCGCAGGCCGTAATGCTGGTTGAGGCGCTCCAGGAACACGCGCGCCAGCAGCACCACGTCGTTGCCGCGCGCGCGCAGCGGCGGCAGTTCGATAGTGAAGTCGGCCAACCGGTAGAACAGGTCCTCGCGCAGCGCGCCGTCCTCGACCGCCTTCATCGGATCGCGGTTGGTCGCCGCCACCACCCGCACGTCGGTGGCGATCGCCTCGGTGCCGCCGACGCGGGTAATCACGTTGGTCTCGAGCACGCGCAGCAGGTAGGTCTGCAGCTGCGGCGGCATTTCGGTGATCTCGTCGAGGAACAGCGTGCCGTGGTTGGCCTGCTCGAAGTAGCCGATGTGGCGGTTGGCCGCGCCGGTGAACGCGCCGCGCTCATGGCCGAACAGGTGGCTGGCCAGCAGGTCGGGTGCGATCGCGCCGCAGTTGACCGCGACGAACGGCCCGCGCCGCCCGCTCTGCTCGTGCAGCGCGCGCGCCACCAGCTCCTTGCCGGTGCCGCTTTCGCCGGCGATCAGCACGGTGGCGGTGCTGCGCGCCACGCGGCTGACGTCGCGCGCGACCCGGCGCATCGCAAGGCAGTCGCCGATCATGCCGCAGGATTCGGGACGTGCCGGGCGCACGCGCGCGGCCGCGGTGTCGAGCAGGTTGTCGAACTGCTCCGGTTTCAGCGGCTTGATCAGGTAGTCCACCACCGGCAGCGAGACCGCCTTGGCCGCGCTCTCCACCGACGGCTGGCCGGTGACGATGGCCACCTGACCGTGTTCAGGAAGGTCGATTTCCTGCAACAGGTCGAAGCCGCTGCCATCGGGTAGCGACAGGTCGAGCAGCAGCAGGTCGAGCGACGGCAGCCGGGTGTACTGGCGCGACTGCGCGATCGAGTGCGCCTGGTAGGGAATGAAGCCGCGCGCGCGTGCGTAGTCGGCGGCCGAGCTGGCGAACTCGCGATCGTCGTCGACGATCAGCAGCGTCGGTTGGGGGTCGCGCATCGGAGCGGGCGAGTGGAAGTCCATCATCGGGTCCCGTGAACCCGATGGAGCCTAGTGGCTGTGCGGTGAATCCCGCGTCGCTGCGACGCCGCAAGGTCGCAGTTTGCAGGCAACAAGTTCGCCTATGTGAAAAAGCTGCAAGAAAAGCGTAAGCAGCCGGCAGGTGGAACGCGTCTTGCGTGTGGCCTGTGCACCACCTCCAACGAAGGAGCTTCGCCATGCAGACCGATCGCACGCCTCGTGCGCACCTACTCGCCATCGCGCTCGCCTGCGCGCTGGCCGGGTGCCAGACCGACAACGCCGCCAACACCGGCGACACCGCGGACACGGCCGACACCGCAAGCACTGCGGGTACCCGCACCGGTGGTGCGGACGCCAGTCCGGAAGCGGTGGCCAGCCAGCATGACGCCCATACCGCGGCGACCGCGGGTGCCGCGTCGCCGCCGACCGTCGATGGGCCGCCGCGGGAGGGTGGCACTCAGACGGTTGAGCAGTCCGCTGCACGTGCCGCCACCGCCCACACCGGGACCGGGATGGCCGACACCGGCGCCACCGCCGACGCCGCGCCGACCGCGCCGGTGACCGACGAGCAGTTCTACCAGCTGGCGCTGGCCGGCGGCAGCGCGGAAGTGAAGGCCGCGCAGCTGGCGCTGCAGAAGTCCAAGCACGATGGCATCCGCCAGTTCGCCACCATGCTCGAGCGCGACCACGCCAACACCAACCGCCGGTTCGCCGAGGCCAGCGGCAAGCCGGCGACGGTGCCGCCGGAACCGCAGGCGCAGCGCGCGATGCAGCAGTTAGCGCAGCAGGACGGTGCGGCGTTCGATCGCGCCTGGCTTGCCCAGATGGACAAGGATCACGCCAAGACGATCGCGCTGTTCGAGAATGCGGCCCGCAGCAACCGCACCTCGCAGAAGACCAAGCAGCTGGCGCAGTCCACGCTGCCGGCGCTGCGCCAGCACGCCGAGGCGGTCCGTCGTCTGATGGGACAGCTGGACGCCCGATGAGTGACGAAGAACCTGCCCGCGAGCGCAGGGTTTTCATGCGGCCTCGCGCTGGCATGCGGTTTGCTGAGAACAGCCGCCCGGTCCGCCGGGCGGCCCCGGGCAAAGGCATGGCGATGCACGGCGCGAGCGAAGACGAACGACAGCAGCCGCAGGCCACGGTCCAGGTCATCGACCTGGACCGTGAGCTGGCGTACTGGCGCAACCATTACCGCGAGATCGCCCATCGCCCC
The DNA here is from genome assembly GCA_035645555.1 of Lysobacter sp. GTDB lineage: Bacteria > Pseudomonadota > Gammaproteobacteria > Xanthomonadales > Xanthomonadaceae > Lysobacter_F. The sequence continues at coordinate 10,898 of DASQMI010000079.1, read as the reverse complement.
GACCTGCGCTTCGACGACATGGTGCCGGCGCTCAAGCTCGGCATGGACGCCTACCTGCGCACCCGCGGCGAGCGCTTCGAGGACCTGACCGAGCGCATGGCCGACACCTACGCCCGAGTGCGCGGCAATTCACGGCTGGACTGGCAGCGCGCATTGCCGGTGGCGGAAGCGGCATGGCGGCGACTGGAGTCGCTGAGCAGCCCGCACTGGGTGACGCGGCATTGACGAGCGCGTGCGGAAAGTCGGCTCCGTTCCCTGCGGAGCCGACGCCATGAGCATGCTGCAGCGCGCCTTCGACCGCCTCGCGCTGGCGGCCGCCCGCTTTGCCGGCCGGCCGGGCGCGTTCTTCGCCGCGGTCGGGCTGGTGATCGCCTGGGCGGTCACCGGACCGATGTTCGGCTTCAGCGACACCTGGCAGCTGATCATCAACACCGGCACCACCATCATCACGTTCCTGATGGTGTTCCTGATCCAGAGCACGCAGAACCGCGACACCGAGGCGATCCAGCTCAAGCTCGACGAGCTGATCCGCGCCACCGAGAAGGCGCACAACAGCCTGATCGACCTGGAAAAGATGGATGCGGTCGAACTCGAGCGCGTGCGCCAGCAGTTCGAGGCGCTCGCCCGGCATGCACGCGGCGAAGCGCGCGAGGACGGCGTGAAAGCGCCGGTGCGCCCGCGCGGCGGCTGACGCAGTTGTTGCCGGTTGCGGCAATGATTGTCGAGGTTCCGCCGCCGCAAGCCGCGCCAGCGCGGCGCCACGGTTGGCACGCGGCTTGCGCCTCGACTGGTGCCGGCACCCTGCCGGTATTTGCAGAAGGAGACGACTCTATGGCCAACCAGAACAACAACAACCAGAACAACAACCAGGGCAACCAGAACAACAACAATCGCGGCAACCAGGGCCTGCAGGGGCAGGGCATGCAGGGCCAGGGCCAGCAGCGCCAGCAGCAGGGCGCGCAGGGCGGCCAGGAGCGCGACGAGCAGCGCAACCAGGATCGCGGCAACCAGGACCGCAACGAGCGTCGTTGATCGCGCGCCAACACGTGCTGCAGCGCCCCGGTCTCCGGGGCGCTGCCTTATCCACCGCTCGCACGTACGCCTGCCCTTGGCACCCCACGTGCCTAGCGCGTGCAACCTTGGTCCGCACTCCGCTTCACTCTGACTCACGCGCCTGCCGGATGCGGCACCAGCGCATCGCGAGACCGTCGCCGCGAACCGCGAACCGCGAACCGCGAACCGCGCAGCGTGCGCTCACCCGGCGGCCACGGCCGCGCTTCGACACTCGTGCGCACGGAGGTGCCCATGACTGTCGCCGAGTCCAATCTGGCCCGTTCCGCCCGCATCCTCGCGTTCCTCGGCAAGTACCGCAGCGCCGGCGTGTTTGCCGGCCTCGACGTCGAGCCCGGCAGCGGCGAAACCGCACCGCCCGGCGATCCGGAAGAATTCGTGCGCGATCTCGAAGCGCTCGGTCCGACCTTCATCAAGATCGGCCAAGCGCTGTCCACCCGCGCGGACATGGTGCCGGAACCGTACCTGCACGCGCTGGAACGCATGCAGGACGACGTCGTGCCGGTGCCGTTCGAGCAGGTGCGCGCGCTCGCCGAGGAACAGCTCGGCATGCCGCTGTCGGCGGCGTTCGCCGAATTCGATCCGCAGCCGCTGGGCAGCGCGTCGCTGGCGCAGGTGCATCCGGCGCGCCTGCACGACGGCCGCGCGGTGGCGGTGAAGGTGCAGCGTCCGGACATCGTCGGCACCATCGTGCAGGACCTCGACATCCTGACCTCGCTCGCGCGCACCGCCGACAAGGTCACCGACGTCGGCCGGCGCATGCAGTTCGTCGACTGGGTGCACGAGTTCCGCCGCACCCTGCTCGCCGAACTCGACTATCGGGTCGAGGCCGGCAACCTCGAGCGCTTTGCCGAGCACCTGCACGACTACCCGGAGCTGCATGTGCCGACGCCGGTGTGGGAGCTGACCCGCGAGAAGGTGCTGACGATGGAGCGCATCGACGGCGTCAAAGTGCTGGCGCTGACGCCGGCGCAGCGCAGTGCCGCGCGCACCGACGCGCTGGCGGCGGCGCTGATGCGCGGGTATCTGGACCAGGTGTTCGTGCATGGCGAGATCCACGCCGATCCGCATCCGGGCAATCTGCTGCTGACCCCGGACGGCCAGCTCGCGCTGCTCGATCTCGGCATGGTCGCGCACGTGCCGCCGAAGCGGCGCGAGCGCCTGCTCAAGCTGCTGTTCGCCGCCGTCGACGGCCGCGGCGAGGACGCCGCGCACGAGACCATCGTGATCGGCGTGCGGCTGGCCGACTTCGATGCCGAACGCTACCAGCGTGAAGTCGCCCAGCTGGTGGCGCGCTACGCCGCGCAGTCCGGCCGCAACAGTCGCTCGGAAGGCAGGCTGCTGCTGGAACTGGTGCGCACCGCGACCGCCTGCGGGCTGCGCACGCCGCCGGAGCTGAGCCTGCTCGGCAAGACGCTGCTGAATCTGGAAGCGGTGACGCGCGCGCTCGATCCCGAGCTCGACCTCAAGGACGTGGTCGAGGAACACCTCGAATCGGTGATGGCGCAGCGCCTGCGCAAGTCGCTGTCGCCCTCGCAGCTCGCCACCGAACTGATGGAGCTGCAGTCGCTCGCGCGCGAGGCCCCGCGCAAGCTGTCCGACCTGCTGTCGCTGCTCGCCGAGAACCGGCTGCAGGTCCGGGTGCGCGGGCTGGAGGAATCGCGGCTGATCGAGAACCTGCAGAAGATCGCCAACCGGATCAGCGTCGGCATCATCACCGGTTCGCTGATCCTCGCTTCAGCACTGTTGATGCGGGTCGAGACCGACAACCGTCTGTTCGGGTATCCGGCGATCGCGATGGTGTTCTTCGCGCTGGCGAGCCTGCTCGGTTTCACGGTGGTGATCAGCGCACTGCTGCGCGACCGCCGCGCGCCGCCACGCGAGGATTCGCGGCCGGATTGATCGTGCGGCGCCGCCGAGGCGCGGATCGGTAGGAGCGGCTTTAGCCGCGATCGTGGACGGTCCACGCCTTGCCACGCGTGTTGTAGGAGCGGCTTCAGCCGCGATCGTGGAGAGGTCCACCCCTTGCCACGGGTGTTGTAGGAGCGGCTTCAGCCGCGATCGTGCGATCGGACGTTTCAGGTCGCGGCTAAAGCCGCTCCTATAGGTCGAAACCTCATGCTGCCGCGGTCGCGGCTAAAGCCGCTCCTACAAGTCGAACCTCGTGCCGCTGCGGGTCACGGCTGAAGGCGCCCCTGCAGACCGTTTGGCGGCGGAGCCCGGCCAAAAAAATCGCCCCGGCGTGGCCGGGGCGAGCGATAAGCATAGGCCGGGTGAATCAGATCGTGTAGTACAGCTGGTACTCCAGCGGATGCGTCGCCGCGCGGAACTTGGTGACCTCCTGCATCTTCAGCGCGATGTAGGCATCGATGAAGTCGTCGGTCATCACGCCGCCGGCCTTGAGGAACTCGCGGTCGGCGTCCAGCGCTTCCAGCGCCTGGTCGAGCGAATGGCACACGGTCGGGATGCCCTTCGCCTCTTCCGGCGGCAGGTCGTACAGGTCCTTGTCCATCGCTTCGCCCGGATCGATCTGGTTCCGGATGCCGTCCAGGCCCGCCATCATCAGCGCGCTGAACACCAGGTAGCCCGACTGCATCGGGTCGGGGAAGCGGATCTCGATGCGGCGCGCCTTCGGATTCGACACGTACGGAATGCGGCAGCTCGCCGAGCGGTTGCGCGCCGAGTAAGCCAGCATCACCGGCGCCTCGTAACCCGGAACCAGGCGCTTGTACGAGTTGGTGGTGGAGTTGGCGAACGCATTGATCGCGCGCGCGTGCTTGAAGATGCCGCCGATGTACCACAGTGCCATCTGGCTCAGGCCGCCGTAGCCGTCGCCGGAGAACAGATTCTGTCCGCCCTTCGCCAGCGACTGGTGCACGTGCATGCCGCTGCCGTTGTCGCCCACCAGCGGCTTCGGCATGAACGTCACCGTCTTGCCGTTGCGGAACGCGACGTTCTTGATGATGTACTTCATCGTCAGCAGTTCGTCGGCCTTGTGCACCAGCGTGTTGAACTTGGTGCCGATCTCGCACTGGCCGGCGTTGGCCACCTCGTGGTGGTGCACCTCGACTTCCATGCCGACCGCTTCCAGCGTCTTGCACATCTCCGCGCGCAGGTCGTGCAGCGTGTCCAGCGGCGGCACCGGGAAGTAGCCGCCCTTCACCATCGGCCGGTAGCCGGTGTTGCCGCCCTGGTACTCGCGCGAGGAGTTCCAGTGCGCCTCCTCCGAATCGACGTGGAAGAAGGTGTGGCCCATCTCGTTGCCGAAGCGCACCGAGTCGAAGATGAAGAACTCCGGCTCCGGGCCGAAGAATGCGGTGTCGGCGATGCCGCTCGACTTCAGGAACGCTTCGGCGCGCTTGGCGATGCCGCGCGGATCGCGGGTGTACGCCTGCATGGTGGCCGGGTCGAGGATGTCGCAGGTCAGCACCAGCGTCGGATCGGCGGTGAACGGGTCCACGAACGCGGTCGCCGCATCCGGCAGCAGCACCATGTCGGACTCGTTGATGCCCTTCCAGCCCGGGATCGAGGAGCCGTCGAACATCTTGCCGTCCTCGAACAGGCCGGGCTCGATGATCGAGGCGGGGTAGGTGACGTGGTGCTGCACGCCGCGCATGTCGGCGAAGCGCAGGTCGACGAATTCGACCTTGTGGTCCTTGATGAGTTTTTCGACGTGTTCGAGGGACATGGGCGGGCTCCGGCAGTCGGGAAGGGCATCGGCCGGTCGGTAACCGGCGACGGAGCCGGGTTAAGCAAGGTGTGTGCCAGGTGAGCGGCACCCGCCGAGGCCGCGCCGTTGCGTGCGGGAGGCGCCCCGGGCGGCGTCCGCTTGCACCACGGCGGCGCGCCCTGGCGCGGCGGGTGCACTCAATTGGTGCACACATTGGCTCAGCTATGCTGCCCCGGTTTGCCCCCATCGCCCATGCCCATGACCGACCTGCTGGCCGCGCTCCTGCTCGGCATCATCGAAGGCATCACCGAGTTCCTGCCGATTTCCAGCACCGGCCACCTGCTGATCGCCGAGCACTGGCTCGGCCACCGCAGCGACCTGTTCAACATCGCGATCCAGGCCGGCGCAATCCTCGCGATCACCCTGGTGTACCGGCAGCGGCTGCTCGCGCTGGCCTCGAGCTGGCGCGAGCCCGCCACCCGCGATTACGGCCTGAAGATCGCCGCCGCGTTCGCGACGACGGCGCTGGTCGGCATCCCGGTGCGGCTGGCCGGCTGGGAACTGCCGGAGACGGTGCGGCCGGTGGCGTGGGCGCTGATCCTCGGCGGCGTGTGGATGCTGGTCGCCGAGCGCATCGCCGAGCGCCGCCCGGACCGGGCGACCGTGACATGGGCGGTGGCGATCGCGGTGGGACTCGCGCAGGTGGTGGCCGGCGTGTTCCCCGGCACGTCGCGCACCGCTTCGGCGATCTTCATGGCGATGCTGTTCGGGCTGAGCCGGCGGCCGGCGGCGGCGGAGTTCGTGTTCCTGGTCGGCATTCCGACCATGTTCGCCGCGACCGGCTTCGCGTTCGTCGAATACCTCACCGAGCCGGCCGCGCCGCGCGAGAACTGGGGCGAACTCGCCGCCGCGTTCGTGGCCGCCACGCTCACCGGCTTCGCCGCGGTGCGCTGGCTGCTCGGCTACATCGCCGGCCACCGCTTCACCCCGTTCGCGATCTACCGGATGGTGTTGGGCGCGGTGCTCCTGCTGTGGTTGCCGGCGGGCGAGTAGGTCCGCGCCGAAGCGTGGCGCTGTAGGAGCGGCTTCAGCCGCGATCTGCATGCCGCGCAGGGGTTCGGTCGCGGCTGAAGCCGCTCCTACAAGCGGGGGGCCGCGGCGACGCGCGCGAGCCACGCGGCGGCGGCCGCCGCCGCCAGCAACCAGACCGCCGCCACCGCGATCGCGCCCGCCAGACTGCGCGGCCGCGTCGCCAGTGCGCGCGCCCGCTGCCGCGCGTCGGCGAGCACGGCCGGCGGAGTCAGCCGGATCACCAGCGCGATGCCGAGCGGCACCAGCACCAGATCGTCGAGCAGGCCCAGCACCGGAACGAAGTCGGGAATCAGGTCGATCGGGCTGAACGCGTAAGCGGCCACCGCCAGCGCGAACAGGCGCACCGCCCACGGCAGGCGCGGATCGCGCGCGGCCACGTACACCGTGATCGCGTCTTCGCGCAGCGCGCGCAGCCGTTCGCGCCAGCCGCGCATGCGCATCGCGCGCTCAGCCCGAAACGTCGGGGTTGAGCGAGTAGGTGCCGTAGATGGTGGTCTCGGCCAGCACGTGCGCGTGCATGGCGCGGAACACGTCGCCGGCGCTGAAGCGCTCGGGCACGTCGAGCCGGTCGACGTCGAGCGCGAACAGGCGGAAGAAGTAGCGGTGCAGGCGCAGATCGTTCGGCGGCGGGAACGGGCCGTCGTAGCCGAGCCAGTCGCCGGCCATGGCGGGATCGCTCGCGAACCAGCCGGTGTAATCGTTCAGGCCCTGGCGCGCGCCGACCGGTCCGGGCGGGTTGCGCTTGCCGTGCGGCACCACGCCGTCGCTGCAGCTGCCTTCGGCGATCTCGCGCACGTCTGCCGGGATGTCGACCATCGCCCAATGCACGAAGTCGCAGCGCGGCTGCTCGACCGGGATCAGCACGCCGGGCTTGCCGACCATCTCCGCCACGGTCGGCACGTCCGGATCGATGCACAGCAGCGCGAACGAGCGCGTGCCGGCAGGCACGTCGTCCCACGCCAGGTGCGGATTGCGGTTGGGCGCGAAGCCGAAGCCGTCGGCGGTGGGCTGGCCGGCGGCGAACGTGGCCGGCAGCCGACCGCGGTGTTCGAAGCTGGTGCTGTGGATGCGCATCCGTGGGCCTCCTCGACGAACCAAGCGTCAACGATAGCGTGCCGGCTCAGGACTCCGCGTAGCCGAGCCGGCGCGCCACCGGGTGCAGCAGCGCGAACGCGTCGGCGAGCGCCTCGCGGTAGTCGCGCCACGCACCGCTCGGGAAGCGGCGCGCGCCGAACGCGGACGCGTCCGGCAGCGACGGCAGCGTCATCGCCAGCGCATCGCCGACCGTCTGCGCGATCGCCGCCGGCTCGTGCTCGATGCCGTCCAGCCGGATCAGCCGGTGCGGGAACAGGTCCTGCTCGTGCAGGTAGGCGATCTGGCCGAGCACCTGCGCCAGCCAGCGCGCCACCACGGTCGGCGATTCGATCGCCAGCGGCGCCGGCGCGCCGTACGCCAGCCAGTCGAGCAGCATGTCGCGCGGGTCGCGCAGCGCCACCGCCAGCACCGCTTCCGGCAGGTGCGGACGCAGCGCCAGCAACAGCGCGTTGTCCCACCACAGCAGCCAGTCGAACACGTTGCCGTCGCTGACCGCGCGGTTGGCCAGCGTCTGTCGCCACTGCGCCACCGCGGCGGCCGGATCGAGCTCGCCGCTGCCCAGCCGGTCGACGGTGTCGTAGCGCTGCAGGAAATCGTCCGGCGGCTGCGGGCCGTAGCGGTCGGCGCGCAGCGGATAGCCGGCACGGTCGAGGGTGAGCGCGACGTGCTCCACCAGCGAGCCCGGCGGGCCCCACAGCAGCACCACCGCCGGCGCCGATTCCGGCTTCGGCGCGAGCTCCGGCCAGTCGCCGCGCGGCGCGCTCAGCGGCGGCAGCGGCAGGCGCTGGTCGACGATCGCGGCATGCAGCGCCGCCCATTCGTCGACCGCGTCGCGATGGCGGCCGGCGACCGGCAGCGCATGCGCACGCATCTGCCGCAGGTTGCGCCGGATGGTGTCGTCCTGGGCATTGGCCACCAGGAAGTCGATGCGCTCGATCGCGGCCGCGGGTTCGCGCCGGATCAGATAGTCGATCAGCCGCAGCTCCGCGCGGGTATGGCCGGGTTCGATCTCGACGATACGGCGCACCGCGGCTTCCGCCTCGGCGAGTTCGCCGCGCTGCTCGTGCAGCACGCCGAGCGCCTCCAGCGCCGGCACGTGCTCGGGCATCGCCGCCTGCCAGCGCTGGATGATCGCGTGCGCCTCGTCGCTGGCGAACGGCTCCACCGCCAGCCGCGCCTGCCATAGCGTCGCCGCCTGCGGATGCTCGGCGAGCGCGCCCTCCAGGGTTTCGCGCGCGCCGTCGGCGTCGCCGAGCCGGCGCCAGCACTCCAGCAGCGCGGCCAACGTGCGCGGATCGGCGGGGCCAGCGCGGAACGCGGCCAGTAGCGGCTCGAGCGCGCGTTCGGCGCGGTTGGCGGCCAGCTCCAGCACGCCGAGGTAGCGGTGCAGCGCCGCGGTCGCGTCCGCGCGCCGGGTCAGCGGCTCGATCAGTTCGATCGCGTCCTGCACGCGGTTCTGGCGGTGCGACAGCTCGGCGATCATCAGCACCAGCGGCACCGAGTCGGGCGTCTTCTCGAGCAGGCTGCGAAACGCCTGTTCGGCGAATGCGAGATGGCCCTTGGCCAGATAGGCGAACGCCAGGCCGTGGCGCAGGATCGCCTCGTCGGGCGCGCGTTCGGCGGCGCGCGACAGCACCGCCAGCGCGCGGTCGGCGTCGCCGCGGCGCAGCGCCAGGCCGCCGTCGATCGAGGCCACGTGCGGATGCTCGGGCGCGATGCGCTCGGCGGTGCGCAGCAGGCGCTCGGCCTCGGCCAGGTCGTTGCGCGCCAGCGCCAGGTGCCCTTGCAGGATGTAGGCCGGGAACTGGTTCGGATCGAGCCCGACCGCGCGCGCCAGCGCGGCCTGCGCGGCGTCGATCTGGCGTTCCTCCAGCAGCAGGCCGGCACGGTCCAGGTGCAGCGGCGCTTCCTCCGGGGCCAGCGCGATCGCGCGGTCGATCGCCTCGCGCGCGCCGTCGCGGTCGCCGGACTGCCGCAATGCCTGCGCCAGCAGCCGGTGCGCGACGGCGTCGTCCGGCTGCGCGTCGACCAGCGCGCGCGCGCTGCTGATGGCGGTGGCGGCATCGCCGCGGCGCAGGGCTTCGAGAATGGGGTCGTACATGCGGAGTGCGGCCTGGGAAAAGGCCGGATTGTAGCGGGCCCGTGCCGTCCGGCCCGCCGGCCGTCAATCGCCGGCCAGGCGCGCGCCGATCCAGCGTTCGGCGTAGCCGTCCAGGCGGGCGTTCTCCAGGAACGCGCAATGCCCGCCCCAGCGCGCGATCTCCAGCCGCGCGGTCGTCGGCAGCGCGAGCGCGCGGAAGTCGGCGACCGGGATCACCGGATCGTCCTCGGCCATCAGGATCCGCGCCGGCACCGCGAGCCGCGCCAGCCGGTCGCGCGCGATGCAGTAGCCGTCGAAGTAGCCCTCGAGCGTGCCGAAGTCGGTGTAGCGCTCGACCAGCCAGCGGGTCAGCGCGCGCATGCGCAGCCGCAGCACGTCGTCGGCGAAGCCGTGGCGCTGCGGGAACAACGCGCGTTTGCGCAGCAGCGAGCGCCGCCACTTGCGCTCGAAGTACCACAGGTACAGCGGCAGCCCGCTCTCCATCGCATCCATCGTGCGCGCCGGATCGAGCACCGGGCATACCGCCGCGACCCGCGCCAGCGGGATGCCGGCCTGCGGCGCGCGCAGCGCCACCCGCAGCGCGAAATTGCCGCCGAGCGAATAGCCGGCCAGCTGCACCGGCCCGCGCGCGATCCGGTGGGCGACGTCGCCGACCGCATGCACCACCTCGTCGATGCGGTTGGAGTGGAACAGGTCCTCGTTGAGGTGGTGGGTGTCGCCGTGGTCGCGGAAATTGAGCCGGAACACCTCGAAGCCGCGCCGCAGCAGCTGCGCGGCGGTCAGCCGCATGTAGCCCGACTCGACGCTGCCTTCCCAGCCGTGCAGCAGCACCGCGAAGCCGTGCGGCGTGGCGCGTGCGGGCACGCTGTGCACGCCCTGCAGGCGCACGCCGGGGCCGCCGTCGACGTCGAGCACGCGGTGGCGTGCGCCGAGCGCGGCCAGCTCGCGCTCGCCGCGGCGCTGGCGCAGCAGGCTGGAGCCGAGCACCGACTGCAGGTGCGGATTGCGCAGCCAGCGCGGCGGGCGGAAGTCCGGCACCGGCCACTCGCGCGCCCCGGCCGGCACGTCGGCCCGCGCCGGCGCCTCGCGCAGGCCGAGCGGCGTCATCGGCCCATCGCCTCGACGATGCGCTGCCGCGCGATCTCGGCAATGCGCCGGCGGCCATCGGCTTCGCCGGGCAGGATCGGCGGCAGGAAATGCACCTCGGCGCTGCGGCCGGGTTCGCCGAGCAGGCGCAGGAAGTTGGCGAAGAAGCTCTCGCCCTTGCGGAACGCGACCACGCTCTGCGCCGCGCCACGCTCGCCGTAGCGCAGCGCGACCGGCTGCACCGGCACGCCCGCCTCGACCGCGGCGAGGAAGATGCGCGCGTGGAACGGGCCGATCTCGCGGCCGTCGCGGGTGCCGCCTTCCGGGAACACGCCGACCGAACGCCCGCTGCGCAGCCGCGACAGCATCTCGTGCAGCACGCCGCCGAGCGACTCGGCATTGCCGCGGTGGTGGAAGATCGTCTCGCCGCGCGCGGCCAGCCAGCCGACCAGCGGCCAGCCGCGGATCTCGCGCTTGGCGACGAAACCCATCATGCGCTGGCTGTGCAGCACGCTGATGTCAGCCCAGCTGACGTGGTTGGCGACGAACAGCGCCGCCCCCGGCAGCGGCGTGCCGACCCGGCGCAGGCGGAAGCCGAAGACCCGCATCAGCCCGGCCGACCAGGCGCGGATCAGGCGGTACTCGAGCGTCTCGTCGCCCCAGCGCAGCCGGCGGGTGGGCAGGGTGACCAGCACCAGTGCGGCCGGCAGGTGCACCAGCGCGTGCCACAGCAGTGCGGGCACGCGATAGGCATAGCGCAGGGCGCGCGCGATGGAGCCGCCC
>DASQMI010000078.1:0-14242 GCA_035645555.1 Lysobacter sp. | reverse complement strand
TGAACATCGGGGTCGGGATCCCCATCATGTGGTAGGCCGAGGCGCTGTACCAGTCGAGGTTGGGGAACATCTTCTTGAGGTCCCACATCAGCGTCTCGATCCGCTCACTGACGTCGAACAGCGTCGGATTGCCGCCCTCGGCGCACAGCTTGCGCGAGATCTCCTTGATGATCGGATTGCGCGGATCGCCGACGGTGTACACCGGGTGACCGAAGCCGATCACGATCTCCTTGCGTTCGACGCGCGCACGGATGTCGGCCTCGGCCTCGTCCGGGCTGCGGTAGCGGGCGATGATGTCCATCGCGACCTCGTTCGCGCCGCCGTGCTTCGGCCCGCGCAGCGCGCCGATCGCGCCGGTGATGCAGGAATGCAGGTCCGAGCCGGTGCCGGCGATCACCCGCGCGGTGAACGTCGATGCGTTGAATTCGTGCTCGGCGTAGAGGATCAGCGACTTGTCGAGCGAATCGGCGTGCAGCTTCGACGGCGGCTCGCCGTGCAGCAGGTGCAGGAAGTGCGCCGCGACGCTGTCGTCGTCGGTTTCCACGTCGATGCGGCGGCCGTTGCGGGTGAAGTGCCACCAGTACAGCAGCATCGAGCCGAAGCTCGCGATCAGCCGGTCGGCGATGTCGCGCGCCTCGGCTTCCGGATGGCCCTCGCGCTCCGGCAGCACGGTGCCGAGCACCGAGCAGCCGGTGCGCAGCACGTCCATCGGGTGCGCGTTGGCCGGCACCAGCTCCAGCGCCTCCTGCACGATCGCCGGCAGCCCGCGCAGGCGCTTCAGCTTGGTCTTGTACGCGGCCAGCTGCGCCCGGTTCGGCAGCACGCCGTGCACCAGCAGGTGGGCGACCTCCTCGAACGTGGCCTGGGTGGCGAGGTCCTTGATGTCGTAGCCGCGGTAATGCAGGTCGTTGCCGCTGCGGCCGACCGTGCACAGGGCGGTATTGCCGGCGGCGGTGCCGCTGAGTGCGACCGACTTCTTCGCCTTCGGAAGAACCTGCTGGGTTTCGGACATGGCGTTGGGTTCCTTGTCGTGACGGGCACGCGCGGGCGCGCTCAGCCCTTCTGCTTGAACAGTTCGTCGAGCTTGCGCTCGTAATCGTGGTAGCCGATGCGCTCGTACAGCTCCTCGCGGGTCTGCATGAGATCGAGCACGTTCTTCTGGTGGCCGTCGCGGCGGATCGCGGTGTACACCGCCTCGGCAGCCTTGTTCATCGCGCGGAACGCGGACAGCGGATACAGCTGGATGGCCACGCCCACCGACGCGAGTTCCTCGCGGGTGAACAGCGGCGTCTTGCCGAATTCGGTGATGTTGGCGAGCACCGGCACCTTCACCGTCTCGACGAAGCGGCGGTAGGTGTCGAGGTCGTACGCGGCCTCGGCGAAGATCGCATCCGCACCCGCCTCCACGCACGCCAGCGCGCGCTCGAGCGCCGCGTCCACGCCTTCCACCGCGATCGCGTCGGTGCGCGCGATCAGGAAGAACGCCGGATCGGTCTTCGCGTCCGCCGCCGCCTTGACGCGGTCGACCATCTCGCCCTTCGACACGATTTCCTTGCCCGGGCGGTGGCCGCAGCGCTTGGCGCCGACCTGGTCCTCGATGTGGCACGCCGCCGCACCGGCCTTGATCAGCGACTTCACCGTGCGCTCGATGTTGAACGCGCTCGGGCCGAAGCCGGTGTCGATGTCCACCAGCAGCGGCAGGTCGCACACGTCGGTGATGCGGCGCACGTCGATCAGCACGTCCTCGAGCGTGCTGATGCCGAGGTCCGGCAGGCCGAGCGAGCCGGCCGCCACGCCGCCGCCGGACAGATAGATCGCGCGGTAGCCGGCGCGCTGGGCCAGCAGGGCGTGGTTGGCATTGATCGCGCCGATCACCTGCAGCGGCTTCTCGGCCGCCAGCGCCTCGCGGAACCGCATGCCCGCGGATGCCGTCATCGCGTTGCTCCTCGTCGTCAAAGGGCGAAGGACGCGGCAGGCGCGTCCTTCGCCAAGTCCGTCAGCTCAGCAGGTGGGCGACGCCGGCGCGCTCTTCCTCCAGCTCGGCGAGCGTCTTGTTCATGCGCTCGCGGCTGAAGTCGTCGATCGGCAGGTCGCGCACCAGGGTGTACTCGCCGTTCGCGGTGGTCACCGGGAAGCCGTACATCACGCCTTCCGGGATGCCGTAGCTGCCGTCGGACGGGATGCCCATCGTCACCCACTTGCCGTTGGAGCCGAGCACCCAGTCGCGCATGTGGTCGATCGCGGCGTTCGCGGCGGACGCGGCCGAGGACAGTCCGCGCGCCTCGATGATTGCCGCGCCGCGCTTGCCGACGGTCGGGATGAACACGTTCGCATTCCACTCGGCGTCGTTGATCGCGTCCTTCAGCGACTTGCCGTCGACGCTGGCGAAGCGGTAGTCCGGATACATCGTCGGGCTGTGGTTGCCCCACACGATCAGCTTCTCGATCCCGCCGACCGGCACGTTGGCCTTCGCGGCGAGCTGGCTCAGCGCACGGTTGTGGTCCAGGCGCAGCATCGCGGTGAAGTTCTTCGCCGGCAGCTCGGGTGCCGACTTCATCGCGATATAGGCATTCGTGTTGGCCGGATTGCCGACCACCAGCACCTTGACGTCGCGCGAGGCCACCTCGTTCAGCGCGCGGCCCTGCTCGATGAAGATCTTGGCGTTCTCCAGCAGCAGGTCCTTGCGCTCCATGCCCGGGCCGCGCGGCTTGGCGCCGACCAGCAGGGCCACGTCGGCGTCCTTGAACGCCACGCGCGGATCGTCGGTGCCCACCATGCCGGCGAGCAGCGGGAACGCGCAGTCCTCCAGCTCCATCATCACGCCGCGCAGCGCGGCCTGCGCCTTCTCCAGCGGCAGTTCCAGCATCTGCAGGATGACCGGCTGGTCCTTGCCGAGCATCTCGCCCGAGGCGATGCGGAACAGCAGCGAGTAGCCGATCTGGCCGGCAGCACCGGTGACGGCGACGCGGACGGGTTTCTTCATCTGAAAACTCCGGGATTCGGGATTGGAGATGGGGATGCGGAACAAGCGGTCCGGACCGGGACCGGGAACTCGCCTGGACGAATCCCGAATCCCGAATCTCGGATCACTGCAGCTCGGCGAAGAAGTCCTGGATGCGCTGCAGGCCGGGCGCGAGCTGCGGCGTCGGGCAGGTGTAGCTGATGCGGATCGCGCGCGGTTCGCCGAACGCGGAGCCGGGCACGCACGCCACGCCCTTGGTTTCCAGCAGAACGTTGCAGAAGTCCACGTCGGTGCCGATCGCAAGGCCAGACGGCGCGTGGGTCTTGCCGAACGCCACGCTGACGTCGGGGAACACGTAGAACGCGCCCTGCGGACGCGGACAGCGCACGCCGGGAATCTGCGCCAGCGCCGCCATCACCTGGTCGCGCTTGGCCTGGAACTCCTGGCAGCGCTGCAGCGGCACGTCCTGCGGGCCGGTGAACGCGGCGATCGCCGCCGCGGTGGTCACTTCCGGCACGCTGGTGATGTGGTTGGAGTTCATGGTGACGATCGCCTGCGCCACCTGCTCGGGGCCGGCCATGAAGCCGACGCGCCAGCCCGGCATGCCGTAGGTCTTCGACAGCGAGTCGAGGAAGATCACCCGGTCGCGCAGTTCCGCACGGACCTGCACGAAGTTGTGGTAGCCGATGCCGTCGAACACCATCCGGTTGTAGATGTCGTCGGTGATCACCCAGGTGTCGGGATACTTCACCAGCACGTCGGCGAGCGCGGCGATCTCCTCGCGCGTGTACACCATCCCGGTCGGGTTCGACGGGTTGTTGAACAGGAACACCTTCGGCTTCCTCGCCAGCGCCGCATCCAGCTGCGCGGGCGTGAGCTTGTAGTCCTGCTCGGGCGGGCACGGCAGCAGGTCGACGTTCGCGTTGACGATCTCGGCGATGTCGAGATAGCTGGTCCAGTACGGCGTCGGGAACGCGATGGTGTCGCCCTCGTCGAGCAGCGCTTCGGCGAGGTTGTAGATGACGTGCTTGGCGCCGACGCCGGTGGCGACGTTGACCCGGCCGTAGCCGGTCATGCCGATCTTGCCCATGTGCTCGATGAACGCGTCCAGCAGCGCGTCGGCACCGCGGTTGCTGCCGTAATGGCCGCTGTCCTTGGCGAGCGCGTCGCGCGCCGCGGCGTAGACATGCTCGCCGGGGAGGAAATTCGGCACGCCGATCGAGAAACTGATGATGTCGCGACCTTCGGCCTTCAGACGCTTCGCCTTCTCGGCCACCTGCATGATGGCGCTGGGTTTGGCGCGGCCGATGCGCCTTGCGAGCTGGGGCATGGCAGTTGGGACCCTGGGGGGAGACTCGCTATTGTACCCGCCGGGGGACCGCAGGCGGGCTCACGCCCGTGCCGGCGGCGAGGAACCACCACGGGGAGAACGGCTCGTGAAGAAGCGACGCCTGCTCGTCGGCCTGCTCGCCGGCGTGCTGTGCGGCCTGTTCGCGGTGGCCAGCGCGCAGGCACTGACGCGGCCGCGGGTCGCCACCGACGAACGCGGCCAGGTGGTGCGGATCGAAGGCAGCCTCGTGCTGGTCGAGCCGGACATCGAACTTTCGCTGGTCACCGCCGGTGGCCTGCACGAACCGCGTAAGGAATGGTCCGACGCCGCACGCCGGCTGCTCCCTCAGGCGGTGCGGGAGGCGCTGGCCGGCCGGGCGATCGAACTCAAGGCCGACTACGACGTGCCGGACGACCTCGACCCGGCGTCGCAACTGGGCCAGCTGGTGCGCCTCAACGAGGCGGTGGCGATGAGCATCACCCAGTACTCGCAGCCCGGCAGCCAGCTCGCCACCAAGCGCGATGCCCGCGGCCGGCCGCGCATGGACTGGAGCCTCGGCCCCGGCGTGGCCGCGCTGCGCGAGGCCACCGGCGCCGACTACGCGATGTTCGTCTACGTGCGCGACAGCTACGCCAGCGGCGGCCGTACCGCGCTGCGGGTGGTCGGGTTCCTGCTCGGCGCGGCGATGGGCGGCGTGCTCGACATCGGCGGCGGCGTGCAGCTCGGCGTGGCCACGGTGGTCGACCTGCGCACCGGCAAGGTGGTCTGGTACAACCTGATCGCCAACCAGTCCGGCGACCTCCGCAACGAGGAAGGCGCGCGCAAGGCGGTGCGCCAGGTCCTGCAGATGCTGCCGCTATGAGCCGCCTCGGCGCCCTGCTGCTGTGTATCGCGCTGGGCCTGGGCAGCGCGCACGCCGCACCGCCGGAGCATCTGCGCCCGGGCGAGCGGCCCGCACCCGGCACCACCGAGGCCGAACTCTGGTACGGCATGGACCAGGCGGAGAAGGAGATCCGCCAGTCGCCGTATATCGTTCGCGACCCCTCGCTCAACGCGTACGTGCGCGAGGTGCTGTGCAAGGTCACTCGCGAGTACTGCAAGGACCTGCGGCTGTACATCGTCGACCTGCCGGTTTTCAACGCGTCGATGGCGCCCAACGGCGTGACCCTGGTGTTCACCGGCGCGCTGCTGCGCATGCGCGACGAAGCCGAGCTCGCTGTGGTGCTCGGCCACGAGTTCGCCCATTACAGGGCGCGGCATTCGCTCGAAGGCTGGACCTCGGCCAAGCGCACCAGCGCGCTGCTCAGCACGATCGGGCTGGTCACGCTCGGCGCGGGCGTGCCGATCGCCGGCGACCTCGCGCTGCTCGCCGGCATGTCCGGACTGTTCAAGCAGTCGCGCGACAACGAGCGCGAGGCCGACCGGCTCGGTTTCCAGACCGCGGTCGCGGGCGGCTACGACCCGCACGCGGGCGTGCGCTTGTGGGAGCGCCTGCGCCGCGAGGAACGCGCCGACCGCACCCACAAGAACCGCGCGGTGTTCGCCAGCCATCCGCAGACCGACGAGCGCGTGGCGGACATCCGCGCCGCGGCCGTGTCGCTCGGCACCGAGGGCCGGCGCGAGCAGGACGCGTTCCGCGCGGCGATGCGGCCGTTCCAGCAGCACTGGCTGGAAGGCGAGCTGTCGCGCCGCACCTACGACACCACCGTGCAGGTGATCGGCGAACTGAGGCAGGACGCCCCGCGCGAGCTCACCGCGCTGTACGCCTATTACCTCGGCGAGGCGCATCGGCGCCGCGCCAAGGGCGACGACCTGGCGCGCGCCGCGGCGCTGTACGCGGAGGCGATCGCGCTGCCGGACCCACCGCCCGCGGCCTGGCGCGAGCACGGGCTCGCACTGCAGAAGCAGGGCGACCGCGCCGCCGCCGCGCAGGCGCTGCGCCGCTATCTCGACGTCGCACCCGACGCCAAGGACGCCGCACTGGTGCGGCACTACATCTCGCAACTGGAGAGCACCCGATGACGCTGCGTGCGTTGCGTCCTGTCCTGCTGCTGCTCGCGCTCGCCCTGCTGGTCGCCTGCGCCAGCGGTCCTGGCGGCCGCCTGCAGACCGCAGGCGCGGTGAAGGTGTACGACATGACGCTCGACACCTCGCTCGACTGGGCGCGCATTCGGCTGCGCCGCAGCGAGGTGTGGACCATCGACGGCACGCCGCTCAACCGGCTGGCGATCTTTTCCGGCGTGCGGCCCGGCGAGCACGTGTTCCTGCTTGGGCGCGAGCGGCGCTCGCGGCCGGACGGGCCGTGGTACCGCGCCGGCATGCGCCTGGACGAACTGCAGGCGCTGGTGGTGGACGGGCTCCGGGACCAGCACTGGGTCGGCATCCAGACCGACAACCTGCGCCCGCACCGGTTCGGCAACGTCGATGGGCTGCGCTTCGACCTCGAACTCACCAACCCCTCGGGGCTGATCTACCGCGGCACCGCTGCGGTCGCCGAGCGCAACGGCCGGCTCACGGTGCTGCTGTGGATGGCACCGCGCGAGCACTACCACGGCCGCGACGTCGCCGCGGTCGACGCCATGCTCGACAGCATGCGTTTCACCGCCCGCTAGCGCGCCGGACAAAAACGAAGGGCGCCATGGGGCGCCCTTCAGCGGTCACGACGCGCACCCTGGTTCAGGCATCGAGCGCACGGTTCCACTCCGCCACGCGGTCGGCCTTGGCGGCCAGCACCGGCGCGGTGTCGCCCTCGATGCGGACGCTGCGGATATGGTCGCCCTGCTGCACCTTGTCGACCACCTCCTGCCCTTCGAGCACCTTACCGAACACAGTGTGCTTGCCGTCCAGCCACGGGCAGGCGACATGGGTGATGAAGAACTGGCTGCCGTTGGTGTTGGGGCCGGCATTGGCCATCGACAGCGCGCCGCGCTCGTGCTTCAGGCCGTTACGGGTTTCGTCCTCGAACTTGTAGCCCGGACCGCCGGTGCCGGTGCCGCGCGGGCAGCCGCCCTGGATCATGAAATCGGGGATGACGCGGTGGAACGTCAGCCCGTCGTAGAAGCCGCGCTGGGCCAGGTTGACGAAGTTGGCGACGGTCAACGGCGCCTTGTCGGGCGCGAGCTCGACCCGGATCGGGCCGCGGTCGGTTTCGAAATGGGCGATCAGGGACATCGGTACTGCTCCTTCAAATCAGGGGGAGGCGCGGTGACGGACGACGAGCACGAGCGCGGACAGCGCGCCGGCCACCATCATGGCGCCACCGAGCCCGAGCAGCCCCAGCTTGTACGGGGCGAGCGGGTTCGGGGGTCCGGAGTCGGCGTGCAGCCCGAGCGCCAGCAGGACCACGCCGACGGCATCCAGCGCGATCAGCCAGGCGGGTGGTTTCCAGGGTCGAGCGGTGCCCATGAGGCGCCTCCCATGCTCCTGTCTGGCCGTCAGCATAACGCAGTCGAATGTAAGCGCCGGGCGAGGAGCGGACGAACGGCTATAATCCGCGGCTTCCCTTTCCCTCCTGTGGCGCCGCACGGCGCCGGCTTCCATGTCCATTGAACGCCTCCGCAACATCGCCATCGTCGCCCACGTCGACCATGGCAAGACCACCCTCGTCGACCAGCTGCTCAAGCAGTCGGGCACGCTGAACGAACGCGCCGTGGTCCCGGACCGCGTGATGGACAGCAACGATCTCGAGAAGGAACGCGGCATCACCATCCTCTCGAAGAACACCGCGATCCGCTGGACCGACCCACAGGGCGAAAGCTGGCGCATCAACATCGTCGACACCCCCGGCCACGCCGACTTCGGCGGCGAGGTGGAGCGCGTGCTGTCGATGGTCGACTCCGTGCTGATCCTGGTGGACGCGATGGACGGCCCGATGCCGCAGACGCGCTTCGTCACCCAGAAGGCGTTCGCGATGGGCTTCAAGCCAATCGTCGTCATCAACAAGGTCGACCGCCCGGGCGCACGGCCGAGCTGGGTGCTGGACCAGACGTTCGACCTGTTCGACCGCCTCGGCGCGACCGACGAGCAGCTGGATTTCCCGGTGGTGTACGCGTCCGGCCTGCAGGGCTACGCCGGCCTGACCGAAGACGTGCGCGAGGGCGACATGACCGCGCTGTTCGAGGCGATCTGCAAGCACGTCGCGGCACCGGCGGTCGATCCCGACGGCCCGTTCCAGATGCGCATCACCTCGCTCGACTACAACAGCTATGTCGGCATCATCGGCGTCGGTCGCGTCCAGCGCGGCAAGATCCGCACCAACATGCCGGTGACGGTGCTCGACCGCGACGGCAAGCCGCGCAACGGCAAGGTCCTGCAGGTGCTGGGCTTCATGGGCCTGGAGCGCATCGAGGTGCCCGAGGCGCAGGCGGGCGACATCATCGCGATCAGCGGCGTCGAGGGCCTGGGCATCTCCGAGACCGTGTGCGATCCGAGCGCGCCGGAGGCGCTGCCGGTGCTGACCGTCGACGAGCCGACCATCTCGATGACGTTCCAGGTCAACGACTCGCCGTTCGCCGGTCACAAGGAGCGCAGCGGCGGCAAGTTCCTCACCAGCCGCCAGCTGCGCGACCGCCTGATGCGCGAAACCCAGCACAACGTCGCGCTCAAGGTCGAGGACACCGCGGACGCCGACAAGTTCAAGGTGTCGGGCCGCGGCGAGCTGCATTTGTCGATCCTGATCGAAACCATGCGCCGCGAAGGCTATGAGCTCGCGGTGTCGCGTCCGGAAGTGATCGTGCGCGAGGTCGACGGCGTGCAGCAGGAACCGTACGAGCAGCTGGTCGTCGACCTCGAGGAGCAGTACCAGGGCGGCGTGATGGCGCGCCTCGGCGAGCGCAAGGCGATCCTGCGCAACATGGAGCCCGACGGTAAGGGCCGCGTGCGCATGGAGTTCATGATCCCCGCGCGCGGCCTGATCGGCTTCCAGACCGAGTTCCGCACGCTCACCGCCGGCACCGGCCTGCTGTTCCACATCTTCGACCACTACGGGCCGAAGGCGGAAGGCGCGATCGGCCAGCGCCAGAACGGCGTGCTGATCTCCAACGACACCGGCACCTCGACCGCGTACGCGCAGTTCGCGCTGCAGGAGCGCGGGCGGCTGTTCATCGAACCGCAGGAAGAAATCTACGAAGGCCAGATCATCGGCATCCACGCCAAGGACAACGACCTCACGGTCAATGCCCTGCGCGCGAAGCAGCTCACCAACTTCCGCGCCGCCGGCAAGGACGACGCGCTGGCGCTGACGCCGCCGCTGAAGTTCTCGCTCGAGCAGGCGCTGGAGTTCATCGACGACGATGAGCTGGTCGAGGTCACGCCGAAGGCGATCCGCCTGCGCAAGAAGCTGCGCGCCGAGGTGGACCGCAAGCGCGCGTCGCGCGCGGCCTGATCGCGGGCGCCGCGTTCAGGCGCGGCGTCGCTGCAGGCTGTCCTCCACGCTGCTGTCCTCCGCGCGCGGCGAGTTCGGCAGCTGCGCGGAGCTGGGCCGGTGCCAGCGCCGCTCCGGGCGTTCGGTCTCGGCGACATTGGCGCGCAGGCGCGGCAACGCCTCGGGGTGCTCGCGCTGCAGGAAATCGACCATGCGCTCGCGCACCGCGCAGCGCAGGTCGAACGCGTCGCCGGAGTTGCCTGCGCTGACCAGCAGGCGCACCTGCATCGCATGGCGATCGGTGTCGGTCACCTGGGCGATGCAGACGCGGCCGTCCCAGCGCGGGTCACTCGTGCAGATGCGGCGCAGTTCCGCGCGCAGCGGTTCCATCGGCGTGCGGTAATCCAGCCAGAGGAACACCTCGCCGAGCAGGCAGGCGGTGCGCCGTGTCCAGTTCTGGAACGGGTTTTCGATGAACCAGCTCAGCGGCACCACCATGCGGCGCTCGTCCCATAGGCGCACCACCACGTAGGACGTGGTGATCTCCTCGACGCGTCCCCACTCGCCTTCGACGATGACGACGTCGTCGAGCCGGATCGGCTGGGTCAGCGCGATCTGCAGGCCCGCGATCAGGTTGCCGAACACCGGCCGCGCAGCGATGCCGGCGACGACGCCCAAGATGCCCGCCGAAGCCAGCAGCGTGGTCCCTACCTGGCGGATCGCCGGGAACGTCATCAGCGCCGCCGACACGCCGAGCAGCAGCACGAGGCCGGTGGCGACGCGCGCCAGCACGCGGGTCTGGGTCTGGATGCGGCGTGCGGCGAGATTGTCGTCGACGTCCACCGGATGGCGGGCAATCACCCAATCCTGCGCAGCCTGCACCAGTCGGATCGACAGCCACGTCAGCGCGCCGGTCAGCGCAACCGCGATCGCGTGACGCAGCCCCTCCAGCACCTGCGTGGACAACGGCGTATAGCGCAGCGCCGCGGCCACCAGCAGGAGCGGAACGGCGAACGCGGCCGGCACGCTGACCGCGCGCAGGATCAGCGCACGCAGGCTCTGGCTGCCGCGCACGCGCCGCGCCAGCGCCAGCGCCAGCAGCAGCTGGCGAACGCCCATGCCGAGCAGCAACGCGATACCGACCGGAATGGCGACCTGCGCCAGCGCCGGCCAGTCGAAGCGGGCGAAACCGTCCATGCCCCGCATTGTCCCGCCGCACCGGCAACGGGACGCGAGCGCGATGTCGGCAAAACGTTAGCCGAGGCGGATGCCGCCGCCGTGGCGACGCACGATCAGCATCGCGACTTCCAGCGCCTGCTCGTAATTCAGGCGCGGATCGACCGTCGACGTGTACGCGCGTTCGAGGTCGGTCTCGGTCAGCGCGCGCGCGCCGCCGAGGCATTCGGTCACGTCCTCGCCGGTCAGCTCAAGATGCACGCCACCAAGGCGGGTGCCGGCCGCGCCATGCAGCTCGAACGCGAGCTCCAGCTCGCGGCCGATGTTGGCGAAGCGCCGGGTCTTGTAGCCGTTGTGCGTGGTCTCGGTGTTGCCGTGCATCGGATCGCAGACCCACAGCACGCGACGCCCGTCGCGCCGCACCGCGTCGAGCAGCGGCGGCAGCTTCTGCTCGATCTGCGCAGCACCCATGCGGTGGATCAAGGTCAGCCGCCCGGGTTCGTCGTCCGGGCTGAGCACGTCGATCAGCCGCAGCAGGGCATCGGCGCTTAACGAAGGACCAACCTTGACCGCGATCGGATTGCGGATGCCGCGGAAATACTCCACATGCGCGCCGTCGACGTCGGCGGTGCGCATGCCGATCCACGGATAGTGCGTGCTGAGGTTGAACCAGCCCCAGTGGCGCGGCACCTGGCGGGTGAGCGCCTCCTCGTACGGCAGCAGCAGCGCTTCGTGCGAGGTGTAGAAGTCGACCCGGTTGAGGTTGTGGATCTCCTCGCCCGATAGCGTCTCCATGAAGCGTACCGAGTCGCCGATCGCTTCCACCATGCGGTGGTACTCGTCGGCGAGCGGGGAATGCCGGACCCAGCTGAGGTTCCAGTATTCGGGGTGATGCAGATCAGCGAAGCCACCGTCGATCAGCGCGCGCACGAAGTTCATCGTCATCGCCGAGCGCGCGTGCGCCTTCACCATGCGACGCGGGTCCGGCGTGCGCGCCTCCGCGGTGAACGCGGGCGCGTTGACCATGTCGCCGCGGTAGCACGGCAGGCTCACGCCGTTCACCGTCTCGGTATCCGTCGAGCGCGGCTTGGCGTACTGGCCGGCGAAGCGGCCGACGCGGATCACCGGCTTGCGCAGGCCGTGCACCAGCACGAGGCTCATCTGCAGCAGCACCTTGAGCCGGTTGCTGATCACCTCGGAGGTGCAGGCGTCGAAGCTCTCCGCGCAATCGCCTCCCTGCAGCAGGAAGCGTTTGCCCTCCTGCGCTTCGGCAATCTGCTGCTTGAGCGCGAGGATTTCCCACGACGTCACCAGCGGCGGCAGCGCCTGCAGCTCGTGCAGCACGCCCTCCAGCGCACCGGCGTCGGGGTACTGCGGCAGTTGCCGCGCCGGACGCGCGCGCCACGACGCTGGCGTCCACTCGGCGGGGAGATGGACGGGGCGGAGATGGCGGTCGATCGGGCTCATACGGCAACCTGCTGGCAAGACTTCGGGCGGATCAGCGCCGGAACGCGGCGTACAGCGCCCACATCGCGAGCGCGACGAAGGCGATCAGCACCCACGCGGGCATCGACAGTCCGAGCAGGCTCCAGTCGACGTTGGCGCACTCGCCGCTGCCGCGGAACACCTTCGTTACCAGTTCGGCCACCGGCAGCGTCTCGCGCATGAAGTCGAACGGCGGCCCGCACGCCGGCACCTGGTCCGGCGGCAGGTTCTGCAGCCACACGTGGCGGCCGGCCACCGCGATCCCGGCACCGGCGGCCAGCAGTGCAAGCACGCCGAAGACGGCGCGACCACCGCGACCGCTCGGTGCGACCAATGCACCGAGCAGGAACACCACGCCCAAGGCGATCACCGCGATGCGCTGGAAGATGCACAGCGGGCACGGCTCGTAGCCCTGCACGTGCTGCGCGTACAGCGCGTAGCCCATCAGGCCCGCACAGGCGAGGAAGCCGAGCAGGAACTGGGTGCGAAACGAAGCACGTAACGGATTGGCCGGCATGCGGAAAAACGCTGGACGCGTGAACGGTGGGTCATCGTCGCAAGCCGCGCGCCGGAAAGCAAAAGCCCCGGGCCAGGCCGGGGCTTTTGCACGTCGGGACGCGGTTGCGTCGCCGCGGTTACTCGCCGGCCGCCTCGCCGCCGGTCGCCTGCGGGCGGTCGACCAGCTCGACGTACGCCATCGGCGCGTTGTCGCCGGCGCGGAAACCGCACTTGAGGATGCGCAGGTAGCCGCCCGGACGGTCCCGGTAGCGCGGGCCGAGCTCGACGAAGAGCTTGCCGACCGCCTGCTTGTCGCGCAGACGCGAGAACGCCAGCCGGCGGTTCGCCACGCCGTCCTGCTTGGCGAGCGTGATCAGCGGCTCGGCGACGCGACGCAGCTCCTTGGCCTTCGGCAAGGTCGTGCGGATGAGTTCGTGCTTGATGAGGGACGCAGCCATGTTGCTGAACATCGCTTCGCGATGGGCACTGGTGCGGCTGAACTTGCGTCCGGCTTTCTGGTGGCGCATGGCAGGGATTCCTGATGAATGTTGAAACCGTGGACTACGCTGTCGCCTTCGTGGCGTTGGAGCATTGGACTGCGGGTGGTCCGAGCCGGCCCTCCGTGACCGGCATGCCGCGGGCTGAGCCCGTCGGCGGTGTGTTGCGTGGTACGTGCTCACTCCAGCGCCACAGCCGAAGCCTTGGCGCCCGGCCCGGCCTCGAAGCCGGGTCTGACTGCGTGACGCCAAGCTCCGCACTGTGGAAGCTGGCGCCCCGCCCGGCCTCACGGCCGGGCGTTCAACTGCGAGCGACTTGCTCCGTACTGCTGGAGCTTGACGCCCGGCCCGCGCCAGCGGCGCGGGCGTGTCTCTACTACAGGGTTGCCGGTTCGGCAGCTACCGGACCTTGGCGCCCCGGCCCGGCCTTACGGCCGGGCGTTCAGCACAGCGCGAGATGCCTTTGGGCATCTCGCAAGCGCTGCGCTTCACCCCATCATGCCGTGGCTGGCGATGCCGGCCGGCGGCCAGTTCTCGAGCTTCATGCCGAGCGACAGGCCACGCTGCGCGAGCACTTCCTTGATCTCGGTGAGCGACTTCTTGCCAAGGTTCGGCGTCTTGAGCAGCTCGACCTCGGTCTTCTGCACCAGATCACCGATGTAGTAGATGCTCTCGGCCTTCAGGCAGTTCGCCGAGCGCACGGTCAGCTCGAGGTCGTCGATCGGACGCAGCAGCACCGGGTCGACGCCGGCGGCCTGCGGCTTCGACGCACCGCGGTCGCGATGGGTGAAGTCGCCGAACACCGACAGCTGGTCGGTGAGGATGTCGGCGGCGGTGCGCACCGCGTCCTCGGCGTCGATCGTGCCGTTGGTCTCGATGTCGAGCACCAGCTTGTCGAGGTCGGTGCGCTGCTCCACGCGCGCGGCCTCGAC
>DASQMI010000077.1:0-39420 GCA_035645555.1 Lysobacter sp. | reverse complement strand
GCCGGATAAGGCTGCACGAGCGTCTCGCGGCGACCAGGCTCGCGCGTCCTGCGCTCGCCGAGTCGCTCCGGCGCGAGGCTCCCGCCCCGCCCCTGAAAATCCATGCGCCGCGACGTCAAGTCGCGTCGCTGGCGTGGGTTCTCAACCCTTCATCGTGTCGATCTCGGTCACGTTGATCGTCCGCCGGTTGCGGAACAGCGTGACCAGGATCGCCAGACCGATCGCGGCTTCCGCCGCGGCGACCGTCAGGATGAAGAAGACGAAGATCTGTCCCGCCTCGTCGCCGAACTGGCGCGAGAACGCGACGAAGTTGATGTTGACGGCCAGCAGCATCAGCTCGATGGCCATCAGCAGCACGATGATGTTCTTCCGGTTGAGGAAGATGCCGGCCACGCTGATGCAGAACAGCGCCGCGCCGAGCGCGAGATAATGGCCGAGCGCGAGTTCGGTGCCGAGCGGGCTCATGGCTTCGCCTCCGGGTTGCCGGCGCCGGCTTCGACCGGTGCCGTCGCCGGCACCGGCTTCACCGGATCCATCTTGACCATGCGGACGCGGTCGGCGGCGCGCACGCGCGCCTGCGCACCCGGATCCTGGTGCTTCACGCCGACGCGGCGGCGCAGGGTCAGCATCACCGCCGCGATCACCGCCACCGTCAGGATCACCGCGGCGGTCTCGAACGGCAGCAGGAAGTCGGTGAACAGCCGGCGGGCCAGCCACTGCACGTTGCTGCCCTCCTGCTCGGCGCCGAACGGCGTGGCGACCTGCGCCTTGATGCCGATCAGGGTCAGGATCTCGATCAGCATCACCACCGCGACCAGCAGGCCGAACGGCAGGTAGCGGGCGAAGCCGGCGCGCAGCGGCTCGACGTCGATGTCGAGCATCATCACCACGAACAGGAACAGCACCATCACCGCGCCGACATAAACCAGGATCAGCGCGATGCCGAGGAACTCGGCACCGGCGATCAGCCAGGTGCAGGCGATCGAGAAGAACGTCAGCACCAGGCACAGCGCGGCGTGCACCGGGTTGCGCACGCTGATCACCGCAACCGCGGAAGCGACCGCGATGGCGGCGAAGGCGTAGAAAGCGATCAGGGCGAGATCCATGGCGGCCTCAGCGGTAGGCGGCGTCGGCGGCGCGGCGCTCGGCGATCTCGGCCTCGAGCCGGTCGCCGATGGCGAGCAGCTGCGGCTTCTGCACCAGCGCCTGCTTGCGCAGGTCGAAGTGGTACTCGTGCACGTGGGTCTCCACGATCGAGTCGACCGGGCACGATTCCTCGCAGAACCCGCAGAAGATGCACTTGAACAGGTCGATCTCGTACTTGGTGGTGCGGCGGCTGCCGTCCTCACGCTTCTCCGAGTCGATGGTGATCGCCAGCGCCGGGCACACGGCCTCGCACAGCTTGCAGGCGATGCAGCGTTCCTCGCCGTTCGGGTAACGGCGCAGCGCGTGCAGCCCGCGGAAGCGCGGCGACTGCGGCGTCTTCTCCATCGGGTACATCAGCGTGTACTTCGGGCGGAACAGGTACCGGAACGTCAGTCCGAGGCCCTTGATCAGCTCGAGCAGCAGCAGGCTCTTGAAATAGGCGACGATGCGATTCATGCGTTACTGCCCCGGCTCGAACACGCCGTAGTACGCCATCAGCGCGACCACGCAGATCCAGGCGATGGTGAGCGGAATGAACACCTTCCAGCCCAGCCGCATGATCTGGTCGTAGCGGTAGCGCGGGAACGACGCGCGGAACCAGATGAAGGCGCTGGCGAAGAACGCGACCTTGGCGAACAGCCACCACCAGCCGTTGGCCGACAGGAGCGGGATCCCGAGGCCCTGGAACGGGCTCAGCCAGCCGCCGAGGAAGAAGATCGCGGTCAGGAAGCTGACCAGGATCATGTTGGCGTACTCGGCCAGGAAGAACAGCGCGAACGCCGAGCCCGAGTACTCCACCATGTGGCCGGCGACGATCTCCGACTCGCCTTCCACCACGTCGAACGGCGCGCGGTTGGTTTCGGCCACGCCGGAAACGAAATAGACGACGAGCAGCGGCAGCATCGGCCACATG
This sequence comes from Lysobacter sp., assembly GCA_035645555.1. GTDB lineage: Bacteria > Pseudomonadota > Gammaproteobacteria > Xanthomonadales > Xanthomonadaceae > Lysobacter_F. Next base: position 37,361 of record DASQMI010000077.1, on the reverse strand, counting down.
AACCACTCGAACAGGCCCGCGTTGCCGGCCTGCGCCATCACGATCTCCGACAGGTTGAGGCTGCCGGCGCCGACCATCACCGCCACCAGCGCGAAGCCCATTGCGATTTCGTAGCTCACCACCTGCGCGGCGGCGCGCATGGCGCCGAGGAACGCGTACTTCGAGTTCGACGCCCAACCGGCCAAGATGATCCCGTACACGCCCATCGAGGTCATCGCCAGCAGGTACAGCAGGCCGGCATTGGCATTGGACAGCACCAGCTGCGCGTCGAACGGCACCACCGCCCACGCGGCGAACGCGGGCGCCAGCGCGATCAGCGGCGCCAGCCAGAACAGCAGCGGGTGCGCGCGCGTCGGTTGGATCACTTCCTTGAACAGCAGCTTGAAGACGTCGGCGAACGCCTGCAGCACGCCCTTGCCCACGTACATGGGCCCGTGGCGGACGTGCATCCAGCCGATCAGCTTGCGTTCCCAGACGACGTAGAACGCCACGGCGATGATCACCGGCAGGGCGATCGTGAGGATCTTGAGCACGATCCACGCCACCGAGCCGGCATAGCCCAGCGACAGGAACCACTCGCGGACGGGATCGATCATGGCCATCGCGCTCATGCCTTGCCCACCTGCACGCGACCGGCGCCAAGCGGCGTGGTCGCCCCGTGTCCACGCTCGACCCACACCGCGCCGCGCGCGACCTTGTCGCTCACCGCCACCGGCAGCGACGCGGTACCGCTGTCGGTGCGGAACTTCGCGACCTCATCGGACGCCAGCCCGAGTGCCTGTGCGTCCTGCGGATGCAGCACCGCACGCGGCGCCAGCGTGAGCGGATGCGACTGCAGCGCTGCGGCGCGACGCACGACCGCGTCGCCGCGGTAGATCGAGGTGGTGACCGCAAGCTCCAGCCCCTCGCCGGCCGCTGCCGGCGCGGCGCCGCGCACGGCCTGCGCCGGCTTGCGCTGCAGGCTGCCGCGCAGCTGCACGAGTTCGGTGAAATCGAAGCCGTGCGCGCCGAGCTCGCCGCCGAGCGCACGCAGCACGCGCCAGCCCGGACGCGCCTCGCCCGGCACCGTGGCGCCGGCGACCGTGGCCTGGTCGCGGCCGTCGAGGTTGGTCAGCGTGGCCTCGATTTCCGGCAGCAGCGCGATCGGCAGGATCACGTCGGCCACTGCACGGGTCGATTCGCAGGCGAACTGGCTGAACGCGACCACCTGCGCCGCGCCCAGCGCCTTCATCGCCAGCGCGGTGTCGACGAAGTCCAGCCCCGGCTCGATGCCGTACAGGACGTAGGCGCCGCGCTGATCGGCCAGCATGGCGCGCGCGTCGCGGCTGCGCGGCAGCACGCCGTGCAGCGCGAGTCCGAGCGCATTCGCGCCCTGCGGAATGCGGCACAGCGCCGCCCCGGTGGCCGCGGCCAGCTCGCGCGCGGCGGCACGCACCTCGGCCGCGTGCGGGCCGCACTCGGCGAGTTCACCGACCAGGATCGCCGCGCGCGTGGCACCGCGCAGCGCCTCACGCAGCGGCTCGCCGCGCAGCGCGGCGGCGATCTGCGACGGTGCGACGATCGCCTTGCCGGCGGCTTCGAACGTGAAGTCGAAGTCCACCGGGTTGATCACGTGCACCTTGGCGCCGCGGCGCCAGGCGGTGCGCACGCGCGCATGCAGCAGCGGCACCTCGTGGCGCAGGTTGCTGCCGACGATGATGATCGCGTCGGCCTGCGACAGCGCCGCGGCCGGCATGCCGAACGGTTCGGCGACCGCACCGTCGGACAGGTCGTGCTGGGTGATGCGGTGGTCGAGGTTGCCGGTGCCCAGCGCGTCGGCCAGGCGCGCGAGCAGCGCGCCCTCCTCGTTCGAGGTGGCCGGATGCACCAGCATGCCGAGCCGGTCGGCGCCGTTGTCGCGCAGGATCTGCGCGGCGCGCGCCAGCGCCTCCTCCCAGGAGGTTTCGCGCCAGTCGCCGCCGTCCTTCACCATCGGCCGCAGCGCACGGTCGGCGGCATAGAGGCCCTGGTGCGAGTAGCGGTCACGATCGGACAGCCAGCACTCGTTGACGTCGTCGTTGTCGCGCGGCACCGCGCGCAGCACCTGGCCGCGGCGCACGTGCAGGAACAGGTTGGAGCCGAGGGGATCGTGGTAGCCCAGCGACTCGCGCGCGATCAGCTCCCACGGCCGCGCCTTGAACTGGAACACCTTGTTGGTGAGCGCGCCGACCGGGCAGACGTCGATCACGTTGCCCGAGAGCTCGGTGGTGAGCGGCTTGCCGTCGTAGGTGCCGATCTGCAGGTTCTCGCCGCGGTACATGCCGCCGAGCTCGTAGGTGCCGGCGATCTCCGCGGTGAAGCGCACGCAGCGCGTGCACTGGATGCAGCGGGTCATCTCGGTGGCGACCAGCGGACCGATGTCCTCGTCTGGCACCACGCGCTTGCGCTCGGCGAAACGGCTCACCGAACGGCCGTAGCCCATCGACAGGTCCTGCAGCTCGCATTCGCCACCCTGATCGCAGATCGGGCAGTCGAGCGGATGGTTGATCAGCAGGAACTCCATCACGTTGCGCTGCGACTTCAGCGCCTTGTCGCTGCGCGTGCGCACCTTCATGCCGTCCATCACCGGCGTGGCGCACGCCGGCGCCGGCTTCGGCATCTTCTCCACCTCGACCAGGCACATGCGGCAGTTGGCCGCCACGCTCAGCTTGTCGTGGTAGCAGAAGCGCGGGATCGGAATGCCGGCCTTGTCGGCCGCCTGGATGATCATCGAGCCCTTCGGCGCGAACATCTGCACGCCGTCGATCTCGATGGTGACGTGATCCGGCGGGGCGGCGGGGTTGGTGGGCTGCGCGCTCACGCGGCCTCCTTCACCGTGCCGGCCGCCTGGTCGTCGACCAGGAAGCGCTTGTTCACGATCGCGTACTCGAATTCGTTCCAGAAGTGGCGCAGGAAACCCTGCACCGGCCACGCCGCGGCCTCGCCGAACGCGCAGATGGTGTGGCCTTCGATCTGCCCCGCCGCCGCCTTCAGCATGTGCAGGTCGTCCAGCGTGGCCTGCTTCTCGACGATGCGCGTGAGCATGCGGTACATCCAGCCGGTGCCCTCGCGGCACGGCGTGCACTGGCCGCACGATTCCTTGAAGTAGAACCGCGCGATTCGCTGGCAGGCGCGCACCATGCAGGTGATCTCGTCCATCACGATGACCGCGCCCGAACCAAGGCCGGAGCCGGCCTTCTGGATCGAGTCGTAATCCATCGTCAGATCCAGCATCACCTCGCCTGGCAGCACCGGCATCGAGGAGCCGCCCGGGATCACCGCCTTGAGCCTGCGCCCGCCGCGCACGCCGCCGGCCATCGCCAGCAGGTCGCGGAACGGCGTGCCGAGCCGGATCTCGAAGTTGCCCGGATTGTTGACGTGCCCGGACACCGAGAAGATCTTCGGCCCGCCGTTGTTCGGCTTGCCGAGGTTGAGGAACCACTCCGCACCGTTGCGGACGATCGCCGGCACCGAGGCGTAGGTCTCGGTGTTGTTGATCGTGGTCGGCTTGCCGAACAGGCCGAAATTGGCCGGGAACGGCGGCTTGTAGCGCGGCTGGCCCTTCTTGCCCTCCAGCGACTCCATGAGCGCGGTTTCCTCACCGCAGATGTAGGCGCCGGCGCCGAGCGCCGAATAGATGTCCACGTCCACGCCGCTGCCGAGGACGTTCTTGCCCAGCCAGCCGTTCGCGTACGCCTCCTGCAGCGCCTGCTCGAAGTGCTCGAACGGCTCGTGGTGGAACTCGCCGCGCAGGTAGTTGTACGCGACCGTCGAGCCGGTCGCGTAGCAGGCGATCGCCATACCCTCGATCACCGAGTGCGGGTTGAAGCGCAGGATGTCGCGGTCCTTGCAGGTGCCGGGCTCGGATTCGTCCGAATTGCAGAGGATGTACTTCTGCGTGCCGCTGCCCTTCGGCATGAAGCTCCACTTCAGGCCGGTGGGGAAGCCTGCGCCGCCGCGGCCGCGCAGGCCGGACTGCTTGACCATCTCGATGATCTGCTCGGGCGGGATCTTCTCGGTGAGGATCTTCCGCCACGCGCTGTAGCCGCCGGTCTTGAGATAGTTCTCGTACGACCACGGCGTCTCGAAGTGCAACGTCGTGTAGACGACGTTGTGCTCCTGCGGCGCCGGGCCGACCGGACCGTAGCCCTTGGAATAGTCGTGGTGCGAATGCGCCATCGGCGAACGCCTCAATCCAGGCTGTCGAGGATCTCGTCCACCTTCGCGGTGTCGAGCTTCTCGTGGTAGTGGCCGTTGACGACCATCATCGGAGCGCCGGCGCACGCGGCCAGGCACTCCTCCTCGATCTTGAGGTAGATGCGGCCGTCCGCCGTGCTCTCGCCCTGCTTGATGCCGAGCTTCTTCTCGCAGTGGCGCACGATGTCCTCGGCGCCGTTGAGCCAGCAGCTGATGTTGGTGCAGATGGCGACGTTGTGACGGCCGACCGGCTTCAACTCGAACATCGAGTAGAAGCTCGCGACCTCGTAGGCCCACACCGGCGGCAGGCCGAGGTACTTGGCGACCGCGGCGATCAGCTCGTCGGTCAGCCAGCCGCCGTTCTGCTCCTGTGCGGCGTGCAGGCCCTGCAGCACCGCCGACCGCTTACGGTCCGGCGGGAACTTCGCCACCCAGTGGTCGATGTGCGCGCGGGTCTTCTCGCTCAGCGCGACCATCGGGTCGACGTGCTGGCAGGCTTCGAAATTGCCGGTGGCTTTCATCGGTCGATTTCCCCGAACACGATGTCGTAGGTGCCGATCATCGCGACCACGTCGGCCAGCATGTGCCCCTTGACGATCTCGTCCATCGACGACAGATGGGCGAAACCCGGCGCGCGCAGCTTGACGCGGAACGGCTTGTTGGCGCCGTCGGAAACGAGGTAGCAGCCGAATTCGCCCTTCGGCGCCTCGACCGCGGCATACGTCTCGCCCGCCGGCACGCAATAGCCCTCGGTGAACAGCTTGAAGTGGTGGATCAGCGCTTCCATGTCGTCCTTCATCTCCTCGCGGGACGGAGGCGCGACCTTGAAGTTCTTGACCATCACCGGGCCGGGGTTGGCCTTCAGCCACTTCACGCACTGGGCGATGATGCGGTTGGACTCGCGCATCTCGGCCATGCGCACGAGGTAGCGGTCGTAGCAGTCGCCGTTAACGCCGACCGGGATGTCGAACTCGACCTGGTCGTAGCGCGCATACGGCTGCTTCTTGCGCAGGTCCCACGCGATGCCGGAGCCACGCAGCATCGGGCCGGTCATGCCCCACGCCAGCGCCTGCTCGGGCGTGACCACGCCGACGCCGACGGTGCGCTGCTTCCAGATGCGGTTGTCGGTCAGCAGCGTCTCGTACTCGTCGACGCGCTTGGGGAATTCGCGGGTGAAGTGCTCGAGGAAATCGAGCAGCGACCCCTCGCGCGCCTCGTTGAAGCGCTTGAGGCCCTTGCCCTTGCGCCACGGCGACTCGCGGTACTTCGGCATGAAGTCCGGCAGGTCGCGGTAGACGCCACCCGGGCGGTAGTACGCCGCGTGCATGCGCGCGCCGGAGACCGCCTCGTAGCAGTCCATCAGCTCCTCGCGCTCGCGGAACGCGTACAGGAACACCGCCATCGCGCCGAGGTCGAGCGCGTTCGAGCCCACCCACATCAGGTGGTTCAGGATGCGCGTGATCTCGTCGAACATCGTACGGATCCACTGCGCACGCTCGGGCGCCTCGATCCCGAGCAGCGTCTCGATGGCACGCACGTAGGCGTGCTCGTTGCACATCATCGAGACGTAGTCGAGCCGGTCCATGTAGCCGATCGACTGGTTGAACGGCTTGCTCTCGGCCAGCTTCTCGGTGGCGCGATGCAGCAGGCCGATGTGCGGGTCGGCGCGTTGCACGACCTCGCCGTCCATTTCCAGGATCAGGCGCAGCACGCCGTGCGCGGCGGGGTGCTGCGGACCGAAGTTCATCGTGTAGTTGCGGATCTCCGCGCCGTCGGCGGCGGGACGCAGATCGGTTGGCTGTGCGCTCATGGCTTGACCTCGCGACCCAGCTGCTGGGTGGCGGTGCTCTCCCCGACCGAAGTCTGGTAGCGCGCGTCGTCGCGGATCACCCGCGGCACCAGCACGCGCGGCTCGATGCTCACCGGCTGGTACACCACGCGCCGGCGCTCGGGGTCGTAGATCACCTCGACGTTGCCGATCAGCGGGAAGTCCTTGCGGAACGGATGACCGACGAAACCGTAGTCGGTGAGGATGCGGCGCAGGTCCGGATGGCCGACGAACACGATGCCGAACAGGTCGAACGCCTCGCGCTCGAACCAGTTCACGCCGCGCCAGACCGGAATCAGCGAATCCACCACCGGCATGGTGTCGTCCGGCGCGAACGTGCGGATGCGCAGGCGCCGGTTGTGCTGCAGCGACAGCAGGTGCGCGACCACCGCGTAGCGACGCTCCGGCGCGAGCGGCTGCGCGGTCGGCTGCTGGCCCCACGCGAAACGGCCCGGGCCGCGTCCTTCGACCCCGCGCGAGAAGCCTTCCGAGGACACGCTGGTGTCCCACTCGTCGCTGCCGTAGCCGAGGTAGTCGACGCCGCACAGGTCGACCGCCTGCTCGAAACCGAACTCGTCGCGCAGCGCGTGCGCCGCCGTCAGCCAGTGGGTGTGCGGCAGCTCCAGCGTGAGCTCCCCGCGCGGCTCGGCGACGGTGACCGCACCTTCCGGGAAGCGCGCGCGCAGCTGGTCGGCGAAGGACAGGGCGACGTCGCTCATCCGCGCAGCCCCTGGCGGTTCGGCCCGAAGTTGGTGCCGCGGCGGATCTTCTTCTGCAGCTGCAGGATGCCGTACACCAGCGCTTCGGCGGTGGGCGGGCAACCGGGCACGTAGATGTCGACCGGCACGACGCGGTCGCAGCCGCGCACCACCGAGTACGAGTAGTGGTAGTAGCCGCCGCCGTTGGCGCAGCTGCCCATCGAGATCACCCACTTCGGGTCGGGCATCTGGTCGTAGACCTTGCGCAGCGCCGGCGCCATCTTGTTGACCAGGGTGCCGGCGACGATCATCACGTCCGACTGGCGCGGGCTGGGACGGAACACGACGCCGTAGCGGTCGAGGTCCAGGCGCGCGGCGCCGGCATGCATCATCTCCACCGCGCAGCACGCCAGGCCGAACGTCATCGGCCACATCGAGCCGGTGCGCGCCCAGTTCCACAGCGCGTCCATGCTGGTGGTGACGTAGCCCTGCTGCAGCACCGGGTTGTCGCCTTCCGGGCGCAGGATGTCGTCCAGCCGCCCTTCCGGCAGCGGGTTGTTCATCATCCCAGCGAGCTTGTCGCCGACGGAGTGGATCACTCCCATTCGAGCGCCCCCTTCTTCCAGACGTACACGAACCCGAGCAGCAGCATGCCGGCGAAGATGCCCATCTCGACCAGGCCGACCGGGCCGAGCTCACGGAAGACCGTGGCCCACGGCACGATGAAGATGATCTCGAGATCGAAAATGATGAATTGGATGGCGACGAGGTAGTAGCGCACGTCGAACTGCATGCGCGCATCCTCGAACTCGGTGAAGCCGCACTCGTACGGCGCGAGCTTTTCGGGCGTCGGGCGCCGCGGGCCCAGGAAGCGCCCCAACACGATAAGGGCGACGCCGATCGCGCCGGCGACGATCAGGAACAGCAGGGTCGGCAGATATTCGGCCAGCACTCGCGTTCTCTCGCTGCGCCGCGTCGCCGCGGCGCCGGTTGGCGAAGCCACGTCGCCGTGGCGTTTGGCTTGCGGCGCACGCCTCGTGGAGCGGCGAAGCCCCGCATCGACCGCGGAAGACGGGCCTGCCGTCCGCCGCCGCCGCGCGCCCCGCCAGGGGCGCTGCGACCCGGGACGTCGCGTGCCGCGCAGACCCCGAAGCGTCCGCCGGCGACCGGGCCGGGATGCTTCCGGCCCGGCGATCCGAAAAACGGCCTCGCGGCCGCCGTCTCGAAACCCCGTGAATGGTGTGGTGCCCAAGGGGGGACTCGAACCCCCACGACTTGCGTCGCTACCACCTCAAGGTAGTGCGTCTACCAATTCCGCCACCTGGGCAATGGGAGCATCCTGCTGCGCGTTCCGGTTGTCCGGCTCGTCGGTCATCGCTGACCGCATCCCGCCTTCCTGGCCGGATGCTTGCGGCTCGCTATTGTAGCCGCGGATCAATCCTCGTTCGCAGGTGCCGGCGGCTGCGCCGGCGCCTGCGGCACCGCCGAGGCAGGCGCCTGCTGCTGCGCCGCCGCCGGCGCCTGCGGCACCGCGCCGCCGGCAGCCGGGGCTGTCTGCGTCGCGGGCGCCACCGGCACCTGCGACATCACCCCGAGATCCTGCACCGCGCCGGTTTGCCGGGCCTGGCGGCTTGCGTGCCACGCCATGCCGAGACTGATCGCGAAGAACAGGATCGCCAGCCACTTGGTCGACTTCGACAGGAAGTTCGACGCGCCGCGCGAACCGAACACGGTGGCCGAAGCGCCCGCGCCGAACCCGGTGCCGGCCTGCGCGCCCGCGCCGCGCTGCATGAGGATCAGCGCGATCATCGCGATCGCGATGAGCACGTACAGCACGTTGAGCAGCGTGAGGATCATCGTTGTGTTGCCTCGGGTTCAGCGTGGCGTCGCGCGCGTCGCGCCTGCGGTTCAGCCAGCCGCCGCGCGCACGATCGCATTGAAGTCGGCGGCGACCAGCGAGGCCCCGCCCACCAGGCCGCCATCGACGTCCGGCTGCGAGAACAGCGCGGCCGCGTTGTCGGCCTTGACGCTGCCGCCGTACAGGATCGGCAGCGAGCCCGCAATTCTAGCATCGCGTGCTCCGATTTCGCTACGCAGGAACGCGTGCACCTCCTGCGCCTGCTCGGGCGTGGCGGTGCGGCCGGTGCCGATCGCCCACACCGGCTCGTAAGCGACGATCGCGCCATCGAACGCGTCCTCGCCGCCGAGTTCGAACACCGGCTCGAGCTGCTGCTCCAGCCGCCACTCGGTCTTGCCGTCTTCGCGCTCCTCGAGCGTCTCGCCGACGCACAGGATCGGCACCAGCCCCGCCCGCTTGGCGGCGATGAACTTGCGCGCGACCAGCTCGTTGCTCTCGCCGTGGTACTGGCGGCGCTCGGAATGGCCGACCAGCCCGTAGCGCGCACCGACGTCGAGCAGCATCGGCGCCGCCACCTCGCCGGTGAACGCGCCCTTCTCATTGGCGCTGACGTCCTGCGCACCGAACTCCAACCCGCGCGGCTGGTAATGCTCGACCAGCTCGGCGAGGTACGGCAGCGGCGGCAGGATGAGCCGGTCCACGCCCTCCGGCGCCTGCTCGGCGACGATGGCATCGAGCAGCTCGAAGGCGAAACCGCGGGTGCCGTGCAGTTTCCAGTTTCCGGCGACGATCTTGCGGCGCATGGGAAGGTCCTGAAGCGGGGGCGGCATTCTAGCGCGGGCGCAGTACACGGCCGTGCGTGCGCACTGCGCCCGCCATGCGCCCGCCCGCCTGTGCGGGCGTTACTTGAGCTTGATCTCGCGCAGGCGCTCTTCGAGGTAGCCCTGCGCGGTGATCGGCTCCGGATAGCGGCTCGGGTTGTCCGCGCTCACGCACGAGGGCAGCACGTCGATCACGAAATCCGGGTTCGGATGCAGGAAGAACGGCACCGAATAGCGCGGCTGGCGCGCCTTCTCGCCCGGCGGGTTGACCACGCGATGCGTGGTCGACGGGTACACGTGGTTGGTCAACCGCTGCAGCATGTCGCCGATGTTGACGACGATGGTGTCCTCGTCGGCGGTGAACGGGATCCACTCGCCCTTGCGCGACAGTACTTCCAGTCCTTCCGCGCTTGCGCCCACCAGCAGGGTGATGAAGTTGATGTCCTCGTGCGCGCCGGCGCGCACGTTCGGGATGTCGGGCGTGGTGATCGGCGGGTAATGGATCGGCCGCAGGATCGAGTTGCCGTGGTTGGTCTTGTCGGCGAAGAAGTTCTCCGGCAGACCGATGTGCAGCGCCAGAGCGGCCAGCACCTTCGAGCCGAGCGCATCGAGCGCTTCGTACAGCCCGTAGCCGAGCTCGCGGAACTCCGGCACTTCCTGCGGCCACAGATTCGGCGGCATCACCTCGCGGTACCGCGAGCCGTCCGGGAGCTCGCGGCCGATGTGCCAGAACTCCTTGAGGTCCGGGTATTGCGAGTCCTTCGCGGTCTCGACCATGAACGGCGTGTAGCCACGCGCGCCGCCGCTGCCGGGCACGTGATACTGCATCTTCACGTCCTGCGGCAGCGCGAAGAAGCGCTTGAAGGCGTCGTAGGCACGGTCCACCAGCGCGGTCGAGACGCCGTGGCCGCGGATGCCGGCGAAGCCCCACTCGCGGTAGCACGCGCCGAGTTCGGCGACGAACGCTTCGCGATCGCCGGGGCTGGCCGGTTCGGTGAAGCGGCGGATGTCGAGGGTGGGAATGCGGGCGGTGGCCATGGGCGGAAAGACTCGGAGTGGCGTGGCATGGCCGGCGTGCGAGCGCCGGCCCGATGTGATCAGGCGGCGGCGCGGCGGACCGCGTCGGCAAGGCGCTCGAGCGTGCGGTCGACGAGCGCGGGGTCGTCGGCCTCGACGGTCACCCGCACTACCGGCTCGGTGCCGGACGGGCGCAGGAACGCACGGCCCCGGCCCTGCACCGCGGACTGCGCCTCGTCGAGCGCCGCCTGCACCGCCGGCGCTTCGGTCGGGCGCGCGGCGCCGGGCTGGTAGCGCACGTTGACGGTCTTCTGCGGCACCTTCTGGAAGCCGGCGCAGGCATCGGCAAGGCCGATGTCGCGGCGCTTGAGCACTTCCAGCACCTGCAGCGCGCTGACGATGCCATCGCCGGTGCTGGTGCGGTCCAGGCACAGCAGGTGCCCGGAGGTCTCGCCGCCGAGCACGCCGCGGTTGGCGAGCAGCTGCTGGTGCACGTAGCGGTCGCCGACCTTGGCGCGCACGAAGCCGATGCCGCGCTCGCCGAGCGCGCGTTCCAGCCCGTAGTTGGTCATCAGCGTGCCCACCACCGGCCCTTCCAGGCGACCGCTCTGCTGCCAGTCGGTGGCGAGCACGTACAACAGGTCATCGCCATCGCGGACGTTGCCGTCGCCGTCGACGAACAGCACGCGGTCGCCGTCGCCGTCGAACGCGATGCCGAGGTCCGCGCCGCTGCTGCGCACCAGTTCGACCAGCGATTCCGGATGGGTCGAACCGACGCCGTCGTTGATGTTGACACCGTTCGGCTCCACGCCGATCGCCTCCACCCGCGCGCCCAGCTCGCGGAACACCAGCGGCCCGATCTGGTAGTTGGCGCCGTTCGCGCAGTCCATCGCGATGCGCATGCCACCCAGGTCGAAATGCCGCGGCACGCAGCTCTTGCACGCTTCCACATAGCGGCCGACCGCATCGCGCGTGCGGATCGCCTGGCCGAGCTGCTCGGACGGCACTGTGCGGAACGGCGCGTCAAGCGCCGCCTCGATGGCGAGCTCCATGTCGTCGTCGAGCTTCTCGCCCTGCGCCGAAAAGAACTTGATGCCGTTGTCGTGGTGCGGATTGTGCGAGGCGGAAATCACGATGCCACCGTCGGCGCGGAGCGAGCGGGTCAGGTGCGCGACCGCGGGCGTCGGCATTGGCCCCATCAGCTGCACGTCAACACCGGCGGCGACCAGGCCGGCCTCGAGCGCGGCCTCGAACATGTAGTTGGAGATGCGGGTGTCCTTGCCGATCACCACCTGCGGCTTGCGCCAGGCGTTGCGCGCCAGCGCATGGCCATAGGCGTTGCCCAGCCGTAGCACGAAGTCGGCGGAGATCGGGCCTTCGCCCACCCGGCCGCGGATGCCGTCGGTACCGAAATATTTCCTCACGCCACCACCTCCTCGACCGGCGCCGGCTGTTTCGCGAGCAGCGCCAGCAGCGATGCCAGCCGATCGCGTAGCTCGCGGCGGTCGCAGATCTGGTCGATCGCGCCGTGCGCCAGCAGGAATTCGCTGCGCTGGAAGCCGTCGGGCAGCGTCTCGCGCACGGTCTGCTCGATCACGCGCGGACCGGCGAAGCCGATCAGCGCCTGTGGCTCGGCCAGGTTGATGTCGCCCAGCATCGCGAGCGACGCCGACACGCCGCCGGTGGTGGGGTGCGTCATCACCGACACGAACGGCAGCCCGCGTGCGCGCAGGCGGCCGATCACCGCCGAGGTCTTGGCCATCTGCATCAGCGAGAACAGGCTTTCCTGCATGCGCGCGCCGCCGGTCGCCGAGAAGCACACCAGCGGGGCGTTGCGGTCGAGCGCCACGTCGCCGGCGCGGGCGAAGCGCTCGCCCACCACCGAACCCATCGAGCCGCCCATGAACGCGAAGTCGAACGCACACGCCACCAGCGGCCGCCCCTTGAGCAGGCCGTGGCCGGCGATCAACGCGTCGCGCTCACCCGTGGATTTCTGCGCCGCCTTGATGCGGTCGGCATAGCGCTTCTGGTCCTTGAAGCGGAGGATGTCGGTCGGCCCGAGCTCGGCGGCGATCTCCTCGAAGCGGCCCTCGTCGAACAGCGCGCGCAGCCGGATGCGGGCGCGGATCGGCATGTGGTGGGCGCACTTCGGGCAGACTTCGAGGTTCTCCTCGAGCTCCTTGCGGTACAGCACGGCCCCGCAGGCGTCGCATTTCTCCCAGAGGCCTTCCGGCACGCTGCGGCGCTTGACCGGTGCCGACTGCGTGCGAATGCCGGTGGGCATGAGTTTCTTGAGCCAGGACATGCGTGCGGCGTGATCCCGTAGAGGCGGACCGGCGAGTTTACCGCAGCGGCTCAGGCAGGCAGCGTGGCGGGGGCGTCGAGCGCGGCCCGCAGTGGCGCCAGGAACGCACGCGCTCGCTCGCTGGCGACCGCGGGCGTGGCCGTCTCGGCCAGCGCCGCGACCAGCGCGCTGCCGACCACCACGCCGTCGGCCTCACGCGCCATCGCCGCCGCACCGGCGGCGTCGCGGATCCCGAAGCCCGCCACCACCGGCACCCGACTGCGGGTGCGGATCGTCCGCAGGCGCTCGCCGGCCACGCCGGCGTCGAGCCGGTCGGCGCCGGTCACGCCGGCGAAGCTGACGTAGTACAGGTAGCCCTCGGCGTCGGCGCACAGGCGCTCCAGCCGGAGCGCGTCGGTGGTCGGTGCGGCGAGCAGGATCAGCGCGAGCCCGTGCGCGGCGAACGCGGCTCGGAACTCGTCCGCCTCCTCCGGCGGCAGGTCGACCAGCAGCACGCCGTCGACGCCGGCCTGCGCCGCCTCCGCCGCAAAGCGCGCGGCGCCACGGATCTCGATGGGATTGAGGTAGCCCATCAGCACCAGCGGCGTTTCGCCGTCGCGCTCGCGGAACGCGCGCACGCACTCGAACACGTAGCCGAGCCCGGCGCCGCGCGCCAGCGCGCGCTCGGAGCTGCGCTGGATGGTCGGTCCGTCCGCCATCGGGTCGGAGAACGGCACGCCGAGCTCGATCACGTCCGCGCCGGCCTCGACCAGCGCGTGCATCACCGGCACGGTCGCCTCCAGCGACGGATCGCCGGCGGTGAGGAACGGCACCAGCGCCTTGCGGGAGTGCGCGCGAAGCGCGGCGAAGCGGCGGTCGATGCGGTTCATGGCGGCGGGCCCGGTCACAGCGACAACCCCTCGCGGGCGGCGATGGTGTGAACGTCCTTGTCGCCACGGCCGGACAGGTTGCACAGCACCAGCGCGTCGCGCGGCAGCTCGCGCGCGAGCTTGATCGCCTGCGCGATCGCGTGGCTCGATTCCAGCGCGGCCAGGATGCCCTCGGTGCGCGCGAGCTGGTGGAACGCGGCCAGCGCTTCGTCATCGGTCACGCCGACATACTCGGCGCGGCCGGTGTCCTTGAGGAACGCGTGTTCCGGGCCCACGCCCGGATAGTCGAGACCGGCCGACACCGAGTGCGTCTCGATGATCTGCCCGTCGTCGTCGCACAGCACGTAGGTGCGGTTGCCGTGCAGGACGCCGGGACGTCCTGCCGCGAGCGACGCGGCGTGGTGGCCGGTCGCGATGCCCTCGCCGGCCGCTTCCGCGCCGACCAGGCGAACGCCGAAGTCGTTGAGGAACGCGTGGAAGATGCCGATCGCATTGCTGCCGCCGCCGACGCAGGCGGTCACCGCATCCGGCAGGCGGCCGTACTCGGCGAGCATCTGCGCGCGCGCCTCGCGGCCCACCACCGCGTTGAAGTCGCGCACCATGCGCGGATACGGGTCGGGGCCGGCCACCGTGCCGATGATGTAGAACGTGTCGGCGATGTTGGTCACCCAGTCGCGCATCGCCTCGTTCAACGCGTCCTTCAGCGTGGCCGAGCCGCTGCTCACCGGCACCACGGTCGCGCCGAGCAGCTTCATCCGGTAGACGTTGATCTTCTGCCGCTCGATGTCGGTGGCGCCCATGTACACCACGCACTCGAGGCCCAGACGCGCGGCCACCGTGGCACTCGCCACGCCATGCTGGCCGGCACCGGTTTCCGCGATGATCCGGCGCTTGCCCATGCGACTGGCCAGCAGCGCCTGGCCGATGGTGTTGTTGATCTTGTGCGCGCCGGTGTGGTTGAGGTCCTCGCGCTTGAGCAGGATGCGCGCACCGCCGACTTCGCGGCTCAGGCGCGCGGCTTCGTAGATCGGGCTCGGGCGGCCGACGTAATGCGCAAGGTCGTGCTCGAACGCGGCCACGAATTGCGGATCGGCGCGGGCGGCGTCGTACGCCGCCGCCAGCTCCTGCAGCGGCCCGATCAGCGTCTCGGCGACGAAGCGCCCGCCGTAGCGGCCGAAGTGGCCGCTCGCGTCGGGAAAGGCGTGGAAATCGGTCGGGATGCCGGCCGTGGGGGCGTTCATTCGTAAAACGGCGCGCTGCGGGGGAGTGCCCGCAGTGTAGCCCGCGCCGGCCGGGGCCGAGCGCCGGGTTCAGCTCATCTCGTGGCAATCGGCGCGGCGCACTTCCTCGACGAACTTGCGCATCCTTTCGCCGTCCTTCACGCCGGGACGGCCGGGAATCTCGATGCCGGTGCACACGTCCACGCCCCACGGCAGCGTGGAGACGATCGCGTCGAACACGTTGTCGGAGGTCAGCCCGCCGGCGAGCAAGAAAGGCTTCTGCATGCCGAGCGGGATCTTCGACCAGTCGAACGTCTGGCCGCTGCCGCCCAGCTCGCCCTGCTCATGGCTGTCGAACAGGAAACCGGCCGCGGTCGGGAAGCGCGCCTGCAGCGCGTGCGGATGCAGCGGCGCGACCTGGTCGCGCATCGGGATCGCCTTCACGTACGGCACCCCGAAGCCGCGGCAGAACGCGTCGTCCTCGCTGCCGTGGAACTGCAGCAGGCTCGGTCGCACCTGGCGGATCACTTCGCGCACCTGGTCCACCGAGTTGTCGCGGAACAGCGCGACCGCATCGACGAACAGCCCCAGCGCGTTGCGCATCGCCCGCGCTTCCTCCGGCTCGATCCGGCGCGGGCTGCCCTCGGCGAAGATGAAACCGATGGCGTCCACGCCCAGCTCGCACGCCAGGCGCACGTCGCCCGGCCGGGTGAAGCCGCAGAACTTGATGCGGGTACGGTACAGAACACGATTCACAGGCTGACCTCCGCAGGCAGTTGCCAATCCCTGGGATACCGCGGACCGAGGAACACCAGCCCAGTGGGGGGCGCGGTCGGCCCGGCCGCGGTGCGATCCCGCCCGGCGAGCAGTTCCCCCATCCACGCTTCGGGGCGCTCGCCGCGGCCAATCGGCAACAAGCTTCCAACGATGTTGCGGACCATGTGGTGAAGAAACGCGTTGGCCTGCACCTCGATCTCCACCACCTCGCCCTCACGGCGCACGCGAATGGCCTGCAGTTCGCGGCGGGCGTGCGGGGCTTGGCAATGTACGGTCCTGAATGCGGAGAAATCGTGTTCGCCGAGCAGCGCCTGCGCGGCACGGTGCATCGCATCGGCATCCAGCGGACGCCGCTCCCAGGTCAGGTACTGGCGTCCCAGCGCCGGGCGGATCGGACGATTGAGGATGCGGTAGCGATAGCGCCGGGCGCGCGCCGAGAAGCGGGCGTGAAAATCGGCGGCCACCGGCACGCACCAGCGCACGCAGATGTCCGGCGGCAGCCGGGTGGTCGCGCCGAGCACCCAGCCGCGCGCGCTGCGCTCGGCCGGCGAATCGAAATGGATCACCTGGCATTCGGCATGCACGCCGGCGTCGGTGCGGCCGGCGCAAACGACCTCCACCGGGTGGCCGGCGACGAACGAGAGCGCGGCCTCGACCGCGCCCTGCACGCTGTGATCGTCGCGGCTGCCGTGTGCAGTCAGCCGCTGCCAGCCGCTGTATCCGCTGCCGTCGTATTCGATGCCCAGCGCGTAGCGTCGCGCGGGCGATGGCGCGCGCTCGGAATCCGTCATCGCGCGTACTACTGGAGTTCGCGCAGCAGCCGCGCCGCCTGCTGGCGGGTGGCGTGGTCGCCGTGCACGAGCAGGTCCGACAGTATCTGGCGTGCGGCCTCGCGGTCGCCGGCATCCAGATGGGCGCGCGCGACGTCCAGCCGGTCCTCGCCGGCGTCGCCGCCGTGCGCGCCGCCACGGGCATGCCAGGTCGGCGCCGCACCGGCCGCGGCCGGCAGCGGGGTGCCGAGCACCGGGTCGGGAGCGGCCTCCGGTTCCGCCGTAGGCCCGCCGGCGAACGCCTGCGCCAGCGGCGACGGCGCGGCCGGCGCGCGGAACGTCGCCTTGCGCGGCGTACGCCGCGACAGCCACCAGCCGCCACCGAGCCCGAGCAACAGCGCGATCGCGCCGAGAAGCCACGGCAGCGCCGAACCGGATTCGGCCGGCTGCGCCTGGGCCTGCGCCAGTTTCTGCTGCGCGGCGGCGAGCTCGCTGTCCTTCATCGCGATCAGCTGCTGCTGTTTCTGCTGCAGCTGCTCCAGCTCGCTGATGCGGCTCTTGAGTTCGGCCAGTTCCGCCTCGCGGGCGGCCAAGGTTTCCTGGGTCTGCATGTCCTGACGCAGCATGTCGCCCTCGCCCCCGGCGTTGACGCCGGACTGGGTGCCCGGACGCGCGCCGCCCTGGGCCTGCGGCGGAAGGATCTCCAGCCGCGCGCCCGGGTTCACCCGCGCTGTGGAAGTGTCGGTTGCGGAAGCGCGGCCGGCGCCGTCGCCCGCGGCCGGGGTCGCCTCCGGCTGCGCCAGCGCGCGGCGGTTTGCGCGCCACTGGCGGATCTGCGAGCGCACCAGCGCGGTGGCCTCCGCGGCGTCGACCGCGGCACGCGCACCCGCATCGGGCACTCGCAGCACCACGCCGCGCCGCAGCAGATTGATGTTGCCGTCGATGAACGCATCCGGATTGGCGCGCAGCAGCGCGACCATCGTCTGGTCCAGGTTCGCCGGCGCGTCGCCGAGGCGGCCGGCGATCTGCGACAGCGTCTCGCCCGGCTCGACCGGCCCGTATTCGTCCGCCGAGGCGGCGGGCGCCGCGGCCGGCTGCGGGGGTGCGGCCGCGACCGGTGCCGGTTCCGGCGGCGTCTCCGCCTGCGCGGTCGGCGCGGGCTCGGGCTGCGGCTCGGGCGGCGCGCTCGCCACCGGACGCTCGACCACGGCCGGGTCGGCCACCACCGGCGCGGCGACCGGCTGCACCGGCGCTTCCACCGTGCGCGGAGCGTCGATCAGCGCGGAATACTCGCGGACCAGGCGCCCTTCGCCCCAGTCGACCTCGACCAGGAACGTCAGCAGCGGCTCGCTGACCGGCCGCGGGCTGGTGACGCGGATCACCGGTCGCCCGGACGCGTCCTGCGCGACCGTGAACTGCAGGTCCGACACCAGCCCCTGCGGCGGCTGCAGGCCGACCCGGGCGAACGTGTCCGGCGACGCCAGCCGCGCCTGCAGCTGGGCGAGTTCGTTAGGATCGTCGGACACCACCGCGATCTCGGCCAGCAGCGGCTCGCCAGGCTTGGACTTCACCTCGATCTGGCCCAGGCCGAGCGCCCACGCCGAACCGCTGGCGAGCGCCAGCGCGACCGCGAGCGCGGTGCGGGCCTTGCGTCGTGCGGTGTGTGCAACGCTCATCGCGCGTTCGATCCCAGCCACCCCTGCGCGGACTCTAGCAGCATGTCGCAGCCGCGCCCATCCCGCGCGGCCCGCACCGCAAGGCCGGGTGCGCTCAGCGCTCGGCGAGCACCAGTTCGGCCAGCTGCACGGCGTTCAGCGCGGCGCCCTTGCGGATGTTGTCGGCGACGATCCACAGATTCACCGCACGCGGATGCGAGAGGTCGTCGCGGATGCGGCCGACGTACACCGGATCCTTGCCGGACGCGTGGGTGACCGGCGTCGGGTAGCCGCCGGCCCTGCGCTCGTCGACCACCTCGACGCCGGGGGCGCCGCGCAGCAGCGCCCGGACTTCGTCGGCGGTGATCTTCTCGCGCGTTTCGATGTTGACCGCCTCCGAGTGGCCGAAGAACACCGGCACCCGTACCGCGGTCGGGTTCACCTGGATCGACGCATCGCCGAGGATCTTGCGTGTCTCCCAGACCAGCTTCATCTCTTCCTTGGTGTAGCCGTTGTCCTGGAAGTCGTCGATGTGCGGGATCAGGTTGAACGCGATCTGCACCGGGAAGCGCTGCGGCTCGGCGGCCTGGAAGTTGAGCAACGCCGCGGCCTGCCGGCCGAGCTCCTCGAGCGCCGAGCGGCCGGCGCCGGAGACCGACTGGTAGGTGGCCACGTTGATCCGCTCAATGCCGACCTTGCGGTGGATCGGCGCCAGCGCCACCAGCATCTGCATGGTCGAGCAGTTCGGGTTCGCGATGATCCCGCGCGGGCGGTTGCGCGCGTGCTCCGGGTTGACCTCGGCCACCACCAGCGGCACGTCGTCGTCGTAGCGGAACGCCGACGAGTTGTCGATCACCACCGCGCCGGCGGCGGCGAACTTCGGCGCGTACTCCTTGGACACGCTGCCGCCCGCGGAGAACAGCGCGATGTCCACGCCGGCCGGATCGAACGTCGCGAGGTCTTCGACCACGAGTTTGCGCGCACCGTATTCGACCTTCTCGCCGGCCGAGCGCTCGCTCGCCAGCACGTGCAGCTTGCCGACCGGGAACCGGCGTTCGGCCAGGATCTTCAGCATCGCCTCGCCGACGGCGCCGGTCGCACCGACGACGGCCACGGTGACCTGCTTGCTCATGGGGGACTCGCGGGAGGAAAGGCGGGAATTGTGCCGCGACTCGGCACCCAAATCACACGCACCGGCCGCGGGATACCGCTGGCTCAGGTGGGAATGCGCGGCGCGACCGGCCCGACGTCGCCGCACTGCGCGCGGTGCCGCAGCGCCTGGTCGATCAGCACCAGCGCCACCATCGCCTCGCAGATCGGCACCGCCCGGAGGCCCACGCAGGGATCGTGACGGCCGGTGGTGACGATCTCGGCCGGCTGTCCGTCCAGGTCGACGGTGCGGCCGGGCAGGCGCAGGCTCGAGGTCGGCTTGAACGCCACGCCGCATTCGATGCGCTGGCCGGTGCTGATGCCGCCGAGGATGCCGCCGGCGTGGTTGCTCAGGAACCCGTCCGGCGTCATCTCGTCACGGTGCTCGCTGCCCTTCTGCGCCACCGCGGCGAAGCCGGCGCCGATCTCCACGCCCTTGACCGCGTTGATCGACATCAGCGCGGCGGCGAGTTCGGCATCCAGCTTGCCGTACACCGGTTCGCCCCAGCCCGGCGGCACGCCGTCGGCGACCACGCGCACGCGTGCACCGACCGAGTCGCCCGACTTGCGCAGCGCATCCAGGTACGCCTCCAGTTCCGGCACCTGCGCGGGCACCGGCCAGAAGAACGGGCTCGCCTCCACCGCCTGCCAGTCGACCGCCGCCGCATCGAAACCGCTCGGCAGCACCTCGCCGATCTGGCTGAGGTGGCCGCGCACGACCACGCCACGCCCGGCCAGCCACTTCTTGGCGACCACTGCCGCCGCCACCCGCATGGTGGTCTCGCGCGCCGAGCTGCGCCCGCCGCCGCGCGGATCGCGCACGCCGTACTTCTGCCAGTAGGTGTAGTCGGCGTGGCCCGGGCGGAACTGCCGCGCGATCGCGGCGTAATCCTTGCTGCGCGCGTCGGTATTGCGGATCAGCAGCGCGATCGGCGTGCCGGTGGTGCGGCCGTCGTACACGCCGCTCAGGATCTCCACATCGTCGGCCTCGCGGCGCTGCGAGGTATGACGCGTGCGACCGGTCGCGCGCCGCGCGAGGTCGTGCGCGAAATCCTCGGGCGCGAGCGCAATCCCCGGCGGGCAGCCGTCGATCACGCAGCCGATCGCAGGGCCATGACTCTCGCCGAACGTGGTGACCCGGAAGAGCTGGCCGAAGCTGTTCATTGCCGCGCGTCGGCGAGCTCGCGGATGCGGGCGTGATGTGCGACCAGCGCCTCACGGTCGATCACGAACACGCCCATCTGTCCGACCTTGAACTCCACCCAGGCCAGCGTCAGCTCCGGCAGCAGCGCATCGAGCGCGCGTTCGGCCTCGCCGACCTCGCAGATCAGCAGGCCGCCCTCGCTGAGGTGCTCTGGCGCGTCGCGCATGATCTTGAGCGCGAAATCGAGGCCGTCGTCGCCGGCGCGCAGGCCGCGCTCGGGCTCGTAGGAGTATTCGCGCGGCAGCGCGTCCGTTTCGGTGTGGGTGACGTACGGCGGGTTGGTGACGATCAGGTCGAATACCTCGCCCTGCAGGCCGGCGAACAGGTCCGACTTGCGGAACGTCACGTTGTCGGCGAGCAGGCGCGCCTTGTTCTCCGCCGCGAGCGCGAGCGCGTCGTCGTCGATATCGGCGCCCACCACCACCCAGTCGGGGTTGTAGTGCGCCATCGCGATGGCGATGCAGCCGGAGCCGGTGCACAGGTCCAGGGCCCGACTGACCTCGCGGTCGCCCAGCCACGGCTGGAAGCCCTGCTCGATCAGCTCCGCGATCGGCGAGCGCGGCACCAGCGCACGGCGGTCGCTCTTGAAGCTCAGTCCGGCGAACCACGCCTCGCCGATCAGGTAGGCGGCCGGGATGCGTTCCTCGATGCGGCGGCGGAACAGCGCCAGCACGCGCGCCTTTTCCTCCGCGGTGACCTTGGCCGCGCCGTACACCGGGCTGAGGTCGTGCGGCATGTGCAGCGCGTGCAGCACCAGCTGGGTGGCCTCGTCGAGCGCGTTGTCGTAGCTGTGCCCGAACGTGAGCCCGGCGGCGTTGAAGCGGCTGGCGCCGTAGCGGATCAAGTCGATGATCGAGAGCGGCTCGAACGTGACCGCGAGGGAACCGGCGGCGTCGGACGGAGCGGACATGGCAGCGGCGTCGGCGAAAGGCCGGCCAGTATAGCGGCGCGCAGCCGGTATCATGCCCCGCTGCGTCCGCCCGCGAAGGCCGCCATGTTCAACCGCACCACCGTCTATGTCCTGATCGCCGCGCTGGCGGCCGCGCTCGGCCTGCTGGCCGCGCGCCTCGTGTTCGAGCGCGACCCGGCGCCGCAGCCGCCGCTGCGCACGGTGCGTCTGTTCAGCCCGGCGCGCGAGCTGCCGGCGTTCTCGCTGCGCCAGTCGGACGGCACGCCGCTGGTGCCAGGCGAGCTCAAGGGCCACTGGACGCTGGTGTTCCTCGGCTTCACCCATTGCCCGGACGTCTGCCCGACCACGCTCGCGGAACTGGCGCAGGCGCAGAAGCAGTGGGAAGCGCTCCCCGAATCGACCCGGCCGCGCGTACTGTTCGTTTCGGTGGATCCCGAGCGCGACACGCCCGACCGCATCGGCGAATACGCGCACGCGTTCCACCGCGACACGCTCGCCGCCACCGCGGACGTTCCGGCGCTGGAGAACTTCGCCAAGTCGATCGGGATGGTGTTCGCCAAGGTGCCGCCGCCGGCCGGCGCCGATCCGAGCCAGTACAGCGTCGACCACAGCGCCACCATCGCGGTGCTCGATCCGGACGGCCGCATGACCGGACTGATCCGCCCGCCGCTGCAGCCGGCGGCGATCGCCGCCGACCTCGCGGCATTGACGACCGCCTCGCCCTGAGCGCGGCAGCCTGCGTGCACCTACTTCGACCGACCGCATGGGCCTGACCACCACCCTCACCTACGCGCTGCCGCACCGCCTGCTGTCCAGCGCCGCGCGCGCGCTGGCGTACTCCGAACGCCCCTGGCTCAAGCAGTGGCTGATCGACGCGGTGATCCGCCAGTTCGGCGTCGACATGAGCGAAGCGGCGCAACCGGACCCGAAGGCATACGCCAGCTTCAACCACTTCTTCACCCGCGCGCTGAAGCCCGGCGCGCGCATTCCCGATCCCGATCCGCGCGCGCTGCTGATGCCGGCCGACGGCCACATCAGCCAATGCGGCGCGATCGAGGACGGACGCATCTTCCAGGCCAAGGGCCAGTCGTTCACCGCCGCCGAGCTGCTCGGCGACGAGGCGGCCGCGGCGCCGTTCCGCTCCGGCGCGTTCGCCACCGTGTATCTGTCGCCGCGCGACTACCACCGCGTGCACATGCCCTGGACCGGCACCCTCCGCGAAACCGTGCACGTGCCAGGCCGCCTGTTCAGCGTCGGGCCCGATGCGGTGCGCAACGTGCCGCGGCTGTTCGCGCGCAACGAGCGGCTGGTGTGCCACTTCGACTGCGATTTCGGGCCGATGGCCGTGGTGATGGTTGGCGCGCTGTTGGTCTCGGGCGTGCAGACGGTGTGGGGCGGCGTGGAGATCCCCCGCTACGGCCACGCGATCCGGCGCAAGGACTACCGCGGGCGCGGCGTCGCACTCGCGCGCTTCGAGGAGATGGCGCGCTTCAACTACGGTTCCACCGTGATCGTGCTGCTGCCCGCCGGCGTCGCCGAGCTCGCGCCGCAGCTCGCCGCCGAAACCCCGGTGCGACTGGGGCAGCGGCTGGCGACGCTGCGCTGAGCGGCGTCAGCCGCGGCAGCCTTCCAGCCTCAGGCGCTGGCCTGGACGCAGCGTGTAGCGCGGCGCCTTCAGATCGTTGGCACGCGCGAGGTCGCGGGTATCGCACTGGAAGCGCCGCGCGATCGCGAACAACGTCTCACCGCGCTGCACGCGGTACTGGCGCGGCGCGGATGCGGACTGCGGCGTCTGCGGTCCCGACGCAGGCGCGGCGGTCTCGTCGGCCGCCGCCGGGACGCTCGGCACGGTCTGGATCGGCCCGGTGCGGACGATCGCGCGCGACGGGTCGCTCAGCATCAGCTGGCGCGCGAGCTCCGCGCGGCGGCCGTCGACGCAATGGCGGTTGTACAGGCCGACCATTTTGGTGGTGGCGTTGAGCACGGTGCCCGCCGGCAGGTAGCTGTCGGCCTGGTAGCGCGGATTGAGGTTGCGCAGCGCGCGCATGAAGCCTTCGCGGGTGCCGCCGTTGCCGAGGCAGATGGTGAGCTCGTAGATCGAGCTCGGGCGCGCCAGCTTCAGCGGTGCCGGCTTCGGCTCGACCTTGGGAAACGTCAGCCCGTATTCCTTCGGGTGCAGGTACAGCCACGCCGCGGCGATCACCATCGGCACGTAGTCGCGCGTTTCCGCCGGGAACTGGTTGTAGACCGACTCGTCCCAGAAATTGCGACCCGGATTGGCCTGCGCGATACGCAGCGCGCGGCCCTCGCCGCCGTTGTACGCGGCCAGCGACATCTCGATGCTGCGGTTGAGCTGGCCGAGGCGCTCGTTGAGATATGCCGCCGCCGCTTCCGCCGACGCGCGCGGGTCGTAGCGGGTATCGAATCCGGTGCCGTCGTCGCCGAGGCCGAAGCGCTTGCCGGTGGCGTACATGAACTGCAGCGGGCCGGCCGCGCCGGCGCGCGAGGTCGAATGCACACGACCGTTGGATTCCTTGGCCATGATGCCGAACAGCAGCGCCTCCGGCAGGCCGCCGCGCTCGAACTGCGGCCACATCAGGTGGCGCATGTACTGGTAGTTCTCGTGGCTCTGGATCAGCGAGCCGCGCATGTCCGTCAGCCAGCGGCGGATGCCGGCTTGGACCGCCGGATTGAACTGCACCATCTCCACGAAGCGCTGCCCGTCCGGACTCAGCAGCGCCGCGGCGCGCGCAGCCTCCGGAACGTCGGCGGCGAGCGCGTCGCTGCCGAGCTCGTCGGAATCCTCTGCTTCGTCGCCCGGCCGCTCGCTGTCGAGGTTGAGCTTCAGCAGGCGCTTGTACCCGGCGAGCATGGTGCCGAGCGAACACCCGCGCTGCTTGGCGCAGGCGGCGATCACATCCTCGATGTCCTCCAGCGCCTGGTCGGCCAGCGCCTGCGCCTCGGGGTCGGCGTTGCGCGCCTTGACGAGCGCGTCGCGGTACTTCGCCTCGGCCGCCTGCAGGCGATGCTCGAGCGCGGCGATCGCGGCTTGGTCGCGTCGCGACTGCGCCTCCGCCGAGAACGGTTGGGCCAGCGCCGTGGCGATCAGCAACGACAGCAATGAGGAGCGGATACGCGACATGGGCAGCGACGGCGACGTGAGGTGCCCGCGAGGTTAGCCCTGCGTGTAGGTCGTGTCATCAACGCCTCTGTTCAGCCAGGCGTGCGCGGCTAGAATCGCGACACAGCGCACGCCTTGCCCTGCTCGACACGCCTGTGAAGACGATCCTGCGCATCGCCCCGCCCGTGCATCCCGCCCTCGCGAGCGGCATGTGCGCACGCGCGCCCTCACGGGCGAAGGAGTGAGCGCGATGGGTCGCTGGCGTCCGCCTGGCGAGAGGAGCACCGCGCTGATCACCCGCGACGGCCATGCGCGGCTCAAGGCCGAGCTCGACGAGCTGTGGCGCGTGCGCCGCCCTGAGGTGGTGAAGGCGCTGGCCGCCGCCGCCGCGGAAGGCGACCGCTCCGAGAATGCCGAATACACCTACCGCAAGAAGCAGCTGGGCGAAATCGACCGCCGCGTGCGCTATCTCAGCAAGCGGCTGGAAACATTGAAGGTGGTCGACACGGCGCCTTCCGACCGCGAGGCGGTGTTCTTCGGCGCGTGGGTGGAGATCGAGCGAGTCAGCGACGGCGCGTTGCAGCGCTACCGCATCGTCGGCCCCGACGAGACCGACGCCAGGCTCGGCCACATCAGCATCGACTCGCCGCTGGCGCGCGCGATGCTGAAGAAGCGTATCGACGACGAGTTCGTGGCCGAACTGCCGGGCGGCACGCAGCGGTTCGTCATCGTGGACGTGCGCTACGACCCCTGAGCCGGCTCACTGCAGGGTCGGCGTCACCACCGGCGAGACATCGAGCTCGGCGTGCGGATGCTGCTGCAGCACGTCGATCAGCGCCTGCGCGAACAGTTCGATGTCGTCCGGCTTGCGGCTGGTGATCAGGTTGCCGTCGCACACCACCGGGCTGTCTTCCCAGCGCGCGCCGGCGTTCTCCAGATCGCGCCGCAGCGACGGCCAGGAGGTGACCCGGCGCCCTTCCACCACGCCGGCGTCGATCAGCGTCCACGGGCCGTGGCAGATCGCCGCTACCGGCTTGCCTTCGGTGGCCATGCGGCGCACGAACTCGATCGCCTCCGGGTGCTGGCGCAGCTTGTCCGGGTTGATCACGCCGCCCGGCAGCACCAGCGCGTCGTAGTCGTCGGGATCGACCTCGGCGAGCACCGCCTCGACCTCGACCGCGTCGTGCCAGTCGGCATCCTTCCAGCCGCGGATCGGGCGCTTCTCCAGCGACACCACATCCACCCGCGCGCCCGCTTCCTCCAGCAGCCGGCGCGGTTCCGCCAGCTCGGAAAACTCGAATCCGTCGGTGGCCAGGATCGCCACCGCGCGTCCGTCCAACACCATCATGACTGCGACCCGCCTCTCCACCACCAGCCGGTGATCGCAGCACGCGCGGCGGCAAGAGGCCGTGAACCGCGCGAAGGCGTCGGCGCGCTCAGACCTCGGCGAAACGCGCCGCGTGCGGCGCCGCGAGTCCGCCGCCGATGTCGACCTCGCCGTACAGGTCGTGCTCGTCGCTGCCGAGGATCTCGACGTCCACGAACTGGCCCGCTCGCAATCCGGCGGCCGCTCCGTTCTGGATCTGCACCAGGCCGTCGATCTCCGGCGCGTCGGCTTGCGAGCGCGCGATCGCCAGCTCGCCGTCGATGGCGTCCACCAGGCAGCGTTGCACAGTGCCGACCTTCGCTTCCAGGCGCGCGGCGGAGATCTCCGCCTGCCGCTCCATGAAGCGCGCCAACCGCTCCTGCTTGACCTCTTCCGGCACCGGATCGGGCAAGGCGTTGGCGGCGGCACCCTCCACCGGCGAGTAGGCGAACGCGCCCACGCGGTCGAGTTGCGCCTCGTTAAGGAAGTCGAGCAGTTCCTCGAACTCGGCTTCGGTCTCGCCCGGGAAACCGACGATGAACGTGCTGCGGAGGGTGAGATCCGGGCAGATCGAACGCCAGCGCCGGATGCGCTCGAGCGTCCTGTCGACCGCGCCGGGGCGCTTCATCAGCTTGAGGATACGGGGGCTGGCGTGCTGGAACGGAATGTCGAGGTACGGCAGTACACGGCCTTCTGCCATCAGCGGCATGACCTCGTCCACGTGCGGATACGGGTAGACGTAATGCAGCCGCGTCCACACCCCGAGCTGCGCCAGTCCCTCGCACAGCGCGGTCATGCGGGTCGCGTAGGCCTGCCCGCGCCATTCGCGCTCGGCGTAGCGCAGGTCCACGCCGTAGGCGCTGGTGTCCTGCGAGATCACCAGCAGCTCCTTGACCCCGCCCATCACCAGCTTCTCGGCCTCGCGCAGCACCTCGTCGACCGGTCGCGAGACCAGGTCGCCGCGCATCGACGGGATGATGCAGAAGCTGCAGCGGTGATTGCAGCCTTCGGAAATCTTCAGGTACGCGTAATGCTTCGGGGTCAGCTTGATGCCGCTGGCGGGCACCAGGTCGAGGAAGGGGTCGTGCTTCGGCGGCAGTGCGGCGTGCACGGCGTTCATCACGCTGGCGTAGTCCTGCGGGCCGCTGATCGCGAGCACGCCCGGATGGGTCTCGCGGATCAGTTCGGCGCGCTTGCCCAGGCAGCCGGTGACGATGACCTTGCCGTTCTCGGCGAGTGCCTCGCCGATCGCCTCGAGCGATTCCTCCACCGCGGCGTCGATGAAGCCGCAGGTGTTGACCACGACGACGTCGGCGTCGTCGTAGCTGGGCACGATGTCGTAGCCCTCGACCTTGAGCTGGGTGAGGATGCGTTCGGAATCGACCAGCGCCTTCGGGCAGCCGAGACTGACGAAGCCGACTTTCGGGTTCTGCGTGGACATGGGACGACCGCGGCGATGGAGGGGCGGTCGGACGACGGCCCGGGGCGGGCTGCGCAGTATAAGCCGCCGCGTTCCGCGCGGCCGGACGGCGCATCAAAAGGCGGCGGCCCCGCCAGCGTGACTCCGGCGCCCGAATCGGCCGATACCGTTGCTGCCTTCCGGCCCTGGCGGGGTTTTCGACCTATCGTCGCGGAGGCGCCAACGGGGCCACCATGGACGGGCACGCCGTGCGTGCGGAGCTCGATCGTTTGGGTCGCGATCGCGACCGCGCGCATCGCACGCAGCGTCGAGACGCGCAGTGTAGCCCAGAACCCGCGCCGGCGGCGATCCGCCGGCTGAAGCGGCTCAGCGTGCGCCCGCGCCGTCGGACAGGCCGATCGCCAGCGCGTCGGGCTCACGCCCGGTCGGCCAGCGGTCGATCACGGTGTACTTGCGCAGGTCGACCACCGCGATCTCGTCTCCGCCGGCGATGGCGACGTACGCGAGCGGCCGACTGGGATGAGCAATTACGCCGATCGGCAGCGCGGCGCGGCCGAGCAGCGTCGGCTTGTATTCACGGTCAGCGCGCGCCAGCGCCACAGTCGCCAGCCGCCGGCGCTTGCGCGCGTCGAAGACCGCGAGCGTCCCAGCCTTGGCGTTGGTGACCAACGCCAAGCGGCCGTCGGAAGTGAACGCGACACGGATCGGGAAGCCTTCGCTCGGCAGCGTTGCGCGCACCGCGAGCGTGGCCGGATCGTGGATCGTCACCGTGCCGGCGTCGCGATTGCTCACCCACAGTTCCTGCGCGCCCGGCCGCAGCGCGATGCCTTCCGCGCCGGCACCGGCGGCCTGCTCGATAACCTCGCCACTGTCGAGATCGACGCGCACCACCGCCCCGGCGGCGATCTTCGCCACGTACGCCGTGCGTCCGTCCGCGGCGACCGCGACCATGTGGCCGGTGCCGGTGCCGATCTCGAACGTGCGCTCGATGCGGCCGCGCTCCAGATCCACCTGCAACAGCGCGCCGCTCGCCTCGGTGGTGACCAGCACCGTGCGGTCGCTGTCCGGCAGGAAGCGCATGCCGTGCGGGCGTCCGTGCCGGCCGAGGTCGATCGTGCGCGGCGCCGCATCGCCATCCAGCTCGACCACCGTCAACGTGTTGCCGGCCTGCGCGCGCCCGTAATTGGCCACCGCGGCGCGACGTCCGTCGGCGGACACCGCGATCTCGTGCGGACCTATGCCGGTGGCGAACTCGCCGAGCCGGCGGCCGTTCTCCAGCGACAGCCGCCAGACGGTATCGGCCGCCTTGTTGCCGACCAACAGCTCGGCGGCGTGGGCGGGAACCGCGATCAGGACCAGCATCAGCAGCAGCATGCGCATGACAGGCACTCCTTAGCCCGGGGAAGCGGGATGCAGCCAGACGGCCCCGCCGTCGGCATAGCGCTCGTGCTTCCAGATCGGCACGCGCGCCTTGACCTCGTCGATGATCCAGCGGCAGGCCGAGAACGCGGCATCGCGGTGCGCGGCGCTGACGCCCACCCACACCGCGAGCTCACCCACCGCCAGTTCGCCCAGCCGGTGCACGCAGGCCGCCTCGGCGATCGCGAAACGCGCACGCGCCTCGTCCAGGATCGCTTCGCCCTCGCTCTCGGCAAGCGGGCGGTACGCCTCGTAGTGCAGCCCCCGCACCGCGCGGCCGCCGTGGTGGTCGCGCACCCAGCCCTCGAAGCTCGCGTAGGCGCCGGCATCGGCGCGCAGCAGACGTTCGCGCAGCGGGGCGACGTCGAACGCGGCATCGGCGAGTGCGAAGCGCCGCATGCTCAGCCTCCGCTCACCGGAGGCACGAACACCACCTCGGCGCCATCCGGCAACGCCGCCTCCCAGCGCGCGAACGCACCGTCGACCGCCACCCGCAACCGCTCGCGCGGCAACGCGAAGCCATGGCGCGCGCGCAGCTGCTCGTACAGCCCGGCGAGATCGGCGGCTGCCGAGTCCACCCATTCGTCCGCGCAGCCGGCGGCATCGCGCAGGCTGGCGAAGTACAGCACCCGCACCCGGCTCACGGCGCGACCTCGCCGAAGTCGCGGCGGCCGCCGCGCTTGGCCAGCAGCTTCGCCGGGCCGAGCACGATGCGGTGCGACAGCGCCTTGCACATGTCGTAGACGGTGAGCGCGGCGACCGTGGCGCCGGTCAGCGCCTCCATCTCCACCCCGGTACGGTGGGTGGTCCGCACGCGGCACTCGATCCGCAGGCTGCGCGCGTCGGTCCATTCGATCGCGATGCGGCAGCCGTCGATCGGCAGCGG
This sequence comes from Lysobacter sp., assembly GCA_035645555.1. GTDB lineage: Bacteria > Pseudomonadota > Gammaproteobacteria > Xanthomonadales > Xanthomonadaceae > Lysobacter_F. Next base: position 7,853 of record DASQMI010000077.1, on the reverse strand, counting down.
GTGGCAGAACGGAATCAGCTCGGCGGTGCGCTTGACCGCCATCGTGCCGGCGATCACCGCGGTGTCGACGATGCCGCCCTTGGCGCTCTTCATGTCGCCGGCGCGCAGCTCGGCGGCGACGTCGGCGGGGAAGCGCACCCGGCATTCCGCGCGCGCTTCGCGCACGGTCGTCGCCTTCGCCGAGACGTCGACCATCGCCGGACGCCCGTCGGCATCCAGATGGGTCAGGCGGGAGGCAGCGGCCTTGCGCGCCATGCTCAGCCGCCCACCAGGAACATCTCGACCCGCCGCGCGGGCGCCGGCGCACGGGCGGCGCGCAGTTCGCTGTAACGGTCGGCACGCTGCGACCACCGCGCAGCAACCGCCTCGGCCAGGCCTGCCTCGCCAAGCGCCAGCAGCGGCCGCAGCGGCGTGCCGGTCGACGCGAACAGGCAGGTGTACAGCGTGCCGTCGGCGGCGACGCGCGCGCGGTGGCAGTCGCCGCAGAACGGCGCGCTGACCGAGCTCACAAAGCCGATCTCGCCGCCGCCGTCGACGAACGCATGACGGGTGGCCACTTCGCCGCGATAGCCCGGCGCGAGCGGCCGCAGCGGCCAGCGTGCGTGGATGCGCGCGCGCAGTTCGGCCGCCGGCACCACGTCGCCGGCGCGCCAACCGTTGCAGGTGCCGACGTCCATGTATTCGATGAAGCGCAGCACGTGGCCGCTGTGGCGGAAATGTCCGGCCAGCGGCAGCACCTGGTCGTCGTTGACGCCGCGCTGCACCACGCAATTGATCTTCAGCGGCGCGAATCCGGCCGCTTCCGCGGCGGCGATCCCGGCAAGGACGGCGGCGACCTCGCCACGGCCGCCGGACATCGCGCGGAACACCGCCGGATCGAGCGCGTCCAGGCTGATCGTCAGCCGGCGCAGCCCGGCCTCGCGCAGCGCGCGCGCCTGCGCGGCGAGCAACGAGCCGTTGGTGGTGAGCGCGAGATCCTCCAGCCCGTCGATCGCCGCCAGCCGCCGCACCAGCTCCGGCAGCCCGCGGCGCAGCAGCGGTTCGCCGCCGGTCAGTCGCAACTTGCGCACGCCGAGCCGCACGAACGCGCGCACCAGCGACTCGATCTCGTCGAAGTCGAGCCGCGAGGCGGTATCAAGGCCGTGCGCGTCGCCCACGCGGTCGGCGGGCATGCAGTACGGACAGCGGAAGTTGCACGCTTCGATCACCGACAGCCGCAGGTCGCGCAGCGGCCGGCCGAGCGTGTCGGCCGGCGCGTGCAGTGGCGGCTGCAGGACCGCGTTCATCGGCCGCCCGGACCGGCGGCCGGCGGCGCGGCTGTAGCCGCCGGTGGTGGCGTCGGCGCGCGCAGCAACGTGGCATGCGCGGACACCGCGCGCCAGCCGGCGGCGGTGCGCCGGTACACGTCGGTGTAGGCGAAGCGGTTGGTCTCGCTGCGTTCGCCGAGACGGACGGTCTGGCTGAACTGCCCGGTCACCACCGCGGCATCGCCGTATATGCGGATCTCGACGTTCTCGGTCACGAACGGTTCGATCTCCACCTTGCGCGTCGCCAGCCCACGCAGCATCGCCGCCTTGTCGCTGACGCTGCCGTCGATCCAGACCAAGCGGAATTCGTCGTCGAGGATGCGCTCCAGCGCCGCGGGATCGCGCTCCACGATCGCGGTGTTCCAGGCATGCTCCAGCGCCCGCAGCGCGTCCTCGTCGCGCGGCGCCGGTATGGCCGCGGTGGCGAACGCAAGGAGGACGGCGGCGATCGACGAGTTCACGGACACTCCCGGGCTGATGTCGCCATTGTAGGAGACCGCGCAGCGCGTGCCCGCCCGCGGCTGAATGTGCTCAGAGCGGCTCGGCGCGCGACGCGGTCGGTTCAGCGAGTGCGAGCGCCTCGCCCGGCCGCGCCACCCGGTGCCCGCGCGCGCGCAGCGCATCGCCGTCGGCGGCGCTGGCGTAGTGGTAGAGCACGCAGCGCGACAGTAGCGCCGGCGGGTACTCGCGCTCGAGGTCGTCGATGCCGCTGTGCGACGGGTTGCCGTGCAGCGCGCAATCGTGGGCGATCAGCTCGCCTTCGGCCGCGACCGCGGCCAGCACTTCCGGAATCGGCCGGGTATCCCCCGTCCACACCACGCTGCCTTGCAGGCGCAGGCCGAACGCGGTGTCTGGCCAGTGGTGGCGTACCGGAAACACCTCCAGCCGCACGCCGTCGTGCCAGAACGCGCGTCCCACCGGCACCAGCTGGAACGCGTCCCAGAAGTTGGCGCCGCCTTCGGCGAGCACGTTCGGGTAGTCGGCCACGCGCTGGTGCAGCAGCGGCACCAGCGGCGCCGGCACGTACAGCCGCACCTGGCCGCGCCGGGCGCGGTCGAAGTAGCTCGACACGAACAGCCGCTCGAAGCCGGCGACGTGGTCGAAGTGGGTATGGGTGAGGAACAGCGCGTCTGGCGGCTGGCCGTAGTGCGCGAGGTAGGCCGACAGCCCCTCGCCGCCGCAGTCGATGGTCAGCCACGGCGCGCCGTCGCGTTCGATCGTCGCCATCGCCGAACCCAGCTCGATCGCGGCCGCATTGCCGACGCCGTGGAAGCGCAGCGCCCAGGCCATCAGTAGCCGCGCCCCCAGTTCTGGTCGTACGCCGAGCGCAGGCGCGCCCAGCATGCCAGCGTCTCGTCGACGCCGCGCACGCCGCGCACCTTGAGCAGCGAGCGCCGCAGCCGCGCCAGGTTGCGCTCGCGCCAGCCGGTTTCCGGAATGCGCAAACCACTGCGGTCGAGGTCGATCACCCAGCCGCGGCGTCCGTCGTCGAACAGCAGGTTGTGCGCGTTGAGGTCGGCGTGGTCGAGCCCGGCGCGATGGCAGCGCGCGATCAACCGCCCGGCTTCCGCCCACGGCGCATCCAACCCCTCGTCGGCGAAGCGCTCGGCCAGCGAGCGCACGCCGTCCAGCCGTTCGATCAGGATCGCGGCGCAATAGGTGAGGCCATCGCGGCGGAAGAATGCGGCGATCGGCTGCGGGACCGGCACGCCGCGAGCGGCGACCGCGCGCAGCAGGCGGAACTCGGCGAAGCTGCGCGTGCGCAGGTTGCCGCGGAACAGGTAGCGGTCGCGGCTGATCTTCGCGGCCAGCCCGCCGCGGCGGTAATGGCGCAGCACCGCGGCGCCGAACGGTCCGTCGACGAACCACGCGCCGCCACGCCCGCCGCTGGTGACCGGCCGCGCGCGTTCGCCCCACCACTCCGGATCGAACCACTCCGCCTTGGCTTGCCGCACCCGGGTGAGGTCGAACAGAATCGAGCCGTCTCCGCGCTCGTCGCGCAACGGCGTCAACCCCTCGGCGGCGTCGTACCCCAGCATCCGTCCGAGTCTACCAGCCACGTGCGACCCGTTTCCCACTCCCTCTGCCTGCTCCGGCTGTCGGCCCTGGGCGATGTCACCCATGTCGTCCCGCTGGTGCGGACCCTGCAGGCCGCCTGGCCACAGGTGGCGATCACCTGGGTGATCGGCAAGGCGGAGCGGCGCCTGCTGGACGGGCTGGAGGGCGTCGAGTTCCTCGAATACGACAAGCGCAGCGGCATTCGCGGCATGTCCGCGCTGCGCCGCACGCTCGCCGGTCGCCGCTTCGACGCGCTGCTGGTGCTGCAGGTGGCCGCGCGCGCCAACCTGCTGTCTGCGTTCATCCCGGCGGCGCGTCGGATCGGCTACGACCGCGCGCGCTCGAAGGACCTGCACGGCCTGTTCGTGCGCGAGCGCATCGCCGACCGCCCGGGCATCCACGTGCTCGACGCGATCGGGAGCTTCGCCGAGCCGCTGGGGCTGAAGCAGACCGAGGTGCGCTGGGACCTGCCGGTGCCCGCGGAAGCACGCGACTGGGCGCGCGCGCAGTGGCCCGACGACGGAACTCCGACGCTGGTCATCTCGCCGTGCTCCAGCCACGCGCTGCGCAACTGGCGCGCCGAGCGCTACGCCGCGGTGGCCGACCACGCCGCCGCGCACGGCTGGCGCATCGTGCTGTGCGGCGGCCGCAGCGAGCTGGAACGCCGCACTGCCGACGCGATCCAGGCAGCCATGCGCGCGCCGGTACTCGATCTGGTCGGCAAGGACACCCTCAAGCAGTTGCCCGCGCTGCTGGGACGGGCCGACCTCGTGATGACGCCCGACTCCGGGCCGATGCACATCGCCAACGCGATGGGCACCAAGGTGCTCGGCCTGCACGCGGCCAGCAACCCGCGTCGCAGCGGCCCGTATTCCGACGTGCGCTATTGCGTGGACCGCTACGACGATGCGGCGCGCCGTTTCCTCGGCAAACCGGCGCAGGCGCTGCGCTGGGGCACCAAGATCGAACGGCCCGGCGTGATGGACCTGGTGACGGTCGACGATGCGATCGCCGCGTTCGAGCGCTTCCGCCAGGATCACGGCCGGTAGCCGCGCATACCGCCCGCCTGCACCGCCCGTGCTCGATCCGGGCCGCCTCTGCGACTGCCCTCCGCATGTCGAACGCCGAATAAGATCCGCCCGTCCTGACGCGCCAGGCCTCCGAGGCCGAGCGCGAGATGAAGGCGCGCACGCTGACGGTGCGGGCGCACGAGCTGCGTTCGCCGCTGACCGCGATCATCGGCCTCGACGAGGTGCTCGGTCGCGGATGCACGGCCTAAACGCCGAGCAGGAGGAAGACGTGCGGCACATCCAGCGCGCCGGCGAACACCTCGAAGGCGTCATCGCCGGCGCGGCCTGGGCCTGGGGCTGGCGATCAGCCACGAACTCGCCAGCCGCATGGGCGGCAGCCTGACCTCGGTCAGCGCGCCTGCCGCTGCCGCGCGCGGCCTAGCGCGGAAAGACAAAAGGCCCCGCGTGGGGGCCTTTCGCGCATCTGGCGGAGAGGGTGGGATGGATGCGCGCCATCCCTGGCGCGCCCCCGCGCTTCGCGCGGGCGACCTTCGGTCGTCCAAATCGGCTCTCCTGCCGATTTGTCGAACCCAAGTACGCTCGTCCACCAACCCGCTTCGCCAGACATGCGAAAGGCCCCACGAGGGGGCCTTTCGCATGTCTGGCGGAGAGGGTGGGATTCGAACCCACGGTACGGTAGAACCGTACACCGGATTTCGAATCCGGCGCATTCGACCACTCTGCCACCTCTCCGGGTGGGCCGCGAATGATACGGATCGCGCGCCGCGCCGACAAGGCGAGCGCCCCGCGGGCGTTACACTGGGCACCCCACTTCACCGAGCTGAATGCATGTCCGAGATCCTGGTGCCGGTGTCCTTCGGCGAGCTGCTCGACAAGATCGCGATCCTGCAGATCAAGTCCGAGCGCATTTCCGACGAGGCCAAGCTGGTCAACGTGCGCAACGAGCTGTCGGCGCTGGAGAAGACCTGGATGGCGCATCCGGCCGCCGGCCACGACATCGCGCGTCTGCGCGCCGAACTGAAGGCCGTCAACGAGCGGCTGTGGGTGATCGAGGACGAGATCCGGATCAAGGAGAAGCGCCAGGAGTTCGATGCCGAGTTCATCCGGCTGGCGCGCAGCGTCTACTTCGAAAACGACGAGCGCGCGCGGATCAAGCGCGAGATCAACCTCGCACTTGGGTCCACCTACGTCGAGGAAAAGTCCTACCAGGACTACCGGACCGGCGCGGCGCCCTGAGGGTTCTCCGCCCTTCCGACACGGGCCGGACCGCCCCCGCTTGCGCTACCCTCCACGCCGACCCTGCAGGGACGCCTGCCGATGATCGAATTCGGACACCTCAGCCACGTCGGCCTGCGCCGCGACCTCAACGAGGACACCTATTACGCCGACGGCGAGCTGGGGCTGTGGCTGGTCGCCGACGGCATGGGCGGGCACCAGTACGGCGAGGTCGCCAGCGCGCTGGCGCGCGACACCATCGTGCGCGAGGTCGCGCGCGGCACGCCGCTGGCGCAGGCGATCCGGACCGCAGACGAGGAGATCATCCGCACCTCGCGCGCGCGCAACGACGCGCTACCGATGGGCACCACGGTGGTCGCTGCGCGCCTGCAGGGGCGCCGCTTCGAGATCGCCTGGGTCGGCGACAGCCGGGTCTACCTGTGGCGCGACGGCCAGCTGATGCAGCTGTCCAACGACCACAGCTACGTACAGGAACTGATCGCCAGCGGCGTGATCACCCAGGAGCAGGCGCGCAACCACCCGCAGCGCAACGTGGTCACCCAGGCGCTCGGGGTCACCGACCCGAGCCAGCTCAACGTGGAGACACTGACCGGCGAAGTGCAGCCCGGCATGCAGCTGCTGCTGTGCAGCGACGGCCTGACCGAGGAGGTCGAGGACCGCACCATCGCGCAGGTGCTGGCAATGACCGACTGCAGTGCGCAGGAATGCGTCGACACGCTGGTCGCCGCCGCGCTCGATGGCGGCGGTTCCGACAACGTCACCGTGGTGCTGGTGCGCTTCCTGTAGGCGCTCAGGCCAGCGCCGGCTCGGCCGCCGCGGCCGTCGCAGGCGGGTCCACCGCATCCCACACGCAGGAGCCGCCGGCCTTGCCACGCAGTTTCTCCAGCCGGGCGGCGTGCGCGGCGAGTTCCTCGTCGCTGACCCGCACCCGCGGCCGCGGTGCGCTCGGGTCGTAACGCAGTTCCGCCAGCGCGGCGTCCCCCGTGCCCTCCTCCGCGGTCGCGAAGCCGATCTCGCTCTGCCCCGACGTCAGCGCCAGGTACACCTCGGCCAGCAGCTGGGCGTCGAGCAGCGCGCCGTGCAGCTGGCGGTGCGAGTTGTCGATCTCGAAGCGGCGGCACAGCGCATCGAGCGAATTGCGCTGGCCGGGGAAGCGCTGACGCGCGATCGCGAGCGAGTCTTCGATCGTGCAGCGGTCGGCGAGCCGGCCGTAATGCGGCCCCAGCCGGGAGAGTTCGGAATCGAGGAAGCCGACGTCGAACGCGGCGTTGTGGATCACCAGCTCCGCGCCATCGATGAACGCGAGGAACTCGTCGGCGACCTCGGCGAACTTCGGCTTGTCGGCGAGGAACTCGAGCGTGAGCCCGGTGACCTCCTGTGCGCCGGCCTCGAAATCGCGCTCCGGGTTGAGGTAGCGGTGGAACGTGCGTCCGGTCGGGCGCCGCTCCACCAGCTCGATGCAGCCGATTTCGACCACGCGATGGCCGCGCTCCCAGCTCAGGCCGGTGGTTTCGGTGTCGAGGATGATCTGGCGCATCGCGGACCGCGTCGGTTCGAAGCGGCAAGCCTAACCCGCGCCCGTCGCAGCGGCTGGCGCGCTGCGCTGGCGCACGGCTTCGGCACGGGCCAGCGCGTCGACACGCTCGTTGTCCGGGTCGCCGGAGTGGCCGCGCACCCAACGCCAGTCGATGCGGTGACGCTCGGCGGCCACGTGCAGGCGTTCCCACAGGTCGCGGTTCTTGACCGCCTCGCCGCCGGCTGTGCGCCAGCCACGCGCGACCCAGCCGCGAATCCACTCGGTGATGCCCTGGCGCAGGTACTGCGAGTCGGTGTGCAGCACCACCTCGCAGGGCTCGGTCAGCGTTTCCAGCGCCTGGATCGCCGCCATCAGCTCCATGCGGTTGTTGGTGGTGAGCGGCTCGCCGCCGACCAGCTCGCGCTCGCGGGCGCGGTAGCGCAGCAGTGCGGCCCAGCCGCCGGGGCCGGGATTGCCGAGGCATGCGCCGTCGGTGTGGATGTCAACCTGTTTCATCGCCGCATTATCGCCGCGCGGGGACGCGCCCGCGTTCAGCGCGCCACCGAGCCGCGCCAGCCGATGCGCACCAGCGGCGCAGGCGACACCAGCGCGCGGACGCGCTTGCTGACCGTGAAGCCGATCGCCGCGCGCAGGCGGTCGCCGGCACCGACGCCGGCATCGCCCCCGCGCCGCGCCGACCAGTGC
>DASQMI010000076.1:0-47661 GCA_035645555.1 Lysobacter sp. | reverse complement strand
CAGCGGCTCGTTGAACGCGTCGAGCTGCTGCTCGAGGCGCTCGACGTCGGCCTCGAGGATCGCCGCATGGCCGGGAATGCACAGCTCGCCGCCGAGATCGAACAGCTGGTGCTGGATCGCGGTCAGCAGCGCGCGCACGTCGTTGGGGACGTCGCAGGCCAGCACCAGCCCGATGCAGGAGTTGGCCTCGTCGACGGTGCCGTAGGCGGCGACCCGCGCGCTGTCCTTCGACACCCGCGTGCCGTCGCCGAGGCCGGTGCTGCCGTCGTCGCCGGTGCGGGTGTAGATCTTCGACAGCCGGTGGCCCATGGCCGCCGCGTCAGACGGTCTGGGCGCGCAGCGCCGGCACGCGCTGGCGCAGCAGCGCGAAGCCGCCGAACAGCACTGCCGCGTAGAACAGCGTGCCGAGCACGGTCCACTGGAAGAACGGCAGGCCGGCGACGTAGCAGGCGATCAGGCCGTCGAGCGTCTTCGGGTACAGCGAGAAGTTCAGCCAGACGCCGAAGTTGGTGACCAGGAAAAACAGCACCGAACCGGCCAGCGAGTAGCCGAGCAGGCGGCCGCCGCTGACGCGGCCGCGCAGGCCGAAGCCCATCACGGTCGACAGCGCGAGGCAGGCGTATACCAGCAGCTGATTGCGGCCGAACAGGTAGCTCGCGTAGGTGTCGCCCATCACCGCGGCGAGCACCACGTCGGCGATCAGCATCGCCACCAGCGGCACCGCGATCGCCCAGCTGCGACGCGCGAAGTAGGCGCCGCCGAACAGCGCCACCGCCTCCACCGGCGAGAAGTTCGGCGGGTGCGGCACCACGCGCGACAGCGCGGCCAGCAGGATCAGGCCGGCGAGGACGAGCGGACCGAGCGCGACGCGCGAGTCGTGGAGCGGGGGAATGCGGTTCATCGGCACATGAAGACGGGTCGACGGGGCGGGTAGCATAACGCAATGCCCCCCGTCCCCCCGTCACTCCCGGCCGCCGCGAGCGCGCCGCTGCACGACGTGCTGATCGTCGGCGGCGGGCTGGTCGGCGCCAGCCTGGCGATCGCGCTCGACCGTATCGGCCTCAACGTCGCGCTGGTGGAAGCCACACCCGGCGACCGCATGCCGGCGGTGTTCGACGAACGCAACCTCAGCTTCAGCGAAGCCACCGTCAACGCGCTCTCCGCGCTCGGGGTGATGGCCCGGCTGCGCGCGACCGCCGCATCGATCGAGCGCATTCACGTCACCCGCCAAGGGGATTTCGGTCGCGTGCTGCTGCAGGCGCAGCGCTTTGGGCGCGCCGAGTTTGGCCGCGTGGTGGTGGCGCGCGACTTCGGCGAGGCACTGGAAACGCGGCTGGCCGAGCTGCGCACGCTGACCCGCTATCGGCCGATGCGCTTCCTCGGCGTCGGCGCGGTGGAAGACGACGCACGCCTGGTCCGGGTGGCGGATGCCGACGGCGAGCGCGTGCTGCGCGCGCGTCTGCTGGTCGCCGCGGACGGCACCGACAGCGGTGTGCGCAGCGCGCTCGGCATTCCGGCGGAAACGCACGACTACCGGCAGACGCTGCTGGTGGCGCGCGTGCGCGCGCAGCGCGCGCCGGACGGCACGGCCTACGAGCGGCTGACCGCGGATGGGCCGACCGCACTGCTGCCGCGCGGCGATCGCCACTACGGTCTGGTGCATGCGGTGGCCGCGGACGAGGCCGACGCGGTGCGTGCGCTCGACGACGAAGCGTTCCTCGCACGGGTGCAGGCGGCGTTCGGCTGGCGGGTCGGCCGCCTGCTCGCCTGCGGCGCGCGCAGCGCCTATCCGGTGCGCCGCGTGCTCGCCGCGCGGGTGATCGCCGAGCGCGCGGTGCTTGTGGGCAACGCCGCGCAGACCGTACACCCGGTCGGCGCGCAGGGTTTCAACCTCGGCCTGCGCGATGCGCTGACGCTCGCCGAGCTGATCGAGGCGCGCGGCGGCGACCCCGGCGCCGACGCGCTGCTGGCGGCTTACGCCGAGCGTCGCCGCGACGACCGCGAGCGCACGCTGGCGTTCTCCGATGGCCTGGTGCGCGTGGCCGCCAACGATGGCGTGCTCGCCGCGCCGCTGCGCAGCGCCGGCCTGTGGGCGGCCGAACGCCTGCCGTTCGTGCAGGCCTGGCTGGTCGGCGGCGCGATGGGCTATCGCGGCGACGTACCGGCGCTGTGCCGGAGCGCGGCATGAGCCGGCGCGAACGGCTCGACGCCATCGTGATCGGCGGTGCCGTGGTCGGCGCCGCCACCGCGCTGGCGCTGGCGCGCGAAGGTTTCGACGTCGCGCTGGTCGAAGCGCGCGAGCCGCCGCGCTGGCGCGACGACACTGCGGACCTGCGCGTCTACGCGCTGGCGCCGGACAACGCCGCGATGCTGGCGCGGCTAGGCGTGTGGCCGGCGATCCGCGACGCGCGCGCGCAGCCGTACCGGGACATGCGCGTGTGGGATGCCGCGGGCGGCGCGCCGCTGGCGATCGGTGCCGCGGCATTGGCACAGCCGCAGCTGGGCTGGATCGTCGAGCATGCGCTGCTGGTGGACCGGCTGTGGGCGGCGCTGCCCGCGGCCGGCGTCGAGCTGCTGTGCCCGGCGACGCTGCAATCGCTGTCGCAGGACGAACGCCAGGTCGAGGCCGTGCTCGACGTGGGCGGCGCCAGCCGCACGCTGCGCGCGCGCGTGCTGATCGCAGCCGACGGCGGCGCCTCGCGCGCGCGCGAACTCGCCGGCATCGATGTGGACGCGCACGATTACGGCCAGCGTGGGCTGGTCGCGTTCGTCGACAGCGAGCGCCCGCACGCCGAGACTTGCCTGCAGCGGTTCCTGCCGGACGGTCCGCTCGCGTTCCTGCCGTTCGTCGGCGGCGCACGCCCCGGTCATCGTCACTCGATCGTGTGGACGCTGCCCGACGCCGAGGCGGCGCGCCTGCTGCAGGCGCCCGACGATGTGTTCATCGATGCGCTGCATCGCGCGTCCGACGACGCGCTCGGTGCCCTGGCGCCGGCGTCGCCGCGCGCGGCGTTCCCGTTGCGCCGGCAACTCGCGCGACGCTACCTGCACGGGCGGGTGATGCTGGTCGGCGATGCCGCGCACGTGGTGCATCCGCTTGCCGGCCAGGGCGTGAATCTCGGTTTGCGCGATGCCGACACGCTGGTGGCGTGCCTGCGTGAAACCCGCGATCACCGCGGCGACGGCGTGCCGGCGCGCTGGCAGCGCTGGGCGCGGACGCGCCGCAGCGACAACGCGGCGGCCGCGTATGCGTTCGACGCGATCAACCGCGTGTTCTCCAACGACGCGCTGCTGCCGACGCTGCTGCGCGGGCCGCTGCTGGGCCTGGGTGGGCGCGTCCCGCTGCTGCCGGCGGTGCTGGCGCGCGCCGCGTCCGGCTTCCGCTGAAAAAGAAGCGCCACGCGGAGGCGTGGCGCTTCGTGCTTCGCTACGGTGATGACAGGACGTTCAGTCCATCCAGCCCTTCAGCTCGTCCTGCGACAGCTTGCCGTCGCGGTTGGCGTCCACCGCGCGGAACTCGGCCAGCAGGGTCGCGTTGCCGCGCGCTTCGGCCCGCGAAATGCTGCCGTTGCGGTTGCGGTCGAGCGTGCCGAAATCGACCTTGTAGTCGCCGACCACGGAGTTCGGCAGGCTGCTGGTCACCTGCGCGCCGCCGGCCACCGAGCCGACCGTGGAGGTGACGCCGGTCGCGCCGGCGCTGCCGGCGGCCGTGCCGGTGGCGCCCGCACCCGCGGTGCCGGTGGCGCTGCCGGTTGCGCCGGTGCCGGCAGTGCCGGTCGTGCCGGTACCCATCGCGCCCGCGCTGCCGGTGCTGCCCGTGTCGGTATCGGTGGTGCCGGTCGCGCCGGTGTCGGTGTCCGTCGTGCCGGTGGTGCCGGCCGTGCCGGTGGCGTCGGTGGACGTGCCCACATCGGTGCGGCTGCTGGTGCTGCCGGCAGTCCCGGTGGTGCCGCTGCCGGCGGTGCCGCCGGTGGTGATCTCACCGCTGGCGCTGGTGCTGGTGCCGGCGCTGGCGGCGTCGGCCGCGCTCTGCGCCTGCTCGGCCGCGACTTCGGTCTCCGCCGCCGCCGCCTGCGCGTTGCCGCCGTCCTCCGCCGCCGCCGCGCTGCCCTGCGCGGCCTGCGCCGCGTTCACCGCGGCGTTCGCCGACTGCTGCGCCTCGTGGTCACCATGCTGGGCGGCCTCGCGCGCGTCGCGTGCGGCCTTGGTGGCCTTGCGCGCATCGCGCTGTGCCTCGACCTTGGAGCGGACCCCGGCCTGCGTCTGCTGGGCGTACGCGGACGTGCTGAAACCGACCGCGGCGATGAGAGCCGCGCTGAGGATCGAATACTTCAGTGCCTGCATCTTCATGGTGCGTCCTCACGGACAGGGAGTTGAACCCCAACCTAGGACGCCGGCGATCAAACGGCCGTTAAGACGCGGCGAACGCTGTCTGAATGGCGGGCGCGGTTCAGTCGGCCGCGGCGAACAGCGTGATTTCCTCGCGGTCATGGTAGAGCTGGCGTGCACGCAGGGTGAGCGGGCGCTGGGCGTCGTCCTGCAGGCGTTGCAGGCACAGTCGGGTTTCCTCCCAGCGCTTCTTCATCGGCAGCTTGAGGTTGAACACGCTGCGGCGGCACCAGCCTTCGCGCAGCCACGTGGCCATGCGTTCGGCCACGCGGCGCGGTTGTTCGACCATGTCGCACACCATCCAGTCGAGCGGCTGCGGCGGCCGCCAGGTGAAGCCATCCGCGCGCAGGTGCTCGACGTGCCCGACGTCGAACACGTGCGGCCGCAGCGGGCCATTGTCGATCGCGGTCACCCGCAGCCCGTGCCGCAGCAGCACCCAGGTCCAGCCGCCGGGCGCGGCGCCGAGATCGGCCGCGCGCATGCCCGGCCGCAGCAGGCGCGTGCGCTCGTGGTCGTCGAGCAAGGTGAGCAACGCTTCTTCCAGTTTCAGCGCCGAGCGGCTCGGCGCGTCCGCATGCAGGCGCAGGCGCGGAATGCCGAGCGACCACGGCGCGCTGTCGTGCGGATCGCTCCAGGCGAGCAGGGCGTGGTCGCCACTGCGGAACACCACGTGCAGCCGCGGCAGCAGCGGATCGTCGTTCGCCGTCAGCACGCCGTCGGCGCGCAGCGCCGGGCGCAGCGCGTTGGCGAAACTGCGTGCCAGCGCGGACAGCGGCTTGCCGGCATCCGAATCCGGATGCTCGACCCACAGCGCGCCGAACAGGGGCGGGATGCGCTCGGCCTGCGCGAGCGCCGCGCGCAGCGGCGCGATGCGGTCGCGCGGATCGAGCGCGCGCAACTCGGCGAAGCGCACCAGCTTCTGCCGCGCGAAGATCAGCGACGCGAACGGCAGCGCCTGCGCCAGCGCCGGCGCGTCGTCGGCGAAGAATTCCACCAGCGCGCTGCCGCGTTCGGTGCGCGCATACCCGCCGATCCCAGCCAGCGCGGCGCGCTCGCCCAGTTCCGCCGCCAGCTCCGGCTCGAAGCCGGCGCGGCAGTGGCAGAGCAGGGCATCGGGCGCGGGCATGCGAAGCGGGGTCAGTAGCGTGCGCCGCCGCGGGCACCGTAAGTGCGCAGCACCGCGCACGCCTGCTCGCGGTGCAGGTCGCGCACCACCTCGATGCCGCGACGGTTGAGCTCGCCGATCCAGTCCGCCGGCAGCGGGCCCTCGTCGAACGGCGTCAGCGCCTCGACGTCTTCGCTGCGCGCGGCGATCAGCAGCCGGTCGATGCCGGCCCACATGGTCGCGCCGTAGCACTGGCAGCACGGCTGCGCGGACGTGGCGAGCGTGATCGGACCGATCCGGCTGCCGTCGGGAAGCTCGTTCAGGCGCGCGCGCTGGCTGCGCTGCTGCGCCAGCATGTAGGCCATCGTCTCGGCGTGGGCGAGCGAGCACGACTGCGGCAGCACGCGGTTGACGCCGACCGCGATCAGGCGATGGTCCGGGCCGAACACCGCCGCGCCGAACGGCCCACCGCTGCCGGCCTCGACATTGCGGCGCGACAGCTCGATCGCGAGCGCGACCTTGGCGTCGTCGTCCGGGTAGGTGGCGAGCGGATCGACCGCCTCGTGCACCCACGCCGGCAGGGTCAGGTGGACCTGCGCGTACAGCACCGCGGACGCGCCTCAGGCGGTCCAGCCGTCGCGCAGCGTCACGCTGCGGTTGAACACCGGCGCATCGGCGCGATGGTCATAGCGGTCGGCGACAAAGTAGCCGAGCCGCTCGAACTGGAACGACTGCTCCGGCTGCGCGTTCGCCGCGGCCGGCTCCAAGTAGCCGCGCACGCTGCGGCGCGATTCCGGATTCAGATGGTCCTTGTAGGTCTTGCCGCCCTCGTCGTTGTCGGGATCGGCGACCGCGAATAGGCGCTCGTACAGGCGCACTTCGGCCGGCACCGCATGGCGCGCGCTGACCCAGTGGATCGTGCCCTTGACCTTGCGGTCGGCGCCCGGCAGGCCGGGGCGCGAGTCGAGATCGAGCGTGCAGCGCAGTTCGACCACCTCGCCCGCGTCGTTCTTGATCACCTCGTCGCAGCGCACGATGCCGGCGCCGCGCAGCCGCACTTCGCCGCCCGGGATCAGGCGCTTGAAGCCCTTCGGCGGCACCTCGGCGAAATCGTCGCGCTCGATCCACACCTCGCGCGAGAACGGCACGTCGCGCTCGCCGAAGCTCGCATCCTTCGGGTGGTTGGCGAAGCGTAGCGTCGCCGCGTAGTCCTCCGGCAGGTTGGTCAGCACCATGCGGATCGGATCGAGCACCGCCATGCGGCGCGGCGCGCGCGCGTCGAGGTCCTCGCGCAGCGTGTTCTCCAGCACCGAGAAGTCGATCAGCGCGTTCTGCTTGGACAGGCCGAGCCGCTCGACGAACAGCCGCAGCGCGCGCGGCGTGTAGCCGCGGCGGCGGATGCCCTGCAGCGTCGGCATGCGCGGATCGTCCCAGCCGTCCACCAGCCCGTCCTGCACCAGCGCCATCAGCTTGCGCTTGCTCATCACCGTGTAGTTGATGTTGAGGCGCGAGAACTCGATCTGGCGCGGCTTGGCGGCCTCGAACGGGAAGCCCTTGCCGGTCAGCGGCGCGAGCAGCTCCGGGTGGTTCGCCAGGTCCACCTTGTCCACGCACCAGTCGTACAGCGGGCGGTGGTCCTCGAACTCGAGCGTGCACAGCGAATGGGTGATGCCCTCGATCGCATCCGACAGCGAATGCGCGAAGTCGTACATCGGATAGATGCACCACGCATCGCCGGTGTTCTGGTGCGGCACGTGCTTGATCCGGTACAGCGCCGGGTCGCGCAGGTTGATGTTGCCGCTGGCCATGTCGATCTTCGCGCGCAGCGTGCGGCTGGCGTCGGGGAACTCGCCGGCGCGCATGCGGCGGAACAGGTCGAGGTTCTCCTCAACCGAACGATTGCGGTACGGCGACTCGCGGCCGGGCTGGGTGAGCGTGCCGCGGTATTCGCGGATCTGCTCCGGGGTGAGGTCGCAGACGAACGCGTCGCCCTGGCGGATCAGCTTCTCGGCGGCGAGGTAGAACACCTCGAAGTAGTCCGAGGCGTGGCGCAGCTCGTGCCAGTCGAAGCCGAGCCAGCGCACGTCGTCCTGGATCGCCTGCACGTACTCGGGGTCTTCCTTCGCCGGATTGGTGTCGTCGAAGCGCAGGTTGCAGCGGCCGCCGAATTCCTCGGCGATGCCGAAGTCGGTGCAGATCGCGCGCACGTGGCCAATGTGCAGGTAGCCGTTCGGCTCTGGCGGGAAGCGCGTCTTGATCGCGCTGTGCTTGCCGCTCGTCAGGTCGTCGCGGACGATCTGCCGGATGAAGTCCTGCTTCACGGGCGAAGCCTCCGCGGTTGTGTCGGCGGAGGGCGGCAGGGTGTCGGACGTCGCGGACATGCGGCGGTACGGGAAGCGAGGGGGAACGCGCAGTTTAGCCGCTGCGCCGCCGCGCTGCCGTGTCCGCGTTAGGGTGGCGGCGCCTCGAAGACGAACGCGTGCATCGAGATCGCGCCGTGGCTGAAGCCGCCGTCGAGCACTTCGGCGCGTGCCCACCGCCCCGCCGCGCCGGCGGCGAACGGCAGCGGCAGGTAGTGCTCGTCGGTGGGGTGGGCGCGCGTGCCGTGCGGCGCGCGGCGCAGCGCGTCGACCAGCGCCGAGGCATCACCGTGCCGCACTGCGCGCTCGATCCAGGCGGCGAACTCGCGCACGTACGGTGCGACCGCGTCGGGCTCCGGGCGCAGGTCGGACAGGTTGTGGGTCAGGCTGCCGGAGCCGACGACCAGCACGCCGCGCGCGCGCCACGCCGCCAGCGCCGCGCCGAGTGCGTGCGCATCGACGCTGTCGAGCGTGTAGGGCATCGACAGCTGCAGCACCGGGATGTCGGCCGCGGGGTAGAGGTGCAGCAGCGGCACCCACGTCCCATGGTCGAGCCCGCGCGCGGGGTCGATCCCGGCGGGCAGACCCTGCCGGGTCAGGTCCGCGGCGATTTCGGCGGCGAGCGCGGGATCCCCTGGCGCGGGGTAGCGCAGCGCGTACAGCGGCGCCGGGAAGCCGCCGAAGTCGTGGATCGTGGGTGGTCGCTCGGCGCCGGTCAGGGTCAGCCCGCGCGTGCGCCAGTGCGGCGACAGCACCAGCAGCGCGCGCGGGCGCGGCAGGCGCGCGCCGAGTGCGGTCAGCTGCGGACCGGCACGGCCGGGCTCGAGCGCGAACGTCGGCGCGCCGTGGGAAATGAACAGCGAGGGCAGGCGCATCGCGAGAACCCCGGCAGGAAGAACGGCAGGATGGGGGTTGCGGGCGGGCGGGCCAGTGCCATGTTCGCGCCGCAGCGTCCCATCGGCGTGCGACACTGGTGCTCGGCCCGGTGGAGCAGCGCGATGCGTGTGGTCTACGAAGCGGCGCACCTGATCGACGCGCACTTGGTCAAGCACGCGCTCGAGGACGCCGGCATTCCGGTGTTCCTGCGCGGCGAGTCGCTGCTCGGCGGCATGGGCGAGCTGCCGCTGTTCGGCGTGGTGGCGGTGTGCGTGCCGGATGCGGTGTGGCCGGACGCGGCCGCGTGCGTGCAGGCGCTGGGGCTGGGCGAACCGCGACCGCCGCAGGACGACGGCAAGGCCGTCGGGGTGCCGGCCTAGCTTGCCGGCGTGCGGGGCGCACGCGAGGATGCGCCTCCGGCTTGCGGAGCACGCGCCATGCCCACCCTGGTGATCGGCAACAAGAACTACTCCTCGTGGTCGCTGCGGCCGTGGCTGCTGCTGCGCCACTTCGGCGTGGCGTTCGAGGAAGTCCGGCTGCCGCTGGACACGCCCGAGTTCGAGGCGGCGATCGGGCGCTGGTCGCCGACCCGGCGGGTGCCGGTGCTGCACGACGACGGCGTGGTGGTGTGGGACTCGCTGGCGATCTGCGAGTACGCCAACGAGCGCTGGCTCGACGGCGCGGGCTGGCCGGCGGGACGCGCGGAGCGCGCGCTGGCGCGGGCCGCAGCGGCGGAGATGCACTCCGGTTTCGCCCAGCTGCGCGAGCAGCTGCCGATGAACGTGCGCCGGGTGCCGGACCGCTATCGCTGGGACGAGCGTGCGCAGGCCGACATCGACCGCGTGCAGGCGCTGTGGCGCGAGCTGCGCGAACGTTGCGGCGGCGACGGCGAGTTCCTGTGCGGCGCGTTCGGCATCGTCGATGCGATGTTCGCACCGGTCGTCTATCGCTTCCTCGGCTACGGCGTGACGATGGACGACACCGCGCGGCGCTGGTGCGAGGCCATGCTGGCGCTGCCGGCGATGCGCGCGTGGCGCGAGGCCGCGCTGGCGGAGTCCGAGCGGATCGCCGCCACCGATGCGCGGGTGATGGGATGACCGCGGCGCCCGCGTTCGCGCGGCTGATCCGCGACGTGCGCGATTTCCCGCAGCCTGGGATCGTGTTCAAGGACATCACCCCGCTGCTGGCCGATGCGACCGGCTTTGCCGACGCGCTGGCGGCGATGGCCGCACCGTGGCGCGCTCACGGCATCACCCATGTTGCCGGGGTGGAAGCGCGCGGCTTCATCCTGGGCGCGGCGCTGGCGCGCGAGCTCGGCGCCGGCTTCGTGCCGCTGCGCAAGGCCGGCAAGCTGCCGGCCGACGTGGTCGGCGAGAATTACATGCTCGAGTACGGCGTGGCGCGCATCGAGGTCCACGCCGACGCGGTGCCCGCGCGCGCCGCGGTACTGCTGGTCGACGACGTGCTCGCCACCGGCGGCACGCTGCGTGCGGCGCGTTCGCTGCTCGAGCGCGTCGGCGCGCGGCTGCTGGGCGCGGGCGTCCTGATCGAGCTGGCGGCGCTCGATGGACGCGCGCAGTGGGGCAGCGGGGTGCCGCTGCACGCCGTGCTGCGCTGCTGACGCTTGATATCGGCCCGCGCGGCCGCAGCTTTGCCGGTAGTCCGCGGAGGAACGTCATGCTCGGAATCGGCGCCTACAAGCAGCGCATGCCGCGCCCGGAGGACGCGCCGCCCGGCCGCGCGACGCCGCTGCCGCTGCACAACGTCCATCATGTCCACGGCCGGCCGCTGCGCGATGCGTTCGCGGGGCTGGCACGGGTGCAGTTCGGCATGGGCTGCTTCTGGGGTGCGGAGCGGGCGTTCTGGTCGCTGCCGGGCGTGTTCACGACCGCTGTGGGCTACGCCGGCGGCTACACGCCGAACCCGACCTACCGCGAGGTGTGCAGCGGGTTGACCGGCCATGCCGAGGTGGTGCTGGTGGTGTACGACCCGGCCGCGATCGGCTTCGACGCGCTGCTGCGGGCGTTCTGGGAACGCCACGACCCGACCCAGGGCATGCGCCAGGGCAACGACCTCGGCACCCAGTACCGCTCGGCGATCTACTGCGAGACGCCCGAGCAGCACGCCGCCGCGCTCGCCAGCCGCGATGCCTACCAGGCCCGGCTGGCTGCGGCCGGGTTCGGTGCGATCACCACCGAGATCCGCCATCCGGCGCCGGCGTTCTACTACGCCGAGGACGAGCACCAGCAATACCTCTCCAAGCATCCGCACGGCTACTGCGGGCTGGGCGGTACCGGGGTCAGCTGTCCGGTCGGGCTGGAGGCCTGAGGCTCACGCCGCCGCCGGCGGCTGCAGCAGCGCCGGCGGCAGGTTGCGGAACTCCGCGGCCAGCTTGTGCAGAAAGTCGGCCATCGCCGAGCTGCGCCGCCACAGCATGGCGATGCGGCGGTGCGGCACATCGCCGCGGAACGGCACCAGCCGGATGTCCGGCGACGCCGGCACCGGCGGCTGCACCGCGAGCACCGGCAGCAGGGTGATTCCGACCCCCGCGGCCACCATCTGGCGCAGGGTTTCGAGGCTGGTGGCGCGGAAATCGTCGCGCTCGTCGGCGCCGGACAGCCGGCACACGTCCAGCGCCTGGTCGCGCAGGCAGTGGCCTTCCTCCAGCAGCAGCAGGTGCTGGCGGTCGAGGTCGCTGATTTCCAGCGCCTCGCCGCCGGCGAGCGCGTGCCGGCGCGGCACCGCCAGCACGAACGGTTCGTCGAACAGCGGCTCGACGTGCAGCTGTTCGTCGTGGATCGGCAGCGCCAGGATCCCGGCATCCAGCCGGCCGTCTCGCAGGCGGGCGAGGATGCGGTCGGTCTTCTCCTCCACCAGCAGCAGTTCCAGCCGCGGGAAGCGCTCGCGCAGCGCCGGCACCACGTGCGGCAGCAGGTAGGGGCCGAGCGTGGGGAAAAGGCCCAGCCGCACGGTGCCCGCTTCAGGATCGCGGCTGCGGCGGGCGATCTCGCCCATCCCCTCGACCTCGTCGATCACCCGGCGCGCGCGCGCGGCGATCTCGCGGCCCACTGGCGTCAGCATCACCTGGCGGGGTGCACGCTCCACCAGTGCGACGCCGAGCTCATCCTCGAGCTTCTTGATCTGGGTCGACAGCGTGGGTTGGCTGACGAAGCAGGCGGCGGCGGCGCGGCCGAAGTGCTTGTGGTCCGCCAGGGCGACCAGATATCGCAGGTCTCGCAGGTTCACGGGCATGTCTATAGGTGCCGGCTATCGGCATCATAGAGACAATTCATTTCCGTTATCAAACGGCCCGCGTCAGACTGACGTTCTCCCGCGGCCTGCGGGTCCCTACCGATCCCCATAACAGCAACGACAGGAGTCTTCGCATGCTTTCCATCGGCGACAAGTTCCCGCAGTTCAAGGTCAAGGCCACCGTTGGCATCGACAACCTCAACACCGCGTTCGCGGACATCGACAACGACACCTACAAGGGCAAGTGGCTGTGCGTGTTCTTCTATCCGAAGGACTTCACGTTCGTCTGCCCGACCGAGATCAAGGGCTTCGCTGACCTGAACCAGCAGTTCCTCGACCGCGACTGCCAGATCCTCGCCGCCAGCACCGACAGCGAGTTCGTGCATCTGGCCTGGCGCAAGGACCACCAGGACCTGCGCGACTTGCCGTTCCCGATGCTGGCCGACATCAAGAAGGACCTGACCACCGCGCTGGGCATCCTCACCGACGACGGCGTGGCGCAGCGCGCGACGTTCCTCGTCGACCCGCAGGGCATCATCCGCTTCGTCTACGTCACCGACGGCTCGGTCGGCCGCAATCCGCAGGAAGTGCTGCGCGTGCTCGACGCGCTGCAGACCGACGAGCTGTGCCCGTGCAACTGGCACCAGGGCGAGCAGACTCTCAAGGTCGCCTGATCGCCACGATCCGCGCGCGGCATGCGCCGCGCGCGGTGTGCCCCCGCACGCGCCGCGACGCCGGCCCCCCTCCCTCTCTCTAGCGTGCGGGACTCTGCGGCCGGGGCCTGCCCCCGGCCGTTTTTTTTTAACCCTTGCCGGCTCCGCCGGATCGGAGATGCGCATGACGCTCAACGAGCTTCGTAACCAGCTGCCTGACTACGCCAAGGACCTCAAGCTCAATCTCGACAGCGTGCTCAGCGAAAGCGGCGCGCCCGGCCTGGAGCCGCGCCAGATCCGCGCGATCGCGCTTGCCTCGGCGATCGCCGCGCGCCACGCGCCGTTGCGGCGGGCGATCGAGGCGTTCGCCGCCGAGCAGCTTGGCGCCGAGGAGCTGGACGGCGCGCGTGCAGCCGCGGCGATCATGGCGATGAACAACATCTATTACCGCGCTACCCACCTGATCGCGAACGCCGAGTACGGCCAGATGCGCGCCGGGCTGCGCATGAACGTGATGGCCAACCCCGGCCTGGACAAGGCGACGTTCGAGCTGGCATCGCTCGCGGTCTCGGCGATCAACGGTTGCGGCGCATGCCTGGATTCGCACGAGAAGGTGATCCGCCAGCACGGCCTGTCCGCGCAGGCGGTGCAGAGCGCGTTGAAGATTGCCGCGGTGATCCATGCGGTGGCGGTGACCGCCGAGCAGGCTGGCGAGCCGGCCTGACCCCGGGCCGCCTTCACGAACTTCCGCCGGTCGGCCCGACGCCCGGGGCCGCGACCGGCACGCCCCGGGCTTATGCTTGACCCAGGGGACCGCGGTTGCCCGGGATGGCGGATGGTCTGCACAGGGGCAGGCCATCCGGCTTCGGGCCTGCCGCCGGCGGTGACGTCGGCGCGGCATCGGAGGCCGGCTGCGGGTGGGTGAAGGACCGGGGGTCCGGCCATGGAACCGCTGCTGCTGCAACTGGATATCCGCACGCTCGCGTTCGTGTGCGGACTGGGCGGATTCCTGATGACCGCAGCGATGGTCGGCATCCGCGTGGCCGGCACCCGGCATCCCGCGCTGTTCGACTGGGCGCTGGCTGGCGCCTGCTTCGGCATCGGCTTCCAGTTGGGCCTCATGCTCGTGCCGCCGTGGCCGACGTGGCTGCTGGCGGCGCTGGCCAATGCGCTGATCGGTGCCGGCCACTGCCTGGTGCTGGCGGGCGTGCGTCGCTATCTCGAGCGGCCGTCGTGGGCCCGTCCGCTCCTGCTGCTGATCGCGCTGGTGCTGCTGGCCACGCTGCTGTTCGACGGCCTGCGCGGCGACCTGCGCCTGCGGGTGCTGCTCAACCTCGCGCTGTACGGCCTGATCGACGTCGCCGCCGCGGTTCTGCTGTGGCGCGCTCGCGCGGTCGACCTCACTGCGTGGCGCCGCCTGGTCGCGGTGGTGTTGGGAGTCAACAGCGCGGCGATCTTCGGCCGCTTCCTGTACGTGATGGCGCAGCCGCAGCTGCCGACCGCGGTCGTGCGGGACCCGCTGCTGATCTCGCTGTTGCTGGTCAACATGGTGTTCCTGTTCGTGCTGATCACCGCGTTGGCGGTGATGCTGTTCCGCGCCAAGGCGGTGCAGCTGCACTGGCTGGTGTTGCACGATCCAATGACCGGCCTGCTCAACCGCCGCTCGCTGCTGGAGCGTGCCGAACGCGAGGTTGCACGCAGTGCGCGCTATGGCTCGCCGCTGTCGTTGCTGATGCTCGACATCGACGCGTTCAAGGCGATCAACGATCGCCACGGCCATGCCCAGGGCGACGAGGTGCTGCGCCAAGTGGCGGCCACCCTGCAGGCCAACCTGCGCGATACCGACGTCGCGTTCCGCCTGGGCGGCGAGGAATTCCTGGTGATCCTGCCGGCCACGGCGGCGGTCGTCGCAGCGGAGCTCGCCGAGCGCCTGCGGCTGGCGATCGCCGCGACCCCGATCCGCGGCGGATCCACGGTCACCGCCAGCATCGGCGTCACCGAAGTGCTGGCGCGGCGCGAGAAGTGGGAAGATGCGGTCGACCGCGCCGATGCCGCGCTGTACCGTGCCAAGCACGAAGGACGCGACCGTGCGGTGCTGTTGCCGCATCCGCAGGCGGCCACGGCCGCCGCGGAGGTGGTGGCGGACGATCTGCGGGCAGCGGGCCCGACGCCGATGCGACACGCCAGGGATATGGCGCACGAGGGGTGACATGGATCTGATCGCGTTGCTGGACACCCGCACGCTGGCCTTCGCCACCGGCTTCGCCGGCATCGCGATGGCCATCAGCATGCTCGGCCTGTACTGGGCCGGCATGCGCGAGCGCGCGCTGCTGGACTGGGCGGTGGCCGGCTTCGGCTATGGGCTCGGGCACCAGGCCGGCTACCTGATGCTGACACTGACGACGCCGTGGCCGTCCGGCGTGTCGCTGGCCATTTCCAACACGCTGGTGGCGTTCGGCCACGTGTTCGTGCTGATCGGCGTGCAGCGCTACCTCCGTCGGAGGGTGTGGACCGCCCCGCTGCTCGGCGTCGTCGCGCTGCTCGCCATCGCCTCGCTGGGTTGGGGAGCGCTGGCGGCGTTCCAGCTTCGTGTTGCGGTGCTGTCGGCGTTCTACGTTCCGGTGGATGCCATCGGCGGCCTGCTGCTGTGGCGGGCGCGTGCGCCGCAGCTGACGCCGTACCGGCGCATTCTCGCCGGCATCCTGCTGCTGCACGCGCTGTTCCTGACCCTCCGCGCCGGCTACGTGGTGCTCGGCCCGGCATCGGCCGGCACCTTCACGCATGACCCGGTGCAGGTGGCGTTCTTCGTGTTCACGATGGCGTTCGTCTCTGCACTCGCGCTGTCGATGGCGCTGCTGATGTTCCGCAGCCAGGAGAGCGAGCTGCAGTGGCTGGTGCTGCGCGATCCGTTGACCGGCCTGTACAACCGGCGCTCGCTCGGCGAACACGCCGCACGCGAGGTCGCGCACAGCCGCCGCTACGGCACGCCGCTGGCGCTGGTGGTGTTCGACATCGACCACTTCAAGCAGATCAACGACAGCCGCGGCCATATGGCGGGCGATGAGGCGATTGCTGCGATCGCGCAGCACGTCGCCTCTACGCTGCGCGGCAGCGATGCGGCATTCCGCCTGGGCGGCGAGGAGTTTCTGCTGCTGCTGCCGTGCACCGGCATCGAGGGCGCGGCGACGGTGGCCGAGCGGTTGCGCGCGAGTCTTGCGACCACACCGCTGCAGGCGCTCGGGATGCCGGTGACGGCCAGCTTCGGCGTCACCGCGCTGCTGCCCGGCGAGGAATGGGCGAGCGCGCTGCGCCGCGCCGACGAGGCGATGTACCGCGCCAAGCGCGAAGGCCGCAACCGGGTGGTCGTGGCGGCCGAGCACGCGGGCGCCGCTGCCGGAGCGGCATTGGAGCGCGCGCCGCGGTAGCGGGCATGCGCGGTAGCATGGCGGCCCCGCGGTTCCTTTCTGCGCGATGGCCCGAGTCGATGTGATGCTGCGCGCCGCGCGTACGCGGCTTCCGCCCGGCGAGGCCGAGCTGCTGATGGCGCACGTGCTGCAGCGGTCGGCCGCCTGGCTGTTCGCGTATGGCGACGCGGAGCTGGAAGACGCGCAGGCGGCGGCGTTCTTGCAATTGCTCGAGCGACGCATCGCCGGCGCGCCGGTCGCCTACCTGCTCGGGCGGCGGGGCTTCTGGCGCTTCGATCTGGCGGTGACGCCAGCGACGCTGATCCCGCGCCCGGAAACCGAACGCCTGGTCGAGCTCGCACTGGAGCGTTTGCCGGCACAAAGCGAGGCGCGCGTGCTCGATCTCGGTACCGGCAGCGGTGCGATCGCGCTCGCGCTCGCGTTCGAACGTCCGCGCTGCCGCGTGGTCGCCACCGACGTCAGCGCCGACGCGCTCGCGGTGGCGTCGAGCAACGCGCGCGCGCTCGGGCTCGGCAACCTCGACTTCCGGCACGGGGACTGGTGGCGACCGGTCGCGCACGAACGCTTCGCGCTGGTTGCCAGCAATCCGCCGTACATCGCCGACGACGACCCGCATCTTGCGCAGGGCGACCTGCCGCACGAGCCGCGGCAGGCGCTGGCCTCGGGCGCGGACGGACTGGATGCGCTGCGCACGATCGCGCACGGCGCGGGCGATCACCTCGAGGCCGGCGGCTGGCTGCTGGTCGAACACGGCTGGCAGCAGGGCGCGGCGGTACGCGCGTTGTTCGAAGCGGCGGGGCTCTGCGACGTACATACCGCGCAGGACCTGGAAGGCCGCGACCGGGTCACGCTCGGCCGGCGCGGCTGAGCACGCGCCCGCCGCGGCGCTGCCGCTAGACTGCGCGTCCGGCCCACTCCCTACCGCTGCCATGCGCACGCTGTTCCCCGAGATCGAGCCCTACGACACCGGCTGGCTGCAGGTTGACGACCGCCACACGCTCTATTACGAGCAGTGCGGCAATCCGCGCGGCAAGCCGGTGGTGATGCTGCACGGCGGCCCCGGTGCGGGCTGCAGCGCGAAGATGCGCCGGTTCCACGACCCGGCGCGTCACCGCATCGTGCTGTTCGACCAGCGCGGCGCCGGGCGTTCGCGACCGCATGCGGATCTGGTCGACAACACCACCTGGGACCTGGTGTCCGACATCGAGAAGCTGCGTGTGCATCTCGGTATCGAGCGCTGGCAGGTGTTCGGGGGCTCGTGGGGATCGACGCTTGCGCTCGCGTACGCCGAGACGCATCCGCAGCGGGTGACCGAACTGGTGCTACGCGGCATCTTCATGCTGCGCCGCTGGGAGCTGGAATGGTTCTACCAGGAGGGCGCGTCGCGGCTGTTCCCGGATATCTGGGAGACCTACCTCGAGGCAATTCCGCCGGTGGAGCGGCATGACCTGATGAGCGCCTACCACCGTCGGCTCACCAGCGACGACGAGAACGTGCGGCTGGCGGCCGCACGTGCCTGGAGCGTGTGGGAAGGCGCGACCAGCTTCCTGCGCATCGACCCGGACTTCGTCGCCGGCTACGAAGATCCGCGGTTCGCGCTGGCGTTCGCGCGCATCGAGAACCACTACTTCGTGCACGGCGGCTTCTTCGAGGTGGAGGACCAGCTGCTGCGCGACGCGCACCGCCTGGCCGGCATCCCCGGGGTGATCGTGCACGGCCGCTACGACGTGGTCTGCCCGCTGCAGAACGCCTGGGACCTGAAGAAGGCCTGGCCGGGTGCCGAGCTGGTCATCACCCCGAACTCGGGACATTCCGCCTACGAAGCAGAAAACATCGACGCGCTGGTGGCTGCGACCGAGCGCTTCGCCGGCTGACCGTGCTGACGCTCAGTTTGCCGGCGAGCCGTCGGGGTTGCGGTCGATCAGCCACAACCCGCTCCACAGCTTGAGGTCGATCGCATAACCCTCGCGCTGCTTCTGCACCAGCCAGGCCGGCGCCTCCGCGCGCGGCACTTCGTGCACGGTGATACCCTCGTCTTCGGTGCCGCCGCCGGCGCCGACGCGACGCAGGTCGCGGGCGCGCACGAACGCGATGCGCTCGCTGCTCATGCCGGCCGAGGTGGGACCGATCAGCAGCACTTCCACTTGCCCCGGTTCCCAGCCGGTCTCCTCGACCAGCTCGCGCCGTGCGGCGTCTTCCAGCGAATCGTGGTGGCTCTCGTCGCCGACCAGTCCGGCCGGCATCTCGATCGTGCGCGCCTGCAGCGGCACGCGGTACTGCTCGACGAACAGCACGCGGTCTTCCGGCGTCACCGCCAGGATGATCACCGCCATGCCGTCGCCGTGCACGCGCTCGACGTATTCCCAGCGTCCGCGCCGGCGCATGCGCAGCCAGCGGCCTTCGTAGACGGTTTCGATCGGTTCGTCGTCGCGGATGTGCATGGCGGTTCGGTGAATGGATCAGGCCGGCTGCGCCTGCCGCTCGCCGCAGGCGTCGAACAGTCGACGCCGGGTCAGCGGGCCGAAGCGCAGCGTTTCGCACAGCGTAGCGAGGCCGTCGCGGTCGGCAGGTGTGCGCAGGAACGACGGGGCGGCCGGGTGCTCCGGGGCGTCGAGTGCGATGGTCGCCAGCCGCCGCCACAACAATGCCTCCTCGCGATGCGCCTTGAGCCGGGCGGACACCGTGGCGGCGCCGCGCAGGCGCAGGAACGCCACCTCGTCGGCGCGCGCGAGCAGGGCATCCAGCGAGCCGAAGTGCGCCAGCAGCACCGCCGCGGTCTTGGCGCCGATGCCGGGGACGCCGGGGATGTTGTCGATCGCATCGCCGGTGAGCGCGAGGTAATCGGCGATCTGGTGGGCGCGCACGCCGTGGCGGGCGGGAACGCCGGCGGCGGTCCAGCGCTGGTTGCGCGCGTAATCCCACTGCTCGTCGTGCTCGCCGAGCAGCTGCGAGAGGTCCTTGTCGGCGGACACGATCACCCCGCGCAGCCCGTGCGCGCGGGCCAGGTGCAGCGCGCTGCCGATCAGGTCGTCGGCCTCGTAGTCGCAATGCGCGAGCACCGCCATCCCGAGCGCTGCGCACAGCGCCTTGCAGTGCGCGAACTGGCGCCGCAGTTCCTCCGGCGCCGGCTCGCGGTTGGCCTTGTAGGCCGGGTAGAGCGCGTTGCGGAAGCAGGAGTCGAGCGCCTCGTCGAACGCGATCGCGATGTGGCGCGGGCGCTCGCGTTCGACCAGTTCGAGCAGGAAGCGGGCGAAGCCGTGCACGGCGTTGGTCGGCCAGCCGTCGGCGTCGTGGAACTCGTTCGGCAGCGAATGCCACGCGCGGAACACGTACAGGCTGGCGTCGACCAGGTACAGCGGCGGGTGGGGGTTCAAGCGGGGCTCCAGTCGGTGAGCAGCGCGCGCGGGTCCGGGCGCTCGCGCTCGGGCGGTTCGATGGTGGGCGTGCCGATGTGGACGAAGCCGACCACGACGTCGTGTTCGCCGAGTCCGAGCCAGCGCTTCACTTCGTCGTCGTAGGCCGGCCACCCGGTGACCCAACTGGCGCCAAAGCCCAGCGCCTGCGCGGCCTGCAGCAGGGCGAAGCAGACGCATCCGGCCGACAGCAGGCGTTCCTGCGCCGGGATCTTCTCGTCGGGACCGAGGATGCCGATCACCGCCAGCACCAGCGGGGCGCGGGCGAAGCGCTCGCGCTCCTTCGCCAGCAGCGCGTCGCTCGCGTTCGGGTCGCGCTCGAGCAGGCGTTGTGTGAGGCGCTCGCCGAATGCGTGACGCGAATCACCATGTATACGTATGCAGCGGAACGGCACCCGTTTGCCGTGATCGGGAACGCGCGTCGCCGATGCCAGCAAACGCAGCAGGGTGGCGTCATCGGGCCCGGGTTCGCCCAGCATTCGCGCCGGTACGGAGCGGCGCGAATCCAGCGGATTGAGCGCATCGGTGGAAGGAAAAGTTTTCATCGTGAGTGCAGAGTTTTCAGCAACGCGTCACAAACGTGCCGGTATATCTGGTGTCGCATGATGTCACTCATCGACGACTTACGCCGCGACCTGTCGGTTCCGGCCAGTAGGGGGATAGTCAAGTGTTAGGGCGCCTGCACGGCTTGCACGATACGCGTGTCGATCCGCTGCACGTGATCGACGAGGTGAAACGACTGGCGGTGGAGCAGCTGGGGGCCATCCCTGGCGCACTCTACGCGCATCTGGACGCCTACGTGCACGACGTCGCCCTGCGACAGGACGACGATCCGCGCGTGCTCCGCAGCGAACAGCAGATGGTGCGCCTGCTGCAGCAGCACGCGGCGACCCGGTTGATGCGTTTCCGCGAGCGCCTGGCGCGCAGCTTCGACGATTTCCGCTCGCTCACCAGCGTCACGCTCGGCTCCACCCCGCTCGGGCTGGTCGGCGACCACCAGATCGAGTTCTACCTCGATGGCCAGCGCCTCACCGATGCGCTGGCGCAGCGCTACGCGCGCCCGCTGAAGATGCTCGACAGCCGCTTCGAGGCGGTCGCAATGGCAATGAGCATCCCGGCCGGCGCCAACCCGATCGGCCCCGGGCGGCTGGTCGATGCGCTGATCGACTGCTTCAGCGACGCGGAACTGACCGACGGCTTGCGTCGCGAGCTCTTCAAGCATTTCGAGCACGAGCTCAACCGCGTGCTCGGTGACCTGTACGCGCGCGCCAATGCGGTGCTGTCGACGTCCGGCTATGGCGCGTTCGAGCCGGCCGCGCGCGCCGAACGCGCGCCCGAACCCGAGCCGATGGTGACCGCGTACGGCAAGGGGCTTGGTCCGATCGAACCGGTGCCGGTCTCGGCCGAACCGGCGTCTGCGCCGCCCGCGCCGGCTCCCGCCGCACCGCAGCCCGCGCGCGCCACGCCGGCCGCCGCCGACGCCGGCGGCCGCACCCTGGCGCCGGCGCTGCAAGAACTCCGCCAGCTGCTGCACCAGTGGCGTGACGGCGCGGTCGGTGCGCAGCCGATCAAGCCTGAACATGCGCCGGACCGCCGCCTCGGCCGCCGTGAGCTGAAGGTCGAAGAAGTGGTGAGCGTGGTGTCGCTGCTGCAGCCGGAGCCTCCGGACACGTTCGCGCGCGCGCTCGCCGGCGGCGGCCGTCTGGGCCATGCCATCCGCGACCATCTTGCCGACGGCGCGCGCCGGCTCGGGATCAACCCCGACCAGGCGATGCTCAGCGAGCAGGAAGAAGACGCGGTCGATCTGGTCGCGCTGCTGTTCGAACAGTTGTTCCGCAGCCACGCGTTGCTGGATCGCGCACGCCGCCTGTACGCGCGGCTGGTGCTGCCTTACGTGAAGGTCGCCCTGCTCGACGAGGCGATGTTCGTCAGCAGCGAACACCCCGCCCGCCGGCTGCTGGATGCGATCACCGAGGCCTGCGAGGGCAACTCCGCGGCCACGCCGCAGGAGCGTGAGCTGCTCGACCGCGCCAGCCAGGCGGCGCAGAAGATCGCGGCGGAATACCGCCAGGACATGGCCATCTTCGAGGCCGCCTACGCCGAACTGGAAGCGCTGCTGCGCCAGCAGCGTCGCCGCGTCCAGCTGCAGGAGGAGCGCGCCGCGCAGGCGATCTTCGGCCGCGAGCGCCTCAACCGCGCGCGCGAGCAGGCTGACGAGATCGTGCGTGCGCGCCTGGCCGCGCAACCGCTCACCGACGCGGTCGCGCAGTTCCTAATCGGGCCGTGGCGCCATTACCTGGTGCAGGTGCTGGTGCGCGACAGCTCGGCCGACCGCCAGGCCGAGGCGCTGCGTCTCGGCGATGGCCTGGCGATGGCCGACGAGCTCGCTGCGCAGCTCAACCCGCGCGTGGCCGACCAGCTGCTCGCGTTGCTGCCGCTGATGAAGATCTGTCTGGGCACCACCGGCCTCGACGACACCGCGGCCCAGCACGAACTGGCGCGGTTGGTGCACGCGCTGGCGTTCCCTGATGTCGCGCGCGGCAGGCATGCGCTGCCACCGAGCGAAGCGCCGCTCGATGACGACGGCGACGAGAACCGGCTGTGGCTGGCGGGCGGGCGCGACACCATCCGTCATGATCCCAAGCTCGCCGAGCAGATGCGCCGCCTGCAGCCGGGGGACTGGCTGCGGCTACGTAACACCCAGGGCGAATTGGTCGCGGCGAAGGTGGCTTGGCTGAGCCCGCTCACCGGCCGCCTGCTGCTGGTCGATCGCCGCGGCGCGCGAGTGATGATCGCCTCGGCCGAGGAGCTCGCAGTGCTCGCCGCCGACGGCCGCCTGGTCACCGCCGCCGACAGCCGTCCGTTCGACGACGCCCTGCGCCGCGTGCGCGAGGCGCTCACCGGTACTGCCGCGCCCTGATCGCCGGCCCGGCGCGCCGGGCCGCCGCCGTTTGGTTACGATGCGGCACGGTCGCATCGAGCGAGGGCGGGCATGGCGGCAGGCATCACCATCGGTGTGGCGCGCGAGACCGCGCGCGGTGAACGGCGCGTCGCGCTGATTCCGGAAACCTGTCGCAAGCTGGTCGCCGCAGGTGCGCAGGTACGCGTGCAGCGCGCCGCCGGGCTCGCCGCCGGCTTCGTCGACGAAGCCTACGAGCAGGCCGGAGCCGAGCTGGTCGAGACCGCCGCGACCGCATGGTCGGACGCCGACGTGGTGCTGTGCGTGCAGCCGCCGTCGACCGATGCGATCGCGCAGCTGCGCGAGGGCACGGTGCTGGTCGGCCTGCTGGCGCTGCACGCCGATCCGGCGCGCGCGCAGGTGATCGCTCAGCGCCGGTTGCGGGCGTTTTCGCTGGAACGCCTGCCGCGCACCACCCGCGCGCAGTCGATGGACGTGTTGAGCTCGCAGGCCAGCATGGCCGGCTACAAGGCGACGCTGATCGCCGCGCAGCTGGCGCCGCGCTTCTTCCCGATGCTGACCACCGCCGCGGGTACGATCCGGCCGTCGAAGGTGCTGGTGGTCGGCGCCGGCGTCGCCGGCCTGCAGGCGATCGCCACCGCGCGCCGGCTCGGGGCGCAGGTAGAAGGCTTCGACGTACGCCCGGAGACGCGCGAGCAGATTGAATCGCTCGGCGGGCGTTTCCTCGACCTCGGCATCCACGCGGTGGGCGAGGGCGGCTACGCGCGCCCGCTCACCGACGAGGAACGTGCCGAACAGCAGCGCCGGCTTGCCGAGCACCTCAAGGGCATCGACGTGGTGATCTGCACCGCCGCGGTGCCGGGGCGCCCGGCGCCGCGCATCGTCACCGCGACGATGGTCGCCGGCATGAAGCCCGGCAGCGTGGTGGTCGACCTCGCCGCCGAGACCGGCGGCAACTGCGAGCTCACCCGTCCGGGCGAGACCGTCGAGTTCAACGACGTGGTGATCGCCGGGCCGCTCAACCTCGCCAGCCAGGGCGCGGTGCACGCGAGCGAGATGTACGCACGCAACGTGCTCAACTTCGTCGGCCTGTTCCTGCGCGACGGCAAGCTGGCGTTCGACTGGAACGACGAGCTGCTGGCGAAGACGGTGTTCCCCGAGCGCGCATGAGCCGGCGCGCGCCGGTGCGGTGACGACACGCGCGCGCTCAGCGCGTCTGCGGCGCTTGCGGCGGGTTATCGCGCAGCCAGGCCCGGCGCTGTTCCGGCGTCATCGCGCGCCAGCGTTCGAGCAGGGCCCGCCGCTGCTCCGGCGGCAGCGCGCGGGTGCGTTCGAACAGGATTCGCGCCGCACGGCGCTGCTCCGGATCCATCCGCTGGAAACGCTGCATGCCGTGCTGGGCGTGGCGGCGCTGCTTGGCGCTCATCTGCGACCAGCGCTGCGCATGGCGCAGCATGCGCTGTCGTTGTGCGGGCGGTGCGGCGTTCCAGCGCTCGCGCAGCGGCGCGACCAGTTGCTCGCGCTGGGTCGGGGTGAGCTGCTCCCAGGCCGGCAGCGGTGTTTGCGCGCGCGCGGCGCCCGTGGCCAGCACGAGCGTCATCAGCACGGCGGTAAAGGCGGAAGTGCGCATGATGTCCTCAGGAATCGCTGGCGATGGCGGCGTCCTCCGCCAGCCAAAGGAAGAACTCGGGGTCGTCCAGCACCGCGAGCGCCGGGTCATCGGCGTCCGGCGGCGTATCCGCGGCAAGCGACGGCGCGGTCGCCGCAGGCGCGTCTCCGGTCGCCATTTCGCTCGTTGGGGCGCCGACGCGCGTCGCCGGCGCCGACGCCGTGCGCGCGTCCGCACCCGGCTGTGGCACGCCGCGCAACGACACGGCCAGCGCGATCGCCAGCGCCGCCGTGGCCAGTCCGCCGGCATAGGCCCAGCCGCGTGCGCGCGGCACGGTAGCCGTCAGCGGTGCCGCGCGTGCGGCCACGCGCAGCGCGTGTCGGGTTTCCGGATGCAGCTGCTGCAGCGCTTCGCGATGGGCGGCGCGCATCGCCGCGTCGAAGTCGTGGGAGTCGGTCATGGCAGCTGTCCGTCGTCGAGTTGGATCCGCACGGCTTCGCGGGCGCGTGCAAGATGGGTTTTGACCGCGCCTTCGCTGCAGCCCATGACACGCGCGGTCGTCGCCACGTCCAGCTCCTCGAGCACGCGCAGGGTGAACGCCTCGCGCTGGCGCCGCGGCAGCCGCGCCAGTGCGTCGGCCAGGCGCGCGTAGCGTTGGCGATGTGCGTGGTGCTCGGCCGAGTCGGGGCTGGCGTCCGCCCATTCGATCGGTTCGCCGTCGTCGTGCGCGCTGGCGGGCAGCAGCCAGCGCAGGCGGAACCGCCGGCGTCGCTGCTGGTCGGCGACGCGGCTGCGCAGCACGCTCCAGAACAGCGGCGTCCACTCGGCAGCCGGGCGCTCGCGGTAGGCCAGCATCTTCATCATGGCGTCCTGCACCGCGTCCAGCGCGTCCTCGCGATGGCGCAGCGCGAGCTCGGCGAAGCGGAACGCGCGCGCACCGATAGCGGCCAGGAACGTCTCCAGCGAGGCCGGCTCGGCGTGCACGGACGACGGATCGGGGCCGGCATCGGCGCTCACGCGGCAAGCCTAGCCGGTCCGCGATGGCCGGCCCAGCGCGCGCCGGGACTAGGCGGTCGGTAGCGGGACATCGGCAGGACGGACCGGCGCATGGCATCTCCGGCAGGTGGGACGACCCGCATGGGAACGCACGGGCGCCGCTCAGGTTGACGCGCTGCCGGCGGTGTTCAGGGGCGGTTATGATCCGGTCATCGGCGGAAGGAGACAGGCATGGGCGACGGCTTCGTGGCGCTGTACATCTTCATGCTGGCGGCGATCGCCGGCCACGTGATCATCGCCCGGGTGCCGGTGATCCTGCATACGCCGCTGATGTCGGGCTCCAATTTCATCCACGGCATCGTGCTGATCGGCGCGATGGTGGTGCTGGGGCACGCCGACACCACGCTGGAGAAGGCGCTCGGCTTCGTCGCCGTGCTGCTCGGTGCCGGCAACGCGGCCGGCGGCTACGTGGTGACCGAGCGCATGCTGGAGATGTTCAAGTCCTCGCGCCGGCCGGGTGCGGAGGACAAGCGATGAGCTGGCTGCCGCTGCTGGTGAAGGCCAGCTATTTCGTCGCCGCGACGCTGTTCCTGCTTGGCCTGCAACGGATGTCGACGCCGGTGACGGCGCGCTCGGGCATCCAGTGGGCGGGCTGGGGCATGCTGATCGCCACGCTAGCCACGTTCGCGCTGCCGGGGCTGCACAACCTCGGCCTGATTCTGGTCGCGTTGGTGCTCGGCACCGCGTTCGCGTGGGTCTGGGGCAAGAAGGT
Source organism: Lysobacter sp. (assembly GCA_035645555.1). GTDB lineage: Bacteria > Pseudomonadota > Gammaproteobacteria > Xanthomonadales > Xanthomonadaceae > Lysobacter_F. The sequence continues at coordinate 21,891 of DASQMI010000076.1, read as the reverse complement.
GGCGATCACCGACATGCCGCAGATGGTGGCGCTGTACAACGGCATGGGCGGCGGCTCGGCGGCGGCGATCGGCGCGGTCGAGCTGCTGCGTTACTCCGCGGCCGGCGCCGCGCCATCGCGGGTGAGCCTGGTGCTGGCGGTGGTCGGCGCGCTGATCGGCGCGGTGTCGCTGTCCGGCTCGGTGATCGCCTGGGCCAAGCTCGATGGCCGGATGGACAAGCGCTATACGTTCCCTGGCCAGAACGTGTTCAACGCGCTGCTGTTCGTGGCCACCGTGCTGCTGGGCGCGTGGATCGTGCACGCGCTGGGCGTGCCGGCCATCGTCGCGTTCTTCGTGCTGGCGTTGCTGCTCGGCGTGCTGATGACGCTGCCGATCGGTGGCGCCGACATGCCGGTGGTGATCTCGCTGTACAACGCGTTCACCGGTCTTGCGGTCGCGTTCGAGGGCTACGTGCTCGGCAACGAGACGCTGATCATTGCCGGCACCATGGTCGGCGCGGCCGGCATGCTGCTTACGCGGCTGATGGCGAAGGCGATGAACCGGCCGATCCGCAACGTGCTGTTCGGCAGCTTCGGCGGCGGCGGCGAGGCGCAGGCGATCGCCGGCAGCCAGAAGCCGATCGAGGCGGCCGACGTTGCAGCGATGATGGGGTTCGCCGAGCGCGTGGTGATCGTGCCGGGCTACGGCATGGCAGTGGCGCAGGCGCAGCACAAGATCTGGGAGCTGAGCCAGCGCCTGATCGAGCGCGGGGTCAAGGTGAAGTTCGCGATCCACCCGGTCGCCGGCCGCATGCCCGGCCACATGAACGTGCTGCTCGCCGAAGCCGGCGTGCCGTACGACCTGATCGCCGACATGGACGACATCAATCCGGAATTCCCCAACACCGACGTCGCGCTGGTGATTGGCGCCAACGACGTCGTCAACCCAGTGGCGAAGACCGATCCGGCCAGCCCGATCTACGGCATGCCCATCCTCGATGTGGTCAACGCGAAGAACGTGGTGGTGATCAAGCGCGGCAAGGGCACGGGCTTCGCCGGCATCGAAAACGCGCTGTTCTATGCCGACAACGCGCGCATGCTGTACGGCGACGGCGCGGAGATGGCCAACCGGCTGGTTGCCGAGCTGAAGGCGCTCGACGGCTCGCACTGAGCCGGCGCACGCTCAGCGCGCGGCGAGCGCCGCCAGCAGCACGCCCAGCATCAGCGCGGCCACGTCGGCCGGCCCGTTCGCCAGCTGTGCCAGCGTCCACGCGTGGCGCGCGCCCAGTTGCGCGACCGACTGCAGCGGATCGACGCCGAAATACCCGGACAGCTGCGCGGCGGCGGCGCCCCAGTTGGCCGCCAGCGCGATCGCGAGCGTCGCCACGGCGGCGATCAGCGCGCGCGCGGGGCCCGGCCGCCAGCCGCCCAGGCGCAGCACCCACGCCATGTCGAGCGCGGCCAGCAACGCCATCCAGCCGTTCGCGCGGCCGTTCCACAGCCCCACCACCACCCACGCCGCGACCATTCCGGCCGCGCCCAGTGCCAGCAGCAGCCAGGACCAGAGCAGGGACGATGCGGGACGCGGGCGCTCGGCGCGGACGGGGGCGGGCTCGGGCATCGCGCCAGCATAGCGGCAGCGTGCGTCGCTAGACTATGCGTCTTGCGCTGGCTCCCGGCGCCCTCACATCCCGCGCATGTATTCCCGCCACAGCGAACCCGTCCGTTTCGAGCGCGACTGCGCCGCCGTCCTGGTGCCGCAGGGCGAGAGCGTGACCCTGCCCGCGGGCAGCGTCGGCTACATCACCCAGGCGCTCGGCGGCAGCTTCACCGTGTTCGTCGAGGGCAACCTGTTCCGCATCGCCGGGCGCGATGCCGACGCGATCGGCAAGGAGCCGCCGGCGCCGCTGGAACTGCCCGAAGGCGCCGACGACGAGGCGGTCGAGAAGCTGGTGTGGCAGCAGCTGCGCACCTGCTTCGATCCGGAGATCCCGATCAACATCGTCGAACTCGGGCTGGTCTACGAGGTGCACGTCCGCCGGCGTGACGAGGCGCAGCGCGAGGTCGAGGTGCGGATGACGCTGACCGCGCCCGCCTGCGGCATGGGCGACGTGCTGGTCGACGACGTGCGCAGCAAGCTGGAGATGATTCCGACCGTGGCGGAGGCCGACGTCGAGCTGGTGTTCGACCCGCCGTGGAACCGCACCATGATGTCCGAGGCTGCCCGCCTCGAGACCGGGATGCTCTGACGCCACCCCCGGGCGCCCGCGCCGCATGCCGCCCGAGCCCGGTCGGCGCGGCGGACCGGACCCGCCGTACGCCCTTGACGGGCCCTGCACACCGCAGTTCCGGTCTCCGCCACAACCGTTCAGCCCTAGCGCGACTGGCCACCCGGCGCCAGTGGCTGGGGTCATGACGTTCATCCGACGTTATGGGATTTGGGCGACGCGCGTCGCAGAACGCGCCGATTCGTGCTGCATCCGCAGCATGTGGCTCGGGCGCGAGTCCGATAGCGTCGCCCTCCCGGTGCCGACAGGTGCCGGTCAACTGGTCAACCAGGCGCGTGAAGGGGCCATGCCCGGGTCGGCCGTCGTTTCCCACCATTCCACCGCTTGGGGGTTTTCGATGTCTGAGTTCTCTTCGCGCCGTTTCCGCCGCCACGCTCTGGCCGCGGCCACCGCGCTCGTGCTGTGCACCGCCATCGCGACGCCGGCCCTGGCCCAAGGCCGCGTCAACACGGCGGCCCTGCAGTCCGCGCAGGAGTTCGACCGCTTCATCGTCAAGTACCGCGACGGCAGCGCCGAGCGGACCGACACCGTGACGCTCGGCCAGACGCTGCGGGCCGCCGCCGGTGCGATGTCCGCGCGCAGCCGTGCGCTGGATCTGCGCCACGTGCGCCGCATGGCGCTCGGCGCCGACGTGGTGAAGACCGACCGCAAGCTCGATCGCGCCGAAGCGGAGACGCTGATGCGCCAGCTCGCGGCCAACCCGAACGTCGAATACGTCGAGGTCGACCGCCTGCTGAAGCCGGTGTTCACCCCGAACGACACCCGCTACGGCGAGCAGTGGGGCTACTTCGATGCCGATGCCGGCATCCGCGCCAACACCGCGTGGGACCTGTCGAACGGCTCCGGGATGATCGTCGCCGTGCTCGATACCGGCATCACCAGCCACAGCGACCTCAGCGCCAACGTGGTCGCCGGCTACGACTTCATCAGCGACACGTTCGTCTCGCGCGACGGCAACGGCCGCGACAGCGACGCGTCCGACCCGGGCGACTGGTACACCGCGGGCGAGTGCGGCGCCGGCACGCCGGGCTCCAACTCGAGCTGGCACGGTACCCACGTCGCCGGCACGGTCGGTGCGGTGACCAACAACGCCAAGGGCGTGGCCGGCACCGCGTTCGGCGCCAAGGTGATGCCGGTGCGCGTGCTCGGCCGCTGCGGCGGTTACACCTCCGACATCGCCGACGCCATCATCTGGTCCTCCGGCGGGTCGGTCACCGGCGTGCCGACGCTGTCGGCAGCGAACGCGGCCGACGTCATCAACCTCTCGCTCGGCGGTCCGGGCGCGTGCGACACCACCACCCAGAATGCGATCAACAGCGCGGTCGGCCGCGGTACCGTGGTCGTGGTGGCGGCGGGCAACGACAACGCCGATGCGGCGAACTTCTCGCCGGCCAGCTGCAACAACGTCATCACGGTCGCCTCGGTGACCAGTGCCAGCTCGCGTTCGAGCTTCTCCAACTACGGCGCCAAGATCGACGTTGCCGCGCCGGGTTCGAGCATCCTCTCGACGCTCAACAGCGGCACCACCACGCCGAGCACGGAGAGCTACGCCGCGTACAACGGCACCTCGATGGCCGCGCCGCATGTGGCCGGCACGGTCGCGCTGGTGCAGAGCCGCCGGGTCGCGCTCGGGTTGACTCCGCTCACTCCGGCGTCGGTGGAGACGCTGCTGAAGAACACCGCTTACGCGCTCGCCGGTTCGTGCAGCGGCGGCTGCGGCGCCGGCATCGTCGATGCGCGCCGCGCGGTCGAGAACGCCGGCGGCACCGGCGGTGGCGGCAGCCAGACCTACACCAACGGCACCGACGTGCAGATCCGCGACAACACCACGGTCGAGAGCTCGATCGCGGTGTCCGGCCGCAGCGGCAACGCGCCGTCGAGCACGCCGGTCGCGGTCGACATCCGCCACACCTACCGCGGTGACCTGGTGATCGACCTGGTGGCGCCGGACGGCTCGCTGTACCGGCTGAAGAACTCCTCCAGCTCGGACAGCGCGGACAACGTCATCACCACCTACAACGTGAACCTGTCGACCGAGACGATCAACGGCACGTGGCGACTGCGCGTGCGCGACGTCTACTCCGGCGACACCGGCTACATCAACAGCTGGAGCATCACGTTCTGACGCAGGCGGGGCCGGAGGCGCGCGCGTCTCCGGCCCACGGCGTGCCCGGTGCTGCGGCGCCGGGCACGCGGCAACGCTGAACCGTCAAGGCGACGACGCACTCCTGTCCGGCGGCATGCGCGGGGATCTCGGCTCCTGAGCCGGCCGCGCGGTCCACTGGGCGCCTGCTTCGGCGCCGATGCAGGTCCACCTCCCAATGCCGGTTTCCGCGCGGCGATGCCGCCCCGGCCCGGCTCACCCACCGCTTGAGGACACCGTCATGAAGACCTGTTCCTTGCTGGCCCGCGCGCTCGCGTTGGCCACGCTCACGCTGACCGGCAACGCCATCGCCGGCGAACCGCTGTTCCTCGGCCAGGCCGCGACCAAGGCGACCGCCACCGTCGATACGCTCGTCGCCAAGCCCGACACCGCCAACCTGCGCGTGGTCCGCGCCAACCCCGCCGCGGTGCGTGCGGACAACCGCGAGATCGAACTCGATGTCGGCGGCAAGCGCGTCAACGCCGTGCTCAAGCGCGCCTATGCGGTCGACGGCGGCCTGGTTTGGTCCGGCGAGGTGCGCGAGACCGCGAAGGCGCGCGGTGCGAGCGCGCGCGAAGTCGCGAACGACGAGATGAACTCCGCCGTGCTGGTGCGCCGCGGCAACGGCGTGACCGGCAACATCCGCGTGAACGGCAAGCTGTACCGCGTGCGTCCGCTCGCCGACGGCACCCACGCGGTGATCGAGGTGGACGAGAGCCGCATCCCGGCCGACCATCCGCAGGAGTTCTTCGGCCTGCCCAACATCCGCATGGACGCCGCGCAGGCCGCGCGCCGCACCACGAGCGGCGACGTCGGCGCGGCTGCGATCGATCCCGGTGCCACGGTGACGATCCGGGTCGCGGTCATGGCCACCAACGCGGCAGTCGCGGCGTACGGCGGCGACATGCGCGCGCTGGTCGATCTGGCGATCGCCGAATCGAACCAGGGCTACGCCAACTCCAACGTCGGCATCAACCTGGTGCTGGCCAGCTACTCGACCACCAGCTACCGCGAACGCGGCATGAGCCGCGACCTGTCGCGGTTCCGCACCGTGGGCGACGGCTACATGGACGAGATCCACACCATCCGCAACAACACCGGTGCGGACGTGGCGATGCTGGTCGGCAACGACGGTTCGGCGTGCGGGCTGGCGTCCGGCATCGGCTCGACCGCGTCGACCGCGTTCGCGACCGTGTACTGGGATTGCGCGACCGGCTACTACAGCTTCGCCCACGAGATCGGCCACCTGCAGTCGGCGCGCCACGATCCGGCGGCCGATCCGACCAACACGCCGTACGCATACGGTCACGGCTACCGCGCGCCGAACGCGGCGTGGCGCACCGTGATGGCGTACAACTGCACGCCGAGCTGCCCGCGTATCAACTACTGGTCGAACCCGGACATCACCTACGGCGGCCAGCCGATGGGCACGGTCGATCGCAGCCACAACCAGCGCGTGCTGGTGAATACCAAGGCGACCATCGCCGGCTTCCGCTGAGCCCGGCGCCTCGCGTGAAAAACCCCGGCCTTCGCGCCGGGGTTTTTTCTTCTGGATCAGTCGGCCGCTTCGAAGCGGTTCGCCGACACGTTCTTGCGCACCTTGCGCGGATCCCACACGCGGCCGTTCATGGCGATGTAGACGCCCGGCGGCAGCGACTGCACCGCACCGACCGCGGTGCCGACGTTGAACTCGGCATCCGAACCCCGGAACCGCGCCGGATTGAGCGCGCCGGTCAGCACGATGGTCTTGTCGGGAATCGTCGCCAGCACCTTGGCCGTTTCGACCATGGTGTCGGTGCCGTGGGTGACCAGCACGTGGCGCATCGGCTGCGCGGCGATCGCCGCGCGCAGCAGCTCGCGGTCCTCGTCGGTGATGTGCAGCGAGTCCTTGCGCAGCAGCGGGATGACGGTGAAACGGAACGCGACGCCGAGCTCCTCGAGGATGTGCCCGATCTGCGGCTCGCCGACCTGGTAGTCCGACTTGTCGTCGAAGTAGATCTTGTCGATCGTGCCGCCGGTGGTGACGATACAGAGCTCTTCCATCGGGTTCGGGTCGCGTGCGGAACGGCCGGAATTATACGGCCGCGCTCAGCGACGGCGGCCGAAGCGTGCGCGCAGACCGGGCAGGCTGGCGGAAAACACCACCACCAGCGACAGCACGATCGCGCCCGCCGCCCAGCCGCGGTCGCCCGGTGTCGCCCACGCCGCCATCACCGCGTGGCTGAACCAGAGCAGCGCCAGCAGCGCGGCCCAGAACCCCGCGCGCGCCGTGCCGCGCATCGCCGCCAGCGCCAGCACGAGTGGCGGCAGCGCCATCAGAACCCAGGCGACGAGTGCGTAGCGGCGGCCGGCGAACCACGCGCCGTGCAGCGCCGCGAGCGCCAGCAGCGCGGCGACCAGGATCCAGCGCGCGCTCATGCCAGCCTCGCGGCGATGCGCGCGACCCGGCGGCCGAGCGCGCGCGCGAGCGCGGCCTCGTCCTCGCTCGGTTGCGGGTCGTCGTCGAGGCCGGCGACGTGGCTGGCGCCGTAAGGCGTGCCGCCGCCACGCGTGGTGTTGAGCTGCGGCTCGGTGTAGGGCAGGCCTACGATCACGCAACCGTGGTGCAGCAGCGGCACCTGCATGCTGAGCAGGGTCGATTCCTGGCCGCCATGCATGGTCGAGCTGGAGGTGAACACGCCGGCCGGTTTGTCCACCAGGGTGCCGCTCACCCATTCCGGACTCAGGCTGTCGAGCCAGTGCTTGAGCGGCGCGGCCATGTTGCCGAACCGCGCCGGACTGCCGAGCACCAGCCCGGCGCACTCGTGCAGGTCGGTGCGTTCGACGTATGGCGCACCGTGCTCGGGCACCGGCGGCGCCGCACTGTGGGTCACGGCCGCCACCGGCGGCACGGTGCGCAGGCGCGCCTGCATGCCGGGCACTTCCTCCACGCCGCGCGCAACGTGCCGCGCCAGGCGCGCCACCGAACCGCCGCGGCTGTAGTAGACAATCAGGATTTCGGGCATGGACTCGCTCGTGGGCCGCGGCGCACACGGCGCGCCGACGCCGCGCGGGGTAGGTGGAGCGGCATCTTACCGCTGCCTCACTGTTCGCTCCCGTACCCCTCGGCTACCCTCTCCGGCGATGAACCGGCTGACCGCCCTGCAGCACTGGATCGGATCTCTGCGCGACCGCGGTCGCTGGGGCTCGTTCGCGCGTTTCTTCCTGCAGCGGCTTGGCGAGGACAACGTGTTCCAGGCGGCCGGCGCGCTCGCCTACACCACGGTGTTCGCTGTGGTGCCGCTGTCGATGGTGGTGTTTGGCGTGCTGTCGGCGTTCCCGGTGTTCGGCGAATGGAGCGAGGCGCTCAGCAACTACATCTTCTCCAACTTCGTGCCCTCGGCGGCGCGTTCGGTCGAAGGCTACCTGCGGCAGTTCTCCGCAAACGCGGGCCAGCTCACCGCAGCGGGCGTTGTCGCACTGCTGGCGTCGCTGCTGATCACGCTGTACGGCGTGGAAGCGGCGTTCAACCAGATCTGGCGGGTCAAGAAGGCGCGCCCGAAGCTGACCCGCTTCCTGGTGTATTGGACGGTGCTGACGCTCGGCGCGCTGATGGCGTCCGCCAGCCTCGCGGTGTCGGCGCGCTTCTTCGCGATGGCAATCTTCCAGACCGAGCCCGGCCGCTGGGTCGAAGGCCTGATGCTACGGCTCGCGCCCCTGGTGATCGAGCTGGTCGCGTTCACCGCCATCTACCGCGTGGTGCCGCACCGCACGATCAAGTGGCGGCACGCGCTCGCCGGCGCACTGCTGGCCAGCCTGCTGTTCGAGGCGATCAAGTGGGGCCTCGGCTGGTATCTCGCCAACTTCGGCTCGTATTCCAAGATCTACGGCGCGCTCGCGATCGCGCCGATCTTTCTGCTGTGGATCTACCTGAGCTGGATTGCGGTGCTGCTGGGCGCGTCGCTCGCCTCCGCGCTGTCGGCGTTCCGCTACCAGCCGGCGTCGATGCGCCTGCCTGAGGGATACGAGTTCTACGGCCTGCTGCGCCTGCTGATGCGCTTCCAGCAGGGGCGCCGGACCGGCAAGGGTCTGCATGTGGAGGACATCCAGCGGCAGGAGCCGATGTTGACCGACGGCCTGGTGCAGCAGCTGCTCGCGCAGCTGTGCGAGGTCAACGTGGTGCGCCGCACCGAGGAAGGCGAGTGGGTGCTGTCGCGCGACCTCGACGACCTCACCCTGGCCGAGCTGTACGAGGCCTGCCAGCTGCGCATTCCGGTGGCGGAGGCGCACTTGCCGTGCCGTGACGATCCGGTCGGGCAGGCGGCGATGCACACGCTGGACGAACTGCGACTTCCGCTGCGCGACCTGTTGAAGAAGAAACTGGCATCGATTCAGCCCGAGGAATAACGATGAGGCGATGGAGAATGGCGGCCGCGGCGTTCTGCCTGCTGGCCGGTACGATCGGTTGCGACCGGCGCGAGCCGGCACCGGCGGCTCCGGCCGATGTGCCGGCGGCGCGCGCGCCTGCCGCCGCGAAGACGGCACCGCAGCGCGACACGCCGCGCCTGCGCGTCACCACGCTGGACGGTGGCACGTTCGATCTCGCCGAGCACCGCGGCCGCTGGGTAGTGGTCAACTTCTGGGCGACCTGGTGCAAGCCGTGCATCAAGGAGATGCCGGAGCTGTCGGCGCTGGACGCGATGCGCGAGCACATCGACGTGGTCGGCCTCGCCTACGAGGAGATCGACGCCGAGGCGATGCGCGCGTTCCTGAAGAAGGTGCCGGTGGTCTATCCGATCGCGATCCTCGACGTCACCCAGCCGCCGGAGGATTTCGACACGCCGCGTGGGCTGCCGATGACCTACCTGCTCGCGCCCGACGGACGCATCGCCAAGAGCTTCCTCGGCCCGGTCACCGCCAAGGACATCGAGGCGGCGATCGCCGGCGCCGGCGGTCCCGCAGTGCGATGAGCGCCGCACGCTTCCTGATCGCGGGCAGGGTGCAGGGCGTGTTCTTCCGCGCCTCCACCCGCGAACAGGCCGAACGCCTCGGCCTGCGCGGCCATGCGCGCAACCTGCCCGACGGCCGCGTCGAGGTGCTGGCGGCAGGCGATGCGGCAGCGATCGAGCAACTGGCGGCATGGCTAGCGCACGGTCCGCCGCTGGCGCGGGTGGAGCGCGTGGAACGCCACCAAGCGGAGGACCGCGAAGGGGGCGAGGGGTTCGCGATCGGATAACCGGCCTGCGCGACCGCGCGTGCCGCGAGTCTCCAGCGACCGAATCGGCTTCGGCGACCAATAGCGCTCCTTCTTCGGCCTGCCGCCCAGCCGGCAGTCAGCTCAGGCGGCGAGGCGCAAACGCGCACGCTTCCCGCTAGCGGCATTACTACCCGGTTTGTCACCTTCGGGGCAGCCATTCGCGGGGTCGGCGTGCGCTCCGTCTGGGAAACCTTTTCTTGACACCTCCAGCAAGGACTCCTCACTATCTGGGAAAGGAACATGCGTACTCGCGAACGCGAGTGTGCAACAGGGGGCGGAGTCCATGAAACTGCCAACTTCGGCACTGACGTGCCGGCTGGCTGCATTCGCATGCTTGTTGGTCATTATCGGCCTGGATCCAGCGCAGGCTTCCGATCGGCCGCAAGTAACATTTGCCGGCATGGCATATACGGCGCGGGCGGCCGATGTCGAGCGGTTGCTCCCCGTCTCGTCGACGGTAGTCGAGGCGGAGGGTAAGCATCAACTATCCCGCAGTTTGGCAGCAGCCCTGCAGAGACGCCCTCCGAAGCACTTTGATTTGCAGTTCGCCACGCTTGCCTCGCTTGACGGCCGTTCCGATGCGATTGTGTTTGCCGCCGCTGTGGACCGAGAAAGCTGGACGGTCGAGCGCATCGCTGGCAAGTACAAGCTGTTGTTCGAAATAGCGGCGGAAGCGTTGTTTTTCGACTTCCGCGAGCGGCAAATCCTGTTCGCCTACCCGATCACCTTGCAGTACATCGAGGTTCTGGACAGGCCTCCCGGCCCCTCGGATCTGCAGGCCGCTGCACACCGGCTACTGTTTGGGACGGCGTCCTCAAGCCTGCAGACGGTGCTGCCGGCCGAGATCCACACCCTGGCCCTGCCCGGTAGCTCATCGCGGCGCCTGCAGGTGGTGAGCGTCGACCTGAGCGAGCAAGCCGCCGCGAAGATTCCGGAACACCAGCGCGACCCTGCGCTAATCGGGCATGAGTTCACGAAAATCCTGGCTTCGACCTGGCGTCTGCCCATGCTGCCCCACGCGAGGGGACAGGCAATCGGCGGGGCAATGGCCGCTAGGTTCGACGACGGCAGGATTTTCAATCTGTCGATCCCGGAGCCGGACTACCGCATCGTCCTCGGTGTGGACGACTTTCGGCAAAAGACGCTGTCCGAGACTCCTGCCGTGCGCCAACAGCTCTATGGCGCATTTTTCTCGGTGCTGGTCGAGGAGCCTCTATCCGGCAAAGCGTACTTCTCCCAGGCGCTCAGGCAGGGAGGCACCAAGATCATTCCCGCCAGCCAGGACATGGTCGATTCCGCGGCCGCCTATTACGAGACCTTACTAGCCGGCTTGTCCTCGTTTGCGCAGGCGGCCAACGGGGAGGCGAAGACATGGGCGGACGAACAACCCGGCGGCCGCGAATTCAGACAGCAAATGAAAACCTTCAAGGAGCTGATCCAACTATGTCGCTAACCAGGTTCGCGCGCATCGCTTGCGGCGCCCTGCTGGGCTTCAGCATGGCATTCTCCGTGCATGCCCAGATCGTGAGCAGCAAGGGTATGGCGACCATCGTCTACGAAGGTAAGCTGAAACCAGCCGATCGCCAGGCTGCGATGCAGAAGGCAAACCTTTCAGCACTTGAAGCCTATGTGGCGCAGACATGGCTGGCTAAAGTCAGGGTTTTCGCCGCGCGTCGCGACGACTTCGTCTCAAAGCTCGACCGGTTAGTGCTTGGATCCACGATTCTGAGTGAAAGTGAGAACAAGCAGGCGAAAACCTACTCGGTAGTGGTCCGTTCCGAGATCAACGCGGCCCTCCTGCAGGTCGAACTCGACTCAGGATCGGCGACTGTGGCGACGCCTAACTCGTCCCGTTCGCCGGTGGCCATGCTCTTCCTGGCACGCATGCAAGGGAGCGTGCAAAGCTTCCAGGCACGCGAGTACCGTCGGACGGACATGCAGGCAATGGCCAGGATGAGCGGCGCCTCAACGGAACGCACACACGAAGGCGAGAGCATCGGCGATTCGCATATCGGTACATCCGGCTCCATATCCCGCAGCCAATCTGGGAAGGAAAACTATTCGGCGATCGTTGAGACCGGCGGGAGCACCACGCAGAAGGCTGACAAGATCAGCTGGAACGTTACGACCTCGTCTGAGATCAATACTGCGATGACGGGTGTTTTCAGCGGATCTGGTTACGAAGTCGTCGAGGCGGAATACCTTGAATCGATGAGTGGCGGCAAACTTAGTATTGACCGCATCCGCGGCGACTTTAGCCGCGGCAACGATCTTTCTCCGGATGTGCTGCGCTCCACAGTTGATGGCATTCGACAGGCTGGAGTTCCCTATCTTGCCGTCGGAACCCTTGATGTAGGCATCAGGGATCAGGATCCCGTCAGTGGACTGGTGAGAGTGACGGTGACCGTGACGGGCAAGGTGCTGGACGTGACGGGGCGGTTCCCCCGAACGATTTCATCGGTAGGGCCGATCCAGTATGCGGGCGTCGGCAATACCGAGACGGTCGCCCGGACCAATGCGCTGACGCAGGCGTCAGAGAAAGCGGCCAGGGTGATGGTGGATGAGCTGAATGCACGTGCCGTGCGCTGAACCGTTCGCTTCGGAAGGAGGAGTCTTTATGAGGAAATATGCGATTGCTGCACTGCTATTCGTTTCGCTGCCCGTTACGTCGGTCAATGCGCAGTTGCAGCTGCCAGGCCTAGGCGCCAAGCGATCCGGCGGCGCGACATCCGAGGCACCGAGTGGCGATGCCCTTGTTGATTCGTTTGTTCAATCCCAAACGCTGGTAGTGAAGGCCCAGGCGACCCTAGCCGAGGCATTGTCTCTGACCGATGAGCTCGCAAAGCTACAGGCCGAACAAAAGCGCCTGTCATCGGGACAGCTTGATACCGACGCTCTACGTACGTCCCGAGAGTTGTCGCGCGCGACACAGGATGCGATTGACGCAGCACTGGCGGCACAACCCCAACTCAGCGCTGCACAGCGGGAGAAGTTCGCCGAAGGGCTCGTTGATTACGTCCGCGCCGTGGGCGGGGGGCATTCGCTGCTGACCAGTGCACAGAGGTATGTCAGCACGGCCGGCTCCAACCCGCTCGCGTTGGTCGGCAAGGCCAAGGCTGCGCTGTGGGTCGGCAAGGAAATACCGGGCTACGTCAAGGGGCTTGCGGCAACCACGCGCCAACTCATCGACTACGCCAAGCGCAACAAGGTGAAGACGCCGGCCAACGCCACTGCGGCACTCGATGGGCTTTGAACCATGCGACATGGACTCATCCTCCTTGGCCTCGCTGCCCTGTTCCTCGGGGGATGCAAGGACGGCGCCCCCCCCGCCGCGCAAGGCGAACACCGAGCGGCCCGCGCAGATGTTGCAGACAACCAGCCGTTCCGGAGCAAGCCGAACTTTGGCAGCGTGCAGTCGGTCGCTGTCGAGGCGGAGGGGGTTGGCGGCACGCCGGCAATCGCCGTCCTTCGCGCCCTCGATCAAGCCATCGCCCAGGTCAATGGCCGCCGTGTCAGCTCGTCCACGCAGTCCGAGGAAACGGGACTCCGGCTCTCGAGCGATGACTTAGGTACGACCCGAGTCGATGCTGACGCTTATATCAACCGCGTCGTTTCGGCGTCGGATGGTGCGGTCCGATCTTTTTCCGTGCTTTCGCAGACGGAAATCGAACGTACCGACTATGAGCGCGAGCTCAGCGGTGCGTTTCGGTCGGGCGGCTGGTTCGGCGATCGGCTGGATTTAAAGGAAAGCGAGCGCCGAGCGACCCGCTACTGGAAGGTCCGCGTTCGAGCCGATGTGGCCAAGTTCGTGGGGCCGGACGATTCCCGCCCTCGGTTAGTGATCGCCGCGCCTCGGGTCAGCAGCGCTTCCTTCGTGGTCGGGGATGAACGGGTTGATGCCGGCGCGATAGCCAACGAAGTGCGGGCGCGTCTGTCGGACGCCCTGTCGCAGACGGAGCGGTTCAACCTTCTCGACCGGGAGTTCAACGACGAACTGCAGAGCGAGATCGACTTGATCAACTCGGGCAATGCCAGGGTCGATGAAGTGGCACGGATTGGGCAGCGCTTGGCGGCGGACTTGATCCTGGTGCCGACGATCGAGGGGTTTGCTTATCCCAAGCGGAGCCGAAAGCTGCACATGTCCGACCGTGAGCTGGTCTCGTATTCAGGCGGCGGTCGCATCTCATTACGGCTGATCAGTGCCACGACCGGCGAGGTGGTCTTGTCGGAAAGCTTCAGCCACGACCTGCCGCCGACCGGCCCAAGTACCCTTGCGCGAACAATTGACGGCGTCGACATGGCCAACAGCATGATGGATGCGCTGTCGTCCCAAATGGTACAGGCTATGATCAACGAGATTTTCCCGGTATCCGTCGTCGCTCTGAGCGGCAACCAAGTCGTACTGAGCCAGGGCGGGAAATCGTTGATGCCCGGGCAGCAGTATCAGGCCGTCATTTTGGGCGAGCCACTGCACGATCCGCAGACCGGTCGCTCGTTGGGCCGGATGGAGATACCGTGTTGCATCATCACGATCGACCGCGTGTCGGATAAGACCTCGTACGGGACGATTGCCGGTGACGTACCCAGGCAGCTGGCAGCCTTCAAGCCTGGAATGGTGGAGTTGCGGAACCTGACATCCCGGTCAGATATATGGGAAAAATCCACCCAGCGTGTTGATCGGGTTGACCACCATCCCCCCCGGGCAAGCGGCAGATCGTCAGCAGCAGCTGCACGGCGAGCACAGAGCCAACCGGCTGCGGCGGAGACGGAGGACGAGGATTGGTGACGGCTTGCCGCGCGTCACGTTGCTGGGCTGATGGCAGTTGAGTGACGTCGCCACGGGCGGCCTCGCGCCAGTCGGAGCGAGAACCCGCGGCGACGGCGTCACGCGCGGATGTGAGCGCGTTGGGTCGGACGCGAGCAGTCCGGCTCCCCCTCGTGGCGAGCCTTGCCGAACCCGGCGGGGGCGGTCTGGCGCGGGACGCGCCTTCGGCGGGCTCAGGGCGGCGTGGGGAAGGGGCTCGCCCGCCTGCGGTCCGTCCGCACCGCGCAGCCGGTTACTCCACCGACGGGATCGGCTCTAGCACCCGGTAGCGCTCCTTCTTCGGCTTGCCGGACAGTGGCGTCAGTTCTGTCTCGCACGGCGGCAGGGTGGTGTCGGGCAGGCGCGAGAGCAGGTCGCGGATCACCGTCAGGCGGCCGCGCTTCTGGTCGTTGAAGTCGACCAGCGTCCACGGCGCCCACGAGGTATGGGTGGCGCGCAGCATCGCATCGCGCGCGCGGGTGTAGTCGTCGTAGCGTTCGCGCGCGCGCAGGTCCACCGCCGACAGCTTCCAGCGCTTGAGCGGGTCCTCCAGCCGCTCGGCGAAACGCTGCTCCTGCTTGGCTTGATCGCAGCACAGCCAGTACTTGAACAGCAGGATGCCGTCGTCGACCAGCATCTGCTCGAACACCGGCGCCTGCTTGAGGAACAGTTCCACCTGGTCGTCGTCCGCGTAGCCCATCACCTTCTCGACGCCGGCGCGGTTGTACCAGCTGCGGTCGAACAGCACGATTTCCCCGGCCGCGGGCAGGTGCGGCACGTAGCGCTGGAAGTACCACTGACTGCGCTCGCGCTCGTTGGGTTTCGGCAGCGCCACCACCCGGCACTGGCGGGGGTTGATGTGCGCGCGGATCGCGTCGATGGTGCCGCCCTTGCCGGCGGTGTCGCGGCCTTCGAACAGCACCACCAGCCGCCGATCCGTGTCTCGCAGCCAGTGCGCCATCGCCGCGAGCCCGTACTGCAACGGGTCCAGCCGGGCCTCGTAATCCTTGCGTTTGAGCTTCTTCATCGCGGGCTCCTGTGCCGGGAGGACAGGACGCGCCGTGGTGTCACTCGGTCAGCCGCGGACGCAGGGTGGCGAGGTTGCACGGGCGCGTGCGCGCATCCAGCTGCGCGCGGATGATTTTTTCCCATGCGGTGCGACATGCCGATGTGGAGCCCGGCAGCGCGAACAGGAACGTGCCGTTGGCCAGCCCGGCGAATGCGCGCGACTGCAGCGCCGACGTGCCGATCTCCTCGAAGCTGAGCATGCGGAACAGCTCGCCGAAGCCGGGCATCTCCTTGTCGAGCAGCGGCAACAGCGCCTCGGGAGTGGAGTCGCGCCCGGTGAAGCCGGTGCCGCCGGTGACCAGGATGCCGTCGACCACCGGATCGGCGATCCACAGCGACACCTGCGCGCGCAGGCGGTAGCGGTCGTCCGGCAGCAGCACGCGCTCGTGCAGCACGTGGCCGTCGTCGGCCAGCGCGTGCACGAGGTAGTCGCCCGATGTGTCCTCGGGCAGCGTGCGCGTGTCGGAGACGGTCAGCACCGCCAGCCGCAGGGGGATGAAGTCGCGGGTTGCGCTCATGGCCGAAGCGTAGCGGGTTTGCGGTGACGCGCGTATCAGGCCCGGGGGTGCAGGCCGGCGACCGCGGCGGCGAAGTCGCGGGCGAACCCGTGCATGTCGAACAGCGACGCGGTGCGCTTGCGCTCTGCGAGCTCGGCCCGCAGTGCGGCGAGCGCCTGTGGATCGCGGCCGAGCTGCACCGCGCGTGCGACGAACGCGTCGTCGCCGTCGACGTTCATGTGCGCCATGCCGAGGTGGTGATTGAGGCTGCCGGCCACGCGCGCGGCGAACGTCGCTCCGGGGCGCGTCAGCAGCGGGCAGCCGGCCCACAACGCGTCCGACGCGGTGGTGTGTGCGTTGTACGGACCGGTGTCGAGGAACAGGTCCGCGTGCTGCAGGCGCGCCAGGTATTCCGCGTGCGGTTGCTTGCGCATGAACACCAGTCGCGAGGGCTCGATCCCCTGCGCCTGCGCGAATGCGCGCAGGCGCTCGTCGGCGCGGCCGGGACCGGACAGCAACCACAGCACGCTGCCGGGCACCTCGCGCAGCACCGTCAGCGCGCGCGTCATGCTGGCGGGGTTGAGCTTGTAGCTGTTGTTGAAGCAGCAGAACACGACGCCCTGCGCCGGCAGGCCGCAGCTTTCGCGGGGCGGCGCCGGCGGAATCGCGCGCTGGGTATCGGAAGGCTGGAAGCAGCGTGGCAGCCGCAACACGCGTTCGCTGTAGTGCGGCTCGAGCGCCGGCGGCAGCGCGAAGCCGTCGGCCAGCACGTAGTCGATCCACGGCGCGCCGGACGTCCCGGGGTAGGCCAGCCAGTTCACCTGCACGCGCGCCGGGCGCATCGCCAGTACTTCCGGCGCGCCGCCGCCACCCCAGCCGCGCAGGTCGAACAGCACGTCGATGCCGGCCTCGCGGATCCGCCGCGCGACCGCCGCGTGCGGCTGCTGCGCGACGTCGTGCAGCGCGTGCGCCGCCTGTGCCAGCCGCTGGCGGATCGTGCTGCCGTCGTCGGGATTGAGCGCGAACAGGTGCAGCTCGAACGGATCGAGCGCGTGCAACGCCTCGGACAATGCCACTGTCAGCAGGCCGGTCGGGTGCGCGCCGAAGCCGTTGGACAGGAAACCGACCCGCAGCCGCGCGTTCGACGGCGGCGGAGACGGCGGCAGCGGACGAACCGTGCCCGCGACCGCACGCGCGCGCAGCCGCGCGCACTGCAGCTGCTCGGCCGGTGGTGCGTCCTCGCTGAGGAACGCGAACGGTTCCACCACGGCCTGCCCGCCGCGGACCGCGGCGCGCACCTGCGCCGACAGCGCGTCCAGCTCGCGCCAGTCGCACAGCTTGCGGCGCAGGTGCAGCAGGTAGCCCGCGATCATCGGCTCCTGCGGCGCCAGGGCGTACGCGCGCGAGTACGCTTCGGCGGCTTCCTCGGTGGCGCCAATGTCCTCCAGCGCGTGCCCCAGCCACACCGCGATGCCGGGGTGGTGCGGCGCGTTGGCGCAGGCCTGGCGCAGGCTGTCGGCGGCCTCCTCGCGGCGGCCCAGCATCCACCGCGCGCGGCCCAGCCGCGCCAGCGCCTCCGGATGGCCCGGACGCAGCACGAGCGCCTGCAGCGCCGCTGCCTCGCCGGCGCGGGCGTCGCCGGCGTCGAGTTCGGCTTCCGATAGCAGGATCCACGCCAGCGCATCGTGCGGCGCACGCTGCACGGCGGCGCGGGCCTGCGCGCGCGGATCGGCGCTCATCCGCCCTCGCCGCGGGTGAGCCGTGCGAGTTCGTCGGCCTGGTGCTCGGCCATCAGGCGGCCGATCAGCGCGTCGAGGTCGCCTTCGAGCACGTTCGGCAGGTCGTACAGGGTCAGCCCCTCGACCCGGTGGTCGGTGATGCGGCCCTGCGGGAAGTTGTAGGTGCGGATGCGCTGGCTGCGGTCGCCGCTGCCGACCTGCAGCTTGCGCGTCTCCGCCTGCGCCGCCGCGGCCTTGGCCGCCTGCGCCTCGGCGAGCATCGCCTTCAGCCGCTTCATCGCCTTGTCGCGGTTGGCGTGCTGGCTGCGCTCGGTCTGGCTTTCCACCACCAGGCCGGTCGGCAGGTGGGTGATGCGCACCGCCGAATCGGTCTTGTTGACGTGCTGGCCGCCGGCGCCGGACGAGCGATAGGTGTCGATACGCAGCTCGGTCGGGTTGATCTCGATCGGCGCGCCGTCGGGTTCGACCGGGATGATCGCCACCGTCGCCGCCGAGGTGTGGATGCGGCCCTGCGACTCGGTTTCCGGCACGCGTTGCACGCGGTGGGTGCCGGACTCGAACTTCAGCTTCGAATACGCGCCGCGGCCTTCGACGCGCGCGATGATTTCCTTGAAGCCGCCATGCTCGCCGGGATTGGCCGATTCCACCTCGACCTTCCAGCCTTGGCGCTCGGCGAAACGCGCGTACATCCGGAACAGGTCGCCGGCGAAGATCGCTGCCTCGTCGCCGCCGGTGCCGGCGCGCACTTCCAGGTACAGATCGCCCTCGTCGCGCGGATCCTTCGGGATCAGGTGCGCCAGCAGTTCCGCCTCCAGCTGCTGCAGGCGTGTGCCGGCCGCAGCGATCTCCTCGTCGGCCAGCTCGCGCAGTTCGGGATCGGCGCGCATCGCCTCGGCCGCGGCGAGGTCGGCGCGTGCCTGGCGTTCGGCAGTCATCGCGCTCGCCACCGGCTCCAGCTGGGCGAACTCGCGCGACAGCGCGCGGAAGCGTTCGGCGTCGCCGATCACCGCGGGATCGGCGAGCAGGCGTTCGAGTTCCTCGCGCCGCTCGACCAGCGCCTCGAGCTTACGGCGCAGGGTCGGCGTCATCGGCACGGTCGGGCAGGGGCGGGAACAGCTGCTCGGCGGCGCGGGTGAGCTCGAGGTCGCCGCTCATCGCGGCCTCGCGCAGCGCCACCGTCGGCGCGTGCAGCAGGCGGTTGGTGAGCGTGTGCGCGAGGAACTGCAGCGCGGCTTCCGGCGACTCGCCGCTGCGCAGCTGCTGCATCGCCTTCGCCAGCGCCTCGGCGCGTGCCGCCTCGCCGTGCGCGCGCAGGCGCTTGAGCGGCTCGCTGTACTGGCGCGCGGACACCTGCTCGCGGTAGCGCGCGACATGCAGCTCGATGATCGCCTCGGCGGCGTCGGCGGCCTCGCGCCGGCTGCGGCGGTTGTCTTCGATCACCCGCTCGAGGTCGTCGACCGTGTAGACGAACACGTCAGCAAGCTCGGCCACGTCGGCGGCGATGTCGCGCGGCACCGCGAGGTCGAGCAGCAGCATCGGCCGGTGTCGACGTGCGTCCAGCGCCGCGCGTACCTGCGGCTTGTGCAGGATCGGTTCGCGGCTGGCGGTGGCCGACAGCACGATGTCGGCTTCGGCGAGGTGGCGGTCGAGCTCGCTCAGCGGCAGCGCGTAGCCGCCGTGGCGCAGCGCCAGTTCCTGCGCGTGCGCGAGCGTGCGGTTGGCGACCAGCAGGCGCTGGGCCTTCGCCTGCACCAGGTGGCGCGCGGCCAGCTCGATGGTCTCGCCGGCGCCGATCAGCAGCACGGTCGACTGCTCCAGCCGCGCGAACGATTCCTGCGCCAGCCGCACCGCGGCCGAGGCCACCGAGACCGGGTGCGCGCCGATTGGAGTATCGGTGCGCGCGCGCTTGGCGGTGGCGAACGCCTGCTGGAACAGGCGGTCGAGCTCGCGGCCGAGCGCCCCGGCCGCGCGCGCGGTGACCCAGGCTTCCTTCACCTGGCCGAGGATCTGCGGCTCGCCCAGCACCAGCGAATCCAGCCCGGTGGCTACCCGGAACAGGTGACGGACGGCGTCGGCGTCGCGGTGCTGGTACAGGTAGGCATGCAGGTCGTGGCCGGGCGTGCCGGCCTGCCGCGCCAGCCAGTCGGCGAGCACGTCGCCGTCGGCATCGCTGACCGCGTAGACCTCGGTGCGGTTGCAGGTGGACAGCAGCACCGCCTCGTGGGTCCCCGGCAGCGTCCTCAGCGCGTGCAGCGCCGCGGCGACCGCATCGCCGGCGAAGGCGACGCGCTCGCGCAGGCTGACCGGCGCGGTCTGGTGATTGAGGCCGATGGCGTACAGCGTCACGGGACGTCCGTTCAGGCGCTTGCGCTAAGCTGGCTGCGGAAGGCCGCCATTCTACCGGCCGCCCGGATTCCCATGCCCGTCCGCACGCGTGCGCGGCTGTTCGCCGTCGTGATCTGGTCCGTCCTGACGTTGCCGGCAATCGCCGCCGACCCTGCACCGCTGCCGCGCGATCCGGTCACCCGCGCGCTCGAACCGGCGCTGGCCGGCGAGTTCGCGCTGCAGGGCGGGCGTCTGAAGGAGGCTGCGGAGGCGTACCTGAAGGCCGCCCGCGCCGCCAACGACCCCGAACTCGCCGCGCGCGCGACCCGCATCGCGTTGCTGGCGAAGGACGACGCGCGCACCGCGCAGGCGCTGGCGCTGTGGCGGCGCCTGGCCAAGCCGGACGAGGCGCTGGCGATCCGCGGCGCGGAGGCGGTGCTGGCGCTGCGCCGCAACGATGTCACGCTCGCGCGCGACCACCTCAATGCGTTGCTGGCCGCGCCCGGCGATGACGGCTGGAAGCAGGCGGTGGCGGTGCTCAGCACCGGGACCCGCGAGCCGGCGCAGGCGGTGCCGATCCTGCGCCGGCTGATCGACGAGCAGCGTATCCCCGCCCAGTTGCCGGCGTGGTTGGCGTTCGGCGGACTCGCGCAGCAGCTGGAGCAGCCGGCACTCGCCGAACGCGTGGTCGACGAAGTGGTGAAGCGCTTCCCCGGCGAGCCGCGGGTCGCGCTGCTGCGCGCCAGCCAGCTGCGCGAGGCCGGCAAGCCCGACCAGGCGCGCGCCGTGCTGCGCGAGCTCGAGGCCAAGCTGAAGGGCGACGACGCGCTGCGCGGCTTGGTGGCCGACGAGTACCACCGCTTGCGCGACTACCAGCAGGCCGAGCGCGTGCTCGCCGCGGGGCCGCAGGACGAGCAGGTGGCCGCGCAGCGCGCCGCGCTGCTGGCTCAGGCCGACGACAAGCCCGGTCTGACCCGGCTGTACGAGGAGCTGCGCGCCGACGCCGCGCGCCCCGACCCGATCCGCCGCCTGCTGCTCGGGCGCATGGCCGAATTCCTCGACCGTTTCGCGGAGGCGCTCGACTGGTACGAGGGCGTGCCCGGCGGCCCGCAGCGCTGGCAGGCGCGCCTGCGCAGCGCCAACGTGCTGCACGAGCTCGGCCGCAAGCGCGAGGCGCTCGAGCGTCTGCGCGCGATGCAGGCCGAGGCCGCGGCGGAGGAGGCGGTGCGGCGCGACGCCTACCTGCTGGAGGCGGCGCTGCACCAGAAGGACAAGGACACCGCCGCCGAGATGGACGCCTATGCGCGCGGGCTGGCGGCGTTTCCCGACGAGCTGGAGATCCTGTACGCGCGGGCGCTGAGCTACGAGCGGCAGGACGACATCGCGCGCGCCGAGGCGGACCTGCGCCGGGTGCTGGTGATCGACCCGGACAACGTCGCCGCACTCAACGCGCTCGGCTACACGCTGGCCGACCGCACCACCCGCTACCAGGAGGCGCTGGAACTGATCGACCGCGCGCGCACCGCCGAGCCCGACAGCGGCGCGATCGTCGACAGCTACGGCTGGGTGCTCTACCGGCTCGGCCGGCACCGCGACGCGCTGGTCGAGCTGCGCCGCGCGCTGAGCCTGCAGAAGGATCCGGAGATCGCCGCTCACCTCGCCGAGGTGTTGTGGGTGAGCGGCCAGCGCGAGGAGGCGCTGAAGTATTTCGAGCTGGCGCGTTCGCTCGACCCGGAGAACCGCGCGTTGCGGCGGGCGCTGGAGAAGACCGGTGCGCGGCTGCCGCCGGCGGCACCCAAGGCCGAGCAGGGC
>DASQMI010000075.1:0-59158 GCA_035645555.1 Lysobacter sp. | reverse complement strand
AGCAGGCGCTGGCCGGCCTCGGTGCGCAACAGCGGGTTGAAGTCGGTGCGCCACAGCCCGACCAGCGCGCCCAGCGCGCCGGCGGCCAGCGCCACCGCGATCACCGTGCCGGTGCCCGGCTTCATCCGCCCGCGGCCTGCGCCAGCGCCTCATCGACCAGGCCCGGCGTCAGCAGCGCCGGCAGCACCCGGCCGGGGCCGCCGCCGCGCGGATAGACGACGTACAGCGGCACGCCGACCGCCTTGTAGCGCTGCAGGTAGGCGGTCAGCGCGGGATCGACGTCGGTCCAGTCGCCCACCATGTACACGCCGCCGGCGGCCTGCAGTGCGCGGGCGAAGCCGTCGCGGGCGAACACCGCGCGCTCGTTGGCCTTGCAGGTGATGCACCAGTCGGCGGTGATGTTGACGAACACCGGTCGCCCGGATGCGCGCAGGTCGGCCAGCCGCTGCTCGGAGAACGGCACCGGGGTGAGCGCCCCGGTCGCCGCGAGCGCCGGGGCCGCCTGCTGTGGCCGCGGCATCGTGTGGATCAGCCGCAGCGGCCACAGCGCGGCCAGCAGTGCGATCGCGGCAAGCGCCAGCGCCCAGCGGCGGCCGTGGCGCGCGCGCGTCCACGCCCACAGTGCCAGTGCCAGCAGCAGCGCGGCCAGCAGCCAGGCGCCGACCGCGTCCGCGCCGCGCTGGCGCGCCAGCACCCAGGCCAGCCAAGCCGCGGTGGCATACAGCGGAAACGCGAGCAACTGCTTGAGCGTGTCCATCCACGCGCCCGGCCGCGGCAGCCGCTGCGCGAGCGCCGGCACCAGGCCGATCAGCAGGAACGGCAGCGCCAGTCCCAGCCCGAGCGCGAGGAACACCGCCAGCGCGGTGGCGGTCGGCGCGGTGAACGCCCACGCCATCGCCGCGCCCATGAACGGCGCGGTGCACGGCGTGGCCACCACCACCGCCAGCACGCCGGTGAAGAAGTCCCCGGCCAGGCCGCCGCGGGTGGCGAGCCCGTGGCCGATGCCGACCCAGCCGCCGCCCAGGTGCCACACGCCTGACAGGCTGAGGCCGAGCGCGAACATCACCAGCGCCAGCAGGGCCACCACCAGCGGCTGCTGCAGCTGGAACCCCCAGCCGAGCGCCATGCCGGCCTCGCGCAGCGCCAGCGCGGCCGCGCCCAGCGCGGCGAAGCTGACCAGTACGCCGGCGGTATACGCGAATGCCTGCCGGCGCGCGCGCGCCGGGTCCTGCCCGCTGCCGGCGATCGACAGTGCCTTCAGCGACAGCACCGGCAGCACGCACGGCATCAGGTTGAGGATCACCCCGCCGAGCAGCGCCAGCAGCAGCGCCGGCAGCAGGCCGAGGTCGGTGGGGGTGCCTGCGTCCGCGGGTGCGGTCGCGGGCACGCTGGCGCCCGCCGCGACACCGCCGGTGTCCGTGCTGTCCGGAACTGCGACCGGCGCGGCCGCCTCCTGCGGTGCGGCGGGCGAGGTGGCCTCGGCAACCGCTGTCGCCGACACGTCGGAACCGCCGGCGGGCAGCTGCAGGCTCACCGTGCGGGTCATCAGCGGATAGCAGATGCCGTCGGTCTGGCAGCCCTGGAAGGTGGCAGTGAGCGTGGCCGTGGCCGGCTCGCGCCGCGTGCCGACCAGCGGCACCGGCACGTCGATCGGGTCGAAGAACACCGCGACGTCGCCGAAGTGCTCGTCCTTCCACGCGGTCGCCTTCGGCCAGCGCGGCGCGCCAAGGCGCACGCCGTGGGCGCCCGCGAGCGCGAGTTTGGTGTGGTCGCGGTAGAGGTAGTAGCCGGGCGCGGGACTGAAACGCAGCAGCAGCGTGTCGGCGTCGCCGACGATCGCCTCGAAGCCGAACGCCTGCTCCGGCTCCAGCGGCGCGGCCGCCGCGCCGAGCAGTCCGCCGCGGCGCAGGCCCGGCGCGTGCGGCGCCTCGGGGCCGGCGGGCAGGGCGACGGTCAGCGTGCGCGTCTGCGGCGGATAGCAGATGCCGGCATCGGCACAGCCCTGGTACTTCACGGTCAGCTGCGCGCTGCGCGCCTGCGCCTGTCCGGGCAGCCGCGCGACCAGCTCGCCGCGGTAGGTCTCCACTTTGCCGAAGAACTCGTCGACGTGCGCCTTGCCCTTCGGCAGCTGCAACGGTTGCGCGGCAAAGCCGGCATCGCTCTTCGCCGAGGTGCGGTGGCGGTAGAGGTAGTAGCCGTCAGCGATCTTCCAGCGGATCACGATTGCGTCCGCGCCGTCGGCCTGCGCGCTCAGCACGAACGCCTGGTCGACCGGCAGCAGATCCTCCGGGTCGAGCGCGGCGGCGGGCGCTGCGGCCAGTAGCGCGAGCAGGGCCAGCGCGGCGGCCTGCGCGCGCCGCGCGAAGCGGTACAAGGTCGGGCTCATGCGGTCTGTTCGATCACCCACTGCAGGTACGGCGGCAGACCGCCGGCGGCTTCGACCGCGACCAGCTCGGGCAGTTCATAGGGATGCAGCGCGCGCAGGCGCTCGGTCAGCGCCGGCAGCTTCGCATCGACGGTTTTGATCAGAAGCAGCACTTCGTCGGCGTCCTCGACCTGCCCCTGCCAGCGGTAGGTCGAGCGCACGCCGGCGATGCGGTTCACGCAGGCGGCCAGGCGCTCCTCCACCAGCGCGCGCGCCAGCGCGTCGGCGCTGGCGGCGTCGGGGCAGGTGCTGAACACGAGGCGGACCGCGGGGTCGGGCATGGCGCGGAGTGTACCGGCCCCCCGGTACCGCTGCCGTTGCCCGATCAGGGCAGCTGGCCGTTGCGCGGCAACCCGCCCTTGCTGCGCGGCCGGCCGGTGCGCAGCTCGGCGATCTGCTCGGCCAGTTCCACCAGCGGCGCGCGCGAGCGCAGCGGCAGGTCGCGGAACGCGGCGATCAGCCGCAGCTCCAGCGGATCGTCGACCAGCATCGCATCCGCCGCGGCGACCGACTCCAGCGCGTCCTCCGGCGACAGCGTCATCCGGCCGCGGCCGGTCGCCAGCCACTCGAACTGGACGCCGGTGGTCACCGCGACCTGGCGCATGTGCTCGGCGCTCGGCGACTTGCCGCGCGCCGTCTCCCAGTGGCTGACCGCGCTGCGCTGCACGCCGACGGCGTTGGCCAAGGCGGCCTGGGACAGGCCGGCGTGCCGGCGGGCGAGGCGGATGCGCTGGCGCAGCGTCATGGCGGAGGCGATCCCGATACCGGAGGTAGCGATGATACCGATTTTAGCCGTAGGTTGCTTACTTCGGGTAGCAGCGACAAGCAAGACGACCGACCGGCGGGGGCTTCAGTGTGAATACGTACGAGCCAAGATACCGGCAGTATCCCCAGTGCCGCTGGCAAATGTCCCGCTTGCGCGGAACACTGACTTCCGTCGGCACGGACGCCGGCAGGACAAGCCGTCGGTACGGGGGCAGGGCGCGGGAATGCGCCGAGCACAGGACGGCCTGCCACGCACCAGGAGCGCGTTCCACCAGCGGACGCGCTCTTTTTTTGTGCGCGCCCCGCCGCTCGGCCGAAGAAATTTCCGCGCCGCCCCTTGAAAGGCGCGTGAGGCCTCCCATATTCGCGCCCGTCCCGGTTCATCCGGGCTTTTTCGCGGCCGCTCGCTGGCACTCGCCGGCGGGGACTGCTAAAGCTTCGCGACTTTCCTTAGCTACTTCAACCACTTAGAGGTTGCCAATGAACATCAAGCCGCTCTACGACCGCGTGGTCATCAAGCGCATGGAAGAGGAGAAGGTGTCCGCCGGCGGGATCGTGATCCCGGACACGGCCGCCGAGAAGCCGATCAAGGGCGAGGTCGTCGCGGTGGGCGAGGGCAAGGTGCTGGACAACGGCAGCGTGCGCGCGCCGAAGGTGAAGGTCGGCGACAAGGTGCTGTTCGGCAAGTACAGCGGCACCGAGGTGAAGCTCGACGGCACCGAGTACCTCGTGGTCCGCGAGGACGACGTTTTCGCCGTGCTCGGCTAAGAAGCGGCCGGGATTGGGGATTCGGCATTCGGGATGCGTCAACGGCGCCTGCGCCGACGTCCCGACCGTTCCCCATCCGCCGCTGCTACGCATCTCTGATCCCTAGTCACGAATCCTGGAGTTCCACCCATGGCTGCCAAAGAAATCCGTTTCGGTGAGGACGCGCGCACCAAGATGCTGCGCGGCGTCAACATCCTCGCCAATGCCGTCAAGGCGACCCTCGGCCCGAAGGGCCGGAACGTCGTGCTCGAGAAGAGCTTCGGCGCGCCGACGATCACCAAGGACGGCGTGTCCGTCGCCAAGGAGATCGAGCTCGCCGACAAGTTCGAGAACATGGGCGCGCAGATGGTGAAGGAGGTCGCGTCGAAGACCTCCGACAACGCCGGTGACGGCACCACCACCGCGACCGTGCTGGCGCAGGCGATGATCCGCGAGGGCATGAAGGCGGTCGCCGCCGGCATGAACCCGATGGACCTCAAGCGCGGCATCGACAAGGCGGTGCTCGCCGCCGTCGACGAGCTGAAGAAGCTCAGCAAGCCGTGCTCGACCAGCAAGGAGATCGCCCAGGTCGGCGCGATCTCGGCCAACTCCGACCAGAACATCGGCGACCTGATCGCCAAGGCGATGGACAAGGTCGGCAAGGAAGGCGTCATCACCGTCGAGGACGGCTCGGGCCTGGAGAACGAGCTCGACGTCGTCGAGGGTATGCAGTTCGACCGCGGCTACCTGTCGCCGTACTTCATCAACAACCAGCAGTCGATGCAGGCCGAGCTGGAGGATCCGTTCATCCTCCTGCACGACAAGAAGATCAGCTCGGTGCGCGACCTGCTGCCGGTGCTCGAGGGTGTCGCCAAGGCCGGCAAGCCGCTGCTGATCGTCGCCGAGGAAGTCGAGGGCGAGGCGCTGGCCACGCTGGTGGTCAACACCATCCGTGGCATCGTCAAGGTGTGCGCGGTGAAGGCGCCGGGCTTCGGTGACCGCCGCAAGGCGATGCTGGAAGACATGGCCGTCCTCACCGGCGGTACCGTGATCTCCGAGGAAGTCGGCCTGCAGCTCGAGAAGGCCACCCTGAAGGATCTCGGCCGCGCCAAGAAGGTCGTGGTCTCGAAGGAGAACACCACGATCATCGACGGCGCCGGCGACGCCAACGGCATCCAGGCCCGCATCAAGCAGATCAAGGCGCAGATCGAGGAGACCACCTCGGACTACGACCGCGAGAAGCTGCAGGAGCGCGTGGCCAAGCTGGCCGGCGGCGTGGCGGTGATCAAGGTCGGCGCCGCGACCGAGGTCGAGATGAAGGAGAAGAAGGCGCGCGTCGAGGACGCGCTGCACGCGACCCGCGCGGCGGTCGAGGAAGGCATCGTGCCGGGCGGCGGCGTGGCGCTGCTGCGCGCGCGCGCGGCCATCGCCGACCTCAAGGGCATCAACGAGGATCAGAACCACGGCATCCAGATCGCGCTGCGCGCGATGGAAGCGCCGCTGCGTGAGATCGTCACCAACGCCGGCGAGGAGCCGTCCGTCATCGTCAACAAGGTGAAGGAAGGCAACGGCAGCTTCGGCTACAACGCGGCCACCGGCGAGTTCG
The DNA here is from genome assembly GCA_035645555.1 of Lysobacter sp. Taxonomy (GTDB): domain Bacteria; phylum Pseudomonadota; class Gammaproteobacteria; order Xanthomonadales; family Xanthomonadaceae; genus Lysobacter_F. The sequence goes on along the minus strand of DASQMI010000075.1, from coordinate 53,615 downwards.
GCGACATGCTCGAGATGGGCATTCTCGACCCGACCAAGGTGACCCGCACCGCGCTGCAGAACGCCTCGTCGATCGCCGGTCTGATGATCACGACCGAAGCGATGGTCGGCGAGCTGCCGAAGAAGGACGAGAAGCCGGCCGCCGGCATGGGCGGCATGGGCGACATGGACTTCTGATCCGCCGCGGCATCGCAGCACCGGGAAAGCCCCGCTTCGGCGGGGCTTTTCTTTTGCGCGCACGCACGGCGCCGAAGGCTCGACTGTTTCCGCTTCACGGCGTGCGGACCGCGCCGCTGGTCCCCTCGTGGTCCACCACAGGAGGTCCAGGATGGACGGCACCTCGACCGCACGCGCGCTGCGCGACGACCTCAACGCCGGCCCCCGGCCGGTACTGCGCACCCGCGAAGCGCTGGCGATCGGCGTCGGCATCATGGTCGGTGCCGGCATCTTCCGCACGCCGTCGCTGGTCGCCGGCGCGGCCGGCAGCGAGGCGGTCTACCTGCTGGCGTGGCTGGCGGGCGGTCTGCTGTCGATCGTCGGCGCGCTGTGCTACGCCGAGCTCGCCAGCGCCTATCCTGAGACCGGCGGCGATTACGCCTACCTGCGTCGCGCGTTCGGCGCGCGGCTGGCGTTCCTGTACGCGTGGGCGCGGCTGCTCGTCATCCAGACCGGCTCGATCGCGCTGCTCGCGTTCGTGGTCGGCGACTACGCGGCCGAGCTGTTCGGCGGCGGTGCGGATGCGTCCTCGCTGTGCGCGGCGGCGACGGTGGTCGCGCTCACCGCAATCAACTGGTTCGGTGTGCGCCACGGCACCACCACGCAGAACTGGCTCACGCTCGCGGAAGTCGCCGGCCTCTTGCTGATCGTCGGTGCGGCGGTGTGGTTCGCCCCGGCGCTGCCGCAGCTTGCCGCGCCGGAGCGCAGCGGCAGCGCCTACGGCCTGGTGCTGGTGTTCGTGCTGCTGACCTATGGAGGCTGGAGCGAAGCGGTCTACGTCAGCGCCGAGGTGCGCAACGCGCGGCGGGTGATGCCGTGGGTGCTGATCGGCAGCCTGTCGGCAGTGACCGCGCTGTACCTGCTGGTCAACTGGGCCTACCTGCGCGTGCTCGGGCTGAGCGGCGTGGCCGGCGCGCAGGCGGTGGCCGCCGATGCGATGCGCGCGGTGGGCGGCGAGGCCGGCGCTGCGGTGATCAGCCTGTTCGTGGTGATCGCGGCGCTCACCTCGGCGAACGCGACGCTGATCACCGGCGCGCGCAGCACCTACGCGGCCGGTCGCGACTTCCCTGCGCTCGATGCGATCGGCCGCTGGCACCGCGCCAGCGGCTGCCCGCGGCGGGCCATCGTGGTGCAGGGCGGCACCGCGCTGCTGCTGGTCGGGCTGGGCGCACTCGCGCGCGACGGCTTCCGCACCGCGGTCGAATACACCGCGCCGGTGTTCTGGGCGTTCCTGCTGCTGGTCGGGCTGGCGCTGTTCGTGCTGCGCCGGCGCGAACCGCACGCGCCGCGGCCGTTCCGGGTGCCGCTGTATCCGCTGCTGCCGCTGGTGTTCGTCGCCACCAGCGCCTATCTGCTGTGGTCGAGCCTGGCCTACACCGGGATCGGCGCGCTGGTGGGCGTGGGCGTGCTGGCGGCCGGCGCCGTGCTGTTGCTGTTCCTGCAACCGTCCACCCGTCGAGAGGAGACCGTCCGATGATCCGCATGCCCCTTCTGCGCGGCGCTCTGCTGCTGGCGCTGCCGTTGGCCGCCGCCTGCAGCGAGCGGGCGGCCGATCGCGCCGCCCCGCCCGTCGCGTCCCCGGCGACGACGAGCGCCGATGCGGCCGCTACCGCGCCCGCCGCCGTGCCTCCTGCCGCGACCACCACCCGGCCGGCCACGCGCGAGCCCGACGTGATCTACGTGCCGACACCGGAAAGCGTGGTCGACGCCATGCTCGACATGGCCGACGTCAAGCGCGGCGACGTGATCTACGACCTTGGCTCTGGTGACGGCCGCATTCCGATCCGCGCGGCCAAGCTGCACGGCACCCGCGGCGTCGGCATCGACATCAATCCCGAGCGCATCCGCGAGGCCAACGAGAACGCGCGCAAGGCCGGGGTCACGCATCTGGTGACGTTCCGCCAGGAAGACCTGTTCGAGGCCGACATCGACGAGGCCTCGGTGGTGACGCTGTACCTGCTGGAGAGCCTCAACCTCAAGCTGCGGCCGAAGCTGCTCGCCGAGCTGAAACCGGGCACGCGCATCGTCAGCCACGCGTTCAGCATGGGCGACTGGAAGCCGAAGGAGACCCGCACCGTGGACGGGCGAACGGTGTATCTCTGGGTCGTGCCCGAGCGCGGGCGGTGAGAAACCCGTTCGGCCGCGCACTCCGCGACTGACGTCACAGCCGCCGGCGCGAAGCTCATGCCGCCGGCGGCGGTGGCGGACTCGCCCGCAGGCGCAGGCCGACCACGCTCGCCAAGAGCAGCGCGCCGGCGCCCGAGGCGAAGCCCCAGCGCACTGCGGCGAGCGTGGACATGGGCGTCCCGGTAAGGCCGTCGCCTCGCTCGCCCACGGCCGCCAACAACAGTGCCATGCCAAGTGCGCCGCCGAGCTGGAACGTGGTCGAGGCGAGCGCCGACGCGACGCCGTGCTCGCTCGGCGGCACGTCCGACGTGGCCGCCTGCCAGACCGGCGCGAACGCGATGCCCTGGCCGAAATAGGTCACGAACAGCCCCGGCGCAAGCGCGGCATAGCCGGCGTCGAGGCCGACCGCGTACGCGAGCGTCAGCGCGCCGAGCGCGGCGATCGCGAAGCCCGCCACGACCGCCACACGAAAGCCGGACCTCGACGCGATTCGGCCGCCCCACTGCGCACCCACCGCCTGCGACGCGCACGGCAGGGCGAATGCGAGGCCGGTGCGCATGGCGTCGAAGCGGAGCACATCCTTGAACAGCAGGGTCTGCAGGAAGGAGAACGTCATGAACGTTGCCATAAGCAGCGCCGTCAGTGCCATTGCCTGCCGCAGGTTCCATGCACGCCAGACCGCGCGGGGAATCAACCGCTGCGGCGCGCGCGCTTCGCACCACCACAGCGTGCCGCCGGCGAGCGTCGCACCCGCCGCACAGGCGAGCACGCGCGGGTCCGACCAGCCCGTTTCCGGGCCCTGCACCAGCGTGGCGAGCACCAGCGCCGCGCACGCCGTGCCCGCGGTCGCCGAGCGCACATCCAGCCGTGCTGCGGGGGAGGGTTCGGCCTTGGGGAATGCCCACACCAGCGCGGCCGCCAGTGCCACGCCCAGCGGGACGTTGACCAGGAACACCGCCGGCCAGCCGAACCCACTCACCAACACGCCGCCGAGCAACGAACCCAGGGTCAGGCCGGTCGGACCGGCGAGGCTCCACACGGCCAAGGCCCGCGCGCGCGCTGCGCCGTCGAAGCTCTGGTGCACGAGGCCCAACGTGGAAGGAAACATCAGCGCGGCGGCGAATCCCTGCAACGCGCGGGCCAGGACCAGAACGACCGCGTGCTGCGCCACGCCGCCCAGCAGCGATGCGAGCGCGAACATCAGCACCGCGCCCGCGAGCACGGACCGATGTCCCAGACGGTCGGCGAGCCGTCCGCCGACCAGCAGAAAGCCGCCGAACGCGACCGTATACCCATGCACCACCCACTGCAGGCTCTGGCGGGTAAAGCCGAGTGCCTGCGCGATATCGGGCAGCGCGACGTAGACGATGGTGAAGTCGATCGTCAGCAGCAGGTGCGCGAGTGCGGGCAGCAGCACGCCGGCACGGTGCGGGACGGCAGGGGACAGCGCTGTCACGACATTCTCCGTAGGTGAATCGCGCCGCTCGCGGCCGACCGGCGAGAGAGGGGATCGCCGGCCGACCGCGGGCGACGACGAACCGTCAGGCCGCGAATGCCGCCTGCGCCGCCGCCTCGCGCGCGAGCACGCGCTGCACGGCCGGACGGGCACGCAGCCGCTCGATGTGTGCGCGGTAGTGCGGGTAGCGGGCGAGGTCGAAGTCGAACAGCCGCTCGGCCCAGTCGAAGAACGGCAACAGGTAGGCGTCCACCACGCTGAAGTTGCCGAACACCCACTCGCGGTCCTGCAGCAGCGCGTCGATGCGCTCGAAGTAGCGTTCGCTCGGCCGCCGCGCCTCGGCGATCGCCTGCGCGCGCGCGGCCGCGTCGCCGATCGAGAACAGGGCGCCGAACTGGGCGTGGAAGCTCGGGTGCACGCTCGACGACAGCCACCCCATCAGCGACAGCGCCTTGGCTTCGGTCATGAGATCGCCGACCGGGAGCAGACGGGCCTCGGAAAAACGGCGGGCGATCCAGGTCAGGATCGCCACGTTCTGGGTCAACGGCGTGCCGCCGACGACCAAGGTCGGGACCTGCCCGTCGGCGTTGAGCGCCAGGTAGGCCGGCGCGCGGAAATCGCCGCGTGGGTAGGACAGTGCGCGCGGTTCGAACACCGCGCCGGCCTCCTCGAGGGCGACGTGGGCGGCGACCGAGCAGGCGCCGGGAGCGTAGTAGAGAGCGAGCATGAGACCTCCGGTTTGAGGGAGGTCATCCACTCTATTGGCATACTTTCCATTGGCAAGAAGGCACCGAAAAGCTCCATACTTACCGAATGGATACCAAAGACCGGCGCGACAAGCCTTCCGCGAACGCTCGCGACTGCGACGCGAGGCAACTGGCGGAGGCGGTGGCGGGCCCCCCGCACGCACACACGTACTGCAACCGCCTGATCGCCAGTAGCCTGGACACCATCGGCAACAAGTGGACGGTTCCCATCGTCATCGTGCTCAGCGATGCCGGCGGGCCCGTGCGCTTTACCGAGCTTTCCCGCGCGATCCCGCAGATCACCCAGAAGGAGCTCACCAAGCGTCTTCGCGAGTTGGAGGCGGTCGGGCTAGTGGAGCGAAAGGTCTACCCGGTGGTCCCGCCGCGGGTGGAGTACTGGCTCACCGATCTGGGCCGCTCCCTACACCCGCTGCTCGACGCACTCGCCCGATGGGCCCATGAGAATGGAGCGGCGATGCAGGCCGCCCGTCAGCGCCTGGAGACCGAAGCGCGTGCAGGCTGACCGCGCGTTCTGCGTTGTGCAGTGCAGCGTGCAAATCTCCTAACGACTCCTTCACGATGGCTCCGCATCCCGACGTGGGGGAGGGAGCAAGCCCGCTACCGGTCCGACCGGGGCGGGCTTTTTATTTGCACACACGTCCGTAACGCGGTGGGGGGTACGCCGTCCGCGCAGCACACAGGGGCAGCTGCGGTCGACCACCATCCACACGAGGGCATCTCCCATGACCACCGCCGCACGGACCGTGACCGTGGCGCTCGCCACGCTCGGCTTCGCCGTCTCCGCACACGCCGCCACCTACGTGGTAACCGCGAAATCGGCCACGTCGTTCGACAGCCAGCTCGCCCGGAAGATCGAAGCGGCCGGAGGCCGCATCAGCGCACGCCTGCCGCAGATCGGCGTGGCGATCGTCGAATCCGACGACCCCGGCTTCGCCACCCGCGCGGCGCGCCTGCAGGGCGTGCATGCGGTGACCCCGGACCTGGTGCTGCAGTTCGAGATCCCGCCGCACGGCGACTCGATCGACGACAGCTATGCCAACCCGCCGAACTCCGGCGACAACGACCCGCGCTTCGACCTGCAGTGGGGCCATGCCGCGGTCGACGCCGCTGGCGCCTGGAACCGCGGCTACCGCGGCGCAGGTGCGAAGGTGGCGGTGCTCGACTCCGGCATCGCCTGCCAGCATCCGGACCTCGCGCCGAACCTGCTGATGGCCGACTCGGCCTCGTTCATCGCCGGCGAGGGCGTGTGCCTGGCGCGGGTCAACGCGTTCAACCACGGCTCGCACGTGGCCGGCACGATTGCCGCGGCGGACAACGGCGTCGGCGTGATCGGCGTGGCGCCTGAAGCGAAGATCGTCGCGGTCAAGGTTCTCTCCGAGAACACCGGCAGCGGCAGCTTCGCCGGCATCATCCAGGGCATCGTGCACGCCGCCGACCGCGGGGCCGACGTCATCAACATGAGCCTGGGCGTGCGCGGCGGCCTGCCGGTCAACGGACCTGGCGCCAACCAGGTGCGCGAGCTGGTCAACGCCACCGCGCGTGCGACCCGCTACGCTTCCAGCCGCAACGCGCTGGTGATCGCCTCGGCCGGCAACGACGGCCGCGACCTCGACAAGGACAGCCGCACCGTCCTCTGCGACAGCGACGGCGCCAACTGCTTCAACGCCAACCTGCGCGCGTTCCCGGCCGAACTGCCGGGCGTGCTGACGATCGCCGCCACCGCGCCGATCGGCTGGGCCAAGGCGCCGACCTCGACCTTCCTCGACAACCTGGCCAGCTATTCGAACTACGGGCAGTCGGCGATCGACTTCGCCGCGCCCGGCGGCGACGCGGTGTATCCGGGCAACGAGAACTGCACGATGGCCGGGCTGACGCGGCCGTGCTGGGTATTCGACCTGGTGCTCAGCGTCGGCGGCTACAGCCAGCCGGTGCCGGGCGGTCCGGTGCTGGGTTCCTACAGCTGGGCGGCCGGCACCAGCATGGCCGCGCCGCACGTGTCCGGCGTCGCCGCGCTGGTGATCGGCAAGCACGGCGGCGAGCTCGCGCCGTCGGAGGTCGAGCGCATCCTGCGCGCGGCCGCCGACGACCTCGGCAAGCCCGGCAACGACAGCCTGTACGGCGCCGGTCGCATCAACGCCGCGCGCGCCGTGCAGTTCTGAGCCGCATCGCGACGGCCGCCGCGCGCGGCGGCCGTCCGCATCCGGCATGCCAGAATCGGACGATGTCCGCGCCCGCGCATGCCGATCCCGCCACCGACCCGCACGCCGCCCGCGCGCTGGCGCGCCTGCGTGCAACCCTCGCGAGCGACGGCGCGTTACTGGACGATCCGCGCGCGCAGGCCGCGGTCGCCGCGGTCGCCGCGGTCAGCGATTTCGCGATCGACACCCTGGAGCGGCAGCCGGCGCTGCTGGTGCGCCTGCTCGCCGACGATGGCGCACGGCCCGCCGAGCCTCCGGCGCTGGCGCCGGAGGCGCGCGCGGACTGGCCGCTGCAGCTGCGTCGCTATCGCGCAGCGGAATCGACCCGGCTGATCTGGCGCGACGTGCTCGGGCTGGACGACGTCGAGGCGACGCTCGCCGGCAGCACGCGGCTGGCCGAGGCCTGCCTGCGCGTGGCGCTCGATGCGCTCGAGGTCGAGTTCGCCCAGCGCCACGGCGTGGTGCGCGACGCGAACGGCACGCCGCAGCGGCTGGTGGTGTTCGCGCTCGGCAAGCTCGGCGGCGGCGAGCTCAACTTCAGCTCCGACGTCGACCTCGTCTACGCCTATCCGCACGACGGCGAGGCCGACGGTGCGCGCACGCTGCCGGCGGAGGCGTATTTCATGCGCCTCGGCCAGCAGCTGGCCAAGCTGCTGGATGAGGTCACTCCGGACGGCTTCTGCCATCGGGTCGACCTGCGCCTGCGACCGCACGGCAATGCCGGCCGGCTGGCGTGGTCGTTCGCGGCAATGGAGCAGTACTTCCAGCGCGAGGGCCGCGACTGGGAACGCTACGCCTGGCAGAAGGCGCGGCCGGTGGCGGGCGATCTCGACGCCGGCGAACGTTTCCTGCAGACGCTGCGGCCGTTCGTGTACCGCCGCTACCTCGACTACGGCGCGCTCGACGGCCTGCGCGCGATGAAGGCCGCGATCGCAGCCGAAGTCGCACGCAAGGAGCTGGCCGACGACATCAAGCGCGGGCCCGGCGGCATTCGCGAGATCGAATTCCTGGTGCAGGCGCTGCAGCTGATCCGCGGCGGGCGCGATGCCGCGCTGCGCGGACGCGCGCTGCTGCCGATGCTGGAAGTGCTGGTCGCGCAGCGGCTGATCGCGCCCGAGGCCGGCGCCGCGCTCGCCGAGGCGTACCGCTTCCTGCGCCGGGTGGAGAACCGCCTGCAGATGCGCGAGGACGCGCAGACCCACGCGCTGCCCGAAGACGCGGCTGCGCGCGTGCGGCTCGCGCGCGGGCTGGGCTTCGCCGACTGGGACGCGTTCCGCGGCGCGCTCGACCGCCACCGGGCGTGCGTGGCCGCCGAGTTCGACGCGCTGCTCGCACCGCGCGAACGCGCGCCGGCGCCGGACGCGCTGGCGGCGTACTGGCGCGCGCTGCCCGACGGCGGCGGCGACGAGGCGCTGCGCGCGGCCGGCTTCGAGGAGCCGGACAGCGCCGATGCGCTGCTGCGCGACTTCGCCCGCAGCCCAGGCGTGCGCGGGTTGTCGGACGCGGCGCGCGCGCGGCTGGACCGCGTGGTGCCGGCGCTGCTGCAGGCGGCCGCGGCGTCCGAGCGGCCGATGCTGGCGCTGCGCCGCGTGCTCGCGCTGCTGCAGAACATCCTGCGCCGCAGCGCCTACCTCGCGCTGCTCGACGAACAACCGGCCGCACGGGCGCGTCTGGTCGAGACGGTGGCGCACAGCGCGCTGCTGGCCGAACGCGTGGCCGCCTATCCGCTGCTGCTCGACGAACTGCTCGACGCACGCGTGGCCGGCGCGCTGCCGGACCGCGAGGCGCTGCAGGCGGCGTGCGCCGCCGTGGCCGGCGACGATGCTGAAGCAGTGCTGCAGGCGCTCAACGAGGTGCGGCAGGCGCTGAGTTTCCGCATCGCGCTGGCGCTGCGCGACGGCCGCGCCGGTGCGGTGGAATGCGCGCAGCGGCTGGCATGGCTGGCCGATGCGGTGGTGGCGCGGGTGTTGCACGTGGCCGAGGACGAAGTGGCCACCGCGCATGGGCGCGTGCCGGGCGCGCGCTTCGCGGTGATCGGCTACGGCAGTCTCGGCGGGCAGGAGCTCGGCTTCGGTTCCGATCTCGACCTGGTGTTCCTGTGCGATGCGCCGGCCGAGGCGGTGTCCGACGGCGCGCGAGCGCTCGATCCCTCGCGCTGGTTCATGCGGCTGGCGCAGAAGCTGGTCGCGCTGCTCGGCACGGTCACCGCGGCCGGGCGGCTGTACGACGTCGACGTGCGCCTGCGCCCGGACGGCGCCAAGGGGCTGCTGGTCACCACGCTGACCAGCTTCGCCGACTACCAGCGCGAACGCGCCTGGACGTGGGAGCACCAGGCGCTGGTGCGCGCGCGCGGCGTGGCCGGCGATGCCGGCCTGCGCGACGCGTTCGAGCAGGTGCGCGCGCAGACGCTCGCGCGGGTGCGCGAGCCCGGGGCGCTGCACGCCGACGTGGCGGCAATGCGCCGGCGCATGCGTGCCGAGCTCGATCGCAGCGACGCCGCCGCGTTCGACCTCAAGCAGGGCGAGGGCGCGCTGGTCGATCTCGAGTTCCTGTTGCAGGCGCGCGTACTGGGACAAGCGCATGCGCGGCCGGCGCTGCTGGCCCCGCGCGATACGCCCGGGGTGATCGCCGCCTGCAGCGATGCGGGCGTGCTCGCGCCGGCCACCGCCGCCGCGCTCGCCGAGGCGCATGCGCTGCTGCTGGCGCGCGGGCTGCACTGCACGCTCGATCGTCGTCCGCGCCGCGTGCCGCTGGATGCGGAGATCGAGCGCGCGCGCGCGGCGGTGCGCGCGGCGGCGCACGAGTGCGGTCTGGATTTCGCCGCCGCGCCGGCTACGGCGTGAGCCCGAGTCGCTGGCGCACCTCGGCGGCAACGCGCGCGGTCTCGCGCAGCGGCTGCACCGCAAACGGCGCCAGCGTGTCATCGAATGCACGCGCGCGATCGCGCGCGAACAGCGCCTCGACGAAGCGCCGCGGGCGGCCGCGCAGGGCCGCGTGGCCGGCGACGTACAGCGGCGCGGCGGTCGCCGCCGCCTCCGACAGCATGTTGACCGAGTCGGCGCTGCCGACGATGCGGTCGGCCCAGGCGAGCATGCCGGGATAGGGATTGGTGCCGTCGGCCTCGCCGCTCCAGCGCACGCCGGGGAGACCATCGAACGCCGCGCGCAGCGCCGGTACTGCTTCGGCGGGCGTGCGCCGCGAGGTGGTCAGCAGCACGCTGCCGCCGTCGGCGCGTACGCGCGCGGCGATGCGCCGCGCGATCTCGCGCCAGGCCGCGGTATCGAAGCGCGCATGCGCGCTGGTCCCGCCGACCAGTACCGCGGTGCGCGGCGCCGGCAGCGCGGCGAACGCGGCGAACGCGGCGCGCGCCTCGGCGAGCCAGCGCTCGTCGACCGGATGCAGGCTGCCGAGCAGGGTGACTACGTTGGCGCCGCGCAGGCCGTCGTGCTCCGGCGCGATCACCACGTCCCAGTACCGCGTGTCGAGCCGCGGATGGAGGATCTGCACCGCGCGCGCGCCGTGCGCGCGCAGCACGCGGGTGGCGAGCGCGGCCTGGCGCCCGCAGCCGATCGCAAGCCGCGGCGGACGCTGCAGCTCGGCGCGCAGTTCCGTGCCCCAGGCGGCCGCGGCGCCGGGCAGGCGGCGCGGCGCCAGCCAGCGCCAGGGCGCGCGCGTGGCCAAGTGCCAGTTGCGGTCCGCCCCGCCCAGCGCGTCCGCCAGCGCCACGGCCTGCCGCACGTTGCCGGCGTGGCCGTCGGTCAGCACCCAGGTGCCGGGCGTGGCGCGGTCGCGTTCCATCGTAGGCGGGCTCGGGGCGGGCAATCGACCGCGCAGACTCTACACTTGCCGGCTTCGCCGTAAGCCCTACCGAGGAGAACCCGATGGCCCTGGCCGGAGAGGCGCTCGACACCCTGTTCCGCACGGCCCGCACCCGCAACGCGTTCGGCGGGGAGATCAGCGACGAGACCCTGCGCCGCCTGTACGACCTGCTGAAGTGGGGGCCGACCAGCAGCAACTGCTCGCCGGCGCGCTTCGTGTTCGTCAAGTCGCGCGAAGCCAAGGAGAAACTGCGGCCGGCGCTGGACGAGGGCAACCTCGCCAAGACCATGCGCGCGCCGGTCACGGTGATCGTCGCCTACGACCTCGACTTCGCCGAGAAGCTGCCGTACCTGTTCCCGCACACCGACGCCAAGCCGTGGTTCGCCGGCGAGGAGAAGACGCTCACCACCGCGTTCCGCAACGGCACGCTGCAGGGCGCCTACCTGATCCTCGCCGCGCGCTCGCTCGGCCTCGACACCGGCCCGATGTCCGGCTTCGACAACGCGATGGTCGACGCCGCATTCTTCGCCGGTACCCGGATCAAGTCCAACTTCCTGGTCAATCTCGGCTATGCGGAGGACAAGCTGTTCCCGCGCGCGCCGCGACTGCCGTTCGACGAAGCCGCGCGCATCCTGTGAGGCCGTTCCGGAGCTGGCCATGATCCTCGATCGTCCTGCCCACGCACGCGGCCAGGCGCGCACCGGCTGGCTCGACAGCCGGCACACGTTTTCGTTCGGCCACTACTACGACCCGGCGTGGATGGGCTTCGGCCCGCTGCGGGTGATCAACGAGGACCGCGTCGCGCCCGGCGCCGGCTTCCCCACCCATGGCCACGCCAACATGGAGATCCTGAGCTACGTGCTGGTGGGCGCGCTGTCGCACCGCGACAGCAGCGGTGGCGGCGGGGTGATCGGCGCCGGCGAGCTGCAGTGGATGAGCGCGGGTCATGGCGTGCAGCACAGTGAATTCAACCCGTCCGACGCCGAGCCGGTGCACTTCCTGCAGATCTGGATCCAGCCCGACCGCAGCAACGCCGCGCCCGCGTACGCGCAGCGCAGCTTCGCCGCGCGCGGGCGGGGCGAATGGATCCTGCTGGCCTCGCCCGACGGCGCCGGCGACAGCCTGCCGATCCGCCAAGACGCGCGGCTGAAGGCGGTGCGGCTGGGCGCCGGCGAGCGCATCGAGCATCCGCTCGAAGCCGACCGCCGCTACTGGCTGCACGCCGCGCGCGGGCGGCTGGAGGCGGCCGGCCGCTCGCTGTCCGCCGGGGACGCGATCGGCCTGGTCGACGAGGGCGGCACGCTCGCGGTGGCCGGCACCGGCGACGAGGAGGCCGAGCTGCTGCTGTTCGACCTGCCGCGCTGAGCGCCGGGCGCGTCCCGCGAGGCGCTACACTCTGCGCCCCCGCGCTGTCCCCTGTGGCCATGACCGCCGACTCGACCCGACCGATCCAGCCGAACGCCGAGCGCCGCTATAGCGTGCGGCGCGCCGATCTGCCGCTGAGCTGCCCGCTGCCGTCGATGGCGCTGTGGAACTCGCATCCGCGCGTGTACTTGCCGATCGAGGCCGAACGCGAGAGCCAGTGCCCCTATTGCGGGGCGGTCTACGTGCTCGAGGACTGAGCGGGCACGCGCGCCCCGATGCGCCGCCTGACCGTCGTGCAGCTGCTGCCCGCGCTGGAATCGGGCGGCGTCGAGCGTTCCACCCTTGAAATCGCGCAGGCGCTGGTCGCCGCCGGCCATCGCGCGATCGTCGTCTCCGCCGGCGGGCGGCTGGTGCCGGCGCTGGCCGCGTCGGGTGCCGAACACATCGCGCTGCCAATCGGCCGCAAGACGCCGCTGACGTTCCGCCATGCCTTCGCGTTGCGCCGGCTGTTCGCGCAGGTCGACATCGTCCACGCGCGCTCGCGGCTGCCGGCCTGGGTGGCGCGGCTGGCGCTGCGGCTGCTGCCCGCCGCCGCGCGGCCGCGTTTCGTCACCACCGTGCACGGGCTCAATTCGCCATCACGCTACAGCCGGGTGATGGCGAGCGGTGAGCGGGTGATCTGCGTGTCGCCGAGCGTGCGCGCGCACGTGCTGCGGCATTACCCGCAGACCGATCCCGCGAAACTGCGGGTGATCGCGCGTGGCATCGATCCGGCCGCGTTCCCGCGCGCATCGCGTCCGGATGCCGGCGCGCGTGCGTGGGCGGCCGCGCAGCATCCCGCGCTGCGCGCGCAGCGCCCGCTGCTGCTGCTGCCCGGGCGCGGCACCCGGCTCAAGGGCCATGCCGATGCGCTACGCCTGCTCGCCGCATTGCGCGCGGAAGGACTCGATGCGGCGCTGTGGCTGCCGGGCGCGCGCGAGGCCGGGCGTGAGGCGTACATCGCCGAGCTCGAACGCGAGGCTGTCGCGCTTGGCATCGCCGATGCGGTGGCGTTCACCCCGCCCACCCACGAGATCGCGCGCGCGTACGCGGCCGCGGACGTGGTGCTGCAGCTGTCGCGCAAGCCGGAGGCGTTCGGCCGCACCGTGCTGGAGGCGCTCGCGGTCGGCTGCCCGGTGGCCGGCTGGGCGCACGGCGGCGTCGGCGACCTGTTGCGCGAGCTGCAGCCGGCCGGTGCGGTCGAGCCGTTCGATGCGGGCGCGCTGCGCGCCACCGTGCGCGCGCTGCTGCAGCATCGGCCGACGCCACCGGCTACGATCCCGTACACGCTGAGCGCCATGCAGGAGGCCACGCTTGCCGTCTACGCCGAACTCGCCGACGCCCGCTGACGCGCGCGCCCCCGACGGCTGGCGCTGGGCGCCGGCGTGGGTACTGGCGTTCGTCGCGCTGTGGCCGACGCCGGGCATCGCCGAGGGCGTGCTGGTGCTGGGCGCGCTGGCGGCGATCGTACGCCTGCTCGCCTCGCGCTTCCGTGCCGGCTCGCAACTGCTCAGCCACGAGGCGTGGGCGCTGACCAGCGTGCTGTTCCTGGCCTACTGGCTGCCGGAACTGGTGTCCGCGTTCGACGCGGTCGACCGCGCGCGTGCGTTTACCGAAGCCGCCAAGGACCTGCGCTACCTGCCGTTCCTGTGGCTGGTCGCCGCCGCGGTCGCCAACCCGGCGGGACGCCGCACCACGTTCGGCGGGCTGGCGGTGATCGCCTCGGTATGGACCGCCGACGCGCTGCTGCAGGCGCTGGTCGGCCACAGTCCGATGTTTGCCGCGCTCGAACAGCTGAAGCTGTCGATCAGCGGGCGGCCGCTGTGCACGCCGGAGCAGGTGCAGGACGCGAGCCGGCTGAGCGGCGTGCTCGGGCCGTGCAATCTCAAGCTTGGGCAGGTGCTGGCGAGCCTGTCGCCGTTCGTGCTGTACCTGGGCGCGCGCCGGCTCGGTGCCGGCGGCTGGCTGCTCGCCGCGGCGGCGGTCGGCGTGGTGGTGGTGCTGACCGGCACGCGCGCGGCGTGGCTGACCTACGCGGTGGCGCTGCTGTGCTCGGGTTGGCGCGTGCTGGGCTGGCAGCGGCTGATCGGCGTGTTCGCGTTCGGCGCGCTCGTACTCGCCGTGCTCGCCGCGGTCTCCACGCCGTTACGCGAGCGGGTCGAGCGCACCACGCAGGGGGTCAGCGCTGAGCGGCTCGATCTCGACCGCGCGCTGGCCGGGCGCACGCGCATCTGGGGCGCGGCGGTGTGCATGGGCGGCGCGCATCCGTTCAACGGCGTCGGCGCGCGCGGCTTCCGCGATGCGTTCGCCGCCTGCGATCCGCATCCGCAGGAAGCGCCGGCATGGGGCGATGGTCCGGCGCTGCATGCGCATCAGCTCGTGCTCGAGGTGCTGAGCGAGACCGGCGGCTTCGGCGTGCTGATGTGGCTGGCCGGGGCGGCGCTGGCGTGGCGCGCCTGGCGCTTCGCATCGCCGGAGGCGCGCGAGCGCGCCCGACCGGCGATGCTGGCGCTGGCGGTCACGGTGTTCCCGCTCAACACCCATCTGGCGTTCTATTCGACGTTCTGGGGCGGGCTGACCCTGATGCTGGCGGCGCTGTACGCCGGCAGCCTGCTCGCACGCCGGAGTGGCGACGGCGAGCCGCGCTGAGCCGTGCTCAGCGCCGGTACGGCGAGCGCTCGCCGTTCGGCCGGCGCTTGAAGCGGCGGTGGATCCACAGGTACTGGCTCGGCGCCTCGCGCACCATCGCCTCGATCGCCGCGTTGACGCGCGCGCTGTCGGCGCCGGCATCGGCGGACGGGAAGTCGGCCAGCGGCGGTGCGATCCGCAGCAGGTAGCGGCCGCCTTCGCGGCGGTGGAAGAACGGCACCACCGCGCAGCCGGTGAGCCGCGCGAACTGGTGGGTCGCGGTGATGGTGGCGGCGGGCACGCCGAAGAACGGCGCGAACACCACGTCCTTGCCGCGCATGTCCTGGTCCGGCGCGTACCACAGGAAGCCGCCCTGCTTGAGGTGGCGCAGCGCCGCGCGCACGTCGTCGTTGCCGAACATCGCCGCCGCGTAGCGCAGGCGCCCGCGCTTGACCGCCCATTCCATCACCGGGTTGCGGTAGCGGCGGTACATGCCGGCCAGCGGCACGTGCTCGCACAGCAGCCGGCCGCAGGTCTCCAAGGTCATGAAATGCCCGGAGATCAGCAGCGCGCCGCGGCCCTGCGCGCGAAGCGCCTGCAGGTGCTCCAGCCCTTCGATCGTCGCACTGCGGCGCATCGGCGCGATCGCGCCCCACCACGCGCGTGCGAACTCGAACAGGCCGATGCCGAAGTCGCGGAAGCTCGCGCGCAGCAGCGCCTCGCGCGCGCCGGCGTCCAGTTCGGGGAAGCACAGCGCGAGGTTGATCCGCGCCGCGCGCCGGCGCAGCCCGACCACGTGCCGCAGCAGCATGCCGAGCGCGCGGCCGAGCACGCGCTGCAGCGGCCACGGCAGGCGCGCGGCCAGCACCATCACCCCGAGCGCGGCCCATGTCGGCCAGTGGCGCGGATGCAGCGGCGGCGGGCCGGGCGACGTCGGCGAGGCGGGGGCGTCGTGCATGCCGGCATTCTACGGGGCATGCGTGCGCGTCCGTCGTTGGGGCGGCTGCACGCAGCCGGTATCCTTGCCGCGATGCGAACGCCCTGGACCGAGCGCCTGCTGCGTGGCCTGTATTCGGTCACGCTGTACCTCTTGGCGCCGGTGACGCTGTACCACCTGGTCTGGCGCGGCTTCCGCCAGCCGGCGTACCTGCGACGCTGGCCGGAGCGCTACGGCCTCTACCGCGAGCCGGCGCCGCCGCGGCTGGTGTGGGTGCATGCGGTGTCGGTCGGCGAGGTCAACGCGGCTGCGCCCCTGATCAACGCGCTGCGCCGCGAGCGTCCGGATCTTCCGCTGCTGGTCACCACCATCACGCCAACCGGATCGGAACGCGTGCACGCGCTGTGGGGCGATGCGGTCGCGCACGTGTACCTGCCCTACGACCTGCCCGGTGCGGTGCGGCGTTTCCTCGAGCACTTCCGGCCGTGCATCGGCATCGTGCTGGAAACCGAGCTGTGGCCGAACCTGTTGTTCGGCTGCCGCGATGCCGACGTGCCGCTGTACGTGGTCAACGCGCGGCTGTCGGCGCGATCGCTGCGCGGCTATCGCGTGCTCGCGCCGCTCGTGGGCCGCGCATTGCGCACGCTGCGCGCGGTGGCGGCGCAATCGGCGGCGGATGCGCAGCGGTTCGTGCGGCTCGGCGCAGCCGGTGCGCAGGTGATCGAGACCGGAAACCTGAAATTCGATCTCGACGTGCCCGGCGACCTGGCCGCGTTCGCGGCCGACTGCCGCCGCCACTGCGGCGCGCGTGCGGTGTGGATCGCGGCGAGCACGCATCCCGACGAGGAGGCCGCGGTGCTCGCGCTGCACCGGCGCCTGCGCGAGCGCTGCCCGCAGCTGCTGCTGCTGTGGGCGCCGCGCCATCCGGAACGCTTCCGCGCCGCGGCCGAGGCGGCGCGCGCGGCCGGCTTCGCGGTGGGCACGCGGTCGCGCGAGCGCTGGCCGGGAGCCGGCGATGCGGTGTTCGTGATCGACACGCTCGGCGAGCTGATGCGCTTCTACGCCTGCGCCGACGTCGCCTTCGTCGGCGGCAGCCTGCAGCCGATCGGCGGCCACAACCTCCTGGAGCCGGCGGCGGCGGGCACGCCGGTGGTCAGCGGTCCGCATCTGCACAACTTCGCCGAGATCGCCGCACGCATGCGCGAGGCGCAGGCGTTGCGGGTCGGGCGCGATGCCGACGCGGTCGGTGCGCACCTGGCCGCGCTGCTCCAAGACGAAACGGCCCGCGCGGCGATGGCACGCGCGGGCCGGGAGCTGGTGCAGTCGGGACGCGGGGCGCTCGAGCGCACGCTCGCGCTGCTGCGGCCGGCGTTGCCGCCGGCGCAGTGAGCGTCAGCGGGTGGTGCCGGGCACGGTGGCGTCGGCGGTCAGCAGGCGGTTGACGTCCTGCACGTCCTCGACGTCGAGCGTGCCCGCGGCCTGCTCCAGCAGCAGGCGGTTCTGCAGGTAGTTGTAGCGCGCCTGCGCGTAGGCCTGTTGCGCCTGGAACAGGTTGCGCTGGTTGGCCAGCACGTCGAGCACGGTTCGCGTGCCGACCTCGAGGCCGACCTGCGACGCCTCGTACGCGCTGCGCGCGGCGACCACCGCCAGGCGGCGCGCCTCGACCTCGCTGATGCCGGCGACCAGCGTCTGGTACGCGTTGCGGGTGTTGCGCACCAGCGCGCGGCGCTGCTGTTCGAGCTGGTCCTGCGCGGCGTCGCGCTGCGCCAGCGCCTGGCGCACCCGCGACTGGGTGGCGCCACCGGCGAAGATCGGTACCGACAAGGTGACGCCGACGCTCGGGCCGTAGCCTTCGCTGTCGGTCGGCAGCGTGGTGCCGCCGAACGTGCGGTCGCCCCAGCTCGCGCGGTCACCGTAGCTGCCGCTCAGGTACAGCGTCGGCAGGTGGCCGGCGCGCGCGGTGTTGATGTCGGCCTCAGCCGAACGCACCTGCAGCTCCGTCGCGCGCAGCGCCGGATTGTTGGCGAGCGCGGTCTCGACCCACTGCTCGACGCCGCGGTCCTCGGGCAGCTGCGGGCTGAAGTCCTCCGGCAGGCCCTTGAGGTTGCGCACCGGCTGGCCGGTGATCTCCGCGAGCGCCTGGTAGGCGTCCTCGACAGCGTTGCGCGCGAGGATGGTGCTGGCGCGCGCGCTGTCGTACTGGGCGCGCGCTTCGTGCACGTCGGTGATCGGCGCCAGGCCCACTTCCAGTCGCTTCTCGGCGAAATCGAGCTGGCGCTTCAGCGCGGCCTCGGCGGCCTCGGCGGCGGCCAGCGTCTCCAGCTGCACCAGCACGTTGAAGTAGGCGGCCGAGGTGCGGGTGATCAGGTTGTCGTTGGCGGACTCCAGCTGGAAGTCGCTCGCCGCGCTCAGCGCGCGCTGGCTGCGCAGGGTGGAGAAGCGGCCGAAGTCGAACAGCACCTGGTCCGCCTGCACGCCGCTGGTGCGGGTGGTGGTCTCGGTCTCGCTGGTGAACGAGCGCACTACCGGCGCGCCGGTGACCGGGTCGAAGTCGGTCTGCGCCGAGCTGCCGTGGTCGCGCGAGCGGGTCAGTTCGATCTGGCCGTTGATCTGCGGCAGCAGCGCCGCGCGCGCCTGCACCGCGCCTTCGCGCGTCGCCAGGCGGTTGGCTTCGGCGGCGGACAGCTGGGGATCGCCGGAGCGGGCGAGTTCGTAGGTCTGCAGCAGGTCCTCGGCCGAGGCCACGGCGGGCAGCAGCGCGAGGGCGAGAGCGAGAGCGAGCGGACGGCGGATCATGCGGCTTCCTTGGAACGTCGGTGTTTGAACGGGCCCCGGTGAGCGGCCTGCGCCGCGCGCGCCCCGGATCGCTCCGGAACGCCTGCGCTTACAGCCGGAACGTCGGCTGCGGCGCGGCACCCACCAGGTAGGGGAGGTCGGTTTCGAACAGGGATTCGATGCGGGCGGAAGGCGTTTCGTTGCGCACGCGCACCGCCTCCATCGCCGGGGAGCGGCCGCGCACCACGAACATGCGCCCGTTCGGCTGCAGCCACTCGAGGAAACGGCTCGGGACCGCCTCGACCGCGCCGCCGACCAGGATCGCGGCGAACCGGCGTCGGTTATCCCAGGTGAGCGCGTCGGCGTGTTCGACGTGCACGTTGCCGATGCGCAGCGCGGCCAGGCGGGCGCGGGCGGCCTCGGCGAGGTCGGCGTGGATCTCCACGCTCACCACCTCGCGCGCCAAGCGCGCCAGGCATGCGGTGAGGTAGCCGCTGCCGGTGCCGATCTCCAGCACGTCGTCACCGGCATCGAGTTCCAGCGCCTGCAGCGCGCGGCCTTCCAGCACCGGCTTGAGCATGTGCTCGCCGTGCGCGAGCGGCAGCGCGATGTCGGCGTAGGCCAGCGAGCGGTGCGATGCCGGTGCGAAGTGTTCGCGCGGCATGGTGCCCAGCACGTCGAGCACACGCTCGTCGAGCACGTCCCACGGCCGAACCTGCTGTTCGACCATCAGTTCGCGTGCGCGGGCGTAATCGAAGGTGTCGGCGGCAAGGCTCATGGGGAGGGATCGACGGACAAAGGACCGCGAATTGTAAGGCGTCCGGACGACGCCAGGACGCGCGATCCGGCGGGTACAGGATCGGCGCCGCCGCAGGCGCCGACTGAGTGCCGGAAGTCACCGCGACCGAAGGCACTCATCGCGCTACCGGCACGCGCGGCCCGTAGGCGCGCATGAACAAGTCGACCACTTCGCCGACATGGTCGCGATCGGGGTCCTCGCAGGCCGGGCACAGCCCCGGCAGGAGTACCCGCATGTTGACCGGGCGCTTCAGCAGGCACAGGAAATGCTCGGCGGCCAGCTCGGTGTCCGGTATGTCGAGCAGGCCGGCGGCCACCGCCTCGCGCAGGAACTGCACCATGCCGGCGTTGATCCGCGCGGGGCCGGCCTCCCAGAACAGCTGGCACAGCTTCGGGTTGTCGCGGCCGTCGGTCATCAGCACGCGCTGCAGGCCGATCGCCTCCTCGCTGGAGACCAGCGCGTAGAAGTGCTCGGCGATGTCGGTGAGCGAGGCGCGGATGTCGCGGCGCGGCCGCACGAACACCTCATCGGGCATCTGCGCCATGCATTTGGCCTTGACCGCCTCGACGAACAGCGTGTCCTTGTCGCCGAAGTGGCTGTAGACGGTGAGCTTGGAGACCCCGGCCGCGGCGGCGATCTGCTCCACGCTGGTGCCGGCGAAGCCCTGCTCCACGAACAGCCGCTTGGCGGCCTCCAGGATGGCCGCGCGCTTGCCAGGATCCTTCGGGCGGCCGGGGCCGGCCGGCTTGGCCGGGGGGGCGGGGCGGGGGGAGGCGGGCATGCGGAAATACTAGACCGGCGGGTTAGGAAATTATACAGTACCGCCCGGTTCATTAATTCCGGGTCACCCCATGCCTGCCTCGACCGTCTCCCGCCTCGCGCTCCTGCTGCTGGTGCTCGCGCTCGGCGCGTGCGGCGGCGATCCCGCGCCGGTGGAGGTGCCGCGCCCGGTGCTGGCGGTGCGGCCGACCGCCGCGGGCCATGCGGTGCGCGCCTACGCCGCGGAGGTGCGGGCGCGCGAGGAGAGCGTGCTCGGCTTCCGCATCGGTGGGTCGCTGGTCGAGCGCCGTGTCGATGTCGGCGACCGCGTGCGGGCCGGGCAAGTGCTGGCGGTGGTCGACCCGCGCGACGTCGCCCAGCAGGCCGGCGCCGCACGGGCCCAGCTCGCCGCCGCCGAAGCGCAGCTCGTCCGTGCGCGCGCCGAGCGCCAGCGCATCGCCGCGCTGGCCCGCGAGCAGCTGGTCAGCCGCTCGGCGCTGGATTCCGCCGACGCCGCGCTCGCCGCGGCACAGGGCCAGGCCGAGGCCGCCCGCGCGCAGGCGGCGATCGCGCGCAACCAGGCCGCGTACGCGCAATTGCGCGCGCCGCGCGACGGCGTGATCGCCCGCCGCGACGCCGAGGTCGGGCAGGTGGTGGCGCCCGGCCAGGCGGTGTTCGCGCTCGCCGCCGACGGCGCGCGCGAGGTCGCGTTCGCGGTGCCGGAGGACGAAGCCGGCGCGCTCAGCCCGGGCATGCCGGTCGAGGTGGAGCTGTGGTCGCAGCCCGGCCGGCGCTGGCCGGGCCGCGTGCGCGAGGTGGCGCCGGCCGCGGATTCCGCTTCGCGCACGTTCGCGGTGCGCGCCACCGTGCAGGCGCCGAATGACGTGCTGGCGCTCGGCCAGAGCGCGCGGGTGTACCGCAACGGTGCCGGCACCGGCCTGCAGGTACCGCTGTCGGCGCTGCAGCGCGGTGCGAACGGACCGGCGGTGTGGGTGGTCGACGGCCGCAGCGGCCGCGCGCGGCTGCGTCCGGTGCGGATCGGCGCGTACGGCGAGGACGCCGTGCCGGTGCTGGACGGTCTGCGGCCGGACGAGCTGGTGGTCGCCGCCGGCGGTCACCTGCTGCGCGAGGGTCAGCCGGTGCGCCCGGTGGATCGCGACAACCGGCCGCTGCGGGCGGCCACGCCGGTCGCGGGGCGCTGAGCCATGCGCTTCAACCTGTCCGAGTGGGCGCTGCGCAACCGCGCGCTGGTGCTGTACGCGATGGTCGCGCTGGCGATCATCGGGGTGTTCTCGTACCAACGTCTGGGCCAGTCCGAGGACCCGCCGTTCACCTTCAAGGTGATGGTGGTGCGCACGCTGTGGCCGGGCGCGACCGCCGACGAGGTCGCGCGCCAGGTCACCGACCGCATCGAAAAGAAGGTCATGGAGACCGGGCAGTACGAGTTCGTGCGCTCGTATTCGCGACCCGGCGAGTCGCAGGTGTTCTTCGTCGCGCGCGATTCGCTGCGCTCGAAGGAGCTGCCTGAGCTGTTCTACCAGGTGCGCAAGAAGGTCGGCGACATCCGCGCGACCCTACCGCAGGGCGTGATCGGCCCGTTCTTCAACGACGAGTTCGGCGACACGTTCGGCAACATCTACGCGCTCACCGGCGATGGTTTCGACTACGCCGTGCTGAAGGATTACGCCGAACGCATCGAGCTGGAACTGCAGCGCGTGCCGGACGTCGGCAAGGTCGAGTTGCTCGGCCTGCAGGACGAGAAGATCTTCATCGAGCTGTCGAACACCAAGCTCGCCAACCTCGGCGTGCCGCTGCAGGCGGTGCAGCAGGCGATCCAGGCGCAGAACGCGATCGCGCCTTCGAGCTTCTTCGAAACCCGCAGCGACCGCGTGCAGCTGCGCGTGACCGGCGAGTTCGAGTCGCTCGCGGACATCCGCGCGTTCCCGATTCGCGTCGGCGACCGCACGTTCCGCATCGGCGACGTCGCCGACGTGCGCCGTGGCTTCGCTGATCCGGCCGCGCCGCGCATGCGCTTCATGGGACAGGACGCGATCGGCATCGCGGTGTCGATGAAGCAGGGTGGCGACATCCTGCGTCTGGGCGAGACCCTGCAGCGCGAGTTCGCCCGCCTGCAGGGCACGCTGCCGGTGGGCATGGAGCTGCGCAAGGTCAGCGACCAGCCCAAGGCCGTGGCGACTTCGGTGCAGGAATTCGTGCGCGTGCTGACCGAGGCGGTCGCGATCGTGCTGCTGGTGAGCTTCTTCTCGCTCGGCCTGCGCACCGGCCTGGTGGTGGCGCTGTCGATCCCGGTGGTGCTGGCGATGACGTTCGCCACCATGGACTACTTCGGCATCGGCCTGCACAAGATCTCGCTCGGCTCGCTGGTGCTCGCGCTCGGCCTGCTGGTCGACGACGCGATCATCGCTGTCGAGATGATGGTGGTGAAGCTGGAACAGGGCTACGACCGCGTGCGTGCCGCCGCCGCGGCGTGGGACCTGACCGCGTTCCCGATGCTGACCGGCACACTGGTGACCGCGGCGGGCTTCCTGCCGATCGCCACCGCCGCGTCCAGCACCGGCGAATACACCCGCTCGATCTTCCAGGTGGTGACGATCGCGCTGCTGCTGTCGTGGATCGCTGCGGTGGTGTTCATCCCATATCTCGGCGACAAGCTGCTGCCGCATTTCGACCGCCCGCAGGCCCCGTCGCCGGGTTCGCTGACCGCTCGCGTGCTGCGCGCGCGCGAGCGGCTGGCGCAGCGGCTGCCGGCCGGCGCGCTGCGCGAGTGGGCGCTGCCGAAGACGCACAGCGGCCACCACGATCCGTACCAGAGCCGGTTCTACCAGCGCTTCCGCGGCGTGGTCGGCTGGTGCGTGCGCTACCGCAAGACCGTCATTGCGATCACGCTGGTGGCGTTCGTCGCTTCTCTCGCGCTATTCCGCTTCGTGCCGCAGCAGTTCTTCCCGGACTCGACCCGGCTCGAGCTGATGGTCGACCTGGAACTCGCCGAAGGCGCGTCGCTGGAGGCCACCGCCGCCGAAGTGCGGCGCCTGGAGGCGATGCTGAAGCGGCGGCCGGAGGTGGAGAACTTCGTCGCCTACGTCGGCACCGGCTCGCCGCGCTTCTACCTGCCGCTCGACCAGCAGCTGCCGGCGCCGAACTTCGCCCAGTTCGTGCTGCTCAGCCGTGACATCGAAGCGCGGGAGCGCGTCCGCGACTGGCTGCTGGACGAGGTGGCGCCGCGCTTCCCGGCGCTGCAGCTGCGGGTGACCCGGCTGGAGAACGGCCCGCCGGTCGGCTACCCGATCCAGTTCCGCGTGTCCGGCGAACACATCGACGAGGTGCAGCGCATCGCCCGCCAGGTGATGGAGAAGGTGCGCGCCAACCCGGACGTGCGCAACGTCAATCTCGACTGGTCGGAGCCGAGCAAGGTGGTCCGCCTGACCGTCGACCAGGACCGCGCGCGCGCGCTCGGCGTCAGCACCGCCGAACTGTCGCTGTTCCTGCAGTCGGCACTGGCCGGCACCTCGGTCAGCCAGTACCGCGAGGGCAACGAGCTCGTCGAGATCCTGCTGCGCGGCCCGGAGCGCGAACGCGAGGCGCTGTCGCAGCTCGGCTCGCTCGCGGTGCCGACTGCGCGCGGCCGCAGCGTGCCGCTGTCGCAGATCGCGAAGCTCGAGTACGCGTTCGAGGACGGCATCGTCTGGCATCGCAACCGCCTGCCGACCGTGACCGTGCGCGCGGAAACCCGCGGCGACGTCACCCCGCCGTCGGTGACCGCGGCGATCGCGCCGACCCTGGAACCGATCCGCGCGCAGCTGCCGGCCGGCTACCTGCTGGAGACCGGCGGCACGGTGGAGGATTCCGAGCGCGGCTCACGCTCGGTCGCCGCCGGCGTGCCGCTGTTCATCCTGGTGGTCGCGACGCTGCTGATGCTGCAGCTGAAGAGCTTTTCGCGCGTGCTGATGGTGATGCTGACCGCGCCGCTCGGGATGATCGGCGTGACCCTGTTCCTGCTCGCGCTGCGGGTGCCGTTCGGGTTCGTCGCGATGCTCGGCACGATTGCGATGTTCGGCATGATCATGCGCAACTCGGTGATCCTGGTCGACCAGATCGAGCAGGACCGCCGCCACGGCGCGTCCGCGGTCGAGGCGATCATCGAGGCGACGGTGCGCCGCTTCCGTCCGATTGTGCTGACCGCGCTCGCCGCGGTGCTGGCGATGATCCCGCTGTCGCGCTCGGTGTTCTTCGGGCCGATGGCGGTGGCGATCATGGGCGGCCTGATCGTCGCCACCGCGCTCACCCTGCTGTTCCTGCCCGCGCTGTACGCGGCGTGGTTCCGGATCAGGCCGGAACGCGCCGCCGCGTAAAACGCTCTCCCTGCGTTTCGCCGCCGGGCCGTCCCGACGCCTCCCTCCCCTCCGCGTCGGGCGGCTCGGTGCGCGAAGCGCCTACTGCGCGCCCCATGGCGCCGGCGGTGGCGCAACCGGCCGGCTGAGATCGAACTCGACGCGGAAGCGCCGGCCCGGTCGCGTCAGCTCGTAGACGAAGCGCCGGCCCGGTTCGATCTCCAGCGCCCACACGTTCGTCACCGAGACCTCGCGGCCGGTGCGGCGGAACAGCGCGACCGAGTCGGGATCGGCCGGGAACGTCTGCCGGGACGCGCTGCCGGGTTCCCGCGTGTCACCGCCGTACATCGTCAGTTCGTCGGGCCGGCCGTCCGCATGGCGATGGTCGTGCTTGAGGCGCAGACCGCCGGCTGTCCGGGTGAGCACCCAGGTGCGGGAGCGGTCCTCGCCGACGTGGAACGGGATGCGCAGCGTGTCGGCCTCGCATTCGCGCACGTGCATGAGGAGCGGGGCGGCGAACGGATCCGAGCCGGCCGGCGCCGGCGTGTCCTCGACCACCCGGCCGGCGAATGCCTGTCCGCACAGCGCGCGCAGGTGGGCGAAGAACGCGTCCTGCGGCGGCGCGGCGCGTTGCGGCGTCGCGGAACAGCCTGCGGCGAGCAGGGCGGCGAGCAGGGCAGCGAGGCGGGTCGGCATGGCCGCACCGTAGCCGTGGCCGGCGGCCGCGGCAAGCGCGTGGACCGCGCCGCCGCGCCGTGGTCAAATGCCGGCCGAAGCGGGGGTACCGCGGCGCGCCGCGGTTGAGAGAGTCCCTTCGAACCTGATGCGGTTGACACCGCCGTAGGGAAGCTTCGCGACACGGCCCGGCCGTGCGCGCCGCCCGCTGGCAACGCGATCCTTCGCGCCTTGCACCTCGTGTGCCTCCTCATCCCCGCGGGCCCCAACGCATGAACGCAGTCCCCACCGAGCTGATCCAGCAGGCCGAGCAGCTGTCGGCCGACGTCGTCCGTCCGATTCCCGGCTCGCGCAAGATCCACGTCGAAGGCTCGCGTGCGGACCTGCGCGTGCCGATGCGCGAGATCGGCCTGGCGCGCACGCCGACGTTGTTCGGTGGCGAGGACAACGCGCCGGTCACCGTCTACGACACCTCCGGCCCCTACACCGATCCCGCCGCCGACATCGACCTTACCCGCGGGTTGCCGCCGCTGCGCGCGCAGTGGATCGCCGAGCGCGGCGACACCGAAATGTTGACCGGGCTGAGCTCGGAGTTCGGCCGCCGCCGCGAACAGGACCCGAAGCTCGCCGCGGTGCGCTTCCCGAACCGCCCGCGTCCGCGCCGCGCGCTGGCCGGCGCCAACGTCACCCAGATGCACTACGCGCGCCGCGGCATCGTCACGCCGGAGATGGAGTTCATCGCCATCCGCGAGAACCAGCGGCTGGAGGCGATCCGCGAGGCGCATCTGCTGAAGCAGCATGCGGGCGAAAGCTTCGGCGCCCACCTGCCCAGGCTCATCACGCCGGAATTCGTGCGTGACGAGGTCGCGCGCGGCCGCGCGATCATCCCGTGCAACATCAACCATCCGGAAAGCGAGCCGATGATCATCGGCCGCAACTTCCTCACCAAGATCAACGCCAACATCGGCAACAGCGCGGTGTCCTCCGGCATCGCCGAGGAAGTCGAAAAGCTGGTGTGGGCGATCCGCTGGGGCGCGGACACGGTGATGGACCTCTCCACCGGCAAGCACATCCACGAGACCCGCGAGTGGATCATCCGCAACTCGCCGGTGCCGATCGGTACGGTGCCGATCTACCAGGCGCTGGAGAAGGTCGATGGCCTCGCCGAGGAGCTGACCTGGGAGATCTTCCGCGACACGCTGATCGAGCAGGCCGAGCAGGGCGTGGACTACTTCACCATCCACGCCGGCGTGCTGCTGCGCTACGTGCCGCTGACCGCCGGGCGCGTCACCGGCATCGTCAGCCGCGGCGGCTCGATCATGGCGAAGTGGTGCCTGGCGCATCACAAGGAGAATTTCCTCTACACCCACTTCGAGGAAATCTGCGAAATCATGAAGGCCTACGACGTGGCCTTCTCGCTCGGCGATGGTCTGCGTCCGGGCTCGATCGCCGATGCCAACGACGAGGCGCAGTTCGGCGAGCTGGAGACGCTCGGCGAGCTCACCAAGATCGCCTGGAAGCACGACGTGCAGACCATGATCGAAGGCCCCGGCCACGTGCCGATGCAGCTGATCAAGGAGAACATGGACAAGCAGCTGCGTGAGTGCGGCGAGGCGCCGTTCTACACGCTCGGGCCGCTGACCACCGACATCGCGCCCGGCTACGACCACATCACCAGCGCGATCGGCGCGGCGATGATCGGCTGGTTCGGCACCGCGATGCTCTGCTACGTCACCCCGAAGGAGCACCTCGGGCTGCCGAACAAACACGACGTGCGCGAGGGCATCATCGCCTACAAGATCGCCGCGCATGCCGCCGACCTCGCCAAGGGTCATCCGGGCGTGCAGGTGCGCGACAACGCGATGAGCAAGGCGCGCTTCGAGTTCCGCTGGGAGGACCAGTTCCACCTCGGCCTCGATCCGGAGCGCGCGCGCGAGTACCACGACGAGACGCTGCCGAAGGAAGCGCACAAGCTCGCGCACTTCTGCTCGATGTGCGGACCGCATTTCTGCTCGATGAAGATCACCCAGGACGTGCGCGACTACGCGAACCGGCAGGGCGTCGACGAGCAGGCGGCGCTGGAGGCGGGTATGGCCGAGAAGGCCGCCGAGTTCCGCGCGCAGGGCGCGGACGTCTACAAGCCGGCCTGAGGCATGCGCCGGCGCGCGTTCCTGACCGGTGCGGCGGCGGCGCTGAGCGCGCCGCTGTGGGCCGGGCGCGCCGATCCCGGGTACTGGGAGCGGGTGTTCGCGCGGCTGCCGCCGCACCTTGCGGACGTCGCGTTCGATCCCGAGCACCAGGTGCAGCTGCTGTGCGTGCGGGTGGAGCGCGCGACCGACGGCCCCACGCGCTACCGCCGGTTCGCACACGGGCTGGCGCCGCGGCGCTGGTTCTCCACCGGCAGCGTGATCAAGCTGCCGATGGCCTTGCTGATGGCCGAGCGCGTGTCGCTGCACCGTCTCGACGCCGGCGCCAGCGTCGTGCTCCACGCGCCGCCGGCGACCGGCGAGTGGCCCGACGGCGAGCCGCTGGCCGAGCCGTTCGCGCGCGGCCTCGCGCGAACGTTCGCGGTCAGCGACAACGCGCCGTACAACCGCTGGTACGAATATCTCGGCGCGGATGCGATGCACGCCCGGCTGGCCGAGCTGGGCTATCCGCACGCGCGGCTGATCGCGCGGCTCGGATCCACCGATGCGGCCGCCAACCGCCGCAGCGGCGGCGGCGAGCTGAAGACGGCGGCGGGCGAGACGATGGAAACGCGCGCGCCGGCGAGTGCCCGCGAGCGCTGCTTTCCGTTCGGTGCCGCGTTCGGCGGCCGCGCGTGGCAGCACGACGACGGCACGATCAGCGACGGGCCGCGCGATTTCTCGCGCGCCAACTTCCTGCCGCTGGAGGACAGCCTGGCGATGCTGCAGGCGTTCCTCGCGCCCGACAGCGTACCGGCGTGGAGGCGCTGGCGCATCGACGGCGCGTTGCGCGCGCAGCTGCTGCGCGCGCTGGCGCTGCGCCCGCGCGACAGCGTCGATCCGCGCTATTCCGAATCGACCCATCCGGACGGCTATGCGCGCTGGTTCTTCGTCGGCGGCAGCCGGGAGCGGCTTGCGCCGTCGATCACCGTGTTCGGCAAGTCGGGGATGGCGTACGGGTACCTGAGCGAGGTCGCCTGGGTCGTGGATCGCGAGCAGGGCGCCGAGTTCCTGCTGGGTGCGTCGATCTACGCCAACCGCGACGGCGTGCTCAACGACGACCGCTACGATTACGAGCGCATCGGCCTGCCGTTCCTGCGTGCCGTGGGTGCCGCTGTCCTGGAGATGGAGCGCGAGCTCCGCCGGCGGCGAAGCTGAGGCAGACTTCGCTGATGAGCACGCGACCTTCCGCCCCGATCCGCCTGCTCGCGCATGCGCGCAGGCACCCTTCCGCGGTACTGCTTGCGGTGCAGCTGCTGGGGGTGTTCCTGTATCCGGTGATGGAACACACGGCCGCCGGCCGCGCGGCGTACGGCGCGTTCGGCATGCTGGTGCTCGCGCTCGCGCTGTGGGTGGTCAACCGCAGCCCGACGGTCAACTGGGTCGCGTGGCTGCTCGCCGCGCCGGCGGCGGTCCTCGCGCTGGTGGCGAGCATGACGCCGCACCCGGAGTGGCTCGTCTGGGCGCACCTGCTGCAGGGGCTGCTCTATCTCTACGCTGCAGGCGGCCTGATCCTGTACATGCTGCGTGACCACCAGGTCACGCGCGACGAATGGTTCGCCGCCGGCGCCGCGTTCACGCTGCTGGCCTGGGCGTTCGCCTTCGCGTTCTCGGTGTGCCAGAGCTGGTATCCCGACAGCTTCGGCGACGGTGCGCCGCTCAGCTGGATGGAGCTTCTGTACCTCAGCTTCGCGACGCTGTCGGGCGTGGGCCTGAGCGACATCGCCCCGCGCATCGCGCCAGCACGCAGCCTGGTGATGCTCGAGATGTTCGCCGGACTGATGTACATCGCCGTGGTGGTCTCGCGGCTGGTGGGCCTGGCGATGGTGGCGCGGCGGTCGCCTTAGCCTGGCGCGGGCCGCACGGTACGATGGCGGCACCCGAGGAGCCGCCATGAAGCTGCAAGTTCCGTTCATCCAGCTGCCGCTGAGCTTCGACGCCGAACGGCTCGAGGCCGAGGTCGCCGCGCTTGGCGAGGACGGCTGGAAACCGCATCCGCAGGGCTTCGCCGGCAATTCGATGCTGCCGCTGGTCGCGGTCGGCGGCGATCCGGACGACGAAGGATTCACCGGCGAGATGCGTCCGACGCCGCATCTGCAGCGCTGCCCCTATCTGCGGCAGGTGATCGCGAGCCTCGGCACCGTGGTCGGCCGCAGCCGCCTGATGCGGCTGTCCGGCCACGCCGAGGTCAACCGGCACGCCGACCAGGGCTACTACTGGGCCGAGCGCGTGCGGGTACACGTGCCGGTGGTGACGCAGCCGACGGTCCGGTTCGAATGCGGCGATGCCGCCGTGCACATGGCCGCGGGCGAATGCTGGATTTTCGACACCTGGCGGCAGCACCGGGTGATCAACGACGCGGTGCGATCGCGCATCCACCTCGTGGTGGACACCGTCGGCGGCGAGGCGTTCTGGGAGCTGGTCGCGCGCGGGCGGCCGCACAACGCGCCGCGCAGCGGGTGGACGGCGCAGCGGATCGAACCGCACACCGACGCGGTGGAGCTGGTGTGCGAGCGCGCGAACGTGCCGGCGGTGATGAGTCCGTGGGAGCTGAACACCCATCTCGCGTTGCTGTTCGAGGATGCAGTGCCGCATCCCGCGCTCGCCCGCATGAGCCAGCTGACCGGACGTTTCGCGCGCGCATGGCGGGCGCTGTGGGCGGCGCACGGCGATGGCGAGGGCGGGCGGCCGCAGTTCCGCGCGTTGCTCGCGCGGTACCTGGACGAGATGCGCGCGGCGAGTCAGGGTGTGCTGCTGAAAAACGAGCTGGCGTGGTACGGCGCGCTGCATGCCATCGTCGGACGCGCGGCGGTGCGCGCCGACGAGAACCCCGCGCAGAGTCACCGCGGCGCCGACAACGGCTGACAAAAAAACCCGGCATGCGCCGGGTCGGGTGGCTGCGCGGCTGAATCGGGGTGTAACACGCCGGGTGCGGCCGTTCCCCAAGTGGGACAGACAGGGTGCGCTGCGCCCTCGTCGAGCGCCAGCGCATCAAGCCTAGAATCGCCCTCTGTCCGAGGGTTGGCCGCGTGCGGTGTTCCGCTTGACGGAATCTGGCGCGCGGCACGTGCCGGAAGGCACATGACTCCGCTCGCCTCCGACGCCCAGCATCTCCGACCCCATGGCCCGTCCTGCCGAAACCGTGTCCCCTCCAAGGTCGGATCGCCTGCATGTCGGCGAATGCCTGGTCGAGGTGCCACTGCGCCACGTGCATGCGCCGAACGCGCGCCGGCCGGTGCGGATCACGCCGAAGGCGATGGGCGTGCTGCTCGCGCTGGCGCGCCAGCCGGGGCGGGTGGTCAGCCGCGACGCGCTGCTGGCCGAGGTATGGCCCGGCACACTGCCCACCGACGACGTGCTGACCCAGGCGGTGACGCAGCTGCGCAAGGCGTTCGGCGAGAGTCGCGGCCAGGCCCGTTACATCGAGACCATCGCCAAGAGCGGTTACCGGCTGCTGGCGCCGGTCACGTGGGACGAGTCCGCGCCGCCGGAAATACAGCCCCCGCCACTGGAGGCGGACACGCCGGCAATGCCGGTGGCGGTGCCGGCGCCAGCGCCTGCGGCCAACGCGCCAGCGCCCGCGGCCGCTGTGCCGACGCCGGGCGCGTCGCCGGCACCCGCGGCGCGATCGCGCAGGCGCCGCGCGCTGGTGGCCGGTGCGGCGTTGTCCGCGCTCGCGCTCGCCGTCGCCTCGGCCGCGGCGCTGCTGCGGCCACAGGACGATCGCGCGGCGCAGATGTGGGGCGATGACCTGCGCGGTCCCGGCCACGACTACCAGCTGATCACCTCCGCGCCCGGCTTCGAGCTCAATCCGGCGCTTTCGCCGGACGGGCGCCGCGTGATCTATGCCGCCACCCGTCCGGGCCGGCGCGGCACCGGTCTGCTGCTGCAGAGCACCGAGCCAACCGGCGCGCGCGTGCTGACCGACCCGCCCGAAGGCGTGTTCGACGGCCATCCGGAATGGTCGCCGGACGGGCGCCATATCGCGTTCCAGCGCTGCGGGGTCGACGGGTGCGCGGTGATGTTGGTCGCCGCCGCCGGCGGGCCCGCGCGCACGCTGCTGGAATGCGACCGGCGCGATCTGATCAGCTACAGCTGGACACCGGACAGCCGCGGCCTGCTGTTCGGCAGCATGCACAGCAGCGACCGCAGGCTCGGCATGCGCGTGCTCGACCTGGCGAGCGGGCGGTGGCGCGCGATCGACTACGACGCATCGGCGCGCGACCTCGATTACCGTCCCCGCTATTCGCCGGACGGCCGCTGGATCGTGTTCGTGCGCAATCCTCAGCTCGGCGACCTGTGGCGGGTGCCGGCGCTCGGCGGACGTGCGGAGCCGCTGACCGAGCAGCGCGCGGAAATCCGCGGCTGGGACTGGCTGCCGGGCGGCGAGGCGCTGGTGTTCGGGCGCCGCATCGACGGCGAGACGCGGTTGTACCGGTTGGATCTGCGCACACGCGAGGTGCGCGATCTTGGACTTGCGCACGCGCAGTCGCCGTCAATCGCCGGCACCGCGTTCGCGTTCGTGCATCGCCGCCCGCGGTTCGGCCTGTTCCGGCTCGAGCTGATGCCGCCCCCCGGGCATGAAGAGACCAAGGAACGCCTGTTCGCGTCCTCCGGCCTCGACGCGCAGCCGGCGGTGGCGCCCGATGCCCGCCAGCTGGTGTTCAATTCGGACCGCTCGGGCCGCTACAGCCTGTGGTGGGCCGACCTGAGCGACCCCGCGTCGCTGCGGCGGATCGACGGGTTGCATCCGGAGACCCGGCGCCTGCCCGAATGGTCGTGGGACAGTCGGACGGTGCTG
This sequence comes from Lysobacter sp., assembly GCA_035645555.1. GTDB lineage: Bacteria > Pseudomonadota > Gammaproteobacteria > Xanthomonadales > Xanthomonadaceae > Lysobacter_F. The sequence goes on along the minus strand of DASQMI010000075.1, from coordinate 21,720 downwards.
GTGGTGGGCATTGACCGCAGCGGCCGCTCCGGCCTGTTCGAGGTGACGCCGGCCACCGGTGAGGTGGCCCCACTGCCGGTGCCGGTGAAGCATCCGTTGCAGGCGCTGTATCTGCCGGATCCGCAGCGGCTGCTGGTCGGTGCCGGCAACGAACTCGGCCAGGTCCGGCTGACGCTGTTCGACCGCAGCCAGGTGCCGTGGCGGGCGCTCGGCGCGCTGGACGACGTGTCGCTGGCGAAGGTCGACCCCCCGCGGCGGCGCGTGCTGTTCACCCGTCTTTCCGACGATGGCCTGTGGCAGGTGGATCTCGACCTGTCGCCGGGCAGCATCCGGCGCCTCGACGCCGCCGCGCCGACGCGCTGGGGGTATCGCAACTGGGACGTCGCCGCCGACGGCCGGATCTACTACCTGGACCAGACCACCGCCTGCAACGCCTACCTGCGCGAGATCGCCACGGCGCAGCCGGCGTCGGCGCGCTGCCTGCAGGTGGACCGCCTGTTCGGCACCAACGGCTTCAGCATCGGCAAGCGCGGCAACGCGCTGTACGTCCCGCTGGCCACCGACGACGGCAGCGACATCGCCTTCATGACGCTGCCGGCCGAGCCCGACCGCGGCGTCGCCGGCTGGATCAAGTGACTGATCGAAAAGCGGTTTCGGCTTTCGGTTTTTCTTCGGAGACGGGCATCGCGAAGATTTCGGCATAGCGTCGGCGCAACTTCCGGACAGCGAGCGTCCGCCCGCGGCACATCCATCGGCCGTTTCCGGCAAACCGATGGTGGACCGATGTCACGCGTGTTCTGGGCCGACCGCGGCCAAATGCAGTTGCTCGACCTCCCCGAGACGGGGACCGTCTGCTGTGGCGCATCGCGCCTGGGCAGCCTGCAGCTCGCCGGACAGGCGTTCTCGATCTGGCTGCAGCTGCGCGGCAGCGCCTGGGTGGAAGCGCGCGAGGGCCGCTTCCGCCTGCAGGCGGGCGACTGGATTGCGTTCGAGCGCGATTCGCGCCCGAGCGTCCAGGTCGACCGCGACGGCGTCTGCATCGCGCTCGCGCTCGACGCGGAGGCGCAGCGCACCCTCAGCCAGTACTCCGAGGCGGTGCTGTATGCCGGCCGCGGCAGCATGCCGCGGCGCGACCGCCGCATCGCGCTGAAGCTGTGGCGGCTCGCCGCCGAACGCCTGGGCGCCGACGGCGGTACCGATCCCGGCGCGCTGCGCCCGCTGCTGCTGCACCTGGGCGCGCTGCAGCGCGAACTGCACGCGCGCATCCCGCGCTGCCCGGGGCGCTCGCGCCAGCGCAAGCGGCAGGTGTTCGGCCGCCTGCAGCGCGCGCGGCTGTACCTGGAAGGCAACAGCGACCGCGTGGTGCGCATCGGCGAGCTGGCCCAGCTCACCAGCTTCTCGTCCTGGTACTTCTCCAAGACGTTCCATTCGCTATACGAGGAAAGCCCGCAGGCTGCTTCGGTGCGCATCCGCCTGGAACGCGCAGCGGAGCTTCTGCGCAGCAGCGCCATGACGATCGGCGAGGTCGCCGCCGCCTGCGGCTTCGACAACTGCTGCAGCTTCGCGCGCGCGTTCAAGGGCCGCCACGGGATGTCGGCCACCCAGTACCGCCGTGCGCACGCCGCACGGCCAAAGTCCGCACATCCTTCCGAGGCGGCACGCAAGGCGCTGCCGCAGGCCCGAACGTAAGTTTCCGAAGCGCTTTAACGCGCCGATAACTACTTTCGGAGAGAGATCAATGAAGCAACGCAACAACCGCCCTGCGACGCGGTTCGGCGTCCTGCCGACCGCGATCGCGGTGGCGCTGGCGCCGTTTGCGGCTTTCGCGCAGGACGCCGGCAGTGTGAGCGGGCAGCCGACCGAGCTCGACCGCATCGAGGTCACCGGTTCGCGCATCCGCAAGGCCGAGGTCGAGAACCAGCAGCCGATCGTGACGGTGACCCGCCAGCAGATCGAGCAGCAGGGTTTCACCTCGGTCGCGGACATCCTGCAGAACCTGACCTCGGCCGGTTCCCCGGCCATTTCGCGCGCGCAGGCGCTCGCCTCCGGCGAGGACGTCGGCGGTTACTACGTCGATATCCGCAACCTCGGCGCGCAGCGCACGCTGATCCTGGTCAACGGCAAGCGGCTCGGCGTCAGCACCAGCGGTGCGCAGGACCTCGGCCAGATCCCGGTTGCCGCGATCGAGCGCATCGAAGTGCTGAAGGACGGCGCGTCGTCGCTGTACGGCTCCGATGCGATCGCCGCGGTCGTCAACGTCATCACCCGCCGCAACTTCGACGGCGCCGAAGCCAGCGCGTACGTCGGCCAGTACGACGAGGGCGACGGCGAGCGCCAGCAGTACGCGCTCACGGTCGGCTCGCAAGGCGAGCGCACCGCGCTCACCGTCAGCTTCGAGTACGGCAAGGAAGAGCCGGTGCTGGCGGGCGACCGCGACTTCAGCGCGTACGGCAGCGTCGGCCGGTCCAACGCGAGCCGCTATCCGTTCGCCGGCTGGAGCCCGATCAGCCACAACGGCTCGGCGCTCCTGCCGTGCGGTCCGGGCGGTGCGAATGCGTGGTGCACGCTGCGTCCCGGCGCCGACCCGCGCAACATCGCCAACTACACTCCGCTGACCCCCTCGCAGTACGCGAACTCCAACGAGAAGATGTATCTGCAGACGGGCATCGAGCGCCACTCGATCTTCGTCAGCGGTTCGGTCGATGTCACCGACAGCATCCGCTTCCGCGGCGACCTGCAGTACAACAAGCGCAACACGCGCCAGCAGATCGCCGGCTACCCGTACCAGTCGGCGGCGTTCTCGACCCCGCTGTCGCGCAACAGCTACTTCAATCCGACCGGCGCCGACCTGCAGTTCCGCCGCCGCCTGTGGGAAGTGCCGCGCCAGACCGACAACAAGCTGGACACGCTGCGCATCGCCGGCGGTTTCGAGGGCAGCTTTGAACTCGCCGGCCGTCCGTGGGACTGGGACATCGGCGCCAACGTCAACCGCAACGAGATTTCGCGGATCGGCCGTGGCGATGCCAGCCTGATCGCGATGCGCCAGGCGCTCGGTGCGTCGTGGTTCAATCCGGCGACCCGTCGCGTCGAGTGCGGCACCGCGGCTGCGCCGATTCCATACGAGCAGTGCGTGCCGTGGAACCCGATGGCGCCGTTCGGCGACGCCCAGCAGGGCTCGCTGACCAACAACCCGGCGCTGATCGACTTCCTGTTCCCGCAGTTCGTCGACAAGGGCGAGACCCGTTCGACCACCTACAGCGCGAACCTCAGCGGCACGCTGTTCAGCCTGCCGGCCGGCGACCTCGGCCTGGCGGTCGGCGTGGAGCATCGCGACGAGCGCGGCCGCTTCGTGCCGGATGCGTTCAAGCAGTCGCGCCAGAGCACCGACCTGCCGGCGACCACCACCGAAGGCGACTACTCGCTGGATGAGGTGTACGCCGAGCTCGACATCCCGATCCTCGCCGACATCGCGTTCGCGCAGGAGCTCAGCGTCAACATCGCCAGCCGCTACTCCGACTACTCGAACTTCGGCGACACGCTGAACAGCAAGTTCTCGCTGCGCTGGCGTCCGATCGACGGCCTGCTGGTCCGCGGCACCTACGCGGAAGGCTTCCGCGCGCCCTCGATCAACGACCTCTACGGCGGCGTGGGCGGCAGCTTCGAGTCCTACACCGACCCGTGCGGCGTCGGTGCTCCCAACAGCGTCAACGGCAATGCGGCGTGCACCGCCGCCGGCGTGCCGCGCGGCTATGTCCAGCTCGGCCAGGGCCTCGTTCCGTGCTCGAGCTATCCGTGCCAGACGCCGGACCAGTTCTTCACCGGCTCCAATCCGAACCTGCTGCCGGAAACCGCCAAGACCAAGACGGTCGGCGTGGTGTGGAGCCCGAAGTGGGTCGAAGGCCTGGACATCGCCGTCGACTGGTACAGCTACAAGCTGACCGACGCGATCATCGAGGACAGCGTCGACCGCATCCTGCGTGACTGCTACGTGCTCGGCAACGCGTCGCGTTGCGCCGGCATCGTGCGTGCGCCGGACGGCCACATCACCAACCTGTTCTACGGCCTGGCCAACCTCGGCGAGCTGGAGACGGAGGGTTGGGACGTCGGCATCAACTACCGGCTCGAGACCGGCTTCGGCCGCTTCCGCGTCAACTGGGACAACTCGTACACCAGCAAGTACGACGTCGCCAGCGAGAACTCGAACGGCGATCCGATCATGGTGGGCCAGGTCGGCTTCGCGGGCTATTTCCGCCTGCGCTCCAACCTCGGCCTGAACTGGGAGCTGGGTCAGTTCGGCGCGACCTACATGGCCCGTTACTACTCCGGCATCATGGAGAACTGCGTGCCGAACCGTCCGTGCAACGACCCGGACCGTTACGCCAACGGCGAGCCGGATCCGGTGCACCGCCGCGGCGCCAACACGTTCCACGACCTGCAGGTGTACGCCAAGCTGCCGTGGGACGCGACCGTTGCGGTCGGTGCCAACAACGTCACCGACCATCGCGGTCCGGTGATGTTCACCCAGCCGAGCAGCAGCTTCCCGTACTACGGGGGCTTCGACATCGGCCGCACGGTTTACGTGCGTTACCAGCAGCGCTTCTGATCGATCGCTGCACGCCGCTACGGCCCGCACGGGCCGTAGCGTTGGCCGGGGTTCCGGCAAAAGAGAAGGCCGCCCGTGTGGGCGGCCTTCTTGTTTTTCCCGAGCGCGCCAGCTCAGAACTTCGGCTTGTCGGCGTCGGCGGTGCCGTTGAAGCGCTCGATCGCCTCGACCAGGATGCGCTTGGCCTCGGCGGCGTTGCCCCAGCCGTCCACGCGCACCCACTTGCCCTTCTCGAGATCCTTGTAGTGCTCGAAGAAGTGGCCGATGCGCTCGCACCAGTGCGCGCTGACCTGCTCGATGTCGTGGATGTGCGAATAGCCGGCGAACACCTTGTCGATCGGCACGGCGAGCAGCTTCTCGTCGCTGCCGGCCTCGTCCGTCATCTTCAGCACGCCGACCGGGCGGCAGCGGATCACCGAGCCCGGGATCAGCGGCAGCGGCAGCACCACCAGCACGTCGGCCGGGTCGCCGTCGCCGCACAGCGTGTGCGGCACGTAACCGTAGTTGCACGGGTACCGCATCGGCGTGGACAGGATGCGGTCGACGAAGATCGCGCCGGTGGCCTTGTCGACCTCGTACTTGACCGGCTCGGCGTCCTTCGGGATTTCGATGATGACGTTGATTTCCTCCGGCGGGTTCTTGCCGGTGGGAACGAGATCCAGACCCATGCTGCGACTCCAGGAAAAACGGCGCGCCCGCGCGGGCGCCAGGAAGGCGCGCAAGGATAAGGCAATCGCTGCTGCGGCGCAGCATCGGGCGGCGGCGACCGAAACGACGACGGCCGCGGAAGCCGCGGCCGTCGGGGAAGGCCTTGGCGGGTGCGGTTACAGCAGCGGCACCAGCAGCAGCGCCACGATGTTGATGATCTTGATCAGCGGGTTGATCGCGGGACCGGCGGTGTCCTTGTACGGGTCGCCTACGGTATCGCCGGTGACCGCGGCCTTGTGCGCCTCGGAGCCCTTGCCGCCGAAGTGGCCGTCCTCGATGTACTTCTTGGCGTTGTCCCAGGCGCCGCCGCCGGTGGTCATCGAGATCGCGACGAACAGGCCGGTGACGATCGTGCCGATCAACAGACCGCCAAGCGCGCGGATGCCGGCGCCCGGGCCCATCAGCGCGTTCATGCCGAAGCCGACCACCACCGGCACCAGCACCGGCAGCAGCGACGGCACGATCATTTCCTTGATCGCCGATTTGGTCAGCATGTCGACCGCACGGTCGTACTGCGGCTTGGCAGTGCCCTGCATGATGCCGGGGATCTCGCGGAACTGGCGGCGCACTTCCTCCACCACCGAACCGGCGGCGCGGCCGACCGCTTCCATCGCCATCGCGCCGAACAGGTACGGGATCAAGCCGCCGATGAACAGGCCGATGATCACCGCCGGGTCGGACAGCATGAACTGGGTCGACTTGCCGACCGCATCCAGGTTGTGGGTGAAGTCGGCGAACAGCACCAGCGCCGCCAGTGCCGCCGAGCCGATCGCGTAGCCCTTGGTGACCGCCTTCGTCGTGTTGCCGACCGCATCGAGCGGGTCGGTGACGTTGCGCACTTCCGGCGGCAGCTCGCTCATCTCGGCGATGCCGCCGGCGTTGTCGGTGATCGGCCCGTACGCATCGAGCGCAACGATCATGCCGGCCATCGACAGCATCGAGGTCGCCGCGACCGCGATGCCGTACAGCCCGCCGAGCGCGTGCGAACCCCAGATCGCCAGGCACACCGCGATCACCGGCAGCGCGGTCGAGCGCATCGACACGCCGAGGCCGGCGATGATGTTGGTGCCGTGGCCGGTGGTCGAGGCCTGCGCGACGTGACGCACCGGCTTGTACTGGGTGCCGGTGTAGTACTCGGTGATCCAGACGATCGCGCCGGTGAGCGCGAGGCCGATCAGCGCGCACCAGTAGAGGTCCATCGCGCCGTAGCTGGAATCGGCCATCAGGTCCATCGTGATCGGATAGAACGCGATTGCCGCCAGCACCCCGGACACGATCACGCCGCGGTACAGCGCGCCCATGATCGAGCCGCCGGTCTTCACCCGGACGAAGAACGCGCCGATGATCGAGGCGATGATCGACACACCGCCGAGCACCAGCGGATAGAGCACGCCGTTGGCGCCGACTTCGGTGGCCATCAGGCCGCCGAGCAGCATGGTCGCGATCACCGTGACCGCGTAGGTTTCGAACAGGTCGGCGGCCATGCCGGCGCAGTCGCCGACGTTGTCGCCCACGTTGTCGGCGATCACCGCCGGGTTGCGCGGGTCGTCCTCCGGGATGCCGGCCTCGACCTTGCCGACCAGGTCGGCGCCGACGTCAGCGCCCTTGGTGAAGATGCCGCCGCCGAGGCGCGCGAAGATCGAGATCAGCGAGGAGCCGAACGCCAGGCCGATCAGCGCGTGCAGCGCCGCGTCCTGCGAGGTGCCCATGCGCTGCATGACGTAGTAGTAGCCGGCCACGCCGAGCAGGCCGAGCCCGACCACCAGCATGCCGGTGATCGCACCGCCCCGGAACGCGACCTTCATCGCCGGCCCGATGCCGTGGCGCGCCGCTTCGGCGGTACGCACGTTCGCCCGCACCGACACGTTCATGCCGATGTAGCCGGCCGCGCCGGAGAGCACCGCGCCGATCAGGAACCCGATCGCGGTCGCCCAGCTCAGGGTGAATCCGATCACCAGCATCAGCACCGCGCCGGCGACGGCGATGGTGGTGTACTGCCGGTTGAGGTAGGCGCGCGCGCCTTCCTGGATGGCGCCTGCGATCTGCTGCATGCGTTCGTTGCCGGCCGGTTGCCGGCCGATCCAGCTGGCCGAGAACAAGCCGTAGAGCACTGCGATCACCGCGCAGGCGAGCGCCAGGATCAGACCATACTGTTCGAGCATTCGAACTCTCCCCCAAGTGGTTGCCGCAGGAACCGGCCGCTGCACCGGCGCCCGCGAACGGGTCATGGCTTTCTCGGCCCGCGGCGTGACGCCGGCTCGGCCTTGTGCTGAGCCTAGCCGTATCCGGCGTGAAAGGGCTGTTGCACTGCGGCATCGGCGGCGGCGCGATCGGGCGCTTATTCAGTGCGTGCGTGCCAGCCTGTGCGCCAAGCCTGGAGTGGAGTCCCGACGATGCGTACCGCGCTCATGACCCTGGTGCTCGCGCTGCCCGCGCAGGCCGCACCGCCTGCGGTACCGGAAATCGTGCGCGCGCCGGCGACTGCGCAGGCGGTCGGTGCCGTGCACACCGTGCGCACCATTCCGGAGGCATGCACGCGGCTGGAGGGCGTGTTCACCGGTGCGGCGGCGCAGCCTTACCGGCTGAGCGCGGTGCGTACCTCGCCGCGCTGCCAGCCGCGCGCGCGGTTCGTCGATGCCGCGCAGGCGAAGCCGTCGCCGGCCGCCGGCTGGGTATTCAACGACGAGATCCGCATCCCCAGCGGCGCCTGCCCGGACCGGCAGGCGGTGGTGCGCGTGTGGCGCAAGCCCGGTGACGCCGCGCCGCCGCGGCTGGACGCGCAGGGCCGCGCACGGCTTTATCTCGCCGACGTACAGCGCAAAAGCGACGCCGCGGTGCAGGCAGCGCTGCCGCAGTTCGCCGCGGTGCTGGTGCAGGACGGAAGCTGCGGCTAGGCGCGCGACCACGCCGGCAGGCGCGCGGGCACCGGCGTCAGGCGCGGCGTGAGGTACCGCGGCAGGCCGTTGCGTCCGTACGGCGGATACGCTTCGCCGCGGATCAGCGGTTCCAGATAGGAGCGCGCCGCGGCGGTGATGCCATAGCCGTCCTCGCGGATGAATTCCGGCGGCAGCTTGCGCTCGCGGTTGGCGATCTCGGCGAGCGGCGCGGGGCGCACGGTCCAGCGGTACGGGCGGTCGCTGCTGCGCTGGATGATCGGCATCACCCCGTTCATGCCCTTGAGCGCGTACTCCACCGCGGCTTTGCCGACCGCCATCGCCTGCCGGTAGTCCGTTTCCGAAGCGATATGACGCGCCGAGCGCTGCAGGTAGTCGGGCAGCGTCCAATGCACCTTGTAGCCGAGCGCGTCCTTGACCCGGCCGGCGAGGTGCGCGGCCACGCCGCCGAGCTGGGTGTGGCCGAACGCGTCCTTGCCGCCGCCGGCATCGGCGAGGAAGCGGCCCTCGGCATCGCGGATGCCTTCGCTCGCCACCACCACGCAGTAGCCGACGCGTTCCACCACCGCGCGCACGTGCGCGAAGAAATCGGCCTCGTCGAAGGGGCGCTCCGGGAACAGGATCAGGTGCGGGGCTTCGTCCGGGCCCTGGCCGGCGAGCCCGGCCGCCGCCGCCAGCCAGCCGGCGTGGCGGCCCATCGCCTCGTACACGAACACCTTGGTCGAGGTGTCGGCCATCGCGGCGACATCGAGCGCGGCCTCGCGCACCGACACCGCGGTGTACTTGGCAGCCGAGCCGAAGCCCGGGCAGGTGTCGGTGAGCGGCAGGTCGTTGTCGACCGTCTTCGGCACGCCCACGCAGGTGAGTGGGTAGCCGCTCTCCTCGGCCAGCTGGGCGATCTTCAGCGAGGTGTCGGCCGAATCGTTGCCGCCGTTGTAGAGGAACCAGCGCACGTCGTGGGCGCGCAGCACGTCCAGCAGCCGCTGGTACTGCGCGCGGTCGTCCTGCAGCGACTTGAGCTTGTAGCGGCAGGAGCCGAACGCGCCGCCGGGCGTGTGCGCCAGCGCCTTCACCTCGGCCGCCGACAGCGTCGAGGTGTCCAGCAGTTCCTCGCGCAGCGCGCCGAGGATGCCGTTGCGCCCGGCCAGCACCCGCACCCGGCGTGCGCGCGCGGCCTGGATCACCGCCGCGGCGGTCGCGTTGATGACGGCGGTGACGCCGCCGGACTGGGCGTAGAACAGGGTGCCTGCGGCCATGGGGTTTGCCTGCGCGTGGACCGGGATGCGGTAAGCTGCCGCCTGATTTTTCCTGAAGTTCCTGGCGGCGGAGGGCCCGGCGAGTGTAGCGCCGCGCCGTCCGCGGGCTGTCGATGCCGCGCCGTCCGGGGCTTTGCGTCACAGGAGCGATGTTGATGCGATTGGTACTTCTCGGCGCGCCGGGCTCCGGCAAGGGCACGCAGGCCGCCCGCCTGAAGGAACACCTGCGGGTGCCGCACATCTCCACCGGCGAGCTGCTGCGGGCCGAGGTCGCCGCCGGCAGCGAGCTCGGCCGTCAGGCGCAGGAAGTGATGGCGCGCGGCGAGCTTGTGTCCGACGAGATCCTGCTCGGCATGCTCGAGTCGCGTTTCTCGCGCGCCGACACTGCCGGCGGCTTCATCCTCGACGGCTACCCGCGCAACCTGGCGCAGGCCGACGCGCTCGACGCGCTGCTCGCGCGCATCGGCCAGCCGATGGACGCCGCCGTGCTGCTGGAGGTGCCGACCGAGCTACTGGTCGAGCGCATCGCCGGCCGCGCCGCCGCCGAGGGCCGCGCCGACGACACGCCGGAGTCGGTGCGCACGCGCCTGCAGGTCTACGAGACCCGCACCGCGCCGGTGGTCGACCACTACCGCCAGCAGGGCAAGCTCGCGGCGGTGAACGGCGTCGGCTCGCTCGACGAGGTGTTCACCCGCATCATCGAAGTGCTCGAACCGGCCAAGGCGGTCGGCTGACGGACACCCGCACCACGGCAGCATCGAGGCGGTCTTGAAGATCCACATCCTGGGTATCGCCGGCACCTTCATGGGCGGCGTGGCGGCGCTGGCGCGCGAGCTGGGGCATGTCGTCGAGGGCAGCGACCAGGCGGTCTATCCGCCCATGTCCACGCAGCTGGAGAAGCTCGGCATCGCGCTGAGCCAAGGCTACCGGCCCGAGCACATCGCGCCGGACTGCGACCAGGTCGTGATCGGCAATGCGCTCTCGCGCGGCAACCCGGCGGTGGAGCAGGTGCTCGACGACGGCCGCCGCTACAGCTCGGGCGCGCAATGGCTGGCCGAGAACGTGCTGCCCGGGCGCGACACGCTCGCGGTGGCCGGCACCCACGGCAAGACCACCACCACCACCATCCTCACCTACCTGCTGGAAGCGGCCGGCCGCGCGCCGGGCTTCCTGATCGGCGGCGTCGCCGAGGATTTCGGCGTATCCGCGCGCGTAGGCCGCGGCCGCGAATTTGTGGTCGAGGCGGACGAATACGACACCGCGTTCTTCGACAAGCGCAGCAAGTTCGTCCACTACCGGCCGCTGGTCGCGATCCTCAACAACCTCGAATACGACCACGCCGACATCTTCCCCGACGTGGCGGCGATCCAGCGCCAGTTCCACCACCTCGTGCGCACCGTGCCGCGGCGCGGCCGGCTGATCGTCAACGGCGAGGACGCGCGCCTGCGCGAGGTGCTGGCGATGGGCTGCTGGACGCCGGTGGAGACGTTCGGGCTGGACGGCGAGTTCGACTGGGGCGCGCGCCTGCTCGCCGAGGACGGCAGCGCGTTCGTGCTGCTGCACCGCGGCGAGGCGCTCGGCGAGGTGCGCTGGCCGCTGCTCGGCCGCCACAACGTGATGAACGCGTTGGCCGCGCTTGCCGCCGCGCATGCGGTCGGCGTCGATCCGCGCGACGTGCTCGGCGCGCTGGCCGGCTTCCGCAGCGTCAAGCGCCGGCTGGAGCTGATCGGCGCGCACGCCGGGATCACCGTCTACGACGACTTCGCGCACCATCCGACCGCGATCGCGACGACGCTGTCCGGCCTGCGCGCGCGGGTCGGCGCGGCGCGCATCCTGGTGGCGATCGAGCCGCGCAGCAACTCGATGCGGCTCGGCGCGCATGCCGATGCGCTGGCGCCGTCGTTGCACGACGCGGATGCGGTGGTATTCCTCCACCGGCCGGAGCTGCCGTGGGATGCAGCCAAGGTGGTCGGGGCGCTGCGCGGAGAGGGCGTGACCGTGCCGAGCGCGGATGCGCTGATCGCCGCGCTGCTGGAACGGGCACGCCCGGGCGACCATGTCGTGTTCATGTCCAACGGCGGCTTCGACGGCGCGCCGCGCCGGTTCTTCGACGCGGTGCTGAAGCGCTAGCCGTACACTGCGGCGATGAACGCCTCTCCGCAGTCGATCGCCGCTCCCGACACCCTTGGCCTGTTTCCGCTGCACGCCGTGCTGCTGCCCGGTGCGGCACTCGACCTGCGCGTATTCGAGTCGCGCTATCTCGACCTCGTGCGCGAATGCGGCCGGCTCGGCCGCGGGTTCGGCGTCTGCCTCATCCTCGAAGGCCAGGAGACCGGGTCGCCGGCGGTGCCGGCGGCGTACGGCACCGAGGCGGTGATCGAGGACTTCGGCACCGCGGCGGACGGCGCGTTGACGCTGCACGTGCGCGGCGCGCGCCGTTTCCACACCCGCCGCGTGCGAGTGCGCGACAACGGCCTGCAGGTGGCGGAGGTGGACTGGTGCGAGGCCGATCCGCGCGAGCCGCTGCGCCCGGAGCACGGGCTACTGTCGACCGTGCTGGAGCGGGTGATCGACCACGTCGGCGGCGAGCACACGCGTGCCCCGCACGGCTGCTTCGACGATGCCGCCTGGGTCGGATGGCGCCTGGCCGAGCTGCTGCCGCTGACCGACCTGCAGCGGCAGGCGCTGCTGCAGCTCGACGATCCGCACGAGCGGCTCGACCAGCTGCTGGCGCTGATGCCCGAGTAGCCGCGCCTCAGCGCGCCGGCACCCGCAGCCGCAGGACCGGGCTGCGGGTCTGCGGATGCGCGGCCTCGCGTGGCGCCATCGGCGCGAGCGTCGCCTGCAGCAGGCGGTAGGCGCGCTGGTCGCCCGGTTCCGGCCGCCACAGCGCGGCCGCGTCGAACGGCTTGATCAGCTGCAGGGTCTGCGCGGTGCCGATCCACAGCGGCGTGCCGTCGGCCAGCGCCGCCGGCGCGCGCCACAGCCGCAACGCGTAACGCTCGTCGGCGCGCACGCCCGGGTGCACCAGCAGCAGGGTCTCGGCGTGGGCGTCGAGCGTGGCCGGCAGCACCGCCTGGTCGGTGGGCGCGCGGTCGTCGTCGAGCAGGTGCACGGCGTCCAGCCAGGTCGCCTGCGGCTGCGTCCGCCAGCCGGCGGCTTCCAACCGCGCGCGCAGCGGGCCGAGCGGGCCGGCGATCTGCACGTTCAGCGGCCAGCGCCCACGCGGCGCACGCTCGTCGCGCTGGCCGGGCAGCGTGGCCCAGCCGCGCTGCCACCAGTCGTCCGCATCCAGCACGCGGGTCGGCACCGCGACGTCGAGGCGCTCGAGCATCCGCGTCGATGCGCCCGGCAGGTAGATCACCGCGGCGGCGGCGAAGCTGCCGTAGAACACCCACGCCAGCGGCCGCATCCAGAAGCTGCGCGCGACGTGGCGGCGGTAGGCGATGCCGAGGATCAGCAGCCAGACGATGCCGAACAGCGTGCCGCCGATCAGCTCGCTGGCCCAGTGCGCGCCGAGGTAGAGCCGCGCGAAGCCGAGCAGCGTCGTCACCACGCCGGCCAGCAGGTACGGCCACACCCGCCGCCGGCCCGGCAACTCGCGCGCGATCAGCACGGCGAAGAATCCGAACGTGATGGTGGTCATCGTGACCGCCACCGACGGGAAGCCGAAATCGGTCGGCGCGCTCGGCGGCCGCGGCATGTCGATCGCCGCGCCGAGCACCGAGGTCAGCACCAGCCCGAACAGCAGCGCGGCGATCCAGTGCGCGGCGGCGATCCAGCGCCGCCGCCAGGCGAGGAACGCCAGCGCGCACGCCACCGCGGTGCCGAGCATGGCCGGATCGCCGAGGCTCGCGAGCGCCGCCATCAGGCGGTCGGCGAGCGGGTTGCGCAGTCCGGCCAGGGTTTGGTGCACGCTGAGGTCGAACGCGAGCGGCCCGCCCTCGGCGAGCACGGTGCCGAGCAGGGTGAACCACAGCCAGCCGATCGCGATCAGGCACAGCGCGAGGATCAGCAGCGACGGCGACTCCGGCCGGTTCGGATCCATCAGCGCGCCGGCGTAGCGGCCCAGATGCGGGTGCTCGCGGCTCCAGCGCAGCGCGCGCGCGAGCAGGGCGTCGGCGCGCACCGCGAACCAGCGCCAGGTGTACAGCACCACCGCCCACACCGCGGCCACCGCGACCAGCAGCGCGCCGAGCGCAAGCGCGAGCCGGTCGGCGACCGCGGCCACCGCGTCGTAGGAGGCGCCGAGCAGCCAGCCCGGTGCGAGGAACGCGCCCGCCCAGGCGACGCACGCCACCAGGCTGGGCACCAGATAGCGCGGCAACGGCATCTGCAGCATGCCGGCGATCGCCGGCACGAACGGCCGCACCGCGCCGACGAAGCGCGCGATCAGGATGCTCTTGGTCCCGTGGCGGCGGAACAGTTGCTCGCCGCGGTCGACCCACTGCGGGTAGCGCGAGAACGGCCAGCGCTGGCGCAGCCGCGGACCGAAGCGGCGGCCGATCCAATAGCTCAGGCCGTCGCCGACGAACGCGCCGAGCGCGGCACAGGCCAGCGCGTATGGGCCGTTGATGTGGCCGAGCCCGATCAGCGCGCCGACCGCGAACAGCAGCGGCAGCGCCGGCACCACGATGCCGACCACGATCACCGCATCGCACAGCGCGATCAGGAAGATCAGCGCGCCCGCCGCATTCGGGTTGGCGCTGATCCACGCGGTCGCGCTGTCGATCCAGGTCGGCTGCATCGCCCGATTATAGGCAGCGCGTGGCGCGCGCCGGCCCGTGCCGGTCTGCCCTTGCGTACACTGGCGCGATGCAGCAGGCCCGGGAAATCAGTGCCCTGAAGTCCGACAGCTTCGGACGCATCGCGCTCATGCGCGGCGCGCGCGGTGAGTTCGTGCGCCGCGACCTGCGCTTCGTGCCGTGGTGGCTGCGCCTGCCGGCGTGGTACCTGGCGCGGCGCGAGGCGCGTGCGTTGCGGCGCATCGACGGCCTGGCCGGCACGCCGCAACTGCTCGCCTGGGACGGGCGCCGGCTCGATCGCTCCTACCTCGACGGCGCGGCGATGTACCAGCGCCCGCCGCGCGGCGACCGCGCGTATTTCCACGCCGCGCGCCGGCTGCTGCGTGAGCTGCACCGCCGCGGGCTCGCGCACAACGACCTCGCCAAGGAAGCCAACTGGCTGGTGCGCGAGGACGGCAGCCCGGCGATCATCGACTTCCAGCTGGCGTCGTGCGGCCATCCGCGCTCGCGCTGGCTGCGCCTGCTGATGCGTGAGGACCTGCGCCACCTGCTCAAGCACAAGCGCACCTACTGCCGCGACGCACTGACGCCGGTGGAGAAGCGCCTGCTGAAACGGCAGTCGTGGGTGCGCGAGCTGTGGTTCGTGACCGGCAAGCCGGTGTACCGCGTGCTCACCCGCCGCATTCTGAAGTGGGAAGACAACGAGGGCCGCGGCCCGAAGCCGTAGCGCCGGGATTCGGGTTGGGGGTACGAGATTCGCTCGATCCGGTCGCGCGCCGCATCGATCCACGCGACCGCATGCCCTACGCTGTAGCCAACCGAATCCTGGATCCGAAGCCCATGCTCCAAGGCAAGACCCTGTTCATCACCGGGGCCTCGCGCGGCATCGGCCGCGCGATCGCGCTGCGCGCCGCCCGTGACGGCGCCAACGTGGTGATCGCGGCGAAATCCTCGGTACCGAATCCGAAGCTGCCGGGCACCATCCACAGCGTCGCCGCGGAAGTCGAGCGCGCCGGCGGCCGCGCGCTGGCGGTGAAGTGCGACATCCGCGAGGAGGACGAGGTCCGCGCCGCGGTCGAGGCTGCGGTCGCCGCGTTCGGCGGCATCGACATCCTGGTCAACAACGCCAGCGCGATCTGGCTGCGCGGCACGCTCGACACGCCGATGAAGCGCTTCGACCTGATGCAGCAGGTCAACGCGCGCGGCAGCTTCCTGTGTGCGCAGGCCTGTCTGCCGTACCTGCTGCAGGCCGACAACCCGCACATCCTGACCCTCGCGCCGCCGCCGTCGCTGGCGCCGAAGTGGTGGGCGCCGCACGTGGGCTATACGCTCGCCAAGATGGGGATGAGCTTCGTCACGCTCGGGCTTGCCGGCGAATTCGCCGGCCGCGTCGGCGTCAACGCGTTGTGGCCGCGCTCCATCATTGCCACCGACGCGCTCAACATGATTCCGGGCGTGGACCTCGCGCGCTGCCGCACGCCGGAGATCGTCGCCGACGCCGCGCATGCGATCCTGTGCCGGCCGGCGGCGGCCACGAACGGACGCTTCTTCATCGACGAGGAGGCGCTGCGCGAGGCCGGCGTCACCGACTTTTCGCATTACGCGGTCGATCCTGCGCAGCCCCTGCTGCCGGACCTGTTCCTCGAGCCGTGAACCGCATCCTGATCGCCGCCGGCCTGCTGCTGCTCGCGCTCGGCCTGCTGTGGCCATGGCTGCGGCGCCTGCCGTTCGGCCGGCTGCCCGGCGATCTGGTGTTCCACGTCGGCCGCGCCACCGTGTACGTGCCGCTCGCCACCATGCTGGTCGTCAGCGTGGTGCTGAGCCTGCTGCTGTGGTGGCTGCGGCGCTAGCACCGGAGACGTTGTCATGCGCTATCTGCACGCGATGGTGCGCGTCCGCGACCTCGACGCCTCGCTGCGCTTCTATCGCGACGGCCTCGGCCTGGTCGAGAACCGCCGCCGCGATTACCCCGACGGCCGCTTCACCCTGGTCTACCTCGGTGCGCCGGACAACCCGGAGGCGGAGATCGAGCTCACCCACAACTGGGATGACGAGGATTACGGCAGCGCGCGCAACTTCGGCCACCTCGCGTTCGCGGTGGACGACATCTACGCGAAGTGTCGCCAGCTGATGGCAATGGGCTACACGATCGCGCGCCCGCCGCGCGACGGGCGGATGGCGTTCGTGCGCTCACCGGACCTGATCTCGATCGAGCTGCTGCAACGCGGCGAGCCGTTGCCGCCGGCGGAGCCGTGGACGTCGATGCCCAACGTCGGCAGCTGGTAGCTCAGCGTGGCGCGGGCAGCGTCGCGCCGCAGCCGCGGCAGTGGAGGGCGTCGTGCTGGTGCCCGCGCAGCCCGCAGCCGGCGCATTCGGTCCGGCCGTGCGGGCCCGCCTCGCGCAGGCCTACGGCGAGCTCGGCAGTGTAGATGCCGGTTGGTACCGCGATGATGCCGTAGCCGATCAGGATCAGCGCCGAGGCGACCAAGCGGCCCAGCGGCGTCACCGGCGCGATGTCGCCGAAGCCGACCGTCGCGACCGTCACCACCGCCCAGTACATGCCTTCGGGGATGCTGTCGAAGCCGTGCTCGGGCCCTTCGATCACGTACATCAGCGCACCGAATACCACCACCAGGGTCACCACGGTGAACAGGAACACGAGGATCTTGCGCCGGCTGCGCCACAACGCGGCGGTCAGCACGCTACCTTCCTCGATGTAGCGGGTGAGCTTGAGGATGCGGAACAGCCGCAGCATGCGCAGCACGCGCACCACCAGCAGGCTCTGGCTGCCCGGCAGCAGCAGGGACAGGTAGCTCGGCAGGATCGACAGCAGGTCGATGACACCCCAGAAGCTCAGCGCGTAGCGCAGCGGCTGCCGCACCACCGCAAGCCGCAGCAGGTATTCCACCGTGAACAGCACGGTGAAGCCCCACTCCAGCACCAGGAACGCGTGGGCGTGGCGGGCGTGCAGGCCGGCGACGCTATCGGCGACGATCACCAGCACGCTGGCCACGATCGCCACGATCAGCACGAGGTCGAAATTGCGCGCGGTAACGGTCTCGCGGCCGTGGATGATGTGGAACCAGCGATGGCGCCAGCCATCGTCGCGGGCAGGTTGCAGAGTGTGTTCGCTCAACAGGCGCATGGGGTGCTCGGATCGCGGCGGGCGGCGCGATGACGGAGAATAGGCAACCCCGCGTTTACACCGGAGCTGCGTCGTGACCGAGTCCCTGCTGGCGCTCTCGGAGCGCTACTACCTCCCGATCTATCGCCCACGCCGGATCGTGCTCGAGCGCGGTGCGGGCTCGCGGGTGTGGGACAGCACCGGGCGCGAGTACGTCGATTTCGGCGCCGGCATCGCGGTGGTCGGGCTCGGCCACGCGCATCCGGCACTGGTGGCCGCGCTCACCGAGCAGGCGGGCCGGCTGTGGCACACCAGCAACGTGTTCGTCAGCGAGCCGCCATTGCGGCTGGCGGAGGAGCTGGTCACCGCCTCGCGCTTCGCGCAGCGGGTGTTCTTTTGCAATTCCGGCGCCGAGGCCAACGAGGCGGCGATCAAGCTCGCGCGCAAGTGGGCGGCCGCGCAGGGCCGTGCGCCCGAGCGCCGCGGCGTGCTGACCTTCCGCGGCAGCTTCCACGGCCGCACGCTCGCCGCGGTCACCGCCACCGCGCAGCCGAAGTACCAGGAAGGCTACGAACCGCTGCCGGCGGGGTTCCTGTACGCCGACTACAACGACCTCGCCGGTGCGGAAGCGGCGCTCGCCAGCGGCGCGGTGTGCGCGGTGCTGGTGGAGCCGGTGCAGGGCGAGGGCGGCGTCACTCCGGCGAGTGAGGCGTTCCTGCACGGCCTGCGCGCGCTGTGCGACCGCCACGATGCGCTGCTGATCCTGGATGAGATCCAGTGCGGCATGGGCCGCACCGGCAGCCTGTTCGCCTGCCACGGTTACGGCGTGGAACCGGACGTGGTGACGCTGGCCAAGGCGCTCGGCGGCGGCTTCCCGATCGGCGCGACGCTGGTCGGGCCGCGCGCGGCGGAGACCATGCAATACGGCGCGCACGGCACCACGTTCGGTGGCAATCCGCTGGCCGCGGCGGTGGCGCGCGTCGCGCTGCGCGAACTCGGTTCGCCGGCCTTGCTCGCCAACGTGCAGCGGCAGGCGCAGGCACTGCGCGACGGGCTCGCCACGATCGACCGCGAGCTCGGTGTGTTCGGCGAGCTGCGCGGGCGCGGATTGATGATCGGCGCACCGCTGCGCGCGGACTACGCCGGACAGGCCGGCGCGATCCTCGATCGCTGCGTTGAGCACGGCCTGCTGCTGCTGCAGGCCGGACCGGACGTGCTGCGCTTCGTGCCGGCGCTCAACATCGGCGACGACGAGGTGGCCGAAGGCCTGCGCCGGCTACACGCGGCGCTGCGCGTGTTCGTCGCGCGCTGAGCGCTCAGCCGCGCGCCAGTTCGACGAACGCCGCGCGCGCGGCCTGCACGGTGTGGGCGATCTCCGCCTCGCCGTGCGCGCTGGACACGAAGCCGGCCTCGAACGCCGACGGCGCGAGGTACACGCCGCGCTCGAGCATCGCGTGGAAGAAGCGGTTGAAGCGCGCGGTGTCCGACGCCTTGGCGTCCTCGAACGTCTCCACCGGCCCTTCGCGGAAATACAGGCCGAACATGCCCGGCGCGCGGGTGGTACAGAACGCGATGCCCGCCTCGCGCGCGGCGGCCTCCAGGCCATCGCACAGCGCGTGCGTGCGCCGCTCCAGGTCGGCGTGGAAGCCGGGCGCCTGGATCAGCTCGAGTGTCGCCAGCCCGGCCGCCATCGCCACCGGATTGCCGCTCAGCGTGCCGGCCTGGTAGATCGGACCGGCGGGTGCGATCTGCCGCATCAGCTCGGCGCGACCGCCGTAGGCGCCGACCGGCATGCCGCCGCCGATGATCTTGCCGAACGTCGACAGGTCCGGCGTGATGCCGTAGCGCTGCTGCGCGCCGCCGAGCGCGACGCGGAAGCCGGTCATCACTTCGTCGAAGATCAGCAGCGCGCCATGGCGGCTGCACAGCTCGCGCAGGTGCTGCAGGTAGCCGTCGCGCGGCAGGATGC
Source organism: Lysobacter sp. (assembly GCA_035645555.1). Lineage (GTDB taxonomy): Bacteria > Pseudomonadota > Gammaproteobacteria > Xanthomonadales > Xanthomonadaceae > Lysobacter_F. Next base: position 2,421 of record DASQMI010000075.1, on the reverse strand, counting down.
AATTGGCGTTGCCGACGATCGGCTCGAGGATCAGCGCGGCGATCTCCTGCCCCACGTCCTCGAACAGCTGCGTGGCCGCGTCGACGTCGTTGAACGGCAACGTCAGCGTCAGGTCGGCCAGCGCCGCCGGCACGCCGGGCGAATTCGGCAGGCCGAGCGTCATCACGCCGCTGCCGGCCTTGACCAGGAAGCTGTCGCCGTGGCCGTGATAGCAGCCCTCGAACTTGACGATGCGCGTACGCCCGGTGGCGCCGCGCGCCAGCCGGATCGCCGACAGCGTCGCTTCGGTGCCGGAGTTGACCATCCGCACCATTTCGCAGCTCGGCACCAACCGGGTGATGGTCTCGGCCATCGTCACTTCGAGCGGATTGGGCACGCCGAAGCTGAGGCCGTCGCGCATGGTGCGCGCCACCGCATCCAGCACGTGCGGGTGCGCGTGGCCGGCGATCATCGGTCCCCACGAACCCACGTAATCGACGTAACGGTTGCCGTCGACGTCGAACAGGTAGGCGCCTTCGGCGCGCTGGGCGAAGAACGGTTCGCCGCCCACGGACTTGAACGCGCGCACGGGCGAATTGACGCCGCCCGGAATCAGCTCGAGCGCGCGCGTGAACAGCTGGTGGGAACGATCGTGGGTCATTGCAGGGATCCGCAGAGGCCGCGTGGTGCGGCGAGGTTCAATCGAAGCAGCGGCGGTAGGCGCGCGCGGCGGCGGCGGGATCGGGCGCGTCGAACACGCCGCTGATTACCGCCAGCAGGTCGGCGCCGGATGCCACCAGCGTGCCGCCATTGTCCGGGGTGATGCCGCCGATCGCCACCCGCGGCACGCCGAGCGCGGCCGCCGCCTGCAGCAGCGCCGGTGTCGCGCGGCGCGCGGTGGGCTTGCTCGGCGACGGAAAGAACGCGCCGAATGCGACGTAGTCGGCGCCGGCCGCGACCGCGGCGCGCGCGCGCTCGAAGCTGTCGTAGCAGGACACGCCGAGCAGCGCGCGCGAACCGAGCACGCGCCGCGCGTCCGCGAGCGCGCCGTCGTCCTCGCCGAGATGCGCGCCGTCCGCGCCGATCGCCGCCGCCAGCGCCCAGTCGTCGTTGACGATCAGCGGAATGCCGTGTTGCCGGCACAGCGGCAGCAGCGCGCGCGCCTGGGTTTCGCGCAGCGCCGGGTCCGCCGCCTTGTTGCGGAACTGCAGCAGGGCCGGGCGCTCCGCGAGGACCGGCGCGACCCGCGCCAGCAGGCGCGCGGTGTCCGCCTCGTCGGGCGTGATCGCATAGAGGCCACGCGCGGACCAGTGTGGATTCATTGATGCGCTTCCTGAGCCTGTACTGCGATGGGACAATGGGCGTCCTCGATCCGACGCCATTATCCGCCCATGTCCGAAGCTGCCACGACCACCGCCTACCGCACCTGGATGTGCGTCGTCTGCGGCTTCATCTACGACGAGGCGAAGGGGCTGCCCGAGGAGGGCATCGCGCCAGGCACCCGCTGGGAGGACATTCCGGACACCTGGACGTGCCCGGACTGCGGCGTTACCAAGGACGACTTCGAAATGGTTGCGCTGTAAGCGCGCCTATTCGCGTTCGATTCCCGGCCCGAAGCGCAGCGTCGCGCCGTCCTGCAGCTTCAGCCGCGCCGCTTCGCCCGCGTTGAGCTCCAGCACGTAGCGCGCCGCGGCGCCACTCGGATAGCTGGGGCACGCGTCGCCCGCCGAGCACGGCGGCACGTCGCGCTGCTGCTTAACCAGGCGGCGCGCGCTGTCGAAGTACAGGATGTCCAGCGGGATGCGCGTGTTCTTCATCCAGTACGCCTGCGGCTCCTCGCGGTCGTGGATGAACAGCATCCCGCGCCCGGCTTCGAGCTGGTCGCGGAACATCAGGCCGCGCGCGCGCTCGTCGTGGTCGTCTGCGATCTCGACCGAGTAACGCTCGCCGTTGAGTTCCACCCATGACTCGTCGCCGTGCGCGCAGCCGGAGATGGACAGCAGGGCGCAGGCGAACAGTAAAGTCGGCAGGCGCATGGCGGCTCCTTCCTGATCGGGGCGACGACGTTCCGGTGTGCCGCGCCGCTCGTCAAGCGCTCGCGCCTGTACGCGCGGATAACGCGACCGCAGTGTGTGCGTCAACCGGCTTCCCAACGCGCGGAGGCATGTGCACAATGCGCGCCCTTCGTGAGGTGCGCCGTGCAACGGCATCCTTCACGAAGCCAACGCGGTTCGCGCTTTCGCAGCGCGCGCCGCGGCGGCAGACTCCCCTCTCCGCTTCGCCTCTGCGAGTGGGAAGCGGGGACACCCCGGTCTGAACGCGGGGGTGGGTTGAGTGGTGAAGTGGCGGTGAGCGGGTGTTGACGACTGCGAAAACCGCTGTATGATGTGCGGCTCCCTCGGGCGGTTGTCCGGGGTGAGCGGGGGAAGGCGCTGAGGCCGA
>DASQMI010000074.1:0-36208 GCA_035645555.1 Lysobacter sp. | reverse complement strand
CCGCGGCGGCGTCGCCGTCGCGCAGCGCGCGGGCGGCGAGGATGTGCCGGCGCAGGCGCGCCGGTGCGCGCGGCGCCAGCCGCTGCGCCTGCTCGAGCGCCGAATAGGCGGCGTCCTCCTCGCCGATCGCACCGGCGGTGTCGGCCAGTGCCAGCCACAGGTGCGGATCCTCCGGCGCGGCCGTGGTGGCCCGGCGCAGGCCGTCCAGCGCGCCCGGCAGGTCGTCGCGCAGGCGCGCGCGCAGCGCATCCTCGTACGCCTGCAGCGCGCTGGCCGAAGGCGCGGCGAACGCGAGCGCCCCCGCCCGCGCGTCGAGCAGCGTGGCCAGCTGCGGCAGCGCGGCCGCGTACGCCGCGGCAGGATGCGCGGCGGCGGGCGCGCTGAACGTGCGCGGCGTACCGCCGTCGTCCAGCACCGCGGCTTCAACCCGCCAGCCGGCGCCGGCGCGCTGCAGCCGCAGCCGCAGCGTGCGGTCGGCCTGCGCCAGGCGCGCGACCGCATCGGCCGCGGGCGGCGTCTGGCCGGTCGGATCGAGCTGTTCCACCGCCTGTCGCGTGCGCTCGCCGTCGACCACGGCGACCCCGGCCTCGGCGAACGCGTCGCGCAGCAACTGGTCGAGCGCCAGGGTCGGCGCCGGGCCGCTGTCCTCGGACAACACCAGTAGCCGGTGCAGCGGCGGCGTCGCGGGGGCCGCGGCCTGGCGCTGCAGCCACCACCAGCCGCCGCCGCCGAGCGCGGCCAGCAGCGCCGCCGCCGCGGTTGCACGCCACACCGACGCGCCCAGGCGGAACTCGCGCGGCACCTCGCGGCGATCGAGCGCGCGGATCACCTCGCCGGCGTCGGCGAAGCGGTGCGCGCGTTGCGGTCGCAGCAGCTTGTCGATCAGGCGCGCCACCCACAGCGGCGCGTCGGGGCGGTGCACGGTGACCGGTTTCGGCGTGCCGACCATGCGCTGGCCGAGGATCTCGGCGACCGTGCCGCCGGCGAACGCCGGCTCCCCGGCGAGCATTTCGTACAGGATCAGCCCGAGCGCGTAGAGGTCGCTGCGCGCGTCGACCGGCTCGCCGCGTGCCTGCTCGGGCGACAGGTAGTCGGGGGTGCCGAGCACCGTGCCCGACTGGGTCAGGCCGCTGGTGAACAGCGAGCGCGCCACGCCGAAATCGCTGATGTAGGCGTTGCCTTCGCGGTCGAGCAGCACGTTGGCAGGCTTGAGATCGCGATGCACCACGCCGCGCGCGTGCGCCGCGCCCAGGCCCTCGGCGATGTGGCGCGCGATCCGCAGCGTGTCCTCCACCGGCAGCTGGCGCTCGCGGTCGAGACGGCGGTCGAGCGGCTCGCCGTCGATGAAATCCATGCTGATCAGCCAGCGGCCGTCGTGCTGGGCGATGTCGTGGATGCGCACCACGTGCGGGCTGGACACCTGGCGCGCGAGCAGCAGCTCCTGGCGGAAGCGCTCGAACGCTTCCGGCCGGTGCGCCAGTTCCGGCCGCAGCAGCTTCAGCGCCACCGGCACCTGCAGCGCCTCGTCGAGCGCGCGGTAGACCACGCCCATGCCGCCGACGCCGAGCAGGGCCTCGATGCGGAAGCGCCCGGCAAGCACGGTGCCGGGCGCCAGGTCGACATGGCTGTACAGGCCGGTGGAAGTCGGCGCCGAATCCGTCATTGCTCGTCCTGGCCGATGTGGGCGGCGACGATCGCGCTCCACTGCGGCGCGCTGTCGAGCGTGTCGAGCCCGCGGTCGGCGAGCAGCCACAGCGTCGCGCTCTCGGCGAACGCGGCCAGCAGGTCGCGGTCGAGCTCGGTCAGCGGCGGGCCCGGATCGCGTCGGTCGGCGTAGACCGCGCCCAGCACGCGCTCGCCGTCGAGCAGCGGCAGGCACACCAGGCTCTGCAGTCCGCTGGCCACCACCGAGGCGCGCTGCGCGAGCCAAGGCGCATGCGCGATCTCGTTGACGATGACCGGGCGGCGTTCGTCGATCGCGCGCTGCACCGCACCGACGCTGCCGGAGAACTGGCGCGCGAGCAGGGTGCGCGGGTCGAGCCCGACCGCCGAATGCACACGGAAACCGCTTTCGCGCGCGATCAGCAGGAAACCGCGGGTGCAGCCGGCCAGCTCCAGCACGCCGCGGATGATGTCGTCGAGCACGTCGTCGGCGTGGCTGTGGCTGGCCAGGCGCTGGGTCATCGCCCGCGACAGCGCGCGACGCTGCCCGGCTTCGCTCTCCATCGCCTCGGCCTGCGCCGAGGACAGCAGTTCGAACTCGCAGTAGACGTCGCCGAAGCGCAGCCAGCACGAACGGGCGAGCAGGGCGTCCTGCACGCGCACGCCGTCGGCGAAGGTGCCGTTCTTGCTGCCGAGATCGCGCAGGCGCCAGGCGCCGCCGTCACCGATCAGCTCGGCATGCCGGCGCGAGACCGAGGGATGCGCCAGCCGCAGCGTGCTGTCGGTCTCGCGGCCGATCTGCAGCGACGCTGCGTCCTCGACGATGCGCGTCGAGGCGGCGTCATCGGGGAGGTAGGCGGTCAGGCGCGCGGGCATGCGCCGAGTTTACGGTAGGGGCGGTGGAAATCAGCCCCCGCTGCGACGCCCGATCCGCATACGAACCCGCACGTTGGCGTGCGGGTCCGGCGCTCGATCGGGCGGACGCCGAGTTCGAACTCAGTCCCCGAAGTCGCGCAGGTAGGCGACGCTGTACTTCAGCGTGGCCGCACCGGCGAGCAGTTCGCCTGCGGTGTTGGCGCCACCGCCGCCGGCGCGCCACTCCTGCGGGATGCCGCTGCCGGCGCGGGCGAGCACGTCGCCGCGGAACGCATCCAGCGCCGCCAGTGCCTGGCCGTACTGGCCGCCGTCGACCGCGGTACGCGCGGTCGCCAGCCGCTGCGCGAGCGGCGCGCGCTCGCTCTCCGGCAGCGTGGCGAGCTGGGCGCCGAGCCAGTCGAACTTGGCGTCGATCACCGTGCGCGTGGGGCGCAGGTCGGTCAGCACGAGGAACTGCGAGAAGCCGCCGGTGGTGCCGCGGGCGCGGACGCTGCCCGGGGCGATCTCGTCGGTGATGTCGCGGAACTTGCCGCCGAGTGGCGCCTTGAACAGGCGCAGCGAGCTGCCGGTCGTGTACGGCAGCGCGTGGGTGTGCACTTCCACCCGCACCGTGCGGCGGAAGCTCAGCGCGCCCGACGCCGGCGGCTCGACGGTGATCATCAGCGGGAAGCGGCCGTCGAGTGTGGTCAGCAGGCCGTCGCTCAGCCGGCCGAGCAGCGCGGGATCGGTCGGGTTCACCAGCTGCGCGCTGACGCCGAGGTTGGAGGCCGTCAGTCCGCTGGCGTCGTCGAACGTCAGTGTCATGTCGGCCAGGCCGCCGCCGATCTTCACGTGGGCGGTATTGCCGGCGATCGACACCTGGGTCGGGAGCACCTGCGCGTGTGCGGCGGCGGCGGCGAACAGCATCGCAGCGGCGAACAGCAGACGCGTAAGGAAGGTCGGTCGGTTCATGGTCACTCCAAGGCGCCGGGGACGGCCTGCGCTCCATCGCGGTGGGCGCGCGGCACAGGGCCGGGCGTGAGCTCGATCATACGCCCGCGTGGCCCGACGGCACGTGTACGGGGAATAGGGACTTTCACTCAGCTGAAGTGGAGGAAATCCCGGATGGCCTTCATGTGAAAGCGGGGTGAAGCTGAGCTGCGGTCGGCGCTTCCGGCGCCCGTGTGCGCAGCCGGGCTGCGACCCTTCGACGCCTGGGGAGGGCGGAGAACAACGTCGCGAAGGAACGCGACCTCCAGCGCCGGGCCCGCACGGGCCCGGCGACTGGGGGTTTTTACCTTGCGTCCCTGAGGCTTCCACCGGCTGCAAGCGGCAGCTGGGGGCTTCCGATACTCGGGATCAACCCGCACGGGCGGGCCATCCCCCGGCAATCGGAGCTCACGCATGTCCTCCTCCCCCTTCCGCAAGACCCGCTTCCGCATCTGCGCAATCGCCGCCGGCCTGCTGGCCAGCGGGGTGGCGCTGGCGGACGCGCACCTGGATCCTGAACTGGTCAGTCGGATGACCGCCGCCGCCCCGACCGACGAGCTCGCGGTCGTGGTCACGTTCCAGCAGTCCGGTCCGGTCACCCCGGGCCAGGTCAGCGCGCTTTCCGCGATCGGCATCGAGAAGGGCGTGACGATGCGGACCCTGCCGGTCGCCGGCGCGCTGGCGACGCCGGCGGAGATCCGCGCGCTGGCGCAGCGCGACGATGTGGTGTCGATCTACTGGAACGCGCCGCTGCGCTACTTCAACAAGGAGGCGCGCGAGATTTCCAGCGCCGCGCGCACGGTGCAGAACCCGAACGATTTCGGCCGCGCGATCCCGTACAGCGGCGCCGGCGTCACCGTGCTGGTCAACGACTCCGGCGTCGACGCCACCCACGAGGACGTCAAGCTCGGCGAGCACGTGGTGCAGAACGTGCTGGCGCCGCAGAACATCCTCGCCGAGCTCGCGACCGGCACGGTCGGGCCGGGCATCGTGCCGATGACCTACATCGAGAACGTGCCGAACACCGACCTCGGCTCCGGACACGGCACGCATTGCGCCGGCACCGTCGGCGGCACAGGCGAGCGTTCCAACGGGCTGTACCGCGGCGTGGCGCCGGGCGCCAAGCTGGTCGGTTACGGCTCCGGCGCGGTGCTGTTCATCCTCGACGCGGTCGGCGGTCTCGACTATGCCGCCACCAACCAGTTCAGCTTCGGTGCGCCGATCCGCGTGACCAGCAACTCGTGGGGCACCAGCGGCAAGTTCGAGCCGCTGAACCCGGTCAACGTCGCCACCTACGAGCTGTACAAGCGCGGCATCGTCAGTGTGTTCGCCGCCGGCAACGACGGCCCGGGTGAGGACACCCACAACCCGTACGCGCAGGCGCCGTGGGTGATCTCGGTCGGCGCCGGCGAGAAGGACGGCGTGCTGACCAGCTTCTCCTCGCGCGGCCGCCGCTGGGAAACCGGCACGTTCACCATGCCCGACGGCAAGCAGTGGACCTATCGCAACGAGCCGACGATCGTGGCGACCGGCGTGGATGTGATCTCCACCCGCGACCTCGCCGGCGCGCTGCCGCCGCTGGAGGCGGCCAAGGACGCAGAGGTGATCGCGCCTGCGCACCTGCCGTTCTATACCCACATGAGCGGCACCTCGATGGCCGCGCCGCACGTGTCCGGTATCGTCGCGCTGATGCTGGAGGCCAACCCGAACCTGACGCCGGCGCAGGTCAAGGACATCCTGATCCGCACCGCCAGCAACATGACCGGCCGTGGCAGCTGGGAAGTCGGCGCCGGCCATGTCAACGCGTACGCCGCGGTCGCCGAGGCGGCCGGCGTGCGCCGCGGTTACGGTGCGACGGTGAACGCGCTGCGCACGTTCAACAGCAACGCGGTGCTCGAGCCGGGTGGGGCGCCGATGCCGTTCTCGGTGTTCTTCGCGCCGGTGGGCACGGTCGAGGAGCGCACGTTCGAGGTCGGCAACGACATCGCGTTCGTCACCGCGACCGCGGTGATTCCGGACAACACGCTGGCGCTGGTGTTGATCGACCCGGACGGCGAGCGCTACAGCTCCTCGATATCGCTGCCCGAGCTCGGCACCCGCGTGGTGGCAAGCGCGCCAGGCAAGCCGGGTACGTGGCGCATCACCGTGCGCGGCATCGGCTCGGTGTCCGGCAATGACGTCGATCCGGCCAATGTCACCAACGGCTACGGCGCGCCGGGCACGGTCAACGGCGAGATCACCACGATCCGCAGCCGCGGCTTCACCGGTCTGAGCGATATCGCCGGCCACCCGGCGCGCGGCGCGATCGAGTTCGCGGTCGCCAACCGGCTCGCCGACGGCTACGCGGACGGCAAGTTCCGTCCGGACCAGTCGCTCAAGCGCGGCGAGCTGGCGCAGTACCTGGTGATGGGCCAGAACATCCGCCAGTCGCTGCCGTTCTCCGGCCGCACCAGCTTCACCGACCTCAGCACGACCGACCCGCGCTATCCGTTCGCCGAGGCGGTGGCTGCCCGCGGCGGCGCGCTGCGCGACCTGCCGCATACCCAGGACAGCGTGATGGGCACGGTCAACGGCGCGTTCCGCCCGAACGACGCGGTCACCCGGGTCAGCCTGGCGTACTCGCTGGTGCAGAGCCTCGGCCTGCAGGCGCAGGCGCAGTCCTTCAACGGCACGCTCACCGCGTTCTACGACGGCAAGCGCATCCCGGTGGCGGATGCCGGCTCGATCCCGGCCAGCCTGCGCGGCTACGTCCAGCTGGCGCTCGACCACGGTCTGCTGAATGCGCGCTTCACCGTCACCCAGGGACCGTTCGACCTGCAGCCGACGCTGCATGCGTACTTCGACCCGAGCAAGACGGTGACCCGTGCCGCGTTCGCGGTTTCGGCTGGTCGCTACCTCACCCATTACCGCAACGCGGAAGACTGAGCCGTCTCTCTCCCCCTCGAAGCCCGGCCGACAGGCCGGGCTTTTTTTTGCCCGGCCGTGTCGAATCCGGCCGCGTCCATGCGTCGTACCAGACCACCGAGAAGGAGGTTCCCATGAGCTACGTCGACGCGTTTGTCGTGCCGGTGCCGCGCGACCGCCTGGCCGACTATCGCCGCATCGCGCGCAAGGCCGGGCGGATCTGGAGGGAGTACGGCGCGCTGCAGTACATCGAGTGCGTCGAGGACGACGTCGCGCCCGGCAAGCGGACCTCGTTCCCGCGCAGCGTGAAGCTCAAGCCGGACGAGGTGGTGGTGTTCGCCTACATCGTCTACCGTTCACGCGCGCACCGCGACCGGGTCAACAAGCAGGTGATGGCCGACCCGCGCATCGCCGGCATGGATCCGAAGAGCCTGCCGTTCGACGCCCGCCGCATGTTCTGGGGCGGCTTCAAGCCGATCGTGCGCCTGTGAGCGCCGCCACGACGAGGACAGACCACCCATGACGCCATCTTCTTCCGCATCCGCGCCGCGTGACCACCGCTGGCTCGCGCTCGCCGTGCTGTGCTGCGGCGCGCTGATGATCGTGCTCGACACCACCGTGGTGAACGTCGCGCTGCCATCGATCCGCACCGACCTCGGTTTCAGCGAGACCGGGCTCGCCTGGGTGGTCAACGCGTACCTGCTCACGTTCGGCGGCTGCCTGCTGCTCGGCGGCCGGCTCGGCGACCTGTTCGGCCACCGCCGTCTGTTCCTGATCGGCATCGCGCTGTTCACCCTGGCTTCGCTCGCCTGCGGGCTGGCCGACAGCCAGACCGTGCTGGTCGCCGCGCGCGCGGTGCAGGGCATCGGCGGCGCGGTCACCACCGCGGTGGCGCTGTCGCTGATGATGACCCTGTTCACCGAGCCGGGCGAGCGCGCCAAGGCGATGGGCGTCTACAGCTTCGTGTGCGCCGGCGGCGGCAGCGTCGGCGTGCTGCTGGGCGGCCTGCTCACCGCCACGCTCGACTGGCACTGGATCTTCCTCATCAACGTGCCGGTCGGCATCGTGGTGCTGCTGCTGGCGTTGCGGGTGGTGCCGGCCGAACACGTGCCGGCGGCGCACCGCGACCTCGATCTCGCCGGCGCGATCACCGTCACCAGCTCGCTGATGCTGGCAGTGTACGCGGTGGTCAACGGTAACGAGGCCGGCTGGACGTCCGTGCGCACGCTGTCGCTGCTGGGCGTCGCGGTCGCGCTGCTGCTCGCGTTCCTCGCCATCGAATCGCGGGTGCGCGCGCCGCTGATGCCGCTCGGCCTGTTCCGGCTGCGGAACCTCGCGACCTCCAACCTGATCGGCGTGCTGTGGGCGGCGGCGATGTTCGCCTGGTTCTTCCTGTCGGCGCTGTACATGCAGCTGGTGCTGGGCTACGGGCCGATGGAGGTCGGGCTGGCGTTCCTGCCCGGCAACCTGATCATGGCGGGGTTCTCGCTGGGCCTGTCGGCGAAGCTGGTGATGCGGTTCGGCATCCGCATGCCGCTGGCGGTCGGGCTGGGACTCGCCACCGTGGGTCTCGCGCTGTTCGCGCGCGCGCCGGTCGACGGCAGCTTCGTGGTCGACGTGCTGCCGGCGATGGTGCTGCTCGGGTTCGGCGCCGGCATGGCGTTCAATCCGCTGCTGCTGGCGGCGATGGGCGATGTCGAGCCGGGCGACGCCGGGCTGGCGTCCGGGCTGGTCAACACTGCGTTCATGATGGGTGGCGCGCTCGGCCTGGCGGTGCTCGCCAGCCTCGCCGCGGCACACACGCAGACGCTCGCCGCGGCCGGCACCGCCACCGCGGAAGCGCTCAATGCCGGCTACCGCGCGGCGTTCCTGGTCAGCGCCTGCTTCGCCGGTCTGGCGGCGATCCTTGGCGGCGTGCTGCTGCGCCCGGCGCCGCAGCCGGCGGCGGCCGCAGCGATGGCGGGGCACTGACGCCGCGGGGTTTCAGTCGCGCTGCGGTGCGCGCGCGTCGCCGAGCAGGCCGCGCGCCACCGCAAGCGCCAGCACAGCGCCGGCGAGCTGCGCGACCACGAACGCCGGTACGTCGCCGGGGCGAATGCCGGCGAAGCTCTGGGTGAAGCCGCGCGCGAACGTCACCGTCGGATTGGCGAACGACGTGCTGGCAGTGAACCAGTACGCGGCAAAGATCCAGCTGGCCACCAGCACCGGCAGCGCCTGCGCGCGGAAGCGCGCGCCGAGCAGGATGGTGAGCAGCAGGCCGAACGTCGCCACCGCCTCGCTGAGCATCTGCGCGGCGCCGCTGCGCGCACGCACGCCCGGCTGCCACAGCGGCAGTTCGAACATCGCGTGCGCCAGCAGCACGCCGAGCAGCGCGCCCACCGCCTGCGCCAGCAGGTAGAGCGGCCATGGCGCCGGCAGCGTCTCGCCGCGCAGCCGCAGCGCCAGCGTCACCGCCGGATTGAAGTGCGCGCCGCTGATCGGTCCGAGCAGCACGATCAGCACGTACAGGCCGCCGGCGGTGGCGGCGGCATTGGCGAGCAGCGCGATCGCGTCGTTGCCATCGGCCAGGCGCACGCCCATCACGCCGCTGCCGACGACCACCGCGAGCAGCGCGGCAGTGCCGAGCAGCTCGGCGAGCAGCGCCCGCGAAGCCTGTGTCATCCGGGTTCCCCCTCGAGTCGGTCCGATCGCGCCGGCGGCGCGAAAGCGCGACAGGATAGGGCAAACGTGCGCGGCTCAGGCGAAGCGGCGCAGCACCGCCTGCACGGCGCCGGTGTAACTCGCGCCGAACAGGTTGAGGTGGTTGAGCAGGTGGTAGAGGTTGTACAGCGGCGCGCGCTCGCGCCAGTCCGGATCCAGCGGCGCCAGCCCGGCGTAGGCGCGGAAGAACGCCGGTGGCGGCGAGCCGAACAGGATCAGCATCGCGAGCTCCGCTTCCGCCCAGCCGTAATGCACCGCGCCGGCGTCGATCAGCGCCGGGCGGCCGTCGCCGTCGCAATGCAGGTTGCCGGTCCACAGATCGCCGTGCAGCAGCACCGGCGGCTGTGCCGGCACCAGCGACGGCAGCCGCGCGCACACGCGTTCGACGCGCGCGATGTCGGTCGCGTGCAGGCGTCCGCCGTCGCGCGCGCGCTGCGCCTGCGGCAGCAGCCGGCGTTCGACGAAGAACGCGTGGCCGTCCTCGGCGGGCGTGTTGTCCTGCGCGCTGTCGCCGCACCAGCCGTCGTGGTCGAAGCCGAAGCGCGTACCCACCTGCAGGTGCTGACGCGCCAGCCCGGCACCGGCGCGGATGTGGAAGTCGGGCGCCGGCCGGCCGGCCCCGAGGTCCTCCAGCACGATGTGGTCGTGCCCGAGCGCATACACCTCCGGCACGCGCAGGCCGTCGGCCGCGCGCAGCGCGTCCAGGCCGCGCGCTTCGGCGGCGAAGAACCCGGCGGGCATGTCGCGGCGTTGTTTGCGGACGGCACGGCGGCCGTCGGGCAGGGTGACGCGTTCCATCGGCGCAACCGGTTCTGGGCCACGTCCAGTGTGGCCCGGCCGCGGTGGAGGCGGCGTCCGGTCGAGCCGCAGCGCGCCCTGCGTCAGTGGCGCCACTGGAACCGCGACGTCGACAGCTCGGTGGTATTGCGGCGTGCGCCGAGCAGCGCCAGCGCCACCGGCGTCAGCGCCAGCAGCGGCAGCGCCGGGCGCAGCACGCCGTTGAAGCGCCGCACGCGGCGCGGCTCGCCCTGCAGCGCCGGCACCGAACCCGGCTCGTCATGCGCCTCGAGCTGGTTGTCGACGCTCGCCACGCCCTTCAGTGAGGACACCACCGCCAGCAGCGTGTCGAGCTCGTCGGTGAGCACATGTCCGTGCAGGCGCACGCGGCCCTGATCGACGTCCACGTGCACCGCGCCCGGATGGCTGACGGCGCGGCCGATCTTCGACTGCAGGCGCTCGCGCAGCTGGTCGTCATCGAGCGGACGGCCCGACGGCCGCACCGCATGCACCAGCCCCTTCACGCGGTTGCCGACGCGGCGCGTCTGCGTGCGGGTGAAGTCGCCGGCGCCGTGGTAGGCGGACACGGTCTTGTCGCGCACCAGCGCGCGCCGGCGACGGCCGAGCTGCGGGTCGAGGTAGTACATCGCGACCGCGCCGGTGGCGGCGGCGCCAAGGATGGCGAAGAGGGTGCGCAGCGGCGTGGTGGTGGTCGTGGTCATGGTGGTCTCCTCGGTCACGAAAGGCGGCACAGCGGACAAGCAAGGCGCGTGCCGGCGGGGCGCGACCGCCGCGGGTCCGCGTGCGGGCGATGGCGCTGCACCTCTTGCCGCCGGGTGAAGCAAGTTCCGCCCGCCGTGCCGGGGTACGCGCGCGGCGCGGCCCCGGGGGCGCGGTACGCCGCTTGCGAGACCGCTTCTGCCCCACATCAGGAGTACGCCATGCGACGCGACGATCTCGACCGGCAGTTCGGACAGGTGCGGCAGGCCATCGGCGATGCGATGAGCTTCTGCCACGAGCGCGGTGCGCCTAGCGAGACATTGCGGCGCTGTATCGAAGACCTCGACCGGGAGGCCGACGAGCTTTCGCAGGTGCTGCGCGGCGACGCCAGCCACGGCGATATCGTGGCCGGCATCGACCGCATGGAATCCATGGGCGACCGCGCGCTCGGTGCGTTGCGGCAGGAGGGGCCGGTGCATCCGGACCTGCTGGATGCGGTACGACGCACCCACGACGAGCTGTCGCGGCTGAAGCACCAGTTGCATTGATGGACGGCGGCAAGGCCATCGTGCAGGCGCTGCGCCGCCACGCGCGGCCGTTGGCCGGTGACGACGTCGGGCCGGTGATGGACATGATCGCCGACGCCGACGTCGTGCTGCTTGGCGAGGCTACTCATGGCACCCACGAGTTCTACGCGCTGCGTGCGGCCATCACCCGGCGCCTGATCGAAGAACGCGGCTTCGACGCGGTGGCGGTGGAAGCCGACTGGCCCGACGCGCTCGCGGTGAGCCGCTACGTGCAGGGGCGCTCGCCGGCGCACGACGCCGACCAGGCGCTCGGCCAGTTCACCCGCTTCCCGCGCTGGATGTGGCGCAACAAGGAGGTGCGCGCGCTGGTGCGCTGGTTGCGTCAGCACAACGACCGCATCGGCGAGCACCAACGCAAGGTCGGGTTCTACGGGCTCGATCTCTACAGCCTGCAGGACTCGATCCGCGGCGTGGTCGAGTATCTCGAGCGCACCGACAAGGAGGCCGCACGCGAGGCGCGCCGCCGCTACGCGTGCTTCGACGGCCGCCTGCACAACCCGCAGGATTACGGCTTCACCGTCGAATACGGTCTGCGCAACGAATGCGAACGACAGGCAGTGGAGCAGCTGCAGGCGATGTTCTACGCGCTGGACGCGGACATCGGCTCGGCCGAAGCCGTCGACGAACGCTTCTATGCCCAGCAGAACGCACGCGTGGTGCGCAACGCCGAACGCTACTACCGCACCATGTTCAAGGGCTCGAACGCCTCATGGAATGCGCGCGACACCCACATGGCCGAAACGCTGGACGAACTGCGCGCGCACCTGAGCGCGCAGCGCGGCCGTGCCGCGCGCATCGTGGTGTGGGCGCACAACTCGCACATCGGCGACGCACGTGCCACCGAGCCGGGGCGGCACGGCCAGCACAACCTCGGCCAGCTGGTGCGCCAGTGCCCGTCGATGCAGGGGCAGACGTTCCTGCTCGGCTTCACCACCCACACCGGCACCGTTGCCGCCGCGTCGGACTGGGGCGAGGCGGTCGAGCACAAGCGCGTGCGGCCCTCGCGCGCGGACAGCTGGGAGAACCTGCTGCACCGCACCGGCCTGCCGGGTTTCTGCGCCGACCTGCGCGGCGCGCTGCGTGCGCCGACCTCGGCCACACGCCTGGAGCGTGCGATCGGCGTGATCTACCTGCCGCAGAGCGAGCGCCTCAGCCACTACTTCGAGGCCGTGCTGGCCGACCAGTTCGACGGCATCGTGCACGTTGACCACACCCGAGCGGTCACGCCGCTCGACCCATCGGCGCGCTGGAACGAGTTGCGCGAGCCGGAGACCTACCCCTCGGGGATGTGACCGCGTCGGCCGCATTCGTGCACCGCGGCGTCAGGCTTTGCGAAACAGTGCCCCAGTATCGCGGTACGCCTTGATCTCGATCAGATTGCCGCTCGGGTCTTCCAGCAGCATCTTCGCGTGCTCGTCCGCAGTCCCACTGCCGATGACTGTTGGTGGCATCACGAACGCCTGGCCGCTCTCCTCGATGTGTCGTCCGAGCTGTTCCCAGGCGTCCCATTGGAGGATGGCGCCGAAATGACGTACGCCGCGATGCTCGGGCGGCAGCACTTCGTCCGGGCGCGCATGAAACGTCAGCTGATGCCCGAATACGATCAGGTCCATCCAGTCCGGTCGTATGCGTCCCGCGGTTGCGCCCAGGAACGTGCAGTAGAACGTCCGGGTGGCCGCAAGGTCGCGGACCGGAAGCGAGAGATGGAAGATCGGTCGGGTCATCATGACGTCTCTCGGGCCGGGTATTCGTAATGCTCACCTCAGGGACGACCCAGCCCGGTCCGATAAGGCTTCAACGCAGATGGTGTACGACGGTGGGCGACGCAGCGAAGCCGCCGCCGAACCCAATCTCCGCGATCGGCGCCGCTACTTGTCGTTGCCGGTGCCTTCCAGGATCGCCTTCAGGCTCTTCTCGTCCAGATACCCGGTCAGCTTCGCGGTTTCCGCATTGACGGCGGGATCGGAGAACATCTGCATCCCGGCCACTTCGCCCAGGGTCTGGAACGCGGCACCGAAGCCTTCCGCGCCCTCATAGCGCAGCGCATCGCGCGTCTGGGTCCGGCAGGTCTCGGTCAGCAGGCGGCTGAAGAGCCCGGCGGTCGCCTTGTTGATCTCCTCGCGCTGCTTGTCCGAAATCTCGACGAACGGCGCGATCTCTTTGTGGCGGGACACGGCGGAGAAGATCCACCGCACCAGCATCGCTTTGTCCGCTTCCGACGTCGAACCGACCAGGCACTTGGACAGATCGTCCGCGTAGGGGCCCGCGTTGGCAGGCGCCGAAAAACCGATCACACCGAAGGCCGCGAACGCTGCGGCGAGTGTTGCCTTCTTCATGAGTCTCCCCCGAGTGTTTGTCCGCCAAATCCGACAGCAGCCCTGCAACGCTGCACCGGGCGACAGGGGCTCTCTGGACATAGCCTCACCATGGTTTGTCGCAGTGTGCAGGTGGATCGTTGCACAAACTGTACAGCCTAGAAGCAACAAAGCCCGCGTATGCGGGCTCAGTCCTGGGTGCTGTTGGTGCCGGAAGTGGGACTCGAACCCACACGCTTTTAAGGGCGGCGGATTTTGAGTCCGCTGCGTCTACCGATTCCGCCATTCCGGCGCGGGAGCGAAGTATAGCCGCGAGCTTGGCGTCGTGCGGTCACAGGCCGCCGTGGCGGGCCATCGCGGCGGCGAACACGAACACCAGCGCGAGCAGGCCGAGCTGCACGCGCAGCAACCCGCGCATCCGCGAAAGCTCGGCGGCAGCGGGTTCGAACGCGGGATCGGCGCGCAGCGCACGGCGCCAGCGCAGGAAGCGCAGCGTCGGCGCGATCGACAGCAGCCCGACCAGCAGGAACGTGCCGAGCTTGGCCCAGAACCACGGGTTGTGGGCGTAGAAGTCGTGGCCCTTGAGGCCGAAGCCGATCCGCGCGAGGCCCACGCCGAGCAGCAGCAGCGCGCTGATCCCGTAGCCGGCGTCCAGTCGCGCCAGGCGGTGCAGGGTGTCGCCGGTGAGGCGCGGTGCGCGCAACAGCACCGCCTCGGCCACCAGCATGGCGACCAGGCCATACACCAGCAGGTGGTGGAGCGCGGCGAGCAGGAAATCGGTGCGCATGCGGGCGGCCCGGTGCGGGATGGCTCGATTGTAGGCGGATTGGCGCCGGACGCGGCGCGTTTGCGGGCGGGTCGCGGCTGAAGCCGCTCCTCCAGCGCATGGGAAGAGGTCCCGGCTGAAGCCGCTCTTACAGCGCAAAGGAGCGTCGCGGCTGAAGCCGCTCCTACGGCGTACGGTAAGGGGTCGCGGCTGAAGCCGCTCCTACAGCGTTTTGGGGCGGAGCGGTCGCGGCTGAAGCCGCTCCTACAGCACCGAGGTCAGCTGTCGGTGCAGAGCGTGCGATCGAGCCGGCGGTACCACTCGCCGTGCTCCGGCACGAACATCGAGCAGCATTCCATCGCGCGCTGGTAGATGTGCAGCGAGATCGCCACCGCGTCCTCGCTGGCGTTGCGAATGGTGTGGTACTCGTGCGGCGGGATCAGGCTGCCGGCGCTGCCGCGCCCGGCGTGGATGCCGCCGGCGGCGCGGAAGTGGTAGCGGTCGCCTTCGCGTTCCAGCAGCTCGTACTGGGTGATCTCCAGCTCGCCGTGCCAGACGCCTTCCACGCACCACAGGCCGCTGTGGTCGTGCAGCGGGGTGCCCTGGCCGGGCCCCCAGGTCATCGCCACCACGCTGTAGCCGTGCTTCGTGCTGCGGTAGAGCTCGCGGCGCGCGTAATGGTCGGCGACCGGCTCGAACACGCTGTCGGGCAGCTGCACGCTGCGGTCGCGGATCATCGCGCACAGCGCGGTGCGCAGCGCGGCGGTGACCGCATGCTGGTCGCCGGCCCCGAGCGCGGCATCGACCGACGCGATCAGGCGGTCGCAGCCGGGGAAGTGGGGGCGGACGGGCGCGGCGACGGCGTTCATGGGTCGATTCTACGCCTGCCGCGCGCCGTGGGAATCCATCCCGGACGCCTCAGCAGGCATCGAGAAAGCCGCGCACGGCCGGGCCGAATCGCGCGATGTCGACCAGGAACGCGTCGTGGCCCTGCGGGGACTCCAGCGGCAGGAAGCGTGCATCGGCGCCGCCAGCAAGCAGGCCCTCGGCGATTTCCTGCTGCTGCTGCAGCGGGAACAGGATGTCGGTGTGCACGCCGATCGCTAGCGCGCGCTCGAGGCGGATGCGCGACAGCGCGTCGCGCGCGTCGGCGCTGCGTGACACCGGGGTGGTCTCGCAGTATTCGCCGAGGTCGAACCAGTCCATCGAGCGGCTGAGATACAGGTAGCAGTTGGGGTCGAAGCGGCGCACGAAGCGGCGCGCGTGGCCTTCCAGATAACTCTCGACCTCGAACTCCAGCCCGAACGGATCGTCCGGCCGGCGGTCGGGATCGAGCCGCACGCGTCCGAAGCGGCCGTCCCATTCCAGCGCCGAGCGGTAGGTGATGACGCCGAGCTTGCGCGCCATGCGCATGCCGGACTCCGGGTACTGCGCGTCCGTATAGCGGCCGTGGTTCCAGTTCGGATCGAGCCGGATCGCCTCGCGCTGCAGCGAGCGGATCGCGATCGAGAACGGCAGCGCACGGGCCGCGCCGGAGATGTTGATGTGCGCACGCGCGATGCCGGGGTGCCGGAACAGCAGCGCGAGCGCCACCATGCCGCCCATCGAGTTGCCGATGACGCAGGCGAGTCGGTCGATGCCGAGCGCACGCACCACGTGCGCGGCGGCGTCGGCGCCGTCCTCGACCGACAGTTCGGGGAAATCGAGTCGGTACGGTTCGCCGGTCGCGGGGTCGGTCGAGGCCGGGCCGGTGGAGCCCTTGCAGCTGCCCAGCGAGTTCACGCAGATCACGAACCAGCGCTCGCTGTCGATCGGCTTGCCGGGGCCGACCATCGCCTCCCACCAGCCCGGTTCCTGGTTCGCCTCGCTCGCCGCCGCATGCGCGTCGGGCGACAGCCCGGTGAGGATCAGCACCGCGTTGTCGCGCGCTGTGTTCAGCGTACCCCACGTCTCGTAGGCCATGCGCGCGCCGTGCAGCGCGCCACCGCGCTTCATCGGGAACGGCGAGGGCAGGTCGACGAAGCGGGTGCCGGGAGGGATGAACTCGGTCATGGCGCGCAGTTTAGCGGCCGCTCGCGCGTGCGGCCGCTTGTAGGAGCGGCTTCAGCCGCGAACTCGCCAGAACGTAGGAGCGGCTTCAGCCGCGACCGGTGCCGACACCGCCGCGGTTACGGCGCCGGCAACGTCAGTTCGACCGGCGCCTGCGCGGGCAGGCTCACGCGCACCGCTTTGGTCTCTACATCGTCCGGCTGGCGGTTGGCGTTGCCGCTGCGCGACAGGCGCGCCAGCACTTCGACCTCACGCAGCGCGGACAGCTTCTGCGTCGGCATCGGGCTGTCTGCGTCGTCGAGCGTGATCTCGCGCGGGAAGCCGGTGGCCGGCAGCTTCTCCACCGCGACCGGCATCGGCGGCCCGCCGACCTGGCGCGCGATCACGAACAGGGTGGCGCCGGCAGGCGCGTCGCCGGCCAGCGAGACCCGCACCTTCAGCCCGGGGTCGGCTGGCGTCGCGGCCGGCGCCAGCGGCGGCAGCCCGGCATCGGCGCGCGCGAGCTCGATCTGTTCGCGCAACCGCGCGGCGGTCTGCGGCGGCACCACAGCGAGCAACGGTTCCCACGTCCGCGCGGCCTCGGCGTGGCGGCCGGCCTGGCGCTGGGCGATGCCGAGGAACCAGCGGGCGCGCTGGTGCGCGGGCTCGATGGCCAGCGCCTTCTCCAGCATCGCCACCGCCTCGGCGTCGAAGCGCAGTTGCGGCGCCGCCTGCGCGCGCGCTTCGGCCGCTTCCACCAGCACGTTGGCGTCCTGCGGCGCGGCGGCCGCCGCAGCGGCGAACGCGTCGCGGGCGCGCGCCGGCTGTCCCGCGGTGGCGTAGGCACGGCCGAGCAGGCGCCAGGCTTCGACCGCCTGCGGGTTCCGGCGCACCTCCACTTCGAGCTGCGCGATCGCCTCGGCGAGCGTCGGCTGGGCCTGCGCCTGCGCCGGCTGTAGCGCACGCGGCGTGCCCACCAGCGCGTACAGCGCGCCGGTGGCGATCATCAGCGCGGCGATCATCAGGCCGCCGGCGAGCCGGCGCTGGCGCCACAGCGGCCGCAGCACGTAGGCGAGCGTCAGCACCGCCAGCAGCGCGGCGAGCAGGGCGAACACGAGCGTCGGCGACATCACCACTCCTGCTCGTCGTCGGCGGGAGTGGACGGCGCGTCAGGTGCGGCGCGGCCGCGCACGATGCGCGCGACCAGCCAGCCGCCCAGCAGCAGCACCAGCGCGGGGCCGAACCACAGCAGCAGGTTCTTGCCGTCCATCGGCGGTCGGTACAGCACGAACTCGCCGTAGCGCGCCACCAGGAAGTCCTTGATCTCGGCGTCGCTGCGGCCCTCGCGCATCAGCTGCAGGATCTCGCGGCGCAGGTCGACCGCGATCTGCGCGTTGGAGTCGGCCAGCGACTGGTTCTGGCACATCACGCAGCGCAGCTCGGCCACCAGCGCGTGGAAGCGACGCTCCTCGGCGGCGTCGCGGAACTGCAGCGGGGGCGGATCACTGGCCGGCTGCGCGTGCGCCACCGGCGCAGCCAGCAGCAGCGCGAGCAGGACGACGCGGAGCGCGCGCGCGATCACAGCGACAACCCCGGTGCGGTCTTCTCGACCTCTTCGAGCACCGGCAGCAGCTCGTTGGCGATGGTCTCGTCGGTGAGCGGACCGACGTGCTTCCAGCGCACCACGCCGTCGGCGTCGACCAGGAACGTCTCCGGCGCGCCGTAGATGCCCCAGTCGATCGCGCGCTTGCCTTCGTAGTCGGTGATCACCAGCCAGTATGGATTGCCGAACTGCTCCAGCCAGCGCAGCGCGTCCTCGCGCTCGTCCTTCCAGTTGTAGCCGATCACGCGCACGCGCTTGGTCTCGGCGAAGCGGGTCAGCACCGGGTGCTCGTCCTGGCACGCCGGGCACCAGCTGCCCCAGACGTTGAGCAGGTACGGTGCGCCGCGCAGGTCGGCATTGCGCACGATCCGCTGCGGCTCGTGCAGCACCGGTAGCGCGAACGCCGGTGCCGGCTTGCCGATCAGCGGCGACGGCAGCGCGTCACGGTTGTCGCGCCGGCTCAGCAGGACGCCGGCGAGCAGCAGCGCGCCGAGCAGCAGCGCGATCGCCAGCGGCACCCAACGCGCGGCGGTGGGACGGGACGTCATGCGGCAACCTCCTGCGAACGACGGAAGCGGCGGTCCGTGGCCGCGACCAGACCGCCCAGCATCATCAACAGCGCGCCGGCCCAGATCCAGCGCACGAACGGCTTGACGTGCACGCGCAGTGCCCAGGCGTCGCCGCCGAGCGGCTCGCCGAGCGCGACGTACAGGTCGCGGGTGAGGCTGCGGTCCATCGCCGCCTCGGTCATCACCTGGCCGCCGCTGGCGTAGGCGCGCTTCTCCGGATGCAGCACGGTCAGCGGCGCGTCGTCCTCGAACACCGCCACGGTGCCGCGGTCGGCGATGTAGTTGGGGCCTTGCTCGCGGCTGACGCCGTCGAGCCGGAACGCGTAGCGGCCGACCTCGACGGTCTGGCCGGCGGTGACCGCGACTTCGCGCTGCACGTTGAGCCCTTCCACCAGCAGCGCGCCGACCAGGAACACCGCGATGCCGAGGTGCGCGAGCGTCATGCCGAGCATCTCGGCGGTCATCCGGCCGCCGGGCGAGCGCAGGCGCGACCACACGAATCGCAGCGTGCCGGCGGCGACCCACAACGCGCCGCCGATGCCGGCCGCGACCTTCCATGGACCCTGCGGCGCGACGAAGAACGCGGCCAGCGCCGCGCCCAGCGCCAGCCCGAACCACGGCAGCAGCGTGGCCAACGGCTTCGAGGGCTGTTCTCGCTGCCACTTGAACAGCGGGCCGAACGGCAGCAGCAGCACCAGCGGCGTCATCAGCACCAGGAACATCAGCGCGAAGTACGGCGGGCCGACCGAGATCTTGCCCAGCTCGAGCGCATCGGCGAGCAACGGGTACAGCGTGCCGAGCAGCACCATCGCGCAGGCGGCGGTCAGCAGCAGGTTGTTGACCAGCAGCAGCGTCTCGCGCGAGCTGGGCGCGAACGGGCGTGCGTCCTCCTCGCCGGGCGCGCGCAGCGCGTACAGCAGCAGCGAGCCGCCGACCACGATGGCGAGGAACACCAGGATGAACATGCCGCGCGAGGGATCCGCGGCGAACGCGTGCACGCTGGTCAGCACGCCGGAGCGGACCAGGAACGTGCCGAGCAGCGACAGCGCGAACGTGGCGATCGCGAGCAGCAGCGTCCAGCCGCGGAAGCTGCCGCGCTTTTCGGTCACCGCCTGCGAATGCAGCAACGCGGCGCCGGCCAGCCACGGCATGAAGCTCGCGTTCTCGACCGGATCCCAGAACCACCAACCGCCCCAGCCCAGCTCGTAGTAGGCCCACCACGAACCGAGCGCGATGCCGAGCGTCAGGAACGCCCAGGCGACGTTGGTCCACGGCCGCGTCCAGCGCAGCCAGCGCGCGTCGATGCGGCCGTCCAGCAGCGCGGCGATCGCGAACGCGAACGGCACCGCGAAGCCGACGTAGCCCATGTAGAGCATCGGCGGATGGATGATCAGGCCCGGGTCCTGCAGCAGCGGATTGAGGTCGCGGCCTTCCGGCGGCGCCGGCAGCAGGCGCTCGAACGGGTTGCTGGTGAAGATCAGGAACGCGAGGAAGCCGACGCTGACGATGCCCATCACGCCCAGCACGCGCGCGATCACCTCCGCCGGCAGCCGCTGCGAGAAGCGCGCCACCGCACCGGTCCACAGCGCCAGCACCAGCGCCCACAGCAGCAGCGAACCTTCGTGGGCGCCCCACACCGCGGAGTAGCGGTAGAGCACCGGCAGCAGCGTGTTGCTGTTCTGCGCGACGTAGCGCAGCGAGAAGTCCTGCACCACGAACGCGTGGGTGAGCAGCACGAACGCGAGCGCGACCAGCGCGAGCTGCGCGTACGCGGCCGGCCGCGCGACCGCGGTCCACGCCGCGATGCCGCGCTGCGCGCCGACGAGCGGCAGTACGGCCTGCAACGCGGCGACCAGCAGCGCGAGGATCAGGGTGATCTGGCCGATCTCGGGCAGCATCACGGCGCCGAACCGGCCGCAGGCGCGTCCTGCACGTCGTGCTTGCGGTGCGCCTTGCCCATCTTGTCCGCCACTTCCTTCGGCATGTAGGTCTCGTCGTGCTTGGCGAGCACCTCCTCGGCGACGAAGCGTTCGCCCTGCATCCGGCCGGTGGCGACCACCGCCTGGTTCTCGCGGAACAGGTCCGGCAGGATGCCGGTGTAGACCACCGGCATCTCGGCATCGCCGTCGGTCACGCGGAAGTGCGATTCGAGCGAGCCCTCCACGCGCTTGAACGAACCCTTGGCGACCATGCCGCCCAGGCGGAAGCGGGCGCTGCCGCCGGCGACGTTGGCGCCGGCCGCGCCGGACAGCACCTCGCTCGGGGTGTACAGGTAGGCGACGTTGCGCTGCAGCGCCATCGCGATCAGGGTGACCGCCAGTGCGCCGGCGGCGACCAGCGCAAGCACCCACAGCAGGCGGCGACGACGGATCGGATTCATCGTTGGAAGTCTTCCGGAACGGGGCGCGGCGCCTGCCGCTGCGCGCGCCGTTGCGCGTCGCGCAACTGGCGGCGGATTTGCAGGCGGGTGCTGACGAAATCCCACGCCAGCACCCCCACGAACACCGCATAGGCGGCCGCGACGTATTCGATGTAGCTCATGCGCGTTCTCCGCGCTGGGCAAGTTCGGCGACCCAGGCCTTGCCGGCCTCGCGGCGCAGGTTGTCGGCGCGCGCGCGGTCGAGCAGGGCACCCACGAACCACAGCTTGGTGCCGACGATCATCCAGATCAGCGGCGGCAGCATGCTCGGGTCCATGGAGGATTCGCCGAACACGCGGATGGTCTGGCCCTGGTGCAGCGAGTTCCACCACACCACCGAGTAACGGATCACCGGCAGCAGCGCGACCCCGACGATCGCCAGCAGCCCGGCCGCGCGCGCGGCGGCGCGGCGGTCGTCGATGGCGTTGTAGAGGCCCGTCACGCCCAGGTACAGGAACAGCAGGATCAGCTCGGTGGTCAGGCGCGGATCCCAGTCCCACCAGGTGCCCCACATCGGCTTGCCCCAGATCGAACCCGTGGCGAGCGTGATCAGGGTGAACGCGGCGCCGATCGGCGCGCACGCCATCGCCAAGATCTCGCACAGCTTGATCCGCCAGATCAGCGCGATCGCGGAATAGACCGCCATCAGGCCGAACACCGCCATGCTCATCCACGCGCTCGGCACGTGGATGTAGAGGATGCGGAAGCTGTCGCCCTGCTGGTAATCCGCAGGCACCTGGAACAGCGCGCCGTACAGGCCGACCGCCATGGTCAGCAGGCCCAGCCCGTAGCCCCACGGCGCCCAGCGCGCCGCGAAGCGGTCGAAGTACGGCGGCGAGCCGAGTTGGTGGAACCAGCGGACCAGAGGGTTCATCGCGGCCGGGGCAGGCGGAGGGGTGTGGAGAACGCGTCATTTTCGCCGATTGCGGCCGCGCCGGCTCGGCCCGGCGCAATCGGTTCAGCTCAGGGCGATGCGGATGGCCGCCGCGGCCGCCAGCGGCGCCAGCACGATCGCGACCACGAGCCCGGCGGCGAGCAGCAGCAGCGCGCCGGTCGGGTCCAGGCCCTGGCCGGCGGCGGCCACGCTGCCGGCGCCGAACACCAGCACCGGCACGTACAGCGGCAGCGCGAGCAGGGCGACCAGGATGCCCGAGCGGCGCATGCCGACGGTCAGCGCCGCGACCACCGCACCGAGCAGGCTCAGCAGCGGCGTACCCAGCGCCAGCGAGGCCAGCAGCACCGGCAGCTGCGCGCGCGGCAGGTGCAGCAGCTCGCCGAGGAACGGCGCGGCCACCAGCAGCGGCAGCGCGGTGGTCGCCCAGTGCATGAACGTGCGCACGCCCACCAGCCAGGCCAGCGGCACCGGCGCCAGCATCCATTGCTCCAGCGAACCGTCTTCGGCGTCGCCGCGGAACAGGGTGTCGAGTGCCAGCAGGCCGGCCAGCAGCACGGCAAGCCACAGCACCGCGCCGGCCACCTTCGCCAGCGCCTGCGCCTCGCCGCCGAGGCCGAGCGCGAACAGCACCACCACCAGCAGCGCGAACAGCGCCGGCTGCAGCGCGTCGCCGCGGCGCCGCCACAGCAGCCGCAGGTCGCGCGCCAGCAGCGCGCGTGCGGTCGCCCCCAGCGAGGGCGGGATTCCGGGCGGGGCGCCGTTCATGCCGGGCGCTCCATGACCAGCAATCGCGTGCGCACCGGCGGTGCGGCATAGGCGCCGTGGGTGGTGACCAGCGCGGCGCCGCCGGACCGCAGGTGCGCCTGCACCATGCGGTTGACCAGTTCGATGCCGGGCAGGTCGAGGTTGGCGTACGGCTCGTCGAGCAGCCACAGCGGCGCCGGTGCCAGCCACATGCGCGCCAGCGAAAGCCGCTTCTTCTGGCCGGCGGACAGCTGGCGCGCCAGCGCGTCCTCGTAGCCGCCCAGGCCGACCATCGCCATCGCGTGCTCCGGCAGCTGCGCGCGGCGGCGGCCGTGCAGGCCGCACAGGAAACGCAGGTTCTCCAGCGCGGTGAGGTCGGCCTTGAACGCCGGCAGGTGGCCCAGGTAGGCGATCGCACGCGCGCGCCGGGCGGCGCTCGCCGGCTGCCCGTCGAGGCGGATCTCGCCGTCGTCGGCGCGTAGCAGCCCGGCCAGCACGCGCAGCAGCGTGGTCTTGCCGACGCCGTTCTCGCCCTGCACGAGCAGCGCTTCGCCCGCGTCGACCACGAAGTCGAGCGGACCGAACACGGGCTCGTCGTTGCGCGCGAAGCGCAGGCCGCGGGCCTCGAGCAGCGGCGGCGCGGCGACGGCGGACGGGGTCATCGGCGGGATCGGCGGCAGACGGGGCCGCGAGGGGGCGTCATTCTACCCACTCGGTCGAGGGTTCCTCCGCCGCCCCGGGCGGGCGCGGCAGCAGCATTCGCAGCCGCACCGGCCCGCCGCGCCGCCAGGCGAGCACGCCGGCCTGGCCGAACTCGCGCGCCAGCGCGTCGGCGCGTGCGAAGCCGAGCCCCGCCAGCAGCCAGCCGTCCTCGCGCCAGCTGCCGTCCGGCGCGCTCGCCCACGCGCGCAGGTGCGGCACCGCCGCGGCCTGCAGGCGCGCGCGCAGCGCCTCGTCGGCGACGCGGTTGGCGTCGGCGGGCTGCGGCACGGAGCAGGGGTTCCACGCGGTCAGCAGCACGTAGTCCGGCGCCGGCCAGTACGCCTCGAGGTCCGCGGCGGATGCGCCGACCTGCAGGTCGAACGTATCGCCGTCGACCTCCACGCCATAACGCGCGCACCGGTACGCCTCGGCCAGTGCGGCCGCATCGGGAAGGAGCTCGCTCATGCGCACAGTGTCGGTCCTTGCACGGAACACAGGCAATCCATCCGCGGACACCGCGGCGACGGGGCACCGCCGTACACTCGGCGTCCTCCTCAGTTCCCGAGCGCGCGATGACCGATACCGTCGTCCCCGAGACCAAGTTGCCGAAGGTCGGCACCACCATCTTTACCGTGATGTCGCAGCTGGCGATGGAGCACGGTGCGGTCAACCTGGGACAGGGTTTTCCGGACTTCGACGTGCCGCGGCGGCTGGTCGAGGCGCTGACGCGCGCCATGCAGGACGGCCGCAACCAGTACGCACCGATGACCGGTGTGCCGGCGCTGCGCCAGGCGATCGCCGCCAAGACCGAGCGCTGCTACGGCTGGCGTCCGGACGCGGATACCGAGATCACGGTGACCTCCGGTGCGACCGAGGCGATCTTCGATGCGATCCATGCAGTGATCCGTCCGGGCGACGAGGTGATCGTGCTTGACCCGTGCTACGACTGCTACGAGCCCGCGATCGAGCTGGCCGGCGGGCGCGCGGTGCACGTGCCGCTGGATCCGCTCACCTTCGCCCCGGACTGGGAGCGCGTGGAGCGGGCGATCACGCCCAACACGCGGATGCTGATGATCAACAGTCCGCATAACCCGTCCGGCGCCATGCTGACGCCGGAAGACATGGCCGAAGTGGCGCGGCTGGTGCAGTCGGCCGGGCTGTACCTGCTGTCCGACGAGGTCTACGAGCACATCGTGTTCGACGGCCGCCAGCATGAATCGGTGCTGCGCTATCCGGAGCTGCGCGAGCGTTCGTTCGTGATCTCCAGCTTCGGCAAGACCTACCACTGCACCGGCTGGAAGATCGGCTACTGCATCGCGCCGCCGCTGCTGACCACCGAGTTCCGCAAGGTGCACCAGTACAACGTGTTCTGCACGTTCGCGCCGGCGCAGTGGGCGTTCGCCGAGATGATCGAGCAGGAGCCGGAGCACTACGAGCAGCTGGGCGCGTTCTACCAGGCCAAGCGCGACCGCTTCCAGCGCCAGCTGGCCGACACGAAGCTGCGCCCGCTGCCGGTGCCGGGGGGTTATTTCCAGCTGGTCGACTACTCGGCGGTGAGCGACCAGCCGGACGACGAATTCTGCCGCTGGCTGACCATCGAGAAGGGCGTCACCGCGATCCCGCTGTCGCCGTTCTACGAGAGCGCGCCGCAAGGGCAGCGCCTGGCGCGGCTGTGCTTCGCCAAGAACGAATCGACGCTGGACGCCGCGATCGAGCGGCTGCAGGCGCTTTGAACAGGGAACGACGATGAACAACCTCCGCGTATCGCTGATCCAAGGCGACACCCGCTGGCACGACCCCGCCGGCAACCGCGAGTACTACGGCGACCTGATCGGGCCGCTGCACGGGCAGACCGACCTGGTGCTGCTGCCGGAGACGTTCACCAGCGGCTTCAGCAACGAGGCGATCCACAATGCCGAAACCATGGACGGCCCGACCGTCGCATGGATGCGCGAGCACGCCGCCACGCTCGATGCCGCGGTCTGCGGCAGCGTGCAGCTGCGCGTGGACGGCAAGGTGTTCAACCGCCTGCTGTTCGTCACGCCGGACGGTGCGGTGCAGACCTACGACAAGCGCCACCTGTTCCGCTACGCCCAGGAGCACGAGCGCTACGCGCCGGGCCGCGACCGGCTCGTCGTGGAATGGCGCGGCTGGCGGATCTGTCCGCTGGTCTGCTACGACCTGCGCTTCCCGGTGTTTTCCCGTAACCGCTACAACGTCGAGCGGCCGGACGCGCTGGACTACGACCTTCTGGTGGTCGTGGCCAACTGGCCGGCGGCGCGCTCGTACGCGTGGCGCACCCTGCTGCGGGCGCGCGCGATCGAGAACCTGTGCTTCGTCGCCGGGCTCAACCGCGTGGGTACCGACGGCAATGGCCTGCGCTACGACGGTGAGAGCGCGATCATCGACTTCATGGGGCACCCGGTCAGCGAGTGCGCCGACGAGGAAGTGGTGGTGACGACCACGCTGATCGGGCCTTCGCTCGCCGAGCACCGCCAGCGCTTCCCGGCGATGCTGGACGCGGATGCGTTCGAGCTGAGGTAGGAGCGGCTTTAGCCGCGACCGGCAGGCATACGTTGTCGTAGGAGCGGCTTCAGCCGCGACCGATGGGTCTGCACTGCTGTAGGAGCGGCTTCAGCCGCGATCCGGCGATTGCTGATTTTCGGTTGCGGCTAAAGCCGCTCCTACAGACGAACGCTCAGACCCACCCGGTCAGGTAGAACAGCGCGATCACCACGCCGACCGCGCCGGTCTTGATCAGCGTGACCGCGAAGATGTCGCGGTAGGCCTGGCGGTGGGTGAGGCCGGTCACCGCGAGCAGGGTGATCACCGCGCCGTTGTGCGGCAGCGTGTCCATGCCGCCGGACGCCATCGCCACCACGCGGTGCAGCACGTCCATCGAGATGCCGGCGGCGTTGGCGTTGGTGATCATCGTGTCCGCCATCGCCGCGAGCGCGATGCTCATGCCGCCGGACGCCGAGCCGGTGATGCCGGCGAGCGAGGTCACCGTCACCGCGGCATTAACCAACGGATCGGGCACCGCGGACAGCGCGTTGGCGACCAGCAGGAAGCCGGGTAGGGCGGCGATCACCGCGCCGAAGCCGTATTCGGACGCGGTGTTCATCGCGGCCAGCATCGCGCCGCCGATCGCCGCGCGGGTGCCGTCGGCGAAGCTGCGGATCACCGGCCTCCACGCGAACGCGAGCACGCTGAGGATGCCAACCAGCAGCGCGCCTTCCACCGCCCAGATCGCGGCGACCTTGGAGACTTCCTGCACCACCGGCGCGGCGTTGCCGATCACCGCCGGGTCGAAGCTGTGCTCGCTGCCGTAGATGCGGGGAATCCACACGGTGAACAGCTTGTTGCTCACGCCCACCAGCACCAGCGGCAGCAGCGCCAGCCACGCGGGCGCGAGGCGGTCGCCGCTGAACGCGACCGGCTCGTTCACCAGGGTCGCCGGGTCGCCGTAGCCTTCGCCGGCGGCGGCGGCCTTGCGTCGGCGCGATTCGAGATACAGCAAACCGAGCGTGAGGATCACCACGCCGCCCAGTGTCCCGAGCACCGGCGCGGCCCACGCGTCGGTCCCGAAGAACGTGGTCGGGATGATGTTCTGGATCTGCGGCGTGCCCGGCAGCGCGTCCATGGTGAAGGTGAACGCACCGAGCGCGATCGTGCCGGGAATCAGCCGCTTGGGGATGTTGCTCTGGCGGAACAGCTCGGCGGCGAACGGGTAGACCGCGAACACCACCACGAACAGCGACACGCCACCGTACGTCAGCAGCGCGCACACCAGCACGATCGACAGCATCGCGCGCTGCGCGCCCACCACCCTGATGGTGGAGGCGACGATCGCCTTGGAAAAGCCGGAGACCTCGATCAGCTTGCCGAAGATGGCACCGAGCAGGAACACCGGGAAATACAGCTTCAGGAAGCCGACCATCTTGTCCATGAACAGGCCGGTGAACATCGGCGCGACCAGCGTCGCGTCGGTCAGCAGCACCGCGCCGAGCGCCGCCACCGGCGCGAACAGGATCACGCTGTAGCCGCGGTAGGCGACGAACATCAGGAACGCCAGCGCGGCCAGCACGATCAACAGCGACATTCCGGACTCCCACGGCAGGACGCTGCGCAGTATCCGCACCGCCGGGCAAGCGCCGGCATTGTCCGAAGGTACAACTGCCGCCCCCGCCGGCGCGGGCCTAGGGTGCGCAGGACGGCAGCGCATGCCGAAGGTCCGTATTGGGGAGTCCGCAATGGGTCGTATCGCCGTGAACCGCAAACATCTCAGCCTGGCCATCGCCTGCGCGCTGCTGGCGTCGCCGGCCTGGGCGCAGAGCACCGACGCCGCCGCGCAGTCCGGCAGCGACGCCGAGGCCACCACGCTCGGCAGCGTCACCGTCACCGCACGCAAGCGCGAGGAGACGCTGCAGGAGGTGCCGGTCGCGGTCACTGCGTTCACGCCGGAGGCGCTGGACCGGCTGGCGGTGGACGACCTCGGCGACCTCGACGCGCAGGTGCCGAACCTTACGGTGTACGCGGCGCGCGGCTCCAGCAGCACGATCACCGCCTACATCCGCGGCATCGGCCAGTCGGACCCGCTGTGGGGCGTCGACCCGGGCGTGGGCATCTATATGGACGACGTGTACATCGCGCGTCCGCAGGGCGCGCTGCTGGACGTGTTCGACGTCGAGCGCATCGAGGTGCTGCGCGGCCCGCAGGGCACGCTGTACGGCAAGAACACGATCGGCGGCGCGATCAAGTACGTCTCCCGCGGTCTGCCGCGCGAGCTCGACGGCTTCGCCTCGGTCACGGTCGGCAACTACAACCAGCTCGACGTGAAGGCGGCGGTCGGCGGGCCCCTCGGCAGCGAGAACCTGCGCGGCCGGGTGGCGGTGGCGAGCCTCAACCGCGACGGCTTCGGCGAGAACCGCCGCACCGGGCAGGAAGTGAGCGACAAGGAGATCCTGGCGGCGCGCGGCCAGCTCGGCGCGTGGATCAACGACGACCTCGACGTCCAGTTTGCGTTCGACTGGATGGACGACAAGTCCGGCGTGCGCGGCGCGCGCATGCTGGCGCCGAACCGCTTCGCCCCGACCCAGACGCCGCTGGACGACCGCTACGACGTACGCAACGGCATGCCCAACGTCAACGACACCACCCTGAAGGGCGTCTCGGCGACGGTGAACTGGCGCGCCAGCGAGGATTGGGGCTTCAAGTACGTGTTCGCCCGGCGCGAGTCGGACACCGAGACCAACATCGACTTCGACACGCTGCCCAACATCATCGCCGACGTGAAGGCGTTCTACGCCGACGAGCAGACCAGCCACGAGCTGCAGGCCAACTACGACGCCGGTGGCCGCGCGCGCGGCGTGATGGGCATCTACGCGTTCGACGGCGAGGCCGGCGGCCAGGTGCTCAACAACTTCTTCAACCTGGTGTTCGGCGACACCCAGGGCACCGTTTACACCGAGAGCGTGGCGGTCTACGCCGACTGGACGTTCGACCTCACCGAACGGCTGACGCTGGACGTGGGGGCACGCTACACCGACGAGAAGAAGCGCGCGGTCGTGCTCAACCGCTGCTACCGCGACGCGACCTACACCCAGCTCGCGGTCCGCTGCGCGGCCAACAACCCGACCCCGATCGCGGCCAACTTCGACAAGCGCATCGACTTCCAGAACCTGTCGCCGAAGGTGTCGCTCGACTGGCAGGTGACCGACGGCATCATGCTGTACGGCCTGGCCACCCGCGGCTTCAAATCCGGCGGCTACAACATCCGCGCGCAGGCCACGGCGGTGCCGCGCTCGGCCGAGCCGTTCGACGACGAGGTGGTGGACAGCTACGAGGTCGGCAGCAAGATGGCCTTCCTGGACGACACGCTGTTCCTCAACCTCGCGTACTTCCACAACAAGTACAAGGACATCCAGCTGTCGGTGTTCACCGCCTATGACAGCAACGGCGACGGCACCAACGATGCGTTCTTTGGCGACTTCACCAACGCCGGCGCCGGCACCGTGCGCGGCTTCGAGGTCGAGTACCAGTGGCTGCCGACCGAGAACTGGCTGCTGACCGGCAACCTCGCGTGGCTGGACGCGGAGTACGACGAGTTCATGTACGCCGGCGTCAACATCGCCGACGAGCAGGAATTCACCAACGCGCCGAAGTTCTCCGGCGCCATCAACCTCGAGTACCGCACCGACATCGGCGCGGGCAACCTGGCCGCGCGCGTGGGCTACAGCTACCAGGACGACGTGGTGGCGACCACCGAGATCGTGCGCACCGGCGCGCAGCCCATCACCCAGGACGCCTACGGCCTGGTCAACGCCGGCCTGACCTGGCGCAGCGGCGGTCCGTGGTCGGTGACGGTGCAGGGCACCAACCTCACCGACAAGGAATACCGCACCACCGGCTACAACCTGCAGAGCGCGCTCGGCGTGCTGACCGGGTTCTACGGTCCGCCGCGCCAGTACTCGCTCACGGTGCGCTACGACTTCTGACCTCCCAAGCGGTCGGAACGGACGGCGGGCTCCGGCCCGCCGTTCATTTTTGGCGCCGCGTGATGTCGCCGGCCGCGGTTCTCCACTGCAGCGGTTGGGTATGCTCGCGCGGTCGCCTCGTTCGGGGCGCCCATGCAACCGGGGATGCTGAACATCGCGGTGGTGACGTTCGCCAGCCTGGCGTGGCTGGCGCTGATGTTCGGCGCGGCGCTGTTCGCCGAGCGCCGGCCGGCGCTGTGGGCCCGCCACTGGCAGCACGTCTACGCGCTGTCGCTGGCGGTGCACTGCACCTCGTGGACGTTCTACGGCACGGTGACCCAGGCCGCGCGCTACGGCTGGCCGTGGCCGCCGACGTTCGTCGGCGCGATCCTGCTGTATGCGTTGGCGGTGCGCTTCATGCTGCGGCTGGTGCGGCTGGCGCGCGACAGCAACGCCACTTCGCTCGCCGACCTGATCGCCACCCGGCTCGGCAAGGACGCATGGCTGGCGGCGACCGTGACCCTGGTCGCCGCGCTCGGGCTGATTCCCTACATCGCGCTGCAGCTGAAGGCGGTGGCGATGAGCTTCGCGATGCTGACCGCGCGCGACGGTGCCGCGCCGCCGGCCTGGCAGGACAGCGCGCTGTACGTCGCGCTGGCGATGGCGGTGTTCGCCATGCTGTTCGGCACCCGCCGGGCGCGCGCGGCCGACCACAACCGCGGCCTGGTGCTGGCGATGGCGCTGGAATCCGTGGTCAAGCTCGCCGCGATGTTGGCGATCGGCGCGTTCGTCTGGTTCGGTCTCGACGCCGCGGTGCCGGCGACGGCCGCACGACCGCCGGCGGCGCCGGCGCCGGGCGCGGCCGGGTTCGCGCCGCTGGTGCTGCTCGGCGCGCTCGCCATGTTCATCCTGCCGCACCAGTTCCACATCGCCGTGGTGGAGTGCCGCGACGAGAAGGACGTGCGCACCGCGCGTTGGCAGTTTCCACTGTATCTCGCGCTGATCGCGCTGCCGGTGCTGCCGCTCGCCAACGCCGGCGCGGTACTGCTGGGCGATGCGGTGCCGTCGGACCTGTACGTGCTCGCGCTGCCGCTGTCGCAGGGCCACGAGGGGCTGGCGCTGTTCGCGTTCCTCGGCGGACTGAGCGCGGCGACCGGCATGGTCGTGGTCAGCACGCTCGCGCTGAGCCTGATGATCGGCAACCACTGGTTCGCGCCCGGCCTGCTGCGCGGCGCGTGGGCGCGCAACGACGGCACCGACCTGCGGCCGAGCGTGCTGGCGCTGCGCCGGGTCGGCATCGTCGCGATCATGCTGCTGGCGTGGGCGTATAGCCGGCTGGTCGCAGGCAGCGCGGCGTTGGCCGACGTCGGTGCGGTGTCGTTCTCCGCGCTCGCGACGCTGGCACCGGCGCTCGCGTTCGCGGTATGGCGGCCGCAGACGCCGCCGCGCGCGGCCATCGCCGGCATCGCGGTCGGTTTCCTCGCCTGGGCATGGGTGCTGCTGCTGCCGCTGACCGCGGAGGCGTTCGGCCGCGATCCGAGCTGGGTCCAACAGGGGCCGTTCGGGGCGCAGTGGCTCGCGCCGGACAGCCTGTTCGGGCTCACCGGCTGGAGCCGGCTCGGTCGCGCGGTCGGCGCCAGCCTGTTCCTCGGTACGCTCGCCACGCTGCTGGTCGCGGCGTGGCGCAGCGAGGCACCGCGCCGTGCCTGGCGCGGACTCGATGCCGCCACCCTGCGCGACGCCGCGGCGCGCTTCCTGCCGCGCGAGCGCATCGCCCAGCTGCTGCACGACGTGCCGGCGGGCGGCGCGGTGCCTGCGGCGGCGGAGGAGCGGGTCGAGCGCGAACTGGCCGCGGTGCTGGGCTCGGCGTCCGCGCGCGTGCTGCTCGACGCCGCGCGCCGCGAGGCCGGGCATCTCGACACCGTCGCGGCGATCGTCGGCGAGGCGTCGGCCGACCTGCGCTTCAACCAGCGCGTGCTGGAAGCCGCGCTGCACAACATGAGCCAGGGCATCAGCGTGGTCGACGCGCAGCTGCGCCTGGTCGCGTGGAACCGGCGCTACGCCGAGCTGTTCGATTTCCCCGAGGAGCTGCTGCAGGTCGGTCGCCCGATCGCCGACGTCGCGCGCTGGGCGCTGCAGCGCTTGCCGTTCGAGGGCGATCTGGAGCGCGCGCTGGAGCGCCGGCTCGCGTTCATGCGCGCCGGCACGCCGCACCTGTCCGAGCGTGTGCTGCCGGACGGCAGCATCATCGAGATCCGCGGCAATCCGATGCCGGGCGGCGGGTTCGTCGCCACCTTCACCGACGTCACCGCGTTCCGCCGCGCACAGGCGGCGCTGATCCACGCCAACGAGACGCTGGAGCAGCGCGTCACCGCGCGCACCGCCGACCTCGAGGTGGCCAAGCGCGAGGCCGAGCGAGCCAACGACGCGAAGAGCCGCTTCCTCGCCGCGATCGGCCACGACCTGATGCAGCCGCTGCATGCCGCGCAGCTGTTCACCGACTCGCTGGCGGGCCAGCTCGAGCCGCCGCAGCAGCGCATGCTGGCGATGCAGATCGCCGGTGCGCTCGCGTCCACCAGCGAGCTGCTCAACGGCCTGCTCGACATGTCGCGGCTCGAGGCCGGTGGGCTGGTACCGGCGCCACGCGAGTTCCCGCTTGCCGAAGTGCTCGAGCCGCTGGCGTCGGAGTTCGGCGCGATCGCCGCTGCGCGCGGGCTGCGCTTCCGTTTCGTGCGCAGCGACGCCTGGGTGCGCAGTGACCCGCAATTGCTGCGGCGCGTGCTGCAGAACTTCCTCGCCAACGCGGTGCGCTACACCGCCCGAGGGAGCGTGCTGCTCGGCGTGCGCGCGCACGGCGCTGGTGTGCGCATCGAGGTGCACGACACCGGGCCGGGCATCGAGCCCGGCCAGCAGCGCGCGATCTTCGAAGAGTTCCGCCGCGGCGACGACGCGCCGGGGCAGGGGCTGGGGCTCGGGTTGTTCATCGCCGACCGGATCGCGCACCTGCTGGAGGCGCCGATCACGCTGCGTAGCCGGGTGGGGCGCGGCACGGTGTTCGCGGTCGAGGTGACGCGCGCGGCGCGGCGCGTGCCGGTGCCGGCGCCGCGCGGGCCGGGGCTGGAAGGGCTGGCGGTGCTGGTGCTGGACAACGACCGCGCGGCGCTCGCCGCGCTGCAGAGTCTGCTGCGTGGCTGGGGCTGCGAGGTGCGCGGCGCGGTCGATCGGGCCGGCGCGATGGCGCTGCACGCGCAACGTCCGGCGGCGCTGTGGCTGTTCGATTACCACCTCGACGACGGCGACACCGGGCTCGCGGTGGCGCAGGCGATGGCGGCGCTCGGCCCGCCGCCACCGACGGTGATCCTGAGCGGCGACAGCGACGTCGCCGTGCGCCGCGCGGTGCACGAGGCCGGGCTGACCCTGCTGACCAAGCCGATCAAGCCGCTCGCGCTGAAGTCGACGCTCGACCGCCTGCGGGTGGCCGAACGCCGCCCGCTTGCCGAACCGCTCTGAGCTCTAAGCGTCCTCGATCCGCCGTGCCGGATCGACCAGCTCCAGTTCCCGCAGCACCACGCTGGCCTGGGTGCGGTTGCGCACGCCGAGGCGCTCGAAGATTGCCGACAGGTGCGCCTTGACGGTGCGCTCCTGAACCTCCAGGCGATCGGCGATCTGCTTGTTGAGCAGACCCTGCGCGACCAGCGTGAGCACGCGGAACTGCTGCGGCGACAGACTCGCCAGCCGCGCGGCGAGGTCGGCGTCGCGGCTGGAGCTCTGCGTGCGCGCCACCGCCGCGCGCAGCGCGGGCGGCAGCCATTGCTCGCAGGCGAGCACCGCGCGGATCGCGTCGCGCAGTTCGTCGAGGCTGGAGCTTTTCGGCAGGTAGCCGGCCGCGCCGTGGTCGAGCGCGCGCCGCACCACGCGCGGGTCGTCGTTGGCTGACACCACCACCACCGCCACCGCCGGGTACTGCGCGCGGATCGCTGCGAGCCCGGCGAGTCCGTGGTTGCCGGGCATGTGCAGGTCGAGCAGCACCAGGTCGATGTCGGGTTCCGCCTCCAGCACCGCCAGCACCGCGTCCAGCGAATCGGCCTCGTGCACAGTCAGGTCCGCCACGGCCTCGGCCGCCGCGCCGCGCAACGCGGCCCGGAACAGCGGATGGTCGTCGGCGATCAGTAGGGCCGGCATGCGCTTACTGGATGGTCCAGCCTCCGTCGACGGTGATGGTCTGGCCGGTGATGTTGCGCGCCACCGGCGAGATCAGGAACGCGGTGATGCCGGCCAGCTCCTCGAAGCTGATGAACACGCCCTTCGGCATCGGCTTCAGCATGACCTGGCTCACCACCTCCGACTCCGGGATGCCGCGGGTACGCGCCTGGTCGGCGATCTGCTTGTCCACCAGCGGCGTCTTCACGTAGGTCGGGCAGATGGTGTTGATGGTGATGTCGGCGCCGGCGGTCTCCAGCGCGATCACCTTGGAAAAGCCGAGCAGGCCGTGCTTGGCCGACACGTACGCGCTCTTGTACGGGCTCGCCACCAGCGAATGGATCGAGCCGATGTTGACGATCCGGCCGAAGCCACGCTCGCGCATGGACGGCAGCACGGCGCGGGTCAGCCGTGCCACGCCGATCAGCATCACCTGCACCAGCAGCTCCCACTTCTCCATCGGGAACTCCTCCAGCGGCGCGACGTGCTGCAGGCCCGCGTTGTTGACCAGCACGTCGACCGGGCGGGAGACGGCATCCAGCACCCGGTTCACGCTGGCGTCGGAGGTGACGTCGAGCGCGTGCGCCTCGGCGCTGCCGCCGGCGTCGCGGATGCCGCGGGCGACCGCTTCGGCGGCGTCCGCCGACAGGTCGGTGACGACGACGTGGTGGCCGTCGCGCGCCAGCTGCGCGGCGACGCCGGCGCCGATGCCGCTGCCGGCGCCGGTGATCAGGATAGTGTGGGTGTGCATGCGGTCCTCCTGCACCCAGCCTAGCAACCTCACGGGCCGGGCGCGTGGTACGAACGTACGATGACCGCATCACGCCTCCGACGCTACGGTGCACGGCATGAAACCGGTCCTGCCCCTGCTGATGGCCGCCGCCCTGGGCGGCTGCGCGAGCCTGCCGTTCTTCGGCGGCAACGAGAGCCCCACCCGCTTCGAGGCCGTGCGCACGAGCGAGCACCGCGGCGGCGACGACCTGCTCACCGCCGGGCTCGGCCTCGAGGGCCTGCGCGGCAACGCTCCGTCATTCGCCAATCCGGCCAGCCCGACCCCGGCGGAACTGCGCCGGCGCGCGATCTGGACCAACTGGCGCGGCATCGCCGATCTGTCGCCCGGCGGCGGCTACGGCCAGCTGTACGGCTCGGTGGCCGCGGTGCCGGGTCGCGAATTCCATGCGCTGATGCGGGTGCCGGGTGCGCGCCATCCGCACCGCGTGGCGGTGCAGGTGCCGGATGCGTTCGATCTCGCCAAGCGCTGCATCGTGGTGGTGGCCTCATCCGGTTCGCGCGGCATCTACGGCGGTATCGCCGTCGGCGGCGCCTGGGGCCTGCCGAAGGGCTGCGCGGTCGCCTACACCGACAAGGCCGCGGGCACCGATTTCTACGACCTCGACGCCGGTCGCGGCGTGCGCATCGACGGCACGATCGGCGCGCCGGGCGAGCCGCTCGCGTTCGTCCCGGACGGCGCCAAGGGCGGCGGCGTGGCGGTCAAGCACGCGCACTCGCGCGACAACCCGGAAGCCGACTGGGGCCGGCACGTGCGTCAGGCCGCCGAGTTCGCGCTGTACGCGCTGGACCAGTCGGTGCCGGAAGCGGCGCCGTTCCGGTTCGACAACACCCGGGTGATCGCGGTCGGCATGTCCAACGGAGGCGGCGCGGTGCTGCGCGCGGCCGAGGACGAGGAACCGTGGCTGGACGCGGTGGTGGCGAGCGAGCCCAACGTGTTCGTGGAAGGCGCGCCGGCGATGTACGACTACGCCACCGAGGCCGCGCTGCTGATGCCGTGCGCGCTGCCGCAGGTGGGCATTCCGCCGCTGCCGAACGCGCCGGATCCCTGCCAGAACGCGGTCGAGGCCGGGCTGCTGCGCGGTGCCACCGCGGCCGAGCGCCAACGCGCCGCCTACCAGACGCTGCGCGCGCGCGGCTGGACCGATGCCGCGATCCGCGGCGGCGCGATCTCGGTCGCGCTTGACCTGTGGCGCGCGATCGCGGTGACCTACGCGTCCGCGTACGGCCGGTACGGCGTCGGGGAGCATCCGTGCGGCCACCGCTTCGCGGTGCTCGACAGCGCCGGTGCGCCGCGCGGTGCCACCGTCGCCGAGCGCGCGGCATGGTGGGCCGATTCCAGCGGCATTCCGCCCGGCGCCGGGGTCTCGATCGTGCGGCCGGCGATGACAGCGGCCGCGGAGCTGCAGTGCCTGCGCGCGCTGTGGACCGGCACCGGCGCCGACGCCCGTCGCGTACGCGACGGCGCGCTTGCCATCCGCGCGCGGCCGCCGCGCGACGGGCTGCC
>DASQMI010000073.1:0-36977 GCA_035645555.1 Lysobacter sp. | reverse complement strand
CTGCTGCAGGGCGCCGCCGAGCGCAGCGCGCCGCCCGCGCCCGTCGCGGTGGCGCGCCGCGGCGAGCCGATGCCGACGCTCGAGCTCGGCACCCTGGACGGCGCTCCGCTGCGACTGCCGGCCGCGTTCGCCGGCCGGCCGCTGCTGGTGAATTTCTGGGCCAGCTGGTGCGCCCCGTGCATCGAGGAGATGCCCGACCTCGACCGCTTCGCCCGCGCCGAAGGTGCGAACGGCGTGCAAGTGGTCGGCATCGCGCTCGACGAGGCCGAGGCCGTGCGCGCGTTCCTGCAGCGCGTGCCGGTGGCCTACCCGATCGCGCTCGACCGCCCCGGCCCCGCCGACAGCAGCGTGCGCCTCGGCAACGTGCGCGGCGTGCTGCCGTACAGCGTGCTGGTCGGCGCCGACGGCCGCATCGTCAAGCAGAAAATCGGCCCGTTCGCTCGCGGCGAAGTCGCCGGCTGGGCCGCGGACGCCCACTAGCCGCAGCGGTACTGCGGGCAGCTCCGGCGAACGTCGTCGATACGGCGGCGAATTGCTGGACATCCCGCGCGCGCTTCGCGCACACTCCCGGCCTTCGCCCGGATCCGCCCCGCATGGCCCAGCTGCTCGTCCTGCACGGCCCCAACCTCAACCTGCTCGGCACCCGCGAGCCGGAGGTCTATGGCCGTCTGACGCTCGCGGAGATCGACGCCGACCTACGCGCGCGCAGCGAGGCCGCCGGTCACCGCTACGCCAGCCTGCAGTCCAACGCCGAGCACGTGCTGGTCGAGCGCGTGCAGGCCGCGCGCGAGGACGGCACCGCCTTCATCCTGATCAACCCGGCCGCGTTCACCCACACCAGCGTCGCCCTGCGCGACGCGCTGGCGGCGGTCGCGATCCCGTACATCGAAGTCCACCTGTCCAACCCGCACGCCCGCGAACCGTTCCGCCAGGTCAGCTACTTCAGCGACAAGGCGGTCGGGGTGGTGTGCGGCTTCGGCGCCGACAGCTACCGCTACGCGCTCGACGCGGCGCTGGCGCGGCTGGCGTCCTGACCCGTTTTCCGCATCCCGTTACGAGGCCCGCCATGGACCTGCGCAAGATCAAGAAACTGATCGACCTGCTCGAAGAGTCGAACCTGGCCGAAATCGAAATCAAGGAAGGCGAGGAGTCCGTACGGCTCTCGCGCGTGCCGACCGGCGCGATGGCCGCCCCGCAGCTGGTGCAGGTGCAGAGCGCGCCGGCTGCGCAGGCCGAGCGTGCGGCCGCGCCGATGTCGATGCACTCCCCTACCGAGGCGTCCACCGGCGGCACGGTGCGCGCCGGCGCTGAGCTGCCCGACGGCCACGTCGTGCGCGCGCCGATGGTCGGCACGTACTACGCCTCGCCGGCGCCGGACAAGCCGCCGTTCGTCACCGCCGGCCAGTCGATCAAGGCCGGCGACACGCTCGGCATCATCGAGGCGATGAAGATGTTCAACCCGATCGAGGCCGACGTCTCCGGCACCGTGCTCAAGATCCTGGTCGAGAACGGGCAGCCGGTGGAGTTCGACCAGCCGCTGTTCGTGATCGGCTGACGCGATGCTCGGGTTCCGTGACTTCGTGCCTGCGGACCAGACCCAGGCCCTGGCACTGAGCCGCAAGTTCGAGAGCATCGAGCAGGTGCTGGCACGCGCGAACGCCTGGATCGCGGACAGCGGGGTCGACGTGGTCAACGTCGAAACGCTTCTGCTCCCGGCTAGCGTGGCGCGCAGCGGCGCGGCCGCGTTCCAGCCCCATTTCCAGGTCGATCTCGGCGCCTTCGAGATCGGCGGCTCGCACGTGCAGGTAGTGCGCGTGTGGTTCCGCAACGACACCGGACGATAACCCCATGCTAGACAAGGT
Organism: Lysobacter sp.; assembly: GCA_035645555.1. Lineage (GTDB taxonomy): Bacteria > Pseudomonadota > Gammaproteobacteria > Xanthomonadales > Xanthomonadaceae > Lysobacter_F. The sequence continues at coordinate 35,115 of DASQMI010000073.1, read as the reverse complement.
TGTGATTGCCAACCGCGGCGAGATCGCGCTGCGCATCCTGCGCGCCTGCCACGCGCTCGGCATCCGCACGGTCGCCGTGCACTCCACCGTCGACCGCAATCTCAAGCACGTGGCGATGGCCGACGAGTCGGTCTGCATCGGCCCGGCGCCGTCGGCCGAGAGCTACCTCAACATGCCGGCGATCATCGCCGCCGCCGAGGTGACCGACGCCCAGGCCATCCACCCCGGCTACGGTTTCCTGTCGGAGAATGCCGACTTCGCCGAACGAGTGGAGAAGTCCGGCTTCATCTTCATCGGCCCGCGGCCGGACACGATCCGCCTGATGGGCGACAAGGTCGAGGCGATCCGCGCGATGAAGGAGGCCGGCGTGCCGTGCGTGCCCGGCAGCGGCGGCCCGCTCGGCGACGATCCGGTGGCCAACGCCAAGCTCGCGCGCGAGATCGGCTACCCGGTGATCATCAAGGCCGCCGGCGGCGGTGGCGGTCGCGGCATGCGCGTGGTGCACACCGAGGCCCACCTGAACGCCGCGATCCAGACCACCAAGTCCGAAGCCAAGGCCGCGTTCGGCAACGACATGGTCTACATGGAGAAGTTCCTGGAGAACCCGCGTCATGTGGAGATCCAGGTGCTCGCCGACGGCCAGGGCAACGCGATCCACCTCGGCGAACGCGACTGCTCGATGCAGCGCCGCCACCAGAAGGTGGTCGAGGAAGCGCCGGCACCGGGCATCACGCCGGAGCAGCGCGCGGAGATCGGCCGCGTCTGCGTGGAGGCGTGCATCCGCATCGGTTACCGCGGCGCCGGCACGTTCGAATTCCTCTACGAGGACGGACGCTTCTACTTCATCGAAATGAACACGCGTATCCAGGTCGAGCACCCGGTGACCGAGATGGTGACCGGCATCGACCTGGTGACCGAGCAGCTGCGCATCGCCGCCGGCGAGAAGCTGCGCATCCGCCAGGAGGACGTGGTGCTGGAAGGCCACGCCATCGAGTGCCGCATCAACGCCGAGGACCCGGACACGTTCATGCCCTGCCCCGGTTTGATCCAGCACTTCCATGCGCCGGGCGGCCCCGGCGTGCGCGTGGACAGCCACATCTACGAGGGCTACCGCGTGCCGCCGAACTACGACTCGATGATCGGCAAGCTGATCGTGCACGCACCGACGCGCGAGATCGCGATCGCGCGCATGCGGGTGGCGCTCTCCGAAATGGTCGTCGACGGCATCAAGACCAACATTCCGCTGCAGCAGCGCATCATGGCCGACGCCGGCTTCCAGCGCGGCGGCATGAATATCCACTACCTCGAGAAGCGGCTGAAGGAGCAGAAGGAAAAGTCGCTCGCGATCGGCTGAGCCGCGATGCCCTACCTGCAGCTCACGCTCGCCTGCCGTCTCGACGAGCAGCCGCGCTACGAGAACGCGCTCGAGGACGTCGGCGCGCTCGCGGTCACGCTCGCCGACGCGCATGCGGATGCGCCGGACGAGCAGGCGATCTTCGAGCCGGGCGTCGGCGAGACGCCGCTGTGGGACGCGATCACCCTGACCGCGCTGTTCCCGCACGACGCCGATCCGCTCGTGCTGCTGGCCGCGCTGGAAGCGTTCGATCCCGCGCTCGATTGGTCGCAGGCGCGCTTCGAACCGGTCGCCGACCAGGATTGGGAGCGCGCGTGGCTCGACCAGTACACGCCGCTGAAGTTCGGCACGCGCACCTGGATCGTGCCGTGGAACCACGCGCTGCCCGACGGCGCTGACGCGGGCGATGCCGCGGTGGTGCGGCTCGATCCGGGGCTCGCGTTCGGCTCCGGCACCCATCCGACCACCGCGCTGTGCCTGGAGTGGCTCGATGCGCTCGCCAGCGCGGGCGCGCTCGCCGGTGCGCGCGTGCTCGATTTCGGCTGCGGCAGCGGCATCCTCGCGCTCGCCGCGCTCAAGCTCGGCGCGGCGGCGGCGGACGGCGTCGACAACGATCCGCAGGCGCTGACCGCCACCCGCGACAACGCCGAGCGCAACGGCGTGGGCGAGCGGCTGACGGTATTCGCGCCCGAGCAGGCACCGGCGGCGACGTATCCGGTGGTGGTCGCCAACATCCTCGCCTCGGCCCTGATCGAGCTGGCCGACGTGCTGGCCGCGCGCGTGGCGCCGGGCGGGCGGATCGCCCTGTCCGGCATCCTCGCCGGGCAGGAGGACGAGGTGATCGCGCGCTATGCCGCCGCCTTCACCGACCTGCGCGCCGACCGTCGCGACGACTGGATGCGCGTGACCGGGGTCCGGCGTGGTTGAATAGCCGGGTGCCGCGCCGAGGCGCCGCACACGCAACCGGAGGGGGACCGGTGAACGAGCAGGCGATCCGCCAGACCATCGTCGAGGCGCCCGCGCCCGCGCCCGCGCGACCGCACGCGTCGCACTGGCGCGCGTGGCTGGCGCTGATCGCACTTGCGCTCGTGCTGGCGCTGCAGCTGCTGCTGGCCCAGCGTCACACGCTCGCTGCGGACGCGCGCTGGCGGCCCCTGCTGGAATCGGTGTGCGGCGTGCTCGGCTGCAGCCTGGCGCCGTGGCGCGAGCCCGATGCGTTCGCGATGATCAGCCGCAGCGTGCAGCCCGATCCCGCCGCGCCGGGCGTGCTGGTCGCCGAGGCCCGCTTCCGCAACGACGCGCGCTGGCCGCAGCCGTGGCCGACGGTGTGGCTGGAACTGTCGAGCGTCGAAGGGCCGGTCGCCGCGCGCGCGTTCCGCCCCGACCAGTACCGACCGAAGACCGCGCCGGCGCTGATCGCGCCGGGCCAGACGGTCGCGCTGAAACTGCGCATCGTCGAACCGGCTCCACGCATCGTCGCCTACATGTACGACTTCCGCTGAGCATCACATCCATGGATGGAACACCGACCGTCGCCCCGATCGCCACGCCCGAGCCGTCGCGTTGCCCGCCGCAACCGGCCGACGCTAGACTCGGTCGCCTTCGCCGCCTGCGCGGCCCAGCGCGTGATCTCCCCGTGGCGCCTTCGACCAGCGACCGTTCCGACCGTTCCGGCGCGCGCGTGCCGCTGCGCGAGCACGTCGCCACCTCGATCCGCCGCTATCTGGGTGACCTCGACGGTTCCGACGTCGACAACCTCTACGAGATCGCGCTGCGCGAGCTGGAGATTCCGCTGTTCGCCGAGGTGCTGCGCCACTGCGAGGGCAACCAGAGCCGCGCGGCGGCGATGCTCGGCATCCACCGCGCCACCCTGCGCAAGAAGCTGCGCGATTACGGCCTGGCCTGAGCCGCCGACGCCCTCACCTCGGCAGGAACGGCTGTAGGAGCGGCTTCAGCCGCGATTTTGTTCCGCAGGGGGTCGCCTGTAGGAGCGGCTTCAGCCGCGATTTCGTTCTCCAGGGTGTCGCCTGTGTAGGAGCGGCTTCAGCCGCGATTTCGTTCTGCAGGGTGTCGCCTGTGTAGGAGCGCTTCAGCCGCGATCTCCGCCTGCGGGTCGCGGCCCGGCCGCCGCATCGCGGCTAAAGCCGCTCCTACGGTGCAGCGGGGCCGCGTAGGCCGGCCGGTATAATCCGCGCCTTCCCCGCACCATCTCCCCGCATGACCGCCGATCGCCTGCCCGTGCGCCGGGCCCTGCTGTCCGTTTCCGACAAGACCGGCCTGATCGAACTCGCGCAGGCACTCGCCGACCACAGCATCGAACTGCTCTCCACCGGCGGAACCGCCAAGGCACTGCGCGATGCTGGGCTCGCGGTGCGCGACGTCAGCGACGTCACCGGCTTCCCGGAAATCATGGACGGCCGGGTCAAGACGCTGCATCCGAAGATCCACGGCGGCCTGCTCGGCCGCCATCGCGTGGACGAGGCGGTGATGGCCGAGCATGGCATCGCGCCGATCGACCTGCTGGTGCTGAATCTCTATCCGTTCGAGAAGGTCTCCACCGACCCCAACGCGTCGCTCGAGATGCTGATCGAGAATATCGACATCGGCGGCCCGGCGATGCTGCGCGCGGCGGCGAAGAACTTCGCACGCGTCGCGGTCGCCACCGACCCCGCGCAGTACGCGGCGCTGGTGGACGAGCTCGACGCCAACGACGGCACGCTGTCGGCGAAGACCCGCTTCACGCTCGCGGTGGCCGCGTTCAACCGCGTCGCCCAGTACGACGCCTGCATCAGCGACGTGCTGTCCTCGATCGGCGGCGACGGCAAGCGCGCGCTGTTCCCGGCGCAGCAGAACAGCAACTTCGTCAAGGTGATGGACCTGCGCTACGGCGAGAATCCGCACCAGCAGGCGGCGTTCTACCGCGACCTGTGGCCGGTGCCGGGCACGCTGGCGACGTTCACACAGCTGCAGGGCAAGGAGCTCAGCTACAACAACCTCGCCGACGCCGACGCGGCGTGGGAATGCGTGCGCCAGTTCGAGCGACCGGCGTGCGTGATCGTCAAGCACGCCAACCCGTGCGGCGTGGCGGAAGCAGCGGACTGCGGCGCGGCATACGAGCTCGCCTACGCCACCGACCCGACCTCCGCGTTCGGCGGCATCATCGCGTTCAACCGCACGCTCGATGCCGCCACCGCGCGCACGATCCTCGAACGCCAGTTCGTCGAGGTGCTGATCGCGCCGGAGTACGAGCCGGGTGCCCTGGACGCGGCGAAGAAGAAGGCCAACGTGCGCGTGCTGCGCATTCCGCACGGCGAAGGCCGCAACAACTTCGACGTCAAGCGCGTCGGCTCCGGCCTGCTGATGCAGACCGCCGACATCCGCGAAGTCACCCGCGACGAGCTGAAGGTGGTGACCGAACGCGCGCCCAGCGAGGCCGAGCTCGCCGACCTGCTGTTCGCCTGGCGGGTGGCCAAGTTCGTCAAGTCCAACGCGATCGTCTACGCGAAGGACGGCCGCACCGTCGGCGTCGGCGCCGGCCAGATGAGCCGCGTGGTCAGCGCGAAGATCGCCGCGCTCAAGGCCGAGGAAGCCGGGCTCGCGGTCCCGGGTTCGGTGATGGCGAGCGATGCGTTCTTCCCGTTCCGCGACGGCATCGACGCCGCCGCCGCGGCCGGCATCCGCGCGGTGATCCAGCCCGGCGGCTCGATGCGCGATGCCGAAGTGATCGCGGCCGCCAACGAGCATGGCATCGCGATGGTGTTCACCGGCATCCGCCATTTCCGCCATTGAGCGCATCGCGGCCGCGCCACCCGCCGCTGTAGGAGCGGCTTTAGCCGCGATCCGACGTTTGCCGCGTGCATCTGTAGGGGCGGCTTTAGCCGCGATGGAAAGCCCATCGCCGTGGCCGGTCATCCCGTCGCGGCTGAAGCCGCTCCTACAGCGGTCAGCCTTGGCTATATCCGGTTGCGGCCGAAGCCACTCCTGCGGCAGGCGACGAGGGCGCGCCGCGCTCGCGCCAGATCTCGCGGTCGACGCCGTCGCCAAGTTCCGGATAGCGGCTGATGTGGAACTCCGGCGCGACGCCCTCGCCCAGCTGGCGCTCGTAATCGCGCGTGAGCTTGACCACCACGCCGGACAGCCCGACCAGCGCGACCAGGTTGATCGTCGCCATGATCGCCAGCGCCGCGTCCGCCGCGTTCCACACCAGCTGCACTTTCGAGTACACGCCCCACACGATCACCGCCAGCGCGGCCAGGCGCAGCGCGAGCAGCGAACGCCTGCCGCCGCCGAGGTAGATCAGGCCGCTCTCGGCGTACGAGTAGTTGCCGATGATGGTGGTGAACGCGAAGAAGAACAGCGCGATCGCCACGAACGCGCTGCCGTACGGGCCGAAGAACACCGTCATCGCGCGCTGCGTCACCACCACGCCGTCGCTGCCGGCCGAATCGAGCGTGCCGGACAGCAGGATGATCAGCGCGGTTGCGGTGCAGATCAGCAGGGTATCGATGAACACGCCGAGCGACTGCACGAAGCCCTGGCTGGCCGGGTGATGCGGCACCGGGGTGGCCGCGGCGGCCACGTTCGGCGCGCTGCCGAGGCCCGCCTCGTTGGAATACAGCCCGCGCTTGACGCCGTTGAGCATCGCCGCGGCCATGCCGCCGAGCACGCCGCCGGCCGCCTGCTCCAGTCCGAACGCGCTGCGCATCACCAGCGCCAGCGCGGCCGGCACCTGGTCGAGATGGGTGACCACCACCCAGCCGGCGAGCCCGAGGTAGCCCAGCGCCATGAACGGCACCACCCACTCGGCGAAACGCGCGATCGAGCGCAGCCCGCCGAAGATCACCACCGCGGTCAGCAGCACCAGCCCGAGCGAGGTCGGCCCCGGGCCGATGCCGAATGCATGCTGCAACGAGCCGCCGATCGCGTTGGCCTGCACGCTGCTGAAGATCAGCCCGTAGGAGAACAACAGGCAGCCGGCGAACAGCGCGCCCATCCAGCCCCGCTGCAGACCGCGCGCCATGTAGTGCGCCGGACCGCCGCGATACTGCCCCTCGCCGTCGCGCACCTTGTACAGCTGCGCCAGCGCGCTCTCGGCGTACGCGGTGGCCATGCCGAGCACGGCCGTGCACCACATCCAGAACATCGCGCCGGGGCCGCCCAGCGTCAGCGCGATCGCCACGCCGGCGATGTTGCCGGTGCCCACCCGCGCGGCCAGCGTGGTGCACAGCGCCTGGAACGGCGAGATGCCGGCCGCGTCGCCCGCGGTGCCGCGGCCGATCACCCGCAGCATGTGCGGGAAGCGGCGCACCTGCACGAAACGCAGGCGCAGGCTGAAGTACAACCCGACCGCCAGCAGCGCGTAGGTCAGGAAGTAGTCCCAGAACAGCCGGTTGATGCCGCCGATCACCGGCGACAGCACCGCCTCCACCGTCTGCAGCAGGGTGTCCACGGTCATCTCGTCAGGGGAAAGACCCGATGCTAGCAGCGAGTTCGCGGCCGCAGGCCCGGTCACGTACCATTTCGGGCCGTTTCAACACAGTGTTTCGGCAGGAGCGCGCATGAAGGTTCTGGTGATCGGATCCGGCGGACGCGAACACGCGCTGGCGTGGAAGCTGGCGCAGTCGCCGCGCGTGGCCGAAGTGCTGGTCGCGCCGGGCAACGCCGGCACCGCGCACGAGGACAAGTGCCGCAACGTGCCGCTGGCAGCCACCGATATCGATGGCCTGCTCGCGCTGGTCGAGCGCGAAGACGTCGCGGTCACCGTGGTCGGCCCCGAGGCGCCGCTGGTGGCCGGCGTGGTCGACCGCTTCCGCGCCGCGGGCCGCCGCATCTTCGGCCCCAGCGCGGCGGCCGCGCAGCTGGAAGGCAGCAAGGCGTTCGCCAAGGACTTCCTCGCCCGCCACGGCATTCCCACCGCGCACTACGCCGTGCACACCGACGTCGAGGCCGCGCTCGCCCACGTGCGCGCCAAGGGTGCGCCGATCGTGATCAAGGCCGACGGCCTGGCCGCCGGCAAGGGCGTGATCGTGGCGATGACGCTCGCCGAGGCCGAAGCCGCGGTGCGCGACATGCTGGCCGGCAACGCGTTCGGCGCGGCCGGCGCGCGCGTGGTGATCGAGGAGTTCCTCGACGGCGAGGAAGCCAGCTTCATCTCGATGGTCGACGGCCGCACCGCGCTGCCGATGGCGACCAGCCAGGACCACAAGCGCGTCGGCGACGGCGACACCGGCCCCAACACCGGCGGCATGGGCGCCTACTCACCCGCGCCGGTGGTCACGCCCGAGGTGCACGCACGGGTGATGCGCGAGATCGTCGAGCCCACCGTGCGCGGCATGGCCGCCGACGGCGTGCCGTTCACCGGTTTCCTCTATGCCGGGCTGATGATCGACCGCAGCGGCGCACCGAAGGTGATCGAGTTCAACGTGCGCTTCGGCGATCCGGAAACGCAGCCGGTGATGCTGCGGCTGCAGTCGGACCTGCTTGAACTGGTCGAGGCCGCGATCGACGGCCGCCTGCACGAGACGCAGGCGCAGTGGGACCCGCGCCCGTCGCTCGGCGTGGTGATGGCCGCTGCCGGCTACCCCGGCACGCCGCGTGCCGGCGACATCATCAACGAGTGGGACGCGCCGCCGCCGGAGGGCGTGAAGGTGTTCCACGCCGGCACCCGCATCGAAGGCGAGCACGTGGTCACCGCCGGCGGCCGCGTGCTCACCGTGTGCGCGCTCGGCGACACCGTGGCCGAAGCGCAGCGGAAGGCCTACGAAGCGGTCGCCGGCATCGCCTGGGAAGGCGAGTTCCACCGCCACGACATCGGCTGGCGGGCGATCGAGCGCGAACGCCGGTAGTGCGAAGTAATAGCGAGTCTGTCGCTGCACGGGCGTTCCAGCACCAAGGCTGGCATTAGCGAGGGAGTCCTCTGCTAGTCTCCCGCCGTCCGTGGGGAGACGCGCATGGCGCACAACCAGTTCGAGCTGCTGACGCAGCGGCGGTTCCTGCCCTATTTCGTGGTCCAGTTGCTGGGCGCGTTCAACGACAACGTGTTCCGGCAGGCGATCGTCGGCCTGCTGGGCTACATGGCCATCCCGCAGGCGGACAAGGCGCTGTACACGCAGCTCGCGCCGGCGATCTTCATCCTGCCGTACTTCCTGTTCTCCGCCACCGCCGGGCAGATCGCCGAGAAGCTGGAGAAACACCGGCTGATCCGCATCACCACCGCGATGGAGATCGCGATCATGGCAGTGGCCGCGGCCGGGTTCCTGCTGCAGCACATGGGCGTGCTGCTGGCCGCGCTGTTCCTGACCGGCGTGCAGTCGACGCTGTTCGGGCCGGTGAAGTATTCGATCCTGCCGTCGGTGCTGAAGCCGGAAGAGCTGACCGGCGGCAACGGCCTGGTCGAGATGGGCACGTCGATCGCGATCCTGATCGGCATGATCGCCGGCGGGCTGATCTTCGCGCTCGCCGGAGCGCACGGGCCGTGGGTGGCCGGTGCGGCGGTGGTGGCGCTTGCCGTCGCCGGCAACCTGACCAGCCGCGCGATTCCGCCGGTGGACGCGGGCGCGCCTGCGCTGCGCCTGCAGTGGAACCCGCTGCCGGAATCGCTGCGCATCTGGCGGCTCACCCGCAAGCAGCTGGCGGTGCGCAACAGCGTGCTCGGGGTGTCGTGGTTCTGGTTCGTCGGCACGGTGCTCACCTCCAACCTGCCGGTGTACGCCGAGACGTACCTGGGCGGCTCGCCGACGCTGTACGTGTTCGCGCTGGCGCTGTTCTCGGTGGGCGTCGGCGTGGGGTCGCTACTGTGCGAGAAGCTATCCGGCCGCGTGGTCGAGATCGGCCTGGTGCCGCTGGGCGCGTTCGGCATCAGTGCGTTCGTGTTCGACCTCTACTTCGCGCAGCCGGTGGCCTCGGTGGCGAAGGGGCTGACGATCGGCGGCTTCCTCGCGCAGCCGGGCAGCACGCGGGTGGCGATCGACCTGCTCGGCATCGGCCTGTTCGCCGGCATTTTCGTGGTGCCGCTGTTCGCGCTGATCCAGAGCCGCACGCCGAAAGGCGAGCTGGCGCGCGTCATCGCCGGCATGAACATCCAGAACGCGTTCTTCATCGTGCTGGCCGCCGGCCTTGGCATCGCGACGCAGTCGCTGCTCGGCTGGTCGATTCCGCAGCTGTTCCTGGCGCTCGCGGTGGCGAACACGCTGGTGGCGCTGTGGATCTTCACCATCGTGCCCGAGTTCTTCATGCGGTTCCTGAGCTGGGTGCTGGTGCGCACGCTGTACCGCCTGCGCGTGCACGGGATCGAGCGGCACGTGCCGGACGAGGGCCCGGCGCTGATCGTGTGCAACCACGTCAGCTACATGGACGCGCTGATCCTGGCCGCAAGCATTCCGCGGCCGGTGCGGTTCGTCATGTACTACAGGATCTTCAACATCCCGGTGATGCGCTGGATCTTCAGGACCGCGAAAGCGATCCCTATCGCCGGCGCGCGCGAGGAGCCGGAGCTCATGCGGCGCGCGTTCGAGGAGATCGACGCCGCACTCGCCGACGGCCAGGTGGTGGGCATCTTCCCCGAGGGCGCGCTGACCAAGGACGGAACCATCGCGCCGTTCAAGGGCGGCGTGGAGCGCATCCTGGAGCGCCGTCCAGTTCCGGTGGTGCCGATGGCGCTGCGCGGCATGTGGACCAGCATGTGGAGCCGGCGCGATTCGCGGCTGGGCCGCATGCGCGTGCCGCGACGCTTCCGCGCGCATGTCGAGGTGGTGGCGGATGCACCGATCGCGGGCGAGCAGGCCACGGCCGCGCTGCTGGAGACGAACGTGCGCGCGTTGCGCGGCGATGCGGCATGACCGGTCGCAGGGCTCTGCTAGCATCGGGCTGCGCCGTGCCGGCGCACGCGCTCAACCGTCACGCCAGGGGGAACTCATGAACACGCCGGACTCGGCCCAATCCATCCCGAACCATCTTGTCTGGGCGATCGTCTCGACGATCCTCGCCACCTGCTTCTGTTGCCCGGTCGGCCTGATCGGCATCGTCGCGATCGTGTTCGCCACCCAGGTCAACAGCAAGCTCGCCCAAGGCGACATTGAAGGCGCGCGCCGCGCGTCGGAGAACGCCAAGATCTGGTGCTGGGTGGCCACCGCGCTCGCCATCCTCGGCGCGCTGATGAGCGTCTACTGGTTCGCCACCGGCGGCATGGCGGCGTTCATGCAGCAGATGGAGATGATGCAGCAGCTACAGCAGCAGGCGCAGTGAACGCACGCGTACTCCATCCGCTGGGCCTCGGCGCGGCCGCGATCGCGGCCGCGTCCGGCGTCTGGCTGCTGCGCAGCTACGATCCGAACGCGGCGGACAGCCCGTTCATGCCCTGCCTGTTCAACGCGCTCACCGGGCTGTACTGCCCGGGCTGTGGCAGCACGCGCTGCCTGCACGCGCTGGTCCACGGCGATGTCGTGCGCGCGCTCGACATGAATCCGCTGCTGGTGCTGATGCTGGTGGCGGTGCCGCTGCTGGTGGCGCACTCGCGCGGCTGGCGCCCGCGCTGGCTGGCGCCGGTGATGCGGCCGCTGGCGTCGCCGGCGTTCTGGCTGGTGCTGCTGCCGGCGTTCACCGTCGCACGCAACCTGCCGTGGCCGCCGTTCGCTTGGATGGCGCCGGGGTAACGTCGCCGTAGGAGCGGCTGTAGGAGCGGCTTCAGCCGCGACCACGAAACCGATCTGCCCCGCTGTAGGAGCGGCTTCAGCCGCGACCACGAAACCGATCTATCCCGCTGTAGGAGCGGCTTCAGCCGCGACGCGAAACCGAGCTTCCCCCCGCTGTAGGAGCGGCTTCAGCCGCGATCGCGAAACCGAGCTTCCCCCGCTGGAGGAGCGGCTTCAGCCGCGACCACGCGGCGCGTGTGCGTGTTCTTCGCGGCTAAAGCCGCTCCTACAAGGGCGTGGGGTGCGGATCGGCTAAAGCCGCTCCTAAAAGCGTCTCTGCGTCAGGACACGAAGCCGGCGATCACGAACAGCGCCAGCACCGCCAGCCACGCCAGCAGGCTGCGCCACACCAGGCTCATCGCATCGCGCAGCTCCGGCAGCTCGCCGAGCGCCGGCACCGGCATGCCGTCGACATCCGCGTAGTCTGCGGCCTCGTCGGCGAGATCGCTCTTGACGCTGGCGCGCGCCACCGTCTCCAGGAACGGCGCGTCCAGGTCGAACGCGGCGCCGCCGCCGTTGCGCCACGCCTCGAGCACCACGTCGAAGTTGCCGACCAGCGCCAGCGCCAGGGTGAGCAGCTGTGCGACCGGCCAGTCGAGCACCTTCAGCAGCGCCTGCGCGCCGGCGAGCGTGCCCGGTGGCAGCACGCGCGCGCCGGGGCCATCGACCGCGAGCGCGGTCAGCCGGTACAGCAGCGCGCCGAACGGGCCGAGCACCATGAACCAGAACAGCACGCCGAACCAGCGCCGCAGCGCGTTGCGGAACACCGCCTCGACCAGCCGCGTCGGCTCCAGCGACGGTTCGCTACCTTCCGCATAAAGCGCGGCGGCGGCCTGCCGGCGCGCGGCGGCGTCGGGCGCCTGCACGATGGTGTCGACGTCGAGATCGAGGTCGCGCGGCCCCCAGCAGTAGATCAGCACCAGCGTGCCGAACAGCAGCGCGGGGATGCCGAGCATCGGCTCGTCGAGCGCGAGCTGGAACAGCAGCACGAGCAGCAGCGGCGGCAGCAGCGCCAGCAGCAGGCCGGCGCGGCCGTGCCAGAAGCTGCCTTCGGGGAACCGTGCGTTGTAGCCGCGCAGCAGGCTCTCGAACCAGCCGTAATGGCGCATCGCGTTGATGACCGCCGGCGCCACGTGGCCCAGCACGAGCGCGACGACGGTGGCGATCAGCGTGATGGCCATTGCGGCACTCCGACTCCGGCAGCGGACGACGACGCGCCGATTCTAGCCTGTCGCGCGTGTCGACCCTTCGACATCGGCCAGCCAGCGCCCGATCAACCAGCGCGCGATCGAGATGCGGTGCGACAGCAGCATGCCGCCGTCGTCCTCGCCGCCCGGCGCGTCGCGTCGCCAGGCCGCGCGCACCTCCTCGGGGGTGAACCAGCCCACCGCCTCGAGCTCATCGCCGGCGCGCGGTGCGTCGGGCTCGGCTTCGGCGAGGAAGCCGACCATCAGCGCGCCGGGGAACGGCCACGGCTGCGAGGCCAGATAGCGGCAACGGCGCACGCGCACCCCGCTCTCCTCGCGCACCTCGCGGGCGACGGTCTGCTCGAAGCTTTCGCCGGGTTCGACGAAGCCGGCCAGCACCGACCAGCGCCGCGCCGGCCAGACGGACTGGCGTCCGAGCAGCAGGCGATGGCCGTCGGTGACCGCGGCGATCACCGCGGGATCCGTGCGCGGATAGTGTTCGGCGCCACAACCGCCGCAGCGCGCGGTCCAGCCGGCGCGGGCGATCGCAAGCGGCCCGCCGCAGCTGCCGCAGAACCGGTGGCGCCCGCGCCAGCCGTGCATCGCCTGCGCCTGCGCGAACACGCCGGCGTGGAACGCCGACCACTGCGCGGCGGCGCTGCGCAGGTCGAGCGCGCCCGGTGCGTCCGCCGCGACCAGCGCAGCCTCCAGCGCGAACCAGGCCTGGCCGTCGCCGTCGAGGCCGAGGAACGTCGCCGCGCCGGGGCCACCGGGACCGGCGCTGAGCGCGGCACCGGTGGGCAGGAACGGTGCGCCGTCGGCATCGCTCAGCGCGCGCCCGCGCTCGTCCAGCAGCAGCACGCGCGCGGTGCTCCACAGGCGGCCGAGCGCATCGGCGTCGTCACGCAGGTGGTCGGCGCGGTCCAGAGGCGCGCGGCAGGGATCGGCCTCGACGAAGGCGAACGGGACGTCGGCGCCGCTCACACGGTGAACGAGGAACCGCAGCCGCAGGTGGTCTTGGCGTTGGGATTGCGGATCACGAACTGCGCGCCGTGCAGGCTCTCGGCGTAATCCACTTCCGCGCCCATCAGGTACTGCAGGCTGAGCGGATCGACCAGCAGCACGACGCCGTCGGTGCTGACCGCGAGGTCGTCGTCGTTCTGCTGCTCGTCGAACTCGAAGCCGTACTGGAAGCCGGAGCAGCCACCGCCCTGGATGTACACGCGCAGCTTGAGCGCGTCGTTGCCTTCCTCGGCGATGAGCTCGCGCACCTTGCGCGCGGCGGCGGAACTGAACCGCAGCGGCTGTTCGAGCGACAGGTAATCCGGCGCGGCCGGCGAGTCGGGCTGGGCGGAGGGTGCGGTCATGCGCTCAGGATGGGGCGCTCGCGCCACGCATTCAAGCGCGTCAGCGCAACAGTCCGGCAGCGTCGCGCACGCTCGCCTCCGCCCAGGTGAACGACTGCTCCACCGGTCCGCCCGATTGCGGCGCCAGCCGCACGGTGACCCGCACCGGCGTCAGCCCCGGCGGCAGCACGAGGTCGCCTTCGACCTGCTGGAAATACTTGAACGAGAACGGTAATCCCGCCGCCTGCGGCTGCTGGCGCAGGTCGGCCCACTCGAGCCGCTGCAGGCGGCCGCCTTGCGTGCCCTCCACCGCCAGCGACAGCTGGCCGCGGCTGATCGCGCCGCGATTGAGGTTCTGCGTGAGCGTTGCGGTGAAATGCCAGGCGTCGCCCTGGCGCTGCAGGCGCAGCGCGTGCACGGTGAGTCCGCGGCGCTGCCCGGTGGCGCCGACCAGGCGCTCGTAGAACGCAATGTCGGCGCGCAGCGCGGCGATTTCCTCGTCGCGTTCGGCCAGCGCGCCCTGCAGGTCGCGGTTGGCCTCGCGGCTGATCTGGTCGGAGCGCGACACGGTCGCCAGCCGCTGCTGCAGCTGCTCGATCTGCGTCTGCTGCGCGCGCACCTGGCGCTCCAGGGTCGATGCGCGCGCGCGCGCGTCGCCCGGCAGCAGCGTATGCCACAGGCCCCAGCCGCTGAGCAGCAGCGTCAGCGCGACCATCGCCCACACCGGCCAGGGCCGGCGCGGCTCGGGAGAACGGACCGGCTCGCTCATCGCAAGGTCTCCGGAGGCCGAAGCTCAGGGATCGCCAAGCGTGCCAGAGCCGGTGCGTGGCGGGTGTCGTGGCGCGGTCAGGCCGGCACCGGCACGCCTGCGTCCTGCTCCAGGGTGTCGACGTGGATCAGCCGGCCGGTGACGGTGGCGCCGGCGGCCATCTCGACCACCTTGTAGTGCAGGTTGCCCTGCACGCGTGCGTTGGGCGCCAGCTCGACGCGCTCGGCGGCATGCACGTCGCCCTGCAGGCGGCCGTTGAGCACCACCACCGGCGCATGCACCTCGCCTTCGATGCTGCCGCTCTCGGCCAGCGTCAGCACCGCGCGCGTGCCCGGCTCGGCGACCACCTTGCCGATGATGCGGCCCTCGACGTACAGCCCGCCGCTGAAGCTCACGTCGCCGCGGATCAGCACCTGCGCCCCGATCAGGGTGTCGACCTGCCCCTCGGCCGCACCCGACTTGTTCTTGAACATTTCCCCGATCCCCTAGTGGAAGGTGGCCCGCCGCGCGTCGCCACCGCCGGCGGTGTCGGCCCAGGCGAAGGTCTGCTCGACCGGCCCGCCGTCGCCGCTCAGCGACACCCGCACCCGCTGCGGCGTAAAGCCCGCCGGCAGCATGACGCTGCCTTCGAGCTGCTGGAAGTAGCGGAACGCGTAGCGCTGCGCCGGCGCGCCGCGACGCTGGTGCAGTTCGTCCCAGCCGAGCGTGGCGAGGCGGCCGTCGCGCACGCCCTCCACCGCCAGCCGCAACGCGCCTTCGCTGATCGCCCCGCGGTTGAGGCTCTGGGTCAGCGTGACCTGGTAGCGCCACGTGCCGCCGGCCTCGCGACGGAACTGCGCGGTGTGCACGGTAAGCGGGCGGCGTTCGCCGCTGGCGCCAACCAGCCGCTCGTAGAACGCGAGGTTCTCGCGCAGGTGGGCGATCTCCGCATCGCGCTCGGTGAGCTGGCGCTGCACGTCGCGGTTGGCGCGGCGGCTGATCTCGTCGGAACGCGCGAGCAGCGTCTCGCGCTGGCGCAGGCGCTCGAGCTCGCGGCGCTGCGCGGCGGACTCGCGGCGCAGTTCGGCGAGCGCCGCGCGGGTCTCGGCGAGCGCGGGTGCCGCCTGCCGTTCGGCCACGAACCAGGCCACCAGCACGCTCGCCAGCCACACCACCGCCAGCAGCACACGACCGCCACGCCACCGGCGCGATGCGCCCGCGGGAACGGCGACGTAACGGGGCGGCGGCGCGATCCTGACCATGCACGGGCCGCACGGGCGGCGTCCTATACTCGGACCGACAGTCTAGCGAGGCTCAGCCGTGTCCGAAGCGCACCTGTTCGCACTTGGCGTGGTGCTGGCCTGGCTGGCCGGACTGCGTGTGTACCTGACCGTGTTCGGCGTCGGGCTCGCCGGGATGATGGGCTGGATCGAGCTGCCGCAGGCGCTGCAGGTGACCGCATCGCCGTGGGTGCTGGCGGTGAGCGGCGTACTGGCGCTGGTGGAGTTCTTCGCCGACAAGATTCCGGGTGTGGATTCCGCCTGGGATCTGCTGCACACGCTGCTGCGCGTGCCGGCCGGCGCGTTCCTGGCAAGCGCGGCGATCTCGCCGGACGGCGATCTCGGCCTCGGCACGCTCGCCGCCGGCGCCGGCATCACGTTCGCAAGCCACGCGCTCAAGACCGGCACGCGCGCGCTGATCAACACCTCGCCGGAACCGGTCACCAACTGGACGACGTCCGCAGGTGAGGACGCGCTCACCCTTACCGGGCTTGCGCTCGTGTTCGCGCATCCGTGGCTCGCGCTCAGCGTGGTGCTGGCGGTGACGCTGGGGATCGCGTTGTCGGTGTGGTGGGTGTGGCGCCGGCTGTTCCGCCGCGCGCCGCGGGTCGCGCGCGGCTAGCGCTCAGCGGAACGCCTCGACGTCGTCGGCCGCGCGGGCCGCCTCGAACGCGCGCGCATCGGATTCCCGATCGGTGCGCCAACGGTATTCGGTGACCACCCGCCAGCGGCCCTCCTCCTTGCGCGCGATCACGTGGAAGCGGGTGTGGCTGACGTGGCGACTGCCGTCGGCGTCGGTGCGGATCATCCGCATGATGCCGCGCTCGGAGGCGTACTCGGCATCGGCGAAGCGCTCGTCGAAACGCAGCTCGACCTGCAGGCGCACGCCGGACTTCTTCAGGTCCGCCATCACCTTGACGGTGTCCTCGACGTAGTAGTCGTGGTCGAGGAAGCTCTTGTCGATCGACTGCACCAGCACGAAGTCCTTCGAGCGCACCGCCAGATAGGTGGGGTCGTCGAACGAATTCACGCCGCGGGTGAAGGGTTCCCATACGTCGCGGGTCATCTCGCGAAGCGACTGCACGCGCTGATCTGCGCGGCGGTCCTGGGCCGACGCCAACGTCGTCACCAGCAGGAGCAGGAGGGAGAGCACTCGAACGGCGACACGCATGACGACGGACCCGCAGGGAACGGATCGCCACCTTGCCGAACGCGTACTGTGGCGTCAGCCACATGCGCGACGAGGCGTGCGCGCCGTGCGGCGAGCCGCCGCGGTCAGGCGAAGAACGCGCGGAACGCGGCGATCACCCGCTCCACCGCGGCGTCGTCGACGTCCAGATGGGTGACCATGCGGATACGCGGCAGATAGCCGATCGACATCCGCACGCGCGCGGCGTCCATGTGCGCCTTGAACGCCGGCAGCCGCGCCTCCGGCACCTCGATGAACACCATGTTGGTGTGCTGCCCGGCGACCGCGAGGCCGGGCAGGCCCTGCAGGCCGGCGGCCAGCCGCGCTGCGCGCGCATGGTCGTCGGCCAGCCGTGCGACGTGGTGGTCGAGCGCGTGCAGGCAGGCGGCGGCGAGCAGGCCGGCCTGACGCCAGCCGCCGCCGGCGACCTTGCGCCAGCGGCGCGCCTTGTCGATCAGCGCGTGCGTACCGACCAGCACCGAGCCCACCGGTGCGCCCAGTCCCTTGGAGAAGCACACCGACACGCTGTCGAAGTGGCGCGCGATCTCGCGCGCCGGCACGCCGCAGGCGACCGCGGCGTTGTACAGACGCGCGCCGTCCAGATGCAGCGCAAGCCCGTGCCGATCGGCGAAGCGGCGCGCATCGGCGAGGTAGTCCAGCGGTAGCGGGCGGCCGTGCCAGGTGTTCTCCAGGCACAGCAGCCGGGTGCGCGCGAAATGCGGGTCGACCGGCTTGATCACCGCCGCCAGCGCGTCCAGCGGCAGCGTGCCGTCGGGCGCGTGCGGCACCGGCTGCGGCTGGATCGAGCCCAGCACCGCGGCGCCGCCGCCCTCGTACTTGTAGGTGTGCGCGTCCATGCCGACCAGGTACTCGTCGCCGCGCTCGCAGTGCGCCATCAGCGCGAGCAGGTTGGACTGCGTGCCGCTCGGCACGAACAGCGCGGCCTCGAAACCGAGCTCGGCAGCCAGCCGCGCCTGCAGCGCGTTGACGGTCGGATCCTCACCGTAGACGTCGTCGCCGACGTCGGCGGCCACCATGGCCGCGCGCATCGCCGCCGTCGGGCGGGTGACGGTGTCGGAACGCAGGTCGATCCAGTCGTGCATGCGGGCGGGAGCGATCGGATGGGGCCGTACATCCTCGCCTATCCCGGCGCCTGCGCACACCGGCGGCGATCAACGGCGCCTGCGCACACCGGCGGCGATCAACGGTGCCGGAAGACGCGACGGCCTCCGCTCACGCGGAGGCCGTCTGCGCTGCGCCGGCTCAGGACTCGATCTTGGTCAGCAGGTAGTTCTGCTCGCCGAGACGGTCCATCAGCGCAAGCTGCGTCTCGATCCAGTCGATGTGCTCTTCCTCGGATTCGAGGATGTTCTCCAGCAGCTCGCGGCTGACATAGTCGCCGACGCTCTCGCAGTGCGCGATGCCCTCGCGCAGCAGCGGCAGCGCCTCGTACTCGAGCGCCAGATCGCAACCGAGCAGCTCGCGCACGTTCTCGCCGATGCGCAGCTTGCCCAGCGCCTGGAAGTTCGGCAGACCGTCGAGGAACAGGATGCGCTCGGCGAGCTTGTCGGCGTGCTTCATCTCGTCGATCGACTCGTGGTATTCGTGCTCGGCGAGTTCCTTGAGCCCCCAGTTCTTCAGCATCTTGGCGTGCAGGAAGTACTGGTTGATCGCGGTCAGCTCGTTGTAGAGCGCGCGGTTGAGGTATTCGATGACCTTGGGGTCGCCTTTCATGTCGCGGTCCTCGCAATGCGGCTGGCCCGCACTCTAGCGGGATCGCGCGCGCGATGACGGAACGCGAATCGAGTGCAGACGCGAAGCTTTCGCGTTGCGGTACGGATCAGGCGGCGTGCTGCAGCACCGGCAGCGGGAACGCGGCCGTGGCGCGCGCGTCCTCGAGCAGCTGGGCGGCCATCTCCAGGCAGCTGCCGCAATTGGCGCCGGCGCCGGTGCGCATGGTCAGCTCCGGCACGCTGCGGCAGCCCGCTTCCGCCGCCTGGCGGATGTCGCGATCGGTGACTCCATTGCAGAGGCAGACGTACACGGCGGCGACCCGATGCACGCGGCCCCAGCGGCCGCAGCGCTATCGGAACACGAATGAGAATGAGTGTCAATTGAGCCTAGCTGAACGCCGCTCAGCCCGGCGCGCCGGAGCCACTGGTCTCGGGGCCCCGTCCGGCCGGCCGCAGCGGCCGACGGACCGGTCGCACGCGCCCGCGGCTGCCGAGGAACGCGCGCAGCTCCGGCCCCGGCGGCGGAACCGCATGCGCCCCGGCCACGCGCCGGGCGAACGGCGCGAGGTGGCGCAGCGCGCGGGCGTAGACCCCGCGCTTGAACGTCACCACGTGTTCGACTGGATACCAGAAGTCGACCCAGCGCCAGTGGTCGAACTCGGGCTTGTCGGTGAGGTCCAGGCGCAGGTCGGACTCCTGGCCCAGCAGCCGGAGCAGGAACCACACCTGCTTCTGGCCGATGCAGACCAGCCGGTCCTGGCGCCGCACCGCGCGCGCGGGCAGCCGGTAGCGCAGCCAACCGGGGGTCGCACCGAGGACTTCGACGTGCTGGGGCAGCAGGCCGGTCTCTTCGCGCAGCTCGCGGTACATGGCCTCGAGCGGCGTCTCGTCGCTGTTCATCCCGCCCTGCGGGAACTGCCAGCCGTCGCGATGGATGCGCCGGGCCCAGAACACGCGGCCGTCGGCATTCATCAGGACGATGCCGACGTTGGGGCGGTAACCGTCCGGATCGATCACGATGCGGACTCCGTAAACCCTACTGAGCCCGAATCTGCCACGCGCCGCCGCGGAGGACAAGCCAGACCGATTGCGATTGACGGCCCGCGCCGGCGGCGGAATAATGCTCGGCTCACCGTGGCTATGTAGCTCAGCCGGTTAGAGCACAGCACTCATAATGCTGGGGTCGGTGGTTCGAGTCCACCCATAGCCACCAGCGCCTCGAGCGCCCGGACGCCCGCCTGCGCGGGCGTTTTGCGTTTCGGCGCCCGCCCCCGCTCCGGCTGGCGCGCCGGCGGTTTCGGCTTATGCTCGCAGGCGCCTTCCTCGGTCCGGTCCCTTGGATACCGCGGTCACCCTCACCAAGCTGCAGCCGCCGCGCCCGCGCGCCGGGCTGGTCGGGCGCGACAGGCTGGAACGACGGCTGGGCGAGGCGCTGGCGAGCCGCCCGCTGACCCTGCTGTGCGCGCCGGCCGGGTTCGGCAAGACCGCCGCACTGACGCGCCAGCTCGCCGCGCTGCCGCCCGGGACCGCTCTGGCCTGGATCGCCGCCGACGCCGACGATGACCTGCACCGCTTCCTGCGCTGCCTGTTCGCCGCGCTGGAGCCGTTCGACCTGCCGTGGCGCACCGCGCCGGACGCGCTGATCGCCGCCGCCGCCGATGTCCGCCACGACCACCGCGGCGCGGCCGCCGCGCTGGTCAACGCGCTGGCGGCGTGCGAGGTGCCGCGCGGGCTGATCGTGATCGACGACGCCCACCGGATCACCGATGCGGCGGTGTTCGAGTTCCTGCAGAGCGTGCTCGACCGGCTGCCGGCGCACTGGGGCCTGGTGATCAGCACGCGGGTGGAGCCGCCGCTGTCGCTGGCGCGGCTGCGCGCGCGCGACGAGCTGGTCGAGCTGCGCCAGCCGGACCTGTCGTTCACCCACGAGGAAGTCGCCGCGCTGGTCGCCAGTGCTGGCGGCGGCCCGGATGCCGCGCAGCTGCTCGAGCGCACCGGCGGCTGGGCGGCTGGGCTGCGGCTGGCGCTCAACGCGCACCGCCCCGACCGTTGCCCGATGCTCGCCTCGCGCACGATGGACCGGCACATGTTCGAGTTCCTCACCACCGAGGTGCTCGACGAGATGCCGCCGGCGCTGCGCGAGTTCCTGCTGCGCTGCTCGGTGCTGCCGGAGCTGACCGCCGCGCGCTGCGCCGCGGTGTCCGGCGACCCGCGCGCGGCGGAATGGCTGGCCGAGATCGAGCGGCGCGGCCTGTTCGTGTCGGTGGTGGAAGGCCCGGAGCCTGCGCTGACCCTGCACGACCTGTTCCGCGACTGCCTGCAGGAGCGGCTGCAGCGCGACCGGCCGGAGCTGCTGACGGAACTGCTGCACCGCGCCGCCGACACCGAGCCGGACCCGATCCGCCGGCTGTCGCTGCTGATGCGCGCCGGCGCGTGGGACGAGGCCGAGCTTGCGCTGGAGCAGGTCGCCGAGACGCTGTTCCTGGAGGGCGCGACCGAACCGATCCTGCGCCTGATCGCGCAGTTCCCGCCGGAACGGCGCGAGCATTCGCCGATCCTCGCGCTGCTGCGCGGCCAGGTCGCCTGGGACGCGTGGGACTGGCGCGCGATGGCCGCCGACATGCAGCGCGCGGTGCGCGGCTTCGCCGTCACCGGCGACTGCCGGCGCCTGCTGCGCGCGCAGGTGTTCGAGGCGGTCGCGCTACTCGGCGGCGGCTGTTCGCGCGAAGGCAACGCGCGGCTGGCGGAGCTCGATCTCGCCGAGGCCGACCTGGAGACGCGTGCG
Organism: Lysobacter sp.; assembly: GCA_035645555.1. GTDB lineage: Bacteria > Pseudomonadota > Gammaproteobacteria > Xanthomonadales > Xanthomonadaceae > Lysobacter_F. The sequence continues at coordinate 13,804 of DASQMI010000073.1, read as the reverse complement.
CTGGCGAAGGCGCTGGACACCTGGCATGCGATCGACATCGGCGACTTCCGCCGCGTCGCCGACGGCTACATGGCGGTGCTCGACCTGCTCGAGCAGACCGACCGCCTGCGGGTGTGGGCGCTGTGCTTCCAGCGCACCCTGTACGTGTGGATGCCGGGCATGGCCGCACCGCTGCTGCGGTTGCATGACGGGGTGATGCGCCGCAACGGCGACACGCCGACGCAGATGCGCGCGATCGCCCACGTGATGGCGGCGTGGCTGGCGCTGTGGCGCGGCGACCTCGACCAGGCGGTGGAGCGCGTCGCGCAGGCGCAGGAGGACGCGCGCTGGCTGGGCATGCCGAACCGGCTGCGCATGTTCGTCAACGCCGCACGCGCGGCGGTGCATGCCGCCCGCAACGAACGCGAGCCCGCGCTCGAGGCCACCAACGCGCTGCTCGACTACTTCCGCTCGGCGCCGACGTCCGGCCCGGTCGAGCGGCCGACCTCGATGCTCGGCCACTACCTGCTGTTCGCCTCGCGCCTGGCGCACGCGCTCGGCGACCTGCCGGCGCTGCGCGACTACGCCGCGCGCGTGCCGCCGGCGTCGGAGATCCGCAACCACGACGCCTTGCGGCGGCCGCTCGCGACGCTGCCCGCGCGCATCGCCGCACTCGAGGGACGCGCGGCCGACGCCGCTTGCCGCTGGGCCGAACTGCTGCGCGACGACGCCGCGCTCGACCTGCTCGGCATGGCCGAGGAGGCGCGGCTGCACCATGCCGACGCGCTGCTGCGGCTGAGTCGCAAGGCGGACGCTGCGGCCACGCTGCGGCCGGCGCTGCGCGCGGTCACCGAACGCGGCGAGCTGGGCGGCGTACTGCTGGCCGGGGCGGCGGTGATCACCCGGCTGGCGGCGGCGCCGTGGCGCGACGAACTCGAGCCGTACGAGCTGGCGCTGCTGCGCGGCTGGGCGCAGCGCTACGGCCTCGCCGCCGGCACGCGCCAGCCGCTGGTCGCGGCCGACCATCCGCTCAGCGCGCGCGAGCTGGAGGTGCTCGCGCGCATCGCCGCCGGCGACAGCAACAAGGTCATCGCGCGCACGCTCGAGCTCTCGCCGCACACCGTCAAGCGCCACGTCGCCAACATTCTCGACAAGCTCGGCCTGTTCTCGCGCAGCCAGGCGGCCGACTGGTACCGCGCGCACGCCTGACCGCACGCCGGTCCGTACGCCACCCAATGGCCCGCCGATGGCCCGCCGCCAGGCCGGGGGTGGTCCGCGGCGGGCGATGCCCACGCGCGTGCGCGTCGCGAGCATGGCGCGACGCTCCCGCCCGCCTCCGGCTTTGCGGGAGCCGCCCGGTGTCCCCCGCGCCGGGCCCTTCTTCCGGATGCTCCGCCATGACCCCGCGTGCCCGCCGTACCGCCACCGCTTTCGCCCTGCTGCTGACCGCCGCCGCCGCCACCGCGCAGCCCCCCGCGCCCGCTCCCAAGCCCGACCCGGCCAAGGTCGCGCGCGGCAAGTACCTGGTCACCATCGCCGGCTGCAACGACTGCCACACCCCGCTGACCATGGGCCCGAACGGTCCCGAGCCGGACATGAGCCGCATGCTGTCCGGGCATCCGCAGGATCTGCAGATGCCGCCGGCGCCGGCGCTGCCAGCCGGTCCCTGGCAGGTGGTCGCGGCCGGCACCAGCACCGCCTGGTCCGGCCCGTGGGGGGTGAGCTTCACCGCCAACCTGACCCCGGATCCGGAAACCGGCCTCGGGCGCTGGACCTTCCAGAACTTCAAGGACACGATCCGCACCGGCCGCCACCTCGGCCGCGGTCGGCCGATCCTGCCGCCGATGCCGATCCCGATGTACAAGCACATGACCGACGCCGACCTCGAAGCGGTCTACAGCTACCTGCGCACGATCCCGGCGGTCCGCAACAAGGTGCCCGAGCCGCTGCCGCCGGCCGCGCCGGCCACCGCCGCGCGCTGAAGCGAACGCCCGCGGGGCGGCATCCGGCCCGGCCAGGATGCCGCCTTCGCGCACAATAGGCGGATGGACATCTTCAAGGTCTTTACCCTCGAGGCCGCGCACCGCCTGCCGAACGTGCCGCCGGGCCACAAGTGCGCGCGCCTGCACGGGCACTCGTTCCGCGTGGAGATCCACGTCAGCGGCGAGCCCGGGCCGGACAGCGGCTGGGTGATGGATTTCGCCGACCTCAAGGCGGCGTTCCGCCCGCTGTACGAGCAGCTCGACCACCACTACCTCAACGACATCCCCGGGCTCGACAACCCCACCAGCGAGCGCCTGGCGATGTGGATCTGGGACCGGCTCAAGCCCGCCCTGCCCGCGCTCAGCGAGGTGGTGGTGCACGAGACCTGCACGTCCGGCTGCCGCTACCGGGGCCCCGCCGCCGGCTGAACGGCCCGCCCTCCTCTATGTTGCGGCGCAACATGCGGGCTGCTATGCTGCACCGCACAAATAGCGCCGCACCCCGAGGAGGCACCCATGTACCCGTTCAACGACCAGCTCTCTGCCGCCACCCGTCAGTTCGCCGACGCGGCCGCCCAGGTCAACCGTCTGGCGCTGAAGAACGCCGAGGCGGTCATCGGCCTGCAGCTCGCGGCGCTGGAAGACCGCATGAGCGCCACCTTCGCCTTCCTCACCGAGGCCACCGAGGCCCGTGACCTCGACGCCTGCAAGACCCTGTGGCCGAAGGGCGTGCAGGTGGCGCGCGAGAACGTCGAGCGCGCGGTCACCACCGCCCAGGAAGTGCTCGGCCGCACGCTGAAGACCCAGGAGTCGATCGCCGAGCTGGCCAAGGCCCAGTACGAGGCGAACGCCGCGCGCGTGCAGGACACCGTGCAGAAGGCGACCAAGGGCGCGGCCAAGCAGGCCGAGCCGGCCGCGCGCTAACCGTCTCTCTCTCCGGTCAGGACGCGGCCGCCGCCGCGCCACCCGATGACCGCGGCAGGGATGCCGACATGACCACCGGCCGGGGCGACCCGGCCGGTTTTTTTGCGTCCGCCGTGGAGCGCATGCCCCGGTGTCGACGCTTGCTCACTGAATGAATCACGTTCAAAATCCGCGCCCGCCTCACTCCTTTCGCCGATGGGCACCAAGGACCGCCGCCAGCGCGAGTTCGCCGAGCGCGAACGCCGCTTCCTCGATGCCGCGCAGGCGCTGATCCAGCGCGACGGCCTGCTGTCGCTGCAGATGTCGCGGATCGCCGAGGCCTGCGATTACGCGATCGGCACGCTGTACCAGCACTTCGCCAGCAAGGAGGACCTGCTGGTGGCGCTCGCCACCCGCAACTGCCTCGACCGCGCCGACCTGTTCTGGAAAGCCGCGCAGTGGACCGGGCCCACCCGCGAGCGGATGCTGGCCGTGGCGATCGCCGACCTGATGATCCTGCGCGAGCAGCCCGAGCACTTCCGGCTCGCCCAGTTCGTGTGGACGGAGGTGGTGTGGGGCGCGGCCTCGGCCGAGGCGCGCACCCGCTCGCTGGAGGCCACCGAGCCGCTGATGCGCGCCGTGCACAGCATCGTCGCCGACGCGGTCGCGTGCGGCGACCTGCCGGCGGATACACCGTTCGCGCCGGACGCCCTGACCATCGGCCCATGGAGCCTGTGCCTGGGCATGCATACGCTGTTGCACGCCGAGGGCGTGCTTCCTGCCGCGCAATTCAGCGAACCCTACCGGCTGCTGTTCCGGCACCTGCAGTACCTGTTCAACGGCTACGGCTGGCAGCCGCTGTTCGACCCCCGCGACGACGCCACGCTCGATGCGCTGGTCGCACGCGTGAGCCGCGCGGTCTTCGACTGCCCGCATCCGTACGCCGGACCGTTCCCGCTTTCGCCGTCTTGCAAGGAACTTTCCCATGGTTAGCGCCGCCGCCCACCGCCCGCCCTCCGCGCGCAAGCGCATGTTCTGGATGCTGCTGATCACGCTGCTGCTGTTCGGCGCGGTGTTCGGCATGAAGGCGATGATGAACAAGGGCATGAACGACTTCTTCGACAACATGCCCCAGCCGCCGGCGGCGATCAGCGCGGCGGTCGCGCGCGAGGCCACCTGGGCCGACAGCGAGGAAGCGGTCGGCACGCTGGTCGCGCTCAACGGCACCGAGCTCACCAGCGAGGTCGGCGGCGTCGTGCAGGCGATCCACTTCCGGCCCGGCGAGCACGTGCGCAAGGGTCAGGTGCTGGTCGAGCTCAACAGCGACAACGAGCGCGCGCAGCTGAAGGCGCTGGAAGCCTCGGCGCAGCTCGCGGTGGTGCAGCGCGAGCGCTGGCGCGAGCTGGGCCGCCAGAAGCTGGTGCCGCTGGCCGACATCGACGAGCGCAACAGCCAAGCCGCCAGCGCGCTGGCGCAGGCCGACGCGCAGCGCGCGCTGATCGCCAAGAAGACCATCCGCGCGCCGTTCGACGGCGAGCTCGGCATCCGCCGCATCAGCCTCGGCCAGTACGTCAATCCGGGCGCGCCGCTGGTGATGCTGCAGGCGCTCGATCCGATCCTGGTCAACTTCAGCCTGCCCGAGCAGCGCCTCGGCCAGATCAGCGTCGGCCAGCCGGTGCGGGTCAGCATCGATGCAATGCCCGGCCGCAGCTTCGAAGGTACGATCACCGCGCTCGAACCCGCGGTCGATCCGAACACGCGCAACTTCACCGTGCAGGCGCGGCTGTCCAATCCGGACCGCGCGCTGCGCCCGGGCACGTTCGCGCGCGTCGCGCTCGACCTCGGCCAGCCGCGGCGCGTGGTCGCGATCCCGCAGACCGCGGTCAGCTTCAACCCGTACGGCAACTCGGTGTGGGTGCTCGCGCCGGCACCGAAGCGCAGCGGCCAGGCCGCGCAGGCCGGCCCGGGCGCGGGCCCGGCGCCGGAGTTCGTGGTCAAGCAGCGCTTCGTCAAGACCGGAGGCACCCGCGGCGACCTGATCGCGGTGCTCGACGGCCTCAAGCCGGGCGAGCGCGTCGCCAGCAGCGGCCTGCTGAAGCTGCGCAACGACGCGCCGGTGATGATCAACAACAAGGTGCAGCCGTCGTCCGACGCCCTGCCCGAGGTCGAGAACCGCTGACCGCCCTGCCAGCGGGGCCGGCCGCGCCGGCCCCGCGTCCCCAACCCGCGCCGCCGCGGCGGACGCGTGGGAGACCGCGATGAAATTCACCGACATCTTCATCAAGAAGCCCGTGCTGGCCATGGTGGTCAGCCTGTTCATCCTGCTGCTGGGCCTGCGCTCGTGGACCGAGCTCAACGTGCGCCAGTACCCGGAGCTGCAGAACGCGGTGGTCAACGTCAGCACCGCGTACTTCGGCGCCGACGCCGACCTGATGCAGGGCTTCATCACCACGCCGCTCGAGCGCGAAGTCGCCAGCGCGGAAGGCATCGACTACATCGTCTCCACCAGCGCGGCAGGCGTCAGCACGATCCAGGCCTACATCCGCCTGGACTACGACCCGAACGAAGCGCTCACCCAAATCGCCGCCAAGGTCAACAAGCTGCGCGGCACGCTGCCGCCGGAAGCCGAGGACCCGGTGATCGAACTGCAGCAGGGCGAGCAGTTCGCGATCATGTACCTGTCGTTCGCCAGCGACCAGCTCAGCAACAGCCAGATCACCGACTACCTGCTGCGCTCGGTCGAGCCGAAGCTCGCCACCATCCCCGGCGTGCAGCGCGCCGAGGTGCTCGGCAGCGGCACGTTCGCGATGCGCATCTGGCTCAAGCCCGACCGCATGACCGCGCTGCGGGTCACCGCGAGCGACGTCGACGCTGCGCTGCGCAACAACAACGTGCTCGCCGCGGTCGGCTCCACCAAGGGCCAGATGGTGTCGATCGACCTCACCGCGCGCACCGACCTGCGCACGCCGGAGGAATTCCGCAAGCTGGTGATCCGCGAGGAGAACGACGCGATCGTGCGGCTCGGCGACATCGCCGACGTGGCGCTCGGCTCGGAAAACTACGGCACCTCGGTGCGCATGAACGGGCAGTCGGCCACGTTCATGGGCATCTACGTCGCCCCGGACGCCAACTCGCTGGACGTGATCACCCAGGTGCGCCAGGTGTGGGACCGCGAGATCCTGCCGCAGCTGCCGGAAGGCATCGTCGCCACCATTCCGTACGACGGTACCGAATACATCCGCGACGCGATCGACGAGGTGGTGCAGACGATCGTGGAAGCGGTGCTGATCGTGATCGTGGTGATCTACCTGTTCCTTGGCTCGCTGCGCAGCGTGGTGATCCCGGCGGTGACCGTGCCGCTGTCGCTGATCGGCACGCTGTTCCTGATGCTGCTGCTCGGCTACACGATCAACCTGCTGACCCTGCTGGCGATGGTGCTGGCGATCGGCATCGTGGTCGACGACGCGATCATCGTGCTGGAGAACGTGCACCGCCACATCGAGGAGGGCATGAAGCCGCTCGATGCGGCGCTGCGCGGCGCGCGCGAGCTGGCTTGGCCGGTGGTGGCGATGACCACCACGCTGGTCGCGGTGTACCTGCCGATCGGCTTCCAGGGCGGCCTCACCGGCGTGCTGTTCACCGAGTTCGCGTTCACCCTCGCCGGTGCGGTGCTGCTGTCGGGCGTGATCGCGCTGACGCTGTCGCCGATGATGTGCGCGAAGATCCTCAAGCCGCACGGCGAAGGCAACAAGACCCGGCTGGAGCGCTGGCTGGACGATCGCTTCGAGCGCCTGCGCAACGGCTACCAGCGGCGCCTCCACGGCGCGCTGGAGACCAAGCACGTGATCGGCCTGTTCGGCGCGATCGTGTTCGTCTCGTGCATCTTCCTGTACATGGTCGCGCCGAAGGAACCGGCACCGGAAGAGGACCAGGGCTTCCTGCTGACGGTGGCGATGAGCGATCCGTACACCACGCTCGATTACGTCGAGCGCTACACCGAGGAGCTCAACGCGATCGCCAACGGCATTCCGGAGAAGGAGAACTTCTTCCTGTTCAACGGCGGTTTCGGCGGCGGCGGTGGCGGCTCGGCCAGCGGCGCGTTCGCCGGCATCGCGCTGAAGCCGTGGAGCGAGCGCGACCGCTCGACCAACCAGGTGCTGCAGCAGGACGTGCAGCCGAAGATCAGCCAGATCACCGGCCTCAACATGTTCGCGTTCCAGCCGCCGCCGCTGCCGACCGCGGGTGGCGGCGGCGCGCCGATCGAGTTCGTGGTCGGCGGCGTCGGTCCGCTGTCCGAGCTGCAGGGCCTGGCCGACGAGATCCTCGCGCGCGCCTACGCCAGCAAGCGCTTCATCTTCATCGACAAGGACCTGAAGATCGACAAGCCGCGCATCGAGGTGCTGGTGGACCGCGACAAGGCGGCCGCGCTCGGCATCGACATGCGCACGCTGGCGGCGGATATGGCGGCGCTGCTGTCGGGCGGCTACACCAACCGCTTTGCACTGGAGAACCGCTCGTACCGGGTGATCCCGCAGGTGCAGCGCAGCGACCGGCTCAACGCCGACCAGCTGCGCAACTACTACACGCGCACCCGCGACGGCGAACTGATCCCGCTGTCGACCATCGTCACCCTGAAGGAATCGGCACAGCCGCAGCAGCTCAAGCGCTTCCAGCAGCTCAACGCGGTGACCATCTCCGGCCAGCCGCGCCCCGGCGTCAGCAAGGGCGAGGCGCTGGCGGTGCTCGAGAACGCCGCGCGCGAGGTGCTGCCGCAGGGCTACAGCGTCGATTACGCCGGCGAATCGCGCCAGTTCAAGCAGGAAGGCCAGGCGCTGCTGATCACGCTGATCTTCGCGCTGGTGGTGATCTTCTTGGTGCTGTCGGCGCAGTTCGAGAGCTTCCGCGACGCGCTGATCATGCTGATCACCGTGCCGATGGCGATCTCCGGTGCGCTGCTGGTGCTCAACGTGCTCAACATGGCCGCGGGCATCCTCAGTATGTCGGGTGTGGAGGCGTTCCCTGGCATGAGCATCAACATCTATACCCAGGTCGGCCTGGTGACGCTGGTCGGCGTGATCTCCAAGCACGGCATTCTGATCGTGGAGTTCGCCAACAAGCTGCAGATCGAGCAGGGCCTGTCCAAGCGCGAGGCGATCGAGCAGGCCGCGGCGATCCGCCTGCGTCCGGTGCTGATGACCACCGCGGCGCTGGTGTTCGCGATGATCCCGCTATTGATTGCCAGCGGTCCGGGCGCGGCGGCGCGCTTCTCGATGGGCACGGTGATCGCCGCCGGCATGACCATCGGCACCGCGTTCACCCTGTTCGTGCTGCCGGCGTTCTACCTGTATCTCGCCCGCGACCATGCGCGCGACACCGCGCGCGAGGCGCAGCGCGGCGGTGGCGGAATCGGCGCGACGGTGCCGGCCGCGCACTGAGTCGCCGGCCGCGTGCGACGACGACGGGCGCCTTCGCGGCGCCCGTCGTCGTTTGTGGGGCTCTCAAAGCAGCGGCGCGACGTCGAGGTGCGCGGCCAGCGCCGCCGCCGGCGTGTCCGGCGCGTACGGCAGCAGCCCCAGGCACGGTGCCGGCAGCGCGGCGTTCAGCAGCCCAAGGTAGCCCTCGCGACGGTCGAACACCGGCTCCACCTGGTTGCCGATCCAGCCGGCCAGGCGCAGGCCGTCGCCAGCGATCGCGCGCGCGGTCAGCCGCGCGTGGTTGAGGCAGCCGAGTCGCAGCCCGACCACCAGCACCACCGGCAGCTCGAACGCACGGGCGAGCTCGGCCTGCTCGAAACCGTCGGCGAGCGGTGCCAGCCAGCCGCCCACGCCTTCCACCACCACCGCGTCGGCGCGCGCGGCGAGCGCGCGGAACGCACGCTCGATCGGTTCGCGGGTCACCTCCATCCCGGCCTCGCGCGAGGCCAGCTGCGGCGCGGTCGGCGCCGGCAGCGCGAACGGGTTGATCTCGGCGTAATCGGCGGCCACGTCGGATGCGGCCTGCAGCGCCAGCGCATCCTCGTTGCGCCAGCCGTCGGCGCTGCGCTCGCAGCCGCTCGCGACCGGCTTCATGCCGATGCTGCGCAGTCCGCGCGCGCGCAGCGCATGCAGCAACGCGGTGCTGGCGACGGTCTTGCCGACGCCGGTGTCGGTGCCGGTAACGAAGCAGGCGCTCATGCCGCCTCCGCGCCCTGCAGCGCGCGCATCTGGCGGTTGGCCACCGCCACGAACAGCCCCATGGCCAGCGGCAGCAGGCCGTACACCATGCCCGGCAGCCCCTGCAGCCACGAGTTCGGCGGCACCAGCAGCGCCAGCGCGATCGACAGCAGCGCGCTGCCGACCAGCACTGCCATCGCAGCGATCTCCTGCCGCGCCAGCAGCCGCTCGACCGCATCCAGCCCGAGCGCGTCGGCGCGCCGCAGCGCATGCCGGTACATCAGCAGGATGCTCGTGGCCATCGCCGCGAAGCCGACGCCGTACACCACGTAGAACAGCCGCAGCTCGCCCGCGGTCGGCGCCGGCGGCAACGCCGATGGCAGCCAACCGCCGCTCAGATGGTGGAACGCGAACGCCATCAGCATGCGCAGCGGAAACACGTAGACCAGCGTCACCGCGACCAGCAGCAGGCTGTACAGCAGGGTCCAGCCGTCCTCCAGCGCGGTGCGGCGGCTGAAGTTGCGGTGCGCCAGCCAGAACACCGCGAGGATCGCGAACCCGGCCAGGAACGCCGGCACGCGCTTGAGCGCGTCCACCAGCGCCTGCACCGAGTTCGGCAGCGGGTCGAGCGTGATCACCAGCAGCGTCACCGCGAACGCGAACGCGGCATCGACGAACGTTTCCATCCGGGTCGGCTGGGCGCCGCGGATGCGGAAGCCCGCGCTGTCGCGCGGAAGCGGATCAGGCTGCACGGTGAGGCCCTCCCGAGGTCCCGGCGCCGGCCGGTTGTACACTGTGCCCATGTTCGCGAGCCAAAGTCTAAGCGGCCCGAAGCCGGAACAGTACGCGCAGCTGCTCGCGCAGGCGCGCGCGCTGATGCACGGCGAACGCGACCGCATCGCCAACGCCGCCAACCTGTCGGCGCTCGTCTACCACGCGCTGCCCGACCTCAACTGGGTCGGCTTCTATTTCTTCGACGGCCGCGAGCTGGTGGTCGGGCCGTTCCAGGGGCTGCCGGCGTGCGTGCGCATCCCGCTCGACAAGGGCGTGTGCGGCGCCGCCGCCTCGACCCGGCAGACCCAGCGCATCGCCGACGTGCACGCGTTCCCCGGCCATATCGCCTGCGACTCGGCGTCGAACTCCGAGCTGGTGGTGCCGCTGGTCGCGGCCGACGGCAGCCTGCTCGGCGTATTCGACCTGGACAGCCCGAAGTTCGACCGGTTCGACGCCGACGACCAGGCCGGGCTCGAGGCGATCGCGCGCGCGTTCGTCGAGGCCTGCGCGTGAGCGCCAAGCTGCGCAACATCGGGCCGAAATCCGCGGCATGGCTGCGCCAGGTCGGCCTGCGCACGCAGGACGACCTCGCCGCGGTCGGTTCGGTGGAGGCGTTCATGCGGGTCAAGCGCGCCGGCTTCAAGCCGACGCTGAACCTGCTGTACGCGCTGGAGGGCGCGCTGCTCGACTGCCACTGGCAGGATGTGCCGGACGAGCGCCGCCACGAGCTGATCCTCGCCGTCGATGCCGCCACCGCGCTGCTGCCGCCGCCGCGCTACAAGCCGGCCGCGGCGCCGGTCACCACCACCCACGCCGAACGCGACGACACGCCGGCGTTCGACATCGGCCTCGACGAGCCGGATGCCGGCGGCAGCGAGGACTGAGCCTCCGCGACGCGGCGCGATTGTGCTTCGGCGCCGCCTTCACCTACACTGCGCGCGCTTCGAGGTGACCCCGGGATGCGTTTCCGGGGTTGAAACGGGAAGCCGGTGACGCCGAAAGGCCAGTCCGGCGCTGCCCCCGCAACGGTAAGCGAGTCGAAGCCGCGGCATCGGCCACTGTGCATACGCATGGGAAGGCGCCACGGCAGGAGAACCCCTCCACTCGCAAGCCCGGAGACCGGCCCCGGAGTCCACGGTTGCGATGCGGAGGGCGTCGCGGCGACGGTGCCCGCTCGGCCGTTCGCGCCTTCCTTCCGCACGCGACTCCTTTCGAACCTGCCGCGCACGTGGGTGTGCGCGATGGAGTCCTGCATGCCGATCCGCCCTCTTTCGCTGGCCATCGCCAGCCTGCTCGCGTCCCCGCTCGCGCTGGCGCAGAGCGACACCCCCACCGAACTCGACCAAGTGGTGGTCACCGCCACCCGCACCCCGGTCAGCGTCGACGAGACGCTCGCGCCGGTGGAGGTCATCACCCGCGAGGACATCGAGCGCCGCCAGCCGCATTCGCTGCCCGACCTGCTGCGCGGGCGCGCCGGCATCACCCTGTCCAACCAGGGCGGCGCCGGCAAGCTGACCACGCTGTTCATGCGCGGCACCGAGTCCGACCACGTGCTGGTGCTCGTCGACGGCGTGCGCGTCGGCTCGGCGACGTCGGGCCTGGCCGCGTTCCAGAACATCCCGGTGGAGCAGATCGAGCTCGTCGAAATCGTGCGCGGCCCGCGCTCCAGCCTGTACGGTGCCGACGCGGTCGGCGGCGTGATCCAGATCTTCACGCGCCGTGCCGCGCGCGACGGCGTGCGCTTCGACGCGCATGCCGGCGCGGGTTCGCACGGCTACCGGACCGCCGGCGGCGGAATCAGCGGCGGCAACGCGCGTGCGTGGTTCGGCGTCGATGCCGGCTACCAGCGCACCGACGGCATCGATGCCTGCTACGGCGCCGGCGCGCCGATCTTCGCCGGCTGCTTCGTCGACGGCGAGACCGACCGCGACGGCTACCGCAACCGCTCGCTGTCGCTGCGCGCCGGCACGCAGGCCGGCGAGACGCTGCGGCTGGAGGCGAACGCGCTGCGTGCGGAAGGCGAGAACGAATACGACGGCAGCTTCGTCAATTATTCGGAGACCGTGCAGCAGGTGCTTGGCGCCAAGCTGGTGTGGGACGCCAGCGCACGCGTGCGCTTGCAGCTCAGCGCCGGCCGCAACGACGACAGTTCGGACAACTACCACGGCGCGATCGACCGCGGCTTCTTCGACACCGCACGCACCGGCAGCACGCTGCAGGGCGACTTCACCTTGTCCGAGCACCACCTGCTGACGCTCGGCCTGGACTGGCAGCATGACGAAGTCGACAGCAACACCGCCTACGCCGAGCGCGAGCGCGACAACCACGCCGGTTTCGCCCAGTACCAGGGCCGCTTCGGCGCGCACACGCTGCAGATCAGCGTACGCCGCGACGACAACGAGCAGTTCGGTGGCGCCAACACCGGCAGTGTGGCATGGGGCGTGGAGCTCGGCGGCGGCTGGCGCGCGAGCGCGAGCTACGGCACCGCGTTCAAGGCACCGACGTTCGCCGAGCTGTACTTCCCGTTCTTCGGCAATCCGGCGCTCGATCCGGAGCGCTCGCGCACCGCCGAAGCCGGCATCGCCTGGCGCGGCACGCGCGCCGGTGTGCGCGTGGATGCGTTCGAAACGCGCGTGCGCGATCTGATCGCCTACGATGCCGCGCTGTTCCTGCCCAACAACATCGAGCGCGCGCGCATGCGCGGCATGGAAGTCGTCGCCGACGCGCAGTGGCGCGGCTGGACGCTGCAGGGCAGCGTGACCCTGCTCGACACCGAGAACCGCAGCGACGACGCCAATGCCGGCAACGAACTCGCGCGGCGCGCGCGCCGCGGTGCGCGGATCGAACTCGATCGCGCGTTCGGCAAACTGCGGTTCGGCATCACCGGCGTCGCCGAGGGGGCGCGCTACGACGACGTCGCCAACACCCGCAGGCTCGGCGGCTACGCGACGTTCGACCTGCGCGCGGAATACGCGCTGACGCCACGCTGGACGCTGCAGGCGCGGCTGGCCAACGCGTTCGACCGGACGTACGAGACCGCGGCGTTCTACAACCAGCCCGGACGCGAGTGGTTCCTCACCGTCCGCTACGGCGGGCGCTGATCCGCAATGCCCCGCCCGCTCACGCGGGCGGGGTGAGCGCGCCGCAGCGGCTAGTGGCGCACGCTCAGCGGGGTGAGCTCGAGCAGGTCGAGCGCGTCCGGCCGCCCGCTGCGCACCGCGCGCAGGGTGCGGACCAGCTCGCGGTAGGTCTCCGCCAGATGCTCGAACAGCGTGCCGTACGCCGCGCGCCCGGCGTCGGCGACCCCGAGGTACGCACTGCGGCCGATGTCGATGAAATAGTCGACGCTCACCCGGCGCCGTTCCGCCATGCCCGGATACAGCCCGGCGATGAGCAGGCAGCGATCGCCGACGTCGCGCAACGCGTCCGCGCGCGCGCTGCCGACCTGCGTCTGCGCGTCGAGCCATTCGGTGGCCTGGATGCGCGCGAGCAGCTGCTCGTCGCGCTGATGGCGCAGCAGCACGAACACCAGGTAGCTCTCGCAGGATTCGTCGAGCGGTTCGCCCAGGCGTTCGCCTGCTTCCCGCAGCAGTGCCTGCCACAGCTCGGCCGGCGCACCCTGTCGCAACGACTCCACCATACGTCACCTCCTCGGCTGTCGTACGGTTTGAGCCTAGTCGAGCCGGTGGCGCCGCGGTTGGCAGGCCGCGCCGGCGTCTGCCAGCGCGGCGAGCGTGACGTCGGTCCCGCGGTCCCGGTGCGGACGCGCGGCACCGACGCGTTGGTGGCGCATGCGCCGGTTCAGGTGCGCGGGCGGCTGGTGTCGGGGTGGACGTCGACGCTGCGCTTGCGTGGAATGAGCCCGAGCAGGCCGAGCAGACCGAGCAGGCCCCAGTCGAAGCCGTCGTCGTCGTCGGTGGCGACGGTCGTGTCGGCGGCGTTGCCGCCGGTGGTCTGCGCCATCACCGGCGTCAATGCGGACGTCGCGAGCAGGGCCACGGCGAGCACGCCGGC
>DASQMI010000072.1:0-12805 GCA_035645555.1 Lysobacter sp. | reverse complement strand
CAGGACCTGACGTTCGGCAGCCCGCTGCCGGTGCTAATGACCGAGAAGGACGCAGTCAAGTGTGAGGCGTTCGCCGAGGAACGGCCGCTGTTCGCGGTACCCGTCCGGGCCGAGCTGCCGGAGGCGTTCTGGGTCGCGCTGCTGGCGCGCCTGCAGCAGGTCCGCGAGACGCCGCGGCGCAGGTGACCGCAGCGAGCTTTTGCCCGACACTGCGCGGCGGATTCCCACGACCTCGTGCCCATGGATTTCGTCGTCGCCATTCCCGCGCGTTACGCCGCCTCGCGGCTGCCCGGCAAGCCGCTGCGCCCGCTCGGCGGCGAACCGCTGGTGTTGCACGTCGCACGCCGCGCGCTGGCCGCGGGCGCGCGCGAGGTGTGGGTCGCCGCCGACGACGAGCGCATTGCCGCGGCGGTGCAGGGCAGCGGGGTGCGGGTCGCCATGACGTCCACCGCGCACGCCTCGGGCACCGACCGGCTAGCCGAATGCGCACGCATCGCCGGCTGGCCCGACGACACCGTGGTGGTCAACCTGCAGGGCGACGAGCCGTTCGCGCCGGCGGCGGGCATCCGTGCGGTCGCCGAGCTGCTGGTTCGCAGCGGCGCGCCGATGGCGACGCTGGCGAGCCAGATCGAGGATGCGGCCACGCTGCTCGACCCGAATGCAGTGAAAGTGGTGGCGGGGGCCGACGGCCACGCGCTGTATTTCAGCCGCGCGCCGGTGCCGTGGCCGCGCGACGCGTTCATGCACGACCGCAGCCGGCTGCCGGACGGCGGCCACTGGCTGCGCCACATCGGCATCTACGCCTATCGCGTCGGGTTCCTGCAGCGCTTCGCGGCAATGCCGCCCGGCCGGCTGGAGCACGTCGAGGCGCTCGAGCAGTTACGCGTGCTGGAAGCGGGCGTACGCATCGCGGTGGCCATCACGCCGGAACCGTTCCCGCCTGGTGTAGACACGCCCGAGGATCTGGCCCGCGCCGAGGCGCGCCTGGCCGAAGGACGGGGATGAGATGCGTCTGCTGATGGTCTGCCTGGGCAACATCTGCCGCTCGCCGATGGCGGAGGGGGTGATGCGCGCGCGGCTGGAGGAATCGCCGCTGGCCGGCCGCGTGACGTTCGATTCGGTCGGTACCGGGCACTGGCACGTCGGTCATCCGCCCGACCCGCGCGCGATCGCTACCGCGGCCCGGCACGGGGTCGACATCAGCGGGCTGCGTGGCCGCCAGCTCTCGCTCGACGACTACTACCAGTTCGACTGGATGCTGTGCGCCGACCGCTTCAACCTGCGTGCCGTGCGTGCGCTCGCGCCAGCGGATGCGCGCGCCCGGAGCGCGCTGCTGCTGGACTGGGCCGGCGTGCTGCCCGAGGGCGAAGTGCCCGACCCGTACACCGGCAACCACAAGGATTTCGAGCGCGTGTGGACGCTGCTGGAGCTGGCCGCCGACGGCGCGATCCGTCGCCTCCGGCAGGAGCTGGAGGCGCCTCCGGCGTAGGCCGCCGCGGCGTGAGCAGGCGCCGCCTTGCGCTGCCGCATAATCGCCGCCATTGACGTCCGGTATGGCCGATGTCCGACCCGATCCTCCCGGCGCACCCGAGTCCGAGCGTGCGCGCATGAGCGATGCCCCCGACCGCGAGCCGTTCGACGGCAAGGCGTTCGTGCGCACGCTCAGCACCGCGCCGGGCGTGTACCGCATGATCGCCGCCGACGACAGCGTGCTCTACGTCGGCAAGGCCAGCGCGTTGAAGAACCGGGTCGCGAGCTACTTCAACGCCACCCCGAAGCCGACCCGGATCATGGCCATGCTGAGCCAGGTCGCGCGGATGGAGGTCACCGTCACGCGCACCGAGGCGGAAGCGCTGCTGCTCGAGAACGAGCTGATAAAGTCGCTCAAGCCGCGCTACAACGTGCTGCTGCGCGACGACAAGAGCTACCCGTACGTGCTGCTGACCAACGAGGCGTGGCCGCGGATCGCCATGCACCGAGGCCCGCGCGCGGTGCCCGGGCGCTATTTCGGCCCGTACGCCAGCGTCGTCGCCGTGCGCGAAACGCTCAACCTCATGCACAAGCTGTTCAAGCTGCGCAGCTGCGAGGACAGCGTGTTCCGCAACCGCTCGCGGCCGTGCCTGCAGCACCAGATCGGCCGCTGCAGCGCGCCGTGCGTGAATCTGGTGCCGGCCGAGGAGTACGCCGAAAGCGTGCGCCGCGCGTGCCTGCTGCTGGACGGTCGCAGCGACGAGCTCACCGACGAGCTGGGAAAGGCGATGGAGCGCGCGGCGGAGCAGCTGGAATTCGAACAGGCGGCGCGGCTGCGCGACCTGATCGGCTCGATCCGCACCCTGCAGGCGCGCCAGTACGTCGACGGCCGAGCGGCCAACCTCGATGTGCTCGCGGTCGCGATGCACGGCGCCGCCGCCTGCGTGATGCTGCTGGCCTTCCGCGACGGCCGCAATCTCGGCACCCGCGCGTTCTTCCCGAAGACCAACGGCAGCGACAATCCGGCGGAGGTGCTGGCGGCGTTCGTCTCGCAGTACTACGTGGGGCAGACGCCGCCGCGCGAGATCGTGCTCGACCGCGACATTCCCGATCTGCAACTGCTGGAGGAGGCGTTGTCCGCGACCGCGGAGCGCCGTGTGCAGATCAAGTGCAACGTGCGCGGCGACCGCGCCGGCTATGTCGACCTCGCGCGGCGCAACGCGGAGATCGCGCTGGCCAGCGAGTGCAGCAGCCATGCCGCGCAGCGCGCCCGCGCCGAAGCGTTGCGCGAGCTGCTCGCGCTCCCGGAAGTTGCGCAGCGCATCGAATGCTTCGACATCAGCCACACCATGGGCGAGGCGACCGTCGCGTCCTGCGTGGTGTTCGATGCCGAAGGACCCGTGCGCGGCCAGTACCGCCGCTACAACATCACCGGCATCACGCCCGGCGACGACTACGCGGCGATGCGACAGGCGCTGGAGCGCCGCTTTCGGCGCGCGGTGGAAGAAAGCGGTGTGGTGCCGGACGTGCTTCTCATCGACGGCGGTGCCGGCCAGGTGGCGCAGGCGCGCGCGGTGCTTGAAGCCTGCGGCATCGCCGGGATCGCGGTGGTGGGCGTGGCCAAGGGGCCCGCGCGCAAGCCCGGCGAGGAGGAACTGCTGCTGCCGGATGGCCGCGTGGTGCATCCCGGCCCGGAGTCGCCCGCGCTGCAGCTGATCCAGCAGGTGCGCGACGAAGCGCACCGTTTCGCGATCACCGGCCACCGCGGTAAGCGCCAGAAGGCACGCAGCACCAGCCGGCTGGAGGACATTCCCGGCATCGGCCCGCGCCGTCGCGCTAACCTGTTGCGGCATTTCGGCGGGCTGGCGGGACTGAAGGCGGCGGGCGTGGAGGAGATCGCCCGCGTCGAGGGGGTCAACGCCGCGCTCGCCGAGCGGATCTACGCGACCCTGCACGGGCTGGACCTGCCGGACGGGGCACGGAGCGAAGGATGAGGCTGACGGTTCCGACCTTGCTGACGCTGCTGCGGATCGTGCTGATCCCGGTGCTGGTGCTGGTGGTCTACCTGCCGTACCAGTGGACCAACTTCGCCGCCGCGGCGGTGTTCGCGCTGGCGTCGGTGACCGACTGGCTGGACGGCTGGATCGCGCGCCGCTTCGACCAGTACTCCGCGTTCGGCGCGTTCCTCGATCCGGTCGCGGACAAGCTGATGGTCGCCGTCGCGCTGCTGCTGATCGTGCAGCAGCATCCGACCAAGTGGATGGCGCTGTGGGCGGCGGTGATCGTCGGCCGCGAAATCGCGGTGTCGGCGCTGCGCGAATGGATGGCCGAGCTCGGCCAGCGTGCGCGGGTGAAGGTAGCGACGATCGGCAAGATCAAGACCATCGTGCAGATGGTGGCGCTGCTGTGCCTGCTGTACCGCGAGCCGCTGCTGCGGCTGCCGATCTTCTACATCGGCGAGTGGCTGCTGGCGGGCGCAGCGCTGCTCACGCTGTGGTCGGGCTTCGCGTATCTGCACGCGGCATGGCCGGCGTTGCGCGCCGATCGCGCGTCCGCCGACTGAATCTCGCTGCTTGAGGGTGTTGACACTCGGGAGCCCATCCGTAATATTTGCGGTCCCACGCGGGAATAGCTCAGTTGGTAGAGCACGACCTTGCCAAGGTCGGGGTCGCGAGTTCGAGTCTCGTTTCCCGCTCCAGTTTTCGACAGGCCCCGGTATCGGGGCCTTGTCATGTCTGCGGTCGGCGAGGGCTGCCGAACGCAGGCAGATGTGGAAGAATCCAAGCGCCGCTTCGGCGGCGACGCCTCCGGCCTGGTGGCAGAGTGGTTATGCAGCGGACTGCAAATCCGCGTACGCCGGTTCAATTCCGACCCAGGCCTCCAATTTCGCGATCGCGACGACGGTCGCCACGAAAGCCGCGCACTGCGCGGCTTTTCTTTTCTTTGCGTTGGCGCCGCGGCTGCCATCGGGCACCATGTCGGCTCAGGCCCGGATGGCGGAACCGGTAGACGCAAGGGACTTAAAATCCCTCGGCCGCAAGGCCATGTGGGTTCGATTCCCACTCCGGGCACCACGCACCAGCTGATGCCGGCGGCTAGTTCATGCGACCGGAGCTGCGTCGCGCCGGCTTGTCGCGGCTGCGCGCGGGCGCCTTGGCCGCAGGTTCGAGCGGGGCTCGCGCCTGCGAGCCGGCGTCGGGCGCCTTGGCGGTATTGCCATTGACGTAGGTCGGAGCCGCCAGCTCCTCACTGCCGGAATGCGGCGCGTCGCACGCCGCGATCAGCGCGTTTCGCAGGCGCGTCGCGTGCTCGTGGCTTGGCGAGATGCAGATGTGCTCGTAGCCGCCGCCCAGCACCACACGGAAGGCGAACTCGGCCTGGCCGGGAACCTGCCTCACCGGGGAGACGAGCGAGACGTGCTCGGGGCGGATCAGGAAGCCGTTCAGGTTGTACATGGGACTGCTCGGGGAAACCGGGTCCAGCTTAGGGACCCGGCCGGGGAGAACCCGTGAGCGGGTCGCGGCCATTTGCCCGCTGGCGTGCGCGCTGCCATAATTTCCGGCTCCCGTCCGCCCGCGCGGACGGGCCCTTGCTCCACCGCGCACGCCGCGGGGGGCTGACCCTGCCGGGGCCACCCGGTCGTCATCCACAAGGAAACATCACCATGCGTCATTACGAGATCGTGTTCCTGGTCCACCCGGACCAGAGCGAGCAGGTGCCGGCAATGATCGAGCGCTACAAGGGCTTGATCGAAGGCGGCGAGGGCAAGGTCCACCGTCTGGAGGACTGGGGCCGCCGTCAGCTGGCCTATCCGATCCAGCACCTGGTCAAGGCTCACTACGTGCTGCTCAACATCGAGTGCAGCCAGGCCGTGCTCAACGAGCTGGTCGACAACTTCCGCTTCAATGACGCGGTGCTGCGCCACCTGGTCATCAAGCGCGACGGCCCGGAAACCGAGGCGTCGGCGATCATGAAGTCGAAGGACGAGAAGGCTGAGAGGCCGGAGCGCGGCGAGCGTCGCCGTCGCGACGACGACGCCGGTGGCGATGCCGCCGAGCCCACCGAAGACGCCGTCGAAGCCGCCTGATCACGCCCTAGGAGCGCGCACCCATGTCCAAGTTCTTCCGTCGCCGCAAGTTCTGCAAGTTCACGGCCGAGGGCGTCAAGGAGATCGATTACAAGGATCTCAACACCCTGCGCCAGTACCTCACCGAAACCGGCAAGATTGTCCCGAGCCGTGTCACCGGCACCAAGTCGAAGTACCAGCGCCAGCTCGCGACCGCAGTCAAGCGCGCGCGCTACCTCGCGCTGATCCCGTACACCGACAACCACCGCGCGTAAGCACGCTGCACCGCACGCCCGCGCTCCGGCGCGGGCGTCGTTGCGTCGGCGCCAACGCGTCCCGTCCGTTCGGACAGCTGATCCAGCTGCAGGCAGCGCCTGCTAACGAACCAGGAGTCACACCATGCAACTGATCCTTCTGCAGAAGGTCACCAACCTCGGCAACCTCGGCGACAAGGTCACCGTCAAGCCGGGTTACGGCCGCAACTTCCTCGTGCCGCAGGGCAAGGCCGTGCCGGCCACCCCGGCCAACATCGCCGAGTTCGAGAAGCGCCGCGCCGAGTACGAGGCCAAGGCGCAGGCGCTGCTGTCCGAGGCCGAGTCGCGCAAGGCCAAGCTCGAGGGCATGAGCGTCACGCTGCGCGCCAACGCGTCGACCGAAGGCAAGCTGTACGGCTCGGTCGGCCCGCGCGACATCGCCGAGGCGCTGACCAAGGCCGGCTGCCCGGTCCAGAAGTCGGAAGTGATCATGGGCGAAGGCCCGATCCGCCGCACCGGCGAGTTCGAGGTGATGGTGCACCTGCACGCCGATGTCGAGACTGCCGTGAAGGTGGTCATCGAGGGTGAGCAGGCGTAAGCCGGCTCGCACTGCGGAAAGAACCGGGCGCCTTCGGGCGCCCGTTTTCGTTTGGCGTCTGCGGAATCGTCGCAGCCGGTGCGACCGCGGGTGGATAAAACGCGGTTATCCACAGGATGTTCCGTCGCGAGCCCACAGCCGCACTGCCTAGGATGGCCAATCAAGGGCGGCGCGGGGGAGCGCATGCCCGGGGAGCTGACACCGCGATGAGCGCACGCCCGGATTTCCGAGCCGACAAACGATTCGACACCCGCAGCGATGCGCGCGTGGAACAGCTGCGGATACCGCCGCAATCGGTCGAGGCCGAGCAGGCGGTGCTCGGCGGCCTGATGCTGGCGCCGGAAGCGTTCGACACGGTCGCCTCGCTGCTGTCGGAGCCGGATTTCTACCGGCGCGACCACCAGCTGATCTACCGCGCGATCCGTGAGCTCGCCGACCGCAGCAAGCCGTTCGATGCGGTGACGCTGAGCGAGTGGTTCGATTCGCAGGGTCTGTCGGAGCAGGTCGCCGGCGGCGCGTATCTGATCGAGCTGGCGAGCACCACGCCGTCGGCCGCCAACATCGCCGCGTATGCGGAGATCGTCCGCGACAAGGCGATCCTGCGCCGGCTGATCGAGGTCGGCACCGGCATCGTCAACGACGCCTTCCAGCCGAACGGGCGCGAGAGCAAGGAGATCCTCGCCAAGGCGGAGCAGGAGGTGTTTGCGATCGCCGAGGCCGACGCCAAGGGGCGCACGGATTTCGTCGCGGTCAACGACGCGCTCAAGGAAGCGTTCGACGTCCTGCAGACCCGTTACGAGAGCGGCGGCAGCGTCACGGGCCTGCCGACCGGCTACACCGAATTCGACGAGATGACGGCCGGCCTGCAGCCGACCGACCTGATCATCCTGGCCGCGCGCCCGTCGATGGGCAAGACCACGCTGGCGCTCAACATGGCCGAGTACGCGGCGTTCCGCAGCAAGAAGGCGGTCGCGGTGTTCTCGATGGAAATGTCGGCGAGCCAGCTGGCGTTGCGCCTGATCTCGTCGGTGGGCCGCGTGAACGCGGCGCGCCTGCGCACCGGACAGCTCGAGGACGAGGACTGGAGCCGCGTGACCAGCGCGATCCGTCAGCTTAAGGAAGTGAAGATCTTCATCGACGACACTCCCGCGCTGTCGCCGGAGGTGCTGCGTGCGAAGGCGCGCCGCCTCAAGCGCGAGCACGACCTCGGACTGATCGTGATCGACTACCTGCAGCTGATGCAGGTGCCGGGCAACAGCGAGAACCGCGCGACCGAGATCTCGGAGATTTCCCGCTCGCTGAAGGCGCTGGCGAAGGAGCTGCAGGTGCCGGTGATCGCGCTGTCGCAGCTCAACCGCTCGCTGGAAACGCGGACCGACAAGCGACCCGTGATGGCCGACCTGCGCGAGTCGGGCGCGATCGAGCAGGACGCCGACGTGATCATCTTCATCTACCGCGACGAGTACTACAACAAGGAGAACTCGCCGGACAAAGGCCTGGCCGAGGTCATCATCGGCAAGCAGCGTAACGGCCCGACCGGGTCGATCAAGCTCAAGTTCTTCGGCGAGTACACCCGGTTCGACAACCTCGCGCACGACGGCTACGGCGCGTTCGAGTAGTGCGCCCTGGGCGCCGTCCGCGCTGGAAACGGCGTAAATTCACGCGACCTCCACGTGACGACGACGCCGCGCCCGCTCTGATGACCGGGTGAAACGGCACCCCGTCGACTCCGAAGTGCTGCGCAGCGTGGGCTACGACCCGGCGCAGCAGGTGCTCGAGATCGAGTTCGAGAGCGGCGCGGTGTACTGGTATTTCGACGTGCCCGAAGGCTTGCACCGCCGGCTGCTGCAGGCCGACTCGCATGGCGAGTTCTTCAGTCGGCACGTGCGCAACGCCGGGTTCGCCTACGAGCGGATGCGCTGAGCGGCTCAGCCGCTGCGACGCGGACGCGGCACAATGCCGCCATGCCGGACGCCCATGCCGACCCGCTGATCGTCGCCATCTCCTCGCGGACGCTGTTCGACCTGGAGGACAGCCACGCCCTGTTCGAGGCACAAGGGATCGACGCCTACGCCGCCTACCAGCGCAGTCACGAGGACGACGTGCTGCCGCCGGGCATCGCCTTCCCGCTGGTGCGCAAACTGCTGGCGCTCAACGAAGGCACACCGCCCGAGGCGCCGCACGTCGAGGTGATCCTGATCTCGCGCAATTCCGCCGACACAGGGCTACGCATCTTCAACTCCATCGCCCACTACGGGTTGCGGATCAAGCGCGCCGCCTTCAGCAACGGCGCGCCGCCGTTCCGCTACGTCAAGCCGTTCGGCGCCGACCTGTTCCTGTCGGCGAACGCGGAGGACGTGCGCGCGGCGCTCGCCGCCGGCATCGCCGCGGCCACGCTGTTGCCGGCGCGCGCGCCACAGCAGCGGCACGATCAGCTGCGCATCGCGTTCGACGGCGATGCGGTGATTTTCGACGACGAGGGCGAGCGGGTGTCGCGCGAGGGCGGGCTGGCGGCGTTCGCCGCGCACGAGCTGCAGCACAAGCTCCGGCCGCTGTCCGGCGGGCCGTTCCGCGGCTTCCTGGATGCGCTGCACCGGCTGCAGGCCGCGTTCCCGTCCGGGCCTGACGCGCCGATCCGCACGGCGTTGGTGACCGCGCGCTCGGTACCCGCGCACGAGCGGGTGATCCGTACGTTGCGCGAGTGGGGCATCCGGCTGGACGAGGCGCTGTTCCTCGGCGGGCGGCCGAAGGGGCCGTTCCTGGAGGCGTTCGGCGCCGATATCTTCTTCGACGATTCGCTGCACAACATCGATTCGGCCCGGCAGCATGTCGCTGCCGGGCACGTGCCGCACGGCGTATCGAACGGCGTCTAGTCGCGGTCGCCCGGCGGGTGGATCTTGCTGCGCAGCTCACCGGTCGGGAAGCGATCGGTGTGCACGTTGGCGTAGGTAACCCCGTTGCGCAGCGCGCGCACGAGCTCGGCGAACTCGCCGGGGTCGATGCCCTGCGCGGTCGGCCCGACCACGTCGCCGGCGGTGATGATTCCGGTGACACGCGCCGGCGGGGCCGGGCACGGTGGCACGCCCGGTGGCGTCGGCGGGCTGGGCATGTTGGAGCACAGCCAGACGATCACGCCGCCCGCGACGGCGGGCTGTCCGAGGTGGATGTGGGCCTGCGTAACCGCGCCTTCGAGGTTGGCGTAACGCAGCAGGTAGTGGACCGTGTTGCCCGAGACGTAGGCGCGGAATTCTCCGCGGGCGACGGTCGAGACGGCGGGGACCTCCTTCACCCCGGCCAGAATACCTGTGAACTCGTGGTCGTTGGCATTGGCCGGAACGAGAGGAAGACACGCCGCCAACGCCAGCAAGGCGATGCGTTTCATGTCGGCTCTCCGGTTGAGGGAATGGGCGCGAACACGCCCGCCTGCAACGTGCGCCCGGCGCGGTAGGGAGACAGCGAAATAGGCGCGAACGGGAAGTGAGCGGCCTAGCGCAGCGGGTTCTGCAACAGCCCCGGCGGCAGACGCACGTCGATCACCTTCCAGCGCAGCCCGTCGCGGCCGAGCACGAACACCACCGGTTCGCCGTCGCGGTTGCGCACCGTCGCCGAGAAGCGCGACAGCGATTCGTAGCGGTACTGCGGATCGTCGAGCCAACGCTCCGGCGCGGCTTCGGCGAACGCGTCCGCGCGCGCGCCGCCGGCCAGCCTGCGCAGTACGCTGCGGCCTTCCAGTGCCGCGGCGATGCCGGCCGGCGTGGCGAGTGCATCGGCCACGCCGCCGGCCGCCCTCGAAGCGAGGCTGAGCGCGAGCGCCGCCAACGGATCGGCCTGCCGGTCCGCATCCACGTGACGCGCGATCGCATCCTCGACCTGCGCGCGCAGGCTGGAACGCACCGCGGGAAAGTCCACGTGGCGTTCGAGCGCGACCATGTCGCGACGCTCGATCGCATCCCGGATGCCATGCAGGGCGATGAACGGGCCCGCGGCCGCATAGCCCAGCAGGATCAGCAGCGCGACGAGCAGCAGGGCGAGCAGTTTCTTCATCGTGACTCCGCAATCGGCACGGCGCGGCCGAAACGCGCGGCCGCCAGGTGCAGCACCAGCGCCGCAAGCGTCACCGCCGCGCCGACGAGAAACGCGGCAAAACCGCCGCCGAGCTGCCAGGCCAGGGCCGAGACGCCCGCACCGAGCACACCGCCGAAGCCGCTGGAGATGCCGTATAGCAGGCCCTGTGCCGAGTTCATGTCGCGACGGTCGGGAAACAGTTCGGCCATCCGGCGCATGCAGCCGGCATGGAACGCGGCGAAGCCGAGTGCATGCGTGGCCTGCGCCAGCGCCATCAACGCCAGCGAGTCGGCTTGCGTGGCCACCAAAGCCCAGCGCGCCACGCTGGCGGCCAGGCTGATGGCGATGACGCGAGCGGCGCCGTAGCGGCGGATCAGTGCCGGCGCGTACCAGAACATCGCGATCTCGCACAGCACGCCCACCGACCACAGCAAACCCACCGAGAGCCCGTCGTGGCCGTGCGCCTGCAGGTGCAGCGTGTAGAACACGTAGAACGGGCCGAAGCCGAGCTGCACGAGCAGCGCGACACCGAGCAGCCGACGCGCACCGGGACGTCGCCATACCGCCGGACGGAGTTCTGCGGACGGCGCGACCGCCGGCGTGCGCCGGTGCGGCCATGCGGCCGCCAGCGTGAGTGCTAGCCACGGCAGCACAAGCGGAACGAACGCATCGTCGCCGAAGCGGTCGAGCAGGGCGCCGTAGCTGCCGGCCACCAACAGGAAACCGACCGAGCCCCACACGCGGACGCGGCCGTAGTCGTGGCTGCGCGGGCCGAGCGCACTGAGCGTCAGCGCCTCGAACTGCGGCACCACTGCGTTGAAGAACAGCGCGAACCACGCCATCGCCACGAACAGGCCGACGCCGGTGTCGAGCCGCAGGAACGCGGCGAAGCCGAGCAGGGCGAGAGCGCAGCCGCCTACCAGCCAGTGTCCCGGCACCGCGCTGTGGCCGGTCAGGCGCGCCCAGGCCGGTGGCGCGACCATGCGTCCGGCGTACCACAGCGCGAGCATCGCGCCGACCGCCCAGCCGCCGTGGCCGTTCGCCGCAACCCAGCGGCCGATGTAAGGGGAGAACGCGCCGAGCGCGCCGTAGTAGCCGAAGTAGAACAGCGCATGGCGCCGGTAGCCCGCGATGCCCATGCTCAGAACTCGAGATCCAGCGCGGCGCACAGGTAATCGACGAACGGCGCAAGGGCGGCGAGATCGGTTTCCAGCGTGCGACGCAGGCGCGCGCCGGTCACCAGTGCGTCCTCCAGCGGCCGGAACGCCACCAGGTTGCGCCGACGCAGGTCGTCGGCAAATTCGAAGTCGGCGGGGAAACCGCGCGGAATACGGGCGAGCATCTCGCTGTCGTCGAGCGCGAAGCGGCGGCGGAACGCCGGCGCGTGTGCGGCGGCGCGCCAGCCGCCCGGGTTGTCGAGGATGAAATGGCGCAGCCGCCGCAGCGTGTCCGGCTGCGGATGCCACAGGCCCGCGCCGATGAAGCATTCGCCGGGCTGCAGGTGCAGGTAGAACGACGGCGCCTCGACCTGCCGTCCGCGCGCGTGGAACAGGCGCGCGCCCTGCCAGTTCTTGTATGGCGACTTGTCGCTGGCGAAGCGGGTGTCGCGCTGGATGCGAAACAGCGAGCCGCCCGTCGGCTTCGGGTCGGCGCGGTAGTGCGCGCTGATCGCCGCAAGCGCCGGCTGCAGGTCGGTGAGCAGGCGCTGGAACGGCGCGCGCACGTGCGTCTCGTAATCGTCCTTGTGCGCGTGGAACCAGGCGCGCTCGTTGTGCCGGGCCAGCGCGCGCAGGAACTTGAAGCTGGCGTCGGTGAAATAGGCGGTCATGGTGTACCGGCCGGTACGACGGCGGGCGTCGGCATGGATGCGAGGCCAAGCTCCCCGGCGATACGCGCGGCCCATGCGTCGAGTGCGTCGAGCAGGGCCGTCCTGCGCGCATCGCCTGCCACGCCCGGCCGCAGCGCCGCCATCTCGGCATGGAAACGCGCGAACGTGATCTCCGCACCGCCGTCTTCGCCGGTGAGCCGCGCGCGCCGGTATGCGTCCCAGCGCTGGCTCTCGGCGGCGTCCAGGGTTTCCGGCCAGTTGCGCGCGCGGTAGCGGAACAGCAGCTCCGGCAGGCGTGCGTCGCGGAACGCGAAACTGGCGTGCGCGAGCGCCTGCGGCGGTGTGCTGCGCACCTTGGCGAACAGCGCGCGGTCGGCATCGCCGATGAAGCCGTCGTAGAGCGCGCCGTCGACATCCGCGGCGGTGCGCTCGCGCCGCTCGGCGAATACCCGGCGCACCTTCTCGGCAAGCTGCGGGCCGGCTTCGCGCAGGCGCGCCGCGCGGCGCTCGACGAGCGCGCGGTC
>DASQMI010000071.1:0-2481 GCA_035645555.1 Lysobacter sp. | reverse complement strand
CACACGCGCTACGTCGCGCTGAAATACCGCCGCCTGCGCGAGCTCGCGCAGGCGCACGCCCCGTCGGACCGCTCCCGGTGATCACGCTTTCGCATACCGTCCCGTTGGCGCGCGGCCTCATGCGCTACGTGTTTCCGCATCCCGACCGGCCGGATGCGGTGATCAAGGTCATCCGCCCGGACATGCTGGAGGCGCGCTGGGGCGGGCGCCGCGGCTGGCTCAAGCGGCGCGCGCGGGCCCGCCAATACACGGTGTACCTGCGCGAGCTGCGCGAGTACGTGGCGCTGCGCGCGCGCGAGCCGGTGGCCGCGCCGTTCGTGCGCATCTTCGGTCTGGTCGAGACCGACCTCGGCCTGGGGCAGGTGGTCGAGTGCGTGCGCGGCGAGGACGGCGCTCTCGCGCCGACGCTGGATGTGCTGGTCGCGCGCCACGGGCTCGCGGACTGGATCCGCGAAGGCGTCGACGGCCTGTTCGACGAGCTGCTGCGCCACCGCGTGGTGCTCAGCGACATGCACATCGGCAACGTCGTCTATGGCCACAGCGGCGACGAGCCGCTGCGGTTCGTGCTGATCGACGGGTTCGGCGAGAAGAACGTGGTGCCGCTGTGCTCGATGAGCGAGCGCTTCAACACGCGCAACACGCGACGCCTGTATGCGCGGCTGGCGCGGCAGATGGCCGAGCTGGCAGCAGCGAAGGCATAGCGCGCGTCCGCGATAAACGGCCGATCACTCACCAGCGCATCGGACGGGCGGCCATCAGCGCGGCAAGCCGGTCGTGCAGCGCGCGCGCTTCGGACTCCGGCAGGTAGCGGACGCGCAGCGGTGGTGCGAGCGGGTTGGCGCCCGCCGTGTCCAGCCACAGCGTCGCGGTGCCGCAGCGCCGGTCCAGCGGCGAGCGGGTCAGCCTCAGCGCCTGCAGCTTGTCGAGCTCGGCCCAACGCCAATGCCGGCTCCACCAGCCTTCGCGCACGGCGAGCACGGCGTCGTTGAGTGCATAACCGGCTGCGCGTAGATGCCGCCGCGCGGCGTACGCCGCCCACGGCAGCCACAGCAGGAGCAGCAAGCCCGGCGCGCCGAAGCGCCACACCAGCGCGCCGGTGGCCAGGGCAACCCACGCGAGCGACGGCAGCCACAGCCGCCACCACTGCCGTTGCGAGACGCCATGCCAGTCGAACGTGCCCCAGCCGGCGTGCGGCAGCAGGTGGGCGATCAGCCCATCGCACTGCGCCGGGGTGGCGATCGGCGCCAGCTCGCGCAGCGAACGCGCCTGGCCGTTGTGCTGCTGGTCGCCGACCGCGGTATCGACCAGCAGCGAGCGGCGGCCGAACAGCCGGTGCAGCACGCCCTCGCGCAGCGTCCAGGCCTGGATGCGGCGGCGCGCGGCGCTGGTGCGCAGCCGCGCGAGCAGGCCGCGCTCGACGGTGAGCCGGTCATGCTCCTCGGTTAGCGTGAAGCCGTAGTACTGCAGCAGCGCGAGCACCACCGACAGCAGGCGCACCAGGGCGAGGGCCGCACCGACGACGGCCAGCGCGCCGAGCACGTAGTCGCGTGGTCCAAACTGGGCGACGTCGGCCGAGTCGAGCATCGTGCGGCCCAGCCATTCCATCCCCTCGCCCAGCAGGCGCGAATCGAACTGCGACACGCCGGCGAAGCCGGCGCCCACCACGAGCATGCCGCGGTTGGAGATGAGTCCGAGGCGGATGACTTCGCCTAGCGGTAGCGCCAGCAGGGTTCGGCGCTCGTCCGCTGATACGATCGATTCCGCGTCCGACGGGGCAGCGGCATGTGCACGGCGTCGAATCAGCGCTTCGAGCGCCAGCGCATCGCTCATCTTGAGCACGCGCATCTCGGCCTCGGGGCGAGTGCCACCCGCCGATTCCAGCCGCACCTCGGCCACGCCGAACAGTCGGTGCAGCAGCGTCTGCTGCAGCGCCACGTTGTGGATGCGCGCGAACGGGATTACCCGCACGCTACGTTCGAGCAGGCCGCTGCGCACCACCAGCCGGTCGTCGGCGATGCCGAAGCGGTAGGTGAAGTACTGCCAGACCGACAGCAGCACCAGCGCGGCGACGCCGACCAGCGGCCAGAGCTCTTCGCGGTCGCCCTGTTGGCCGAACACGAAGATCAGTACCAGTGGCGCGATGAAGTGTTTGAGCTGCTGCAGCAGCACGAACAGCCACGACATCGGATGCAGCCGGCGCGCCGCGGCGAGCGCGGCCTGCACCGGATCGAGCGGCGCGCGGGCCGGCTCAGGCGTCGTCATGGTCGATCTGTTCGCCGAGCACGTCGCGCAGGCGGCGCGCGTCGTCGGCGTCGAGGTGCGGCAGGCTGACCGCGCTGTGGCGGGTGCCGGCGGTATAGACCACCAGCGTGGCGAGCTGGCGCGCGCGCTGCAGCGGCCCCTGGCGGATGTCGAGGTGTTGCACGCGGTTGAGCGGTACCCGCGTCTCGCGCACCCAGCTGCGCCCGCGCAGGATCGCCA
>DASQMI010000070.1:0-3363 GCA_035645555.1 Lysobacter sp. | reverse complement strand
GGGCAGCGGGGGTGGCAGCGCCGGCTCCGGGGCCGGCGGGCGGGACGGGGCCTGCGCGGTCGGCGCCGCGGCGTGCGGCTCGGTCGGTGCGGACGCGCCGACCGGCGCCGGCTCGCCGTCCGGTGCCGGCGGCAGCACGTCGCCGTGGCCGAACAGCTTGGCGGCGAGGTGGCGGCGCCAGCGCGCCGCCTCCCAGCCCTCGCGGCGCACCGCGAGGTCGGCTTCCTCGTACAGGACCTGCAGGCGCGGTTCGGCGAACAGATCGTCGAACCGGTCCAGCGCGTCCTCGGTGGCCGGGTCCAGCGCCACCACCACGGTCTGCGCGGCCGACGCGCTCACCTGTTCGGGGGGCAGGTCGAGCGGATTGCCGACCAGCACCACCTGCGCGCCGATCGCATCCAGCGCTTCGCGGATGCGTTCGCAGGCCTCACCGGGGCGCGCCAGCAATGCGACGCGCGGGATCGCTTCACTCATGCTCACGCGCCATGCCCAGCAGTTCGAACACGTTGCGCATCAGTTCCGGCTCCTGATACGGCTTGCCGAGGTAGCGGTCGACGCCGATGTCGAGCGCGCGCTGGCGGTGCTTGTCGCCGGTACGCGAGGTGATCATCACGATCGGCACGTCGCGCAGGCGCGGATCGGCGCGCATCTGGGTCGCGAGCTCGTAACCGTCCATGCGCGGCATCTCGATGTCGAGCAGCATCAGGTCGGGCACGCGTTCGGCCATGCGCTCCAGCGCGTCGATGCCGTCCTTCGCGGTCAGCACCTCGAGGTTGTGGCGCTCGAGCACGCGACCGGTGACCTTGCGCATCGTCACCGAGTCGTCGACCACCATCACCAGCGGCACGCGGCGGGTTTCCACCGGCTGCACCGGCTCGGCGACGTGGTCGCGCGGCAGCAGCGCATGGCGGCGCACCAGCGGCGCGACGTCGAGGATCACCACCACGCTGCCGTCGCCCATGATGGTGGCGCCGAAAATGCCCGGGATCGAGGCGATCTGCGGGCCGACCGGCTTGACCACGATTTCGCGGCTGCCGACCACCTGGTCGATGCACACCGCCGCGCGCAGGTCACCCGAGCGGATCAGCAGCAGCGGCATCTGCAGCTGGCCTTCGGCTTTGGCCGGCGCGTGGCCGATCAGCGTGCCGAGGTCGTGGACCGGGTATTCCTCGTCGCCGTAGCGATACATCGCTTCGGGCTGCTCGAGGCGGTCGCGCGCGATGCGGCCGACGCCGCGGACCGAGGCGATCGGCACCGCGAACGTGGTCTCGCCGACCCGCACGAACACCGCCTGGGTGACCGCGAGCGTCTGCGGCAGGCGCAGGGTGAAGGTGGTGCCACGGCCCTCGACCGAGTGGATCTCGATCGTGCCGCCGAGCTGGCGGACTTCGGCAGCGACCACGTCCATGCCGACGCCGCGACCGGCGAGCCGGCTGACGGTTTCGGCGGTGGAGAAGCCGGCCTCGAAGATCAGCATGTCGAGGTCGAAATTGCTCAGCGCCACGCCCGGTCGGACCAGACCGCGTTCCTCGGCGCGCCGGCGGATCGCCTCGCGGTTGAGGCCGGCGCCGTCGTCGCCGATCTCCAGCACGATTTCCGAGCCTTCGCGGCGCAGCGCGATCCGCACCGTGCCCTCTTCGGGCTTGCCGGCGCGCTTGCGCTGCTCCGGCGTCTCCAGGCCGTGGGCGACCGCGTTGCGCAGCATGTGCTCCAGCGGCGCGGTCATGCGCTCCAGCACGTTGCGGTCGAGCTCGCCCTGCGCGCCGTCCAGCTTCAGCTGCACCTGCTTGCCGAGTTCGCCGGCGGCCTGCCGCAGCACGCGGCGCAGACGCGGCAACAGCACCTCGAACGGCACCATGCGCGTGCGCATGAGGCCTTCCTGCAGCTCCGAGCTCACGCGCGACTGCTGCAGCAGCAGGGTTTCGTACTGGCGGGTCAGGTCGTCGAGCGTCGCCTGCAGGCTCGACTGGTCGGCGGCGGATTCAGCCAGCGCACGCGACAGCTGCTGCAGGGTCGAGAAGCGGTCGAGCTCCAGCGGGTCGAACGTCTCGTCGCCGAATTCGCCCTGGCGCTGGTAGCGCGCGATGATCTGCGCCTCGGTTTCGATTTCCAGGCGACGCAGCTGGTCGCGCAGACGGGTGTTGGTCTGCGCCATTTCCGCGATCGCCACCCGGAACGCGCCGAGCTGCTGTTCCAGGCGGGCGCGATAGATCGCCACCTCACCGGCGTAGTTGACCAGACGATCGAGCAGGTCGGCGCGCACGCGCACCATTTCCTGCGGCGCGCGCGCGGCGATCTCGTCGTCGTCGGGCACGGCGGCTTCGCCGATCGGCGCCGACAACGGCTTGAGCGGCAGCACCTTGGCGGACCCCGACGGCATGGCCTGCGGCACCGGCTCCGGCGCGGCGATCGGGGCGGCCGGTGCCGATATCGGCGACTCCGGCGCGGGGGGCAATTCGGCGATCGGAGCGACCGGAGCGGCCGCGACCGGTGCTTCCGGCAGCGGCTTGCCGCGGGCACGCGCATCGAACATCGCGATCAGCTGTGCCGGCATCGCGATCGCGCGACGCTCGGCGACGCGGCTGACCATCGCATGCAGACGGTCGAACCCGCGCTCGAGCAGGACCACACCGTCGCGCCCGAGCTCGGTGCGCTGTTCGGCGACCGATTCCAGCAGCGTCTCCATCGCGTGGCCGAGCTCGCCGACCGCCATGATCCCGGCCATGCGCGCGCCGCCCTTGAGCGTGTGCAGGTCGCGCTGCAATGCGACCAGCGGCTCGCGCTCGCCGGGCGCCTCGCGCAGCTGCGCGAGCAGGCCGTCGGAGTGGTCGAGGATGTCGTGGCTTTCCTCGATGAAGATGTCGAGCAGGTCGATGTCCAGCCCGGACACGTCCAGCGCTTCGTCCGGATCGGCCGGATCGGCGGTGGCAGGTGCCGACGTGGGTTCGGCGGCCTCGGTCTCGACCGCGGCCTGCGCGCGTGCCAGCGCTTCGCTGGCGAGCCGCTCGGCTTCGTACTGCGCCTCCAGCTGGGCGTACTCGGCCTCCTCGGCGGCGCGGAACGCGTCCTGGCGCTCCGCCTCCAGACGCGCGGCTTCACGCAGCTCGGCATCGAGGCGTTCGGCCTCCAGACGCTCCGCTTCGAGACGCTCGGCTTCACGGCGTTCGGCTTCGAGGCGCTCCGCTTCCAGACGCTCGGCTTCGAGGCGCTCCGCTTCGAGACGCTCCGCTTCGAGACGCTCGGCTTCGAGACGTTCGGCTTCGAGACGCTCGGCTTCGAGGCGTTCGGCTTCGAGGCGTTCGGCTTCGAGGCGTTCGGCTTCGAGACGCTCGGCTTCGAGGCGTTTGGCTTCGAGGCGTTCGG